>CAZBAG010000001.1:0-229213 GCA_964490365.1 uncultured Candidatus Saccharibacteria bacterium
ATACATCAATGCGTGTTGGTCACGGAAACCAAGGCCGAGTTATTTCTGTAAAAGTATTTTCACGAGAAAAAGGTCACCAACTTGAATCAGGAATTATTAAAAAGGTTGTTGTAGAAGTTGCACAACTCCGAAATATTTCAGTTGGAGACAAGCTTGCGGGACGACACGGAAATAAAGGTGTTATCTCTACTATCTTACCTGAAGAAGAAATGCCATATACAAAAGATGGAGAGCCGGTAGATGTAATTCTTACACCACTTGGTGTGCCGTCTCGTATGAACTTGGGACAAATTCTCGAGCTTCACTTGGGACTTGCAGCGAATACGCTTGGGTACCAAGCAATCGTTCCACTCTTTGGTGGAGCAACTCCAGATGAAATTAAAACTGAACTTCGAACCGCTGGTCTTCCAGAAGATGGACAAGTTCAGCTATACGATGGTCAAACCGGAGAAGCGTTTGAGCAAAAAACAGCAATGGGGTACATGTACATGATCAAGCTGCACCACATGGTTGAAGATAAAGTGCACGCGCGTGCTATTGGTCCATACTCACTTATTACACAACAGCCGCTCGGAGGTAAAGCACAATCAGGAGGTCAACGATTCGGAGAAATGGAAGTGTGGGCTTTGGAAGGATACGGTGCTGCTCACGTGCTTCGAGAAATGCTTACGATTAAATCTGATGATATCTTAGGTCGATCATCTGCATTCGATTCAATTATCAAGGGAGAGAAGATTCAAGAACCAAATATCCCAGCGTCGTTTAAAGTGATGCTTAACTATTTGCGAGGTCTTGCTCTCGATATTGATCTTGGAGGTCAAAAAGATAATTAATTGCTAACTATTTAACATTATATGAAAGTTTTAGACGAAAAAGATTTCGATAAAATATTGATCAAACTTGCTTCACCTGAGCGAATCAAGGATTGGTCATATGGAGAAGTCACAAAACCAGAAACTATCAACTACCGAACAGGCAGATCAGAACGCGGTGGTCTTTTTGACGAAAAGATTTTTGGACCAGAAAAAGATTACGAATGTTACTGTAAAAAATACCGAGGAGTAAAGTACAAAGGTATTGTCTGTGAAAAATGTGGTGTTGAGCTCACAAAATCTATTGTGCGACGAGACCGCATGGGTCACATTGAACTTGCGTCACCAGTGGCTCACATCTGGTTCCTTCGGGGTGTTCCATCTCGTATGAGTATTTTGTTGAACATCGCTCTTACTGACCTTGAAAAGGTTGTGTACTTTGCTGGGTACATGATTCACAAAGTGAATGAAGATGAAAAAGCTCGTATTCTGAAAGATCTTGAATCTGAATATAAACAAAAAGTGAAGTCTTCAAGTGACGACGCTACAAAAGAAAAACTGAAAGAGCTTTTTGCAAACACAAAGAGAGATCTCTCTGACTTACATCTTGGACGAGTATTAAATGAAATTGAATATCACCACTACTCACTGCGATATTCATCTGCATTTGAAGCGAGTATTGGAGCAGAAGCAATTTATAACATTTTTGCAAATCTTGATCTTCAAAAATTAAAAGCAGAAACAGAACGAATGCTCGAAAAAGCAGCAACGCTTGATAAAGTAAAACTCAAAAAGCGTCTTGGTCTTATTCGATCAATGATTCACTCAAATGTTCGTCCTGAATGGATGTTCTTGAAATCTCTTCCAGTGGTACCACCAGGACTTCGCCCTATGGTTGCTCTTGAAGGTGGACGACATGCAACATCGGATGTAAACGACTTGTACCGACGTGTGATCAACAGAAACAACCGTCTTCGAAAATTGATCGAGATTAATGCACCAGATGTTATCTTGCGAAACGAAAAAAGAATCTTGCAAGAAGCGGTTGATGCCTTGCTCGATAACTCGATTGCAAAATCAGATGCGGCAATGAATCAATCTCAACGACGCGCACTGAAGTCATTGTCAGACAACCTCAAATCAAAACAAGGATTGTTCCGACAAAATCTTCTTGGTAAACGAGTAGACTACTCTGGACGTTCTGTGATCGTGGTTGGTCCTCAGCTTAAACTCAACCAATGTGGTCTTCCAAAGAAGATGGCCCTTGAGCTTTTCCGTCCATTTGTTATTTCTAAAATCTTGGAACGAGAATTAGCATTTAACATTCGAGGAGCAAACAAGCTCATTGAAGAAGGTGTTGCAGAAGTATGGGCTATTCTTGAAGAAGTGATTCAAGGAAAATACGTAATGCTAAACCGAGCACCAACACTGCACCGACTTGGTATTCAAGCATTCAATCCAATTCTTATTGAAGGTAAAGCTATTCAAGTGCACCCTCTGGTGTGTACGGCGTTCAACGCTGACTTCGACGGAGACCAAATGGCGGTATACGTACCACTCGGTGAACCAGCCCAAGCTGAAGCACGAGAACTGATGGCTTCAAATAAAAACCTTTTGAAACCTCAAGACGGAAACCCAATTGTAAACCCAAAACAAGACATGGTGCTTGGTTGCTACTGGATGACAAAAGAAGTTCCAGGAGATATTGGAGAAGGAAGATATTTTGCGAGTCCAAACGAAGCAATGACTGCGTACGACTACGGACAAGTGTCATTCCGGTCAAAAATCAAAGTGCTTCCAACTGATTCACCTCGATATGGAAAATTCGAAGGTAAGATCTTTGAAACAACAGTTGGTCGTCTTATGTTTAACTCATCACTGCCAAAAGATTTCCCATATGTGAATGAGCCAATGACACAAAAACGACTATCAGCCCTTGTTGATGAAGTAATCTATAAATATGGTGTAGATGAAACTCCATCCGTCTTGGATAAAATTAAAGAGTTCGGTTTCAAATATTCAACAAAATCAGGTATTACTTGGGGTATGGACAACGTAGTTGTTCCTGTGGAAAAGAAAGCCATCGTTGCAGCTGCCCGAGCGGAAGAAGCACAAGTAATCGAACAATACCGAGAAGGTCTTCTTTCAGAAGATGAAAAATATCTAAAAGTTATTTCAATTTGGGAAGGGGCAAAGCTCAAAATTCAAGAAGCTATTCCAGCTTCTATGAACCAACATGGTCCAGCTGCTGACATGATTAACTCTCAAGCGAGAGGTAGTATGGGTCAGTTAGTACAGATGGCAGGTATGAAAGGTTTGATGACAAACACAGTTGGTAGAATTATCGACTTCCCGATTGTGCCTTCATATAAAGAAGGTCTATCGCCGCTTGAATACTTTATTACAACTCACGGTTCTCGAAAGGGTCTTGCCGACACTGCGCTTAAGACAGCGTCTGCGGGGTACCTTACTCGACGACTTGTTGACGTGTCGCAAGACGTCGTGGTGACTGAAGTTGATTGTGCTACAAAAAATGGAAAAGTAGTTCGAGAAGAAAATATTTCTGGACTTATCATTCCATTGTCTAAAAATATTATGGGACGAACACTTGGTGAAGATTTGAAAGACGCTACTGGAAAAGTACTCTTCAAAAAGAATCACATTGTGACAAAAGAAGAATCAAAAATGATTGAGTCACTTGGTGTGAAAGAAGTCTTCATTAAAACTCCTCTTACGTGTGAGACAGTCCACGGAGTATGTCAGTCATGTTACGGTCTTGACCTTGGACGAAATCGACAAATTAATCTTGGAGAAGCTGTTGGTATTATCGCCGCACAAGCGATCGGTGAGCCAGGAACACAGCTTACACTACGAACGTTCCACGCCGGAGGTGTGGCAGGAGGATCAGATATTACACAAGGTCTTCCTCGAGTTGAAGAAGTATTCGAACGAAGAAATCCTAAAAACCCAGCTGTGGTAAACATGGTTGATGGACAAGTGCTTGAGATCAAAGGGGAAGGTAAAGAGCGCGTAATTACTGTTCTCTCGGATTCAAAAGGAGATGGAAAATCAAACACAATAGAATATCCAGTTGCACTTAAGAGAACGCCAATTGTTAAAAAGGGAGAAGTTGTAGTAAAGGGTCAACTTCTGACAGATGGTTCTGCAAAAATTACAGAAGTCTTCAAGTTCGGAGGTAAGGATATGGCAGAGAACTATATTATCGACGAAATTAACAAAGTGTATGAACTACAAGGTGCGCCAATTTCTCGAAAACACCTTGAAATCATTGTTCGACAAATGTTCTCACGACGAAAGATTGTTGACGCTGGAGACACAACACTCTCACCAAACGATGTAGTAGAAAATATTGAATTGATTGAAGAAAATATCCGAACGAAAGACGAAGGAGGAAAAGAAGCAAAAGCAGAGCTTGTGGTAGAAGGTATTTCTCAAGTATCACTCACCACAACATCATGGCTTTCTGCAGCGTCTTTCCAAAACACAAACCGAGTACTCATTAACAATGCAATACGAGGAGGAATAGATAATCTTCGAGGTCTGAAAGAAAACGTTATCATCGGACGATTGATTCCAGCCGGAACAGGATTCCGTGGTGATTACCAAGACGTAGTAGAACCTGAAGAAGCAAAAGAAGAATAGATGTCTACAGCTTGATTATTAAAATTAATTATTAAAGTCGCCCACATGTTTTCTCCCGTAGATCAAATTAAAGAGCGCCTAAGTATTGTTGACGTTGTGTCAATGTATGTAACGCTGACTCCTGCGGGAAAAAACTACAAAGGGAAATCTCCGTTTAAACAAGAGCGAACTCCATCGTTCTATGTTTCTCCGGAAAAAGGTCTGTATCATTGTTTCTCGACGGGCAAAGGTGGCGATATGTTCACCTTTGTCCAGGAGATGGAGGGATTAGATTTTAAAGGCTCTTTGAAAGTACTTGCGGATAAGGCAGGTGTGTCACTTCACAACTTTAATCCAAAGCAAAAAGAAGAAAAAGATCGGCTCTATGAAGCGATGGAAGAGGCAACAAAAGTCTTCGAGGATTTCCTGGGAGCTAGAACAGATGTTATGGATTACATAACAGGAAGAGGAATTGAACAAAAGACAATCAAAGAATTTCGAATTGGATACGTACCCGAAGGATGGAGAAATTTGTACGATAAATTACGCAATAAATTCTCCGATGCTGAATTGGTCAACATTGGACTCATTAAAAAAACTGAAAAAGGAGCATACGATACATTTAGGGATCGAATTATGTTTCCAATCTGTGACTCTAGTGGACGAGTCATTGCATTCTCTGGAAGGATATTTAAAGATGATGGTGTCTCGGGTAAATATGTAAACAGTCCAGATACGCCACTCTTCAATAAGTCAGATGTGTTATTTGCAATCGATAAAGCAAAGAATTATATAAGAAAATATAATTTTACGACAATCGTCGAAGGGCAGTTTGATGTTATTGCACTTCATCAGGCAGGGTTTCGAAATACAGTTGCTGTCTCGGGTACTGCCTTGGCCGACGGCTTAATGACAAAAGATAATCACATAAACAATCTCGGTATTATAAAACGTCTTTCAAATAATTTAGTGCTTGCGTTCGATGCAGATACTGCTGGTGTGAATGCGGCGAAACGTTCAGCTCTTATTGGTATGTCTCTTGGTATGGATGTAAAAATAGTTGATATTACGTCGGGCAAAGATCCTGCAGACTTCATTCAAAGCTCTGGTAAAGAGGCGTGGTCAAAATTATTAAAATCAGCTGAACACATTATTCTTTTTTACGTCAAAAAAATTCAAGATACTGCGAAAGATGATAGAGAGGTTGGAAAACGAATTAAAGAAGAGGTGTTGCCACTCGTACAAGAACTTACCAGTGAGATTGAAAAAGCATTCTTCATTAAAAAAATTAGTGAGATGACGCGTATCTCAGAAAGCTATATTGCTTCTGACTTACGAAAAATCCCAGAACGTGTTCGTACGAGTGAAGAGTCTGTAAAGCCAACCCAGAATCCAGAGCAGACGTCTCATGATGGCGTGCTTGAAAAAGAGGTGTGGGGAATGTACATCGCAAATAATGCCTCAGAAAAAGTTCGTGAACGTATTATTCAAATTATTGGAAATGATGAATTTGCTCTTCTCGAGAAAAAATATAAAAACAAGGAAAGTGAATTTATTTTTAGTGATAAGGACTATAGCTTGGGAGAAGAGGAGTTGTTTAAAAATCTTAAAAATTACGTCATTCGTAAAAAGATTATCCTTCTGAAAGAGCATATTAAAGATGCGGAACGAGAGGGTGATGAGCAAAAAGCAGACAGCCTCACACAGGAATTACTGAGTCTAGGAAAAGAAAAAGACAGCATTAATAATAGTCGTCACACGCTTAACAATTAATACAATAACGTTTATAGTACATATATATGGCAACAAAAAAGACATCAAAAAAGGTAGTCAAAAAGACAACAAAGAAGGCTCAACCAAAGAAGCCGGTCAAAAAAGTGTCGAAAAAGGCGCCTAAAAAAACTGTTAAAAAAGTGACAAAGAAGACGACAAAACCATCTCCACGCCCTGCGGCTAAAAAACAAAAGCTTGCTCCCGTAAAGAAAGCATCAGGCTCTAAAAAACCACCAACAAAAGCAGAAGCACAGCAGAAGCTTGCAGAAACACTGATTGAAAAAGGGCGAAAAAGAGGATTCATAACCTACGATGAAATTCTTAAGACGTTTCCAAATATCGAAAACGATGTAATTTTCCTCGATGATTTATACGCGCAATTTCTCGATGCGGGTATTGATGTGCTCGAAGGTGGAAACTTGCTCGACTTCGAAGACCCAAAAGACAAGATTGAAAAATATGCAAAAGATAAAAAGAGTCGAGACTCAATTCAAATGTATCTCAAAGAGATTGGTCAATATTCTTTGATTAAGGCATCGGAAGAGAAAGAGCTTGCAAAAAGAATTGAAGCAGGTGATGAAGAAGCAAAAAATCTTCTTGCTCGCGCAAACCTTCGTCTTGTGGTGTCTATTGCTAAAAAATATTCTGGACGAAGCCAGGACTTAACACTTCTTGATTTGATTCAAGAAGGAAATCTAGGACTTTTTAAAGCGGTAGAAAAATTTGATTGGTCAAAGGGCTTTAAATTCTCGACCTATGCAACCTGGTGGATTCGACAATCAATCACGCGAGCACTTGCTGACCAGTCTCGAACTATCCGTATTCCAGTGCACATGGTTGAAACGATCTCAAAATACAAACAAGTCTATCGAAGACTTTTCCAAGATCTTGGCCGTGAACCACTTGCCGAAGAAGTTGCAACAGAAATGGGTGTAGAAGTTGAAAAAATTCATGTGATTGAAAAAATCAGTCAGACAACTGCTTCTCTTGAAAAACCGATCAACGAAGACGAAGATAAATCAACACTTGGTGAATTTATCGCTGATGATAAAATTGCGAGACCAGACCAGGATTCGGCACAACGAATACTTTCAGATCAAATTCGAGAAGTGTTAAATGAATTGTCTCCAAAAGAAAAGAAAATTTTAGAAATGCGCTATGGTCTTGAAGACGGTATCCAACATACGCTCGAAGAGGTCGGGCATGAGTTTGGTGTGACTCGTGAACGTATTCGACAAATCGAAGCTAAAGTTCATGAAAAGCTTCGCAATAATGAAAAGATTGCACGACTCCGAAACTATTTTGATTAATGTGTGGTATGCTATGAGTGGATCTTATTAGTATTTAATAAACACACTTATGAAAAAAATTGCATGGTGGTTGGTAATCATTGGAGGTCTTAACTGGGGACTCGTTGGACTAGGGGGATTATTCTTCGGGGGTGAAATTAACCTCGTTTCATTGATTTTCGGTACATCTACGATTGCATATGTAGTGTACCTTCTCGTTGGACTCTGTACTGTCTACACTATTATCCGACACTGCGGATGTAAAAAGTGCATGAATGGCACTTGTGACGCACACAAGAAAGAAGGTCAAATGTAATAGCTAGAAAAGCCGGGCAGGCTTCGCCTGCCCGGCTTTTCGTTGTAATATTGTTAAAAATGTCTTTTTGTGTTATAATAGAAAGACGTAGGAAAACATAAAAATGCATAAATTTACCACCGTACTATTCTATATATTGGGCTTTATCTCCATGTATGTGCAGATCTTTTTTCTTATTACCTTTTTTGAAAAGAGAAAGACTATTCAATATCGAAAAGAGAAAATAAAACTTGAACGATACCCAACAATCACGGTTGCTGTGCCATGTTGGAATGAGCAAAACACCGTAGAAAAGACGCTCAAGTCTCTCCTTGAACTCGACTATCCAAAAGATAAAATTACCATCATTGCTGTTGATGACGGAAGTACTGATAACACATGGGAAGTGCTCAAAAAGTTTGAAAAATATCCAAACATTAAAATCTTGAAAAAAGAAAACGGTGGTAAACACACTGCGGTAAATTATGCGATCGAAAATTCTGATTCAGAGTTTATTTCATGTCTCGATGCTGACTCATTTGTTGAGCCAGAAACGCTAAAGCGTATGATGACGTATTTCCTCAAAGACGAAAACACAATGGCAGTTGCTCCGTCTATTTTGATTCACAATCCTAAGACAATGACCCAAACACTCCAACAAGTAGAATATAATTGGGCAGTGTTTATGAAAAAAATACTTGGGATTTTGGGCGGTATTTATGTAACTCCAGGACCTTTTTCAATATTTAGACGAAGAGTGTTTACTGATCTTGGGTTGTTCCGCAAAGCGCACAACACAGAAGATATGGAGATTGCATTTCGTATGCAGCAACACCACTATAAGATTGATCAGTGTAATGATGCCTATGTATACACAACGGGTCCACGAAATATACTCGCTCTCTACAAACAACGCCTCCGATGGATCTACGGATTCACGATGAACACCTATGACTATCGAAAACTTCTCTTTAAAAAAGAATATGGTTTCTTTTCGCTTGTGTCAGTGCCAGCAGGATTTGTGTCGATGGTAGCAGTGCCATACATTCTTGGACTATTACTTTTCCAGATTGTGAAAGGTGTTCTAAAGCTGATTGAAAAATACCAAACAGTTGGCTTTGATTTTGGATGGTCATTTGGTTGGCCAAATTTTGACACGTTTTTCTTGAACACCAATGCCTATGTATTTACCGGCATCCTTCTGTACTTGCTTGTCATGTCGACAATCATTATCGGCCGACGTATGATTACCGGAAAATATCGATTCGACTTTAGAATTATTTACTTCATGCTTGTCTTCAGTGTGATCGCTCCGTTTTGGGTGGTACGAGCACTCTATAATGCAGTATTTGCAAAAAAGACGGCTTGGAGGTAGAGTATAACCCTATGAAACGAGAACAACCAAACGACTGGAAAAAATACCTTATTGTATTCCTTATAACCGTGTTTATCTTTGCAACGGCTTTTTACCTATCTAATAATCTTAACAATAAAAAGCTTGAAGAAATCCGTCAAATAGAAGACACCATTTCTATTGATATCTTGTCTCTTGAGACTCAATTTGACCTCTTTGAGCAGCTTTCTTGTGAAAATGTCACCGACTCTATTCTTTCGAAAGAGCTTGGAGAACTTGCAAGTCGAATTGAATATGGTGAAAATAATTTTGATAGTCTCAGTGAAGAACTTGTTGGGCTAAAGAAATATTATTCTCTCCTTCAAATTAAAGATTTCCTTTTGATGCAAAAAGCACGTGAACGATGTGATTTAAATATCGAATCAATTATCTACTTCTACGGACGAGAAGATTGTGATGATTGTCGTAAGCAAGGCTATGTTCTAACCGATGTTCGAAAAGACTATCCTGAAATCCGTGTATACTCGTTTGACTACTATCTTGATGTCTCTGCAATTGAGGCAATTAAATCAATCTACAAAATTGATGAAAATCTTCCAGCACTTATCATCAACGGAAAAACATATAAAGGATTTAAAGATCGAGCAGAAATAGAAGCTATTATGCCTGAGCTTGTAAATATTAAAGAAAAGAGAGAAGCAGAGGCGAAAGCACTTCTTGATGCACAAGAAAAAGGAAAGTCAACAATCAAATCAACAAACTCAGTGCAAACAAGCAATGGTTCATCAACAGTAACTACAGATGCATCAACACAATCACAATAATATAAGCCCTGTTCTTCCACCGGGAAAGAAAAATTACCTCATCGATATCGATGGTACTATTTGCGACGATATTCCCAATGAAGAACCAGAGCGAATGGTAACAGCAGAAGAGTATGCCGGCGCCAAAGAAAAAATTAACGCTTGGTGCGATGAGGGTCATGTCATTACCTTCTTTACTTCTCGTACAAACAAAGATCACAGAGAGATTACAGAAAAGTGGCTCCGGGATCATGGGTTTAAATACCACGCGCTGTTAATGGATAAGCCTCGAGGAGGGAACTATCACTGGATTGATAATCATATTGTGGAAGGAATACTCTATAAAGATAATTGGAATGACATAAAATAATAAAACCCCTCGATAGGGGTTTTATTATTTTGGAGCCGTCTCGGAGATTCGAACTCCGGACCTACCGCTTACAAGGCGGTTGCTCTACCAACTGAGCTAAGACGGCATGTTTTCCTTTGAAAACTCTCTCTATTTTATTTTTTTTCTGTATAAAGTCAACCCTTGATTATTCACTTTTTGTTTCGTCTTTTGGTCTCATGTTGTCTGGTTCAATTTGTTGCTTTAGTTTTTTGATTTCTTTCTTATACGCTTTGATTGTCGTAAGTAGAATAGACTGCGTCTTCACTTCTTTGTTCAAGTTGTTCTCATGTTTATGCTTAAAGTATTCTTCAATTCGGTGAACTATCTTTTTATAAACCAAAGAGATATGGTGAGCGATACGAGCCCAAAGTCGGGAAGCCATAATGGCAAATGAATGAGCAATATAGCTAAGAATAATTTTTATTTTTTCCCAGAGAGTATAAATATGTTTTCCCATAGGGTGAGTGATCTCACCGTGTTCGAGACCTAACTCTCGAACACGTGAAATACCCAGGTAGATCATACCAACAATACCAACGAGAGATATTCCAAATATGATAAGCAGAATGTGCATGTTATATCTTTTCTACAACAAATGACTCGAGCGTATTATTACTTTCTTTCAAAAGTTGCTCAATAGTTTTACTTGGATCTTTAATGAATGATTGCTTCATCAGCACTTGGTCTTTAAAGTATGCATTAATCTTTCCGTTCAAGATTTGAGCCTTCATTTCTTCAGGTTTGTCTTTTGCTTGTTCTGAAACTTCTTTTTCAAAGATTTCTTTTGCGTTGTTTCGGGCTGTTTCGTCAATGTCAGATTCATGAGTAAAGATTGGTCGCATTGCAGTAATATGCATTGCAATATCTCGAGCAAGGTCAGCGTTTGCTTCCTTAAGAGCAACAATAGCTCCTACTTGTCCATTGTGAACATATGAACCAAGATTTCCTTTCATAACTTTCACTTCACCAATCTTAATATTTTCACCCATTTTTTGAATGAGTTCATTTACCATAGAAAGACCTGATTCCTTTACCGATTCACCTTCCGCTAGGGCCATCTCAGCAAGTTTCTTTGCTCCGTTCACAAATTCTTCGTTTTTTGCTACGAAGTCTGTTTCAGAAAGGAGGGTAACAAGTACTGAACTATTGTTGTTTGAGGCAATAGCAAGAAATCCTGCACCTAATTCTCGATCAGCTTTTTTCTCAGCCGCTGCACCACTTTTTTTCTTGAGCACAATTCGAGCTTTTTCAATATCTCCACCCACTTCTTCAAGCGCCTTCTTGCATTGCATAATAGAAACGCCAGTTTCATCTCGAAGTTGTTTAATAAGTTCAGTTGTAATCATATATATAATGTACTAACTATTAATATAAAACGCGAGAACCGCTCGTACGAGTACGAGCGGTTTCTCTTTATGCATTACTGCTAAACGCAGATACAATACTGTTTGTTAAAATCTTTAGACTTGAAATTGCAGAATCGTTTGCAACGACTGGATAGGTAATATCAGAAATATCACAGTCAGTGCTTGAAATTGAAATTACTGGAATTTTAAGTGCTTGTGCTTCTTTTACCGCGTTGATTTCTTTTTTAGTGTCAATAACAAAGAGAGCATCTGGTTTTCTGTCCATACCAACAAGTCCACCAAAGTAGCCTTCCATTTTGTTGATCTGTCGTGAAAAGTCAGATTGTTCTTTCTTTGTATATTTTTCAAGTAACCCTTTTGCTCGTTTATCTTTTAAATCTACGAGAATATCAACTCGTCGTTTAATTTCAGAAAAGTTTGTAAGAGTTCCTCCGATCCATCGATTCGTAACGTATGGCATTCGAAGTGTATCAGCTGCGTTTTTTGTAACTTCTTGTGCTTCAGCCTTTGTTCCCACAAAAAGAATTTTCTTTCCATCTTTTCCAAGTGAAGCAATGAATTCTTCTGCTTTCTTTAAAAGGTCAGCTGTTTTTTCTAGATCAATAATATCTACCTTATTTTTTGTATCAAAAATAAAAGGTTTTGCGCTTGGGTGTCTTCGTGTTTTTGTGTATCCGAAGTGTACACCTGCATCAATCATTTCTTGTAAATTTGCTTTTGACATAATCTGTGCTCTGTAATTATAGAGCTCGTGTATCTGCACAAAAATTCTTGTTAAATAATGTGAATTCTCGTTTTACCACTCTTTCGACAAGAGGGCACCAAAGCCGTTTTGAGGCGGAAAAGGTTGTTAACAGACAATCAGTACTTTACTACAAAACAAGCTTTTTTTCAAGGGTCAGTGCTTTTTGCTAAAAAGTTGGTTTTCCAGTATTATGGGGCGTAATGAAACAGTCACAACTATTTACAAAAACAAGAAAAGAAGCTCCAGCAGATGAGGTGTCAAAGAATGCAGAGCTTCTTATTCGAGGAGGATTTATTAATAAAGAAATGGCGGGGGTGTATTCATATTTACCACTTGGTCTTCGAGTGATGAATAAGATTTCAAACATTATTCGTGAAGAGATGGATGCTATTGGTGGTCAGGAAGTAAAGATGACCGTATTGCAAGATGCTGATGTGTGGCAAAAGTCAGGGCGCTGGTCTGACGAGGTTGTTGATAATTGGTTCAAGACAAAATTAAAAAACGACACTGAGATTGGTCTTGGGTTTACTCATGAAGAACCACTCACCGCGCTTCTTAAAAATCATGTTCAGTCATACAAAGATCTTCCCGTGTATCCGTATCAAATTCAAGCAAAGTTTCGAAATGAAACACGAGCAAAGTCTGGTGTAATGCGTGGACGTGAATTTCTTATGAAAGACATGTACTCATTTTCTCGCAACGAAGCAGAGCACATGGCGTTCTATGAAAAAGTACAACATGCGTATAAAAAGATTTACAACAGACTTGGGGTCGGTCACTTAACCTACATGACCTTTGCATCGGGTGGAACTTTTTCAAAATATTCTCACGAGTTTCAAACAATCACCGGTGCAGGTGAAGATCTTATTTATGTCGACGAAGAAACTGGTATTGCCGTGAACCAAGAAGTGTTAAACGAAGAGGTTCTAACAAGCCTTGGTTTATCTCGAGAGAAGCTTGTTGAGCAAAAAGCAGTGGAGGTGGGTAATATTTTTACTCTTGGTGATAAATATTCAGAACCAATCAACCTGACATTTAAAGACGAAGAAGGTAAGGAGCAAAAAGTGTTTATGGGTTCATATGGACTTGGTCCATCGAGACTTATGGGAACTATTGTTGAAGTGCTTTCTGACGACAAGGGGATTATTTGGCCAAAAGAAGTTGCCCCATTTCATGTGCACGTTGTTTCTCTTGGAGAGCATGACAAAGCAAATGAGCTCTATGAAAAACTCAAAGCAGAAAACATAGAAGTGCTTTTTGATGATCGAGACATGACCGCTGGAGAAAAATTTGCTGACAGTGATTTACTCGGTATTCCTGTTCGAGTTGTTATCAGCAAGAGAAGTATTGAAGAAGGAGGATATGAAATAAAAAGACGAACAGAGGAAAAGGGTAGAATGCTTGGAATGGAAGAGCTTGTTAAAGAACTGAAAGATTATGTTTTCCAAACTGTATAAATTATTTTCTAATGATATTGGTATTGATTTAGGAACAGCCAACACACTTGTATACCTGAAAGGAAAGGGTATTGTTTTGTCTGAGCCATCAGTGGTTGCCGTTAATAAAAAAACCGCTCAAATTGTTGCTATTGGCGCCGAAGCAAAACAAATGCTCGGACGTACACCGCCGCACATTGAAGCTGTGCGCCCTCTTGTCGATGGTGTTGTTTCTGATTTTGAAGTCACCGAAGAAATGCTTGCATATCTTCTTGGTAAGGTTGAGAAAATGTCACCAAAGTTTTTTCGTCCACGTGTGGTGATCGGTGTCCCATCAGGGATTACCTCTGTTGAAGTTCGTGCTGTGTATGACGCTGCAAAAAATGCGGGTGCGCGCGAGGTCTATGTTGTTGAAGAGCCAACCGCAGCAGCGGTTGGTATTAGGCTCCCCATTCATGATCCAGTGGGTTCGATGATTGTTGATATTGGTGGGGGAACAACCGACATCGCGATTATTTCTCTTGGCGGTATTGTGCAGTCAAAAAATCTTATTGTTGCTGGTGACAAATTGAACGTCGACATCATGACCTATTTCCGAAACGAGTTTAAACTTTTAATTGGTGAGAAAACGGGAGAAAATATTAAAATTGCGATTGGCTCAGTGTTACCCCTCGAAGAACCGGTAGAGATAGAAGTTCGCGGGCGCGACTTGGTAACTGGTCTTCCACGACAAGTTATTGTTACTGATAGTGATATTCGTGAAGCTATTTCGAGTTCAATCAATACACTTGTTGAAGGTATCCGAGAAGTTCTTGAATCAACACCACCAGAAATATTGTCTGATGTGATGCATCGGGGAATTGTACTTACGGGTGGCGGATCTCTTATTAAGGGCTTACCAGAACTTATTCAGAAAAATATTAAAATGCCGGTTCATATTTCAGAAGATCCTCTGACGGCTGTTGCTCGGGGTACTGGTGTTATCTTGGAAAATCTTGAAAAGTATAAGGAGGTATTAATCGATACACAATATGACTTACCGCCAAGATAAGCGATATAAAAAAACATACTATACCGTTGTAGTGGTTATTTTGCTTGTTATTCTTTTTTTTATGTTTCGTGCCGGGAAACTCACTGGTCTTGCAAATATGTTTGCTCGCGCTGTTACCCCTATTTGGAAAACAGAACTTGCATTTACCGATGTTTTTTTGAAAGAAGTATTTACCTCAAAAAAGGATTTGATTGGTCAGAATGAAATGCTCAAAAATAAATTACAAGAGAGTCAGATTGAGTTGATGCAGGCATCACTTCTTGAAAAAGAAAATGAAGCATTGAAAGAGATTTTCTTACGAAGCACCGGCGAAAATAATGTCGTTGCAACCATACTTTCGAAACCAAACCATTCTCCGTATGGAACACTTGTTATTGATATTGGCTCTAAAGACGGCGTGAAAGCTGAAGACTTGGTGTTTGCGCTTGGTAATGTGGTGATCGGTGAAATTGAAAGTGTTGACACGTATTCTTCAAAAGTTATCCTTTATTCTTCTCCTGGTTATATTTCTCAGGTAACGCTTGGTACCACCGGAAGATATTTTAATGCAAAAGGTCGTGGGGCTGGGGATTTTGAAATTGCATTTCCTCGAGAATTGCCAGTCGAAGTTGGAGAAATATTTCTCTATCCAAGTATTAACAACTACATTGTAGGAATTGTCGAAAATGTATTGTTTGATCCACGAGATTCGTATAAAAAAGTGTTGTTTAGAAGTGCTGCAAATATTCAAGAATTAAAGTGGGTGACGGTGCGAAAAAGTCTAGAATAATTTTATGGAAAATTTTAGTTTTAAAATTGAAAAGAAGCTCGAAGGGAAACTTGGTCGAGCGGGAGTTATACATACCCCGCACGGAGACATAGAAACTCCATCGTTTGTTGTGGTTGGCACGAAAGCTACGGTGAAGGCCATGACACCTGAAATGCTCGAAAGTCTTGGTGCACAAGTGGTGCTTGCTAACACGTATCACCTCTATCTTCAACCGGGTTCTGATCTTGTTGCAAAGGCTGGAGGGTTTGCAAAATTTATGAGTTGGAATGGTCCAACCATGACCGACTCGGGTGGATTCCAAGTTTTTTCTCTCGGAGCTGCTTTTGGAGAACATGTGAGTAAAGTTGCAAAAGCAGGAGACGAAAAGAAAAAACCAGAAGATGGTGGAACGGGGAATACCAGTAAGCTTGCAAAAATTGACGAAGAAGGTGTTACGTTTAAATCTCACATCGATGGAAGTCAACACAGGTTTACTCCAGAATCATCGATGCAGGTTCAGTGGGATCTCGGAGCAGATATGATTTTTGCTTTTGATGAATGTACGAGCCCTCAAGCAAGTCACGAATACCAAAAAGAAGCAATGGAAAGAACGCATCGTTGGGCACTCAGAAGTCTTCTTGCTCACGAAAAACTTGATCCAGAAAACAAACAGGCGTTGTTTGGTGTTGTGCAGGGTGGGCGACATGAAGATCTGCGAAAAGAATCTGCGCGAGTGTTAGGAGAAATGAAAACTGAACAGGGAAGTATGTTCGATGGTTTTGGTATTGGAGGAAGTTTTGATAAAGATGATATGGGTACTGCTGTGGCGTGGGTAAACGAAAGTCTGCCAGAAAATAAACCACGACATCTGTTGGGAATTGGTGATCCGCTCGATATTTTAGAAGCAGTTCAAAATGGCTGTGACCTTTTCGACTGCGTTGCTCCAACACGTATTGCTCGTAATGGAACGTTGTATACAAAGCAGGGTGGTATCAATATTACCAATTCAAAATTTCGGACAGATTTTTCACCGATAGAAGAGGGGTGCTCCTGCTACACTTGTAAACACTACACAAAAGCGTATCTCGCACACCTTTTTCATGCAAAAGAAATTCTCGCGAATACACTTGCGTCAGTCCACAACGTCTACTTTATTGTGAATTTTGTGAAGCAGATTCGCGAAGCTATGTTAGAGGATAGATTTGATGAGTTTAAAGACGAATTTTTAAAAAAGTATTTAAAATAAAAAAGAACCCCAATTAAGGGATTCTCTTCCTGAAGTTGTGTAACCTCAGGGTGTCTTGTTTTCCGATGTTATCTGAGACGCCTGTAGTAGGCTTTCTCACCTGCAGACATGGGACGGCCCATATCTATCTGGCCGATATCATTCCTCATGTGTGCATAGGGATCAGAAGACCGTCCTAGTCCAGAACCCGATTCACTGCTTGATGTTCTTCCTGACAAGGAAGAGTCTGTTGCAGAGGAACATTTTTCGTTGTTCTTGTTGTTATCTGGGGATTTATTATCTTTGTTCATTTTTCACTTTTCAAAAATAGTACTATTTTCATATTTTGTAGTCAAGTTATAAAAAATTCGTATAATTGAATCACATGGGTAAATTTAAACTCCATAGTGAATACAAACCAGCAGGAGATCAGCCAGAAGCTATAAAAAAGCTTGTTGGTGGACTTAACGACGGACTCAGAAAACAAACGCTTCTTGGAGTGACAGGGTCGGGGAAGACATTTACCGTTGCGAATGTTATTGAAAAAGTTCAAAAGCCAACACTGGTGCTTGCTCACAACAAAACCCTTGCCGCCCAGCTTGCGCAAGAGTTTAAAGAATTTTTCCCTGATAATGCAGTGCACTATTTTGTTTCATACTATGACTACTATCAGCCAGAAGCGTATATTGCCGCGAGTGATACGTATATTGAAAAAGATGCAAAGATTAACGAAGAAATTGATCGTCTTCGTCACGCATCAACCCAATCATTGTTAACACGGGACGATGTGATTATTGTTGCGTCGGTGTCTGCTATCTACGGCCTTGGTTCTCCCGAAGAATACAAGCAAAGCAACCTAATGTTACAAGTTGGTAGTGAAATAGGACGAAGCGAGTTGATGCGTCGTTTGATCAGTATTCACTATGAACGAACAAATGCTGATCTTATTTCTGGTCAATTTCGAGTTATTGGGAACATGGTTGAGGTGATGCCTATTTCAGAAAATTATATGTATCGGTTAAATTTTTCTGGCAATAGTATTTCTGAAATATTTAAAATTGATCCAGTATCTTCAAAAATCGAGGAAAAACCAGAACATATTTTTATCTTCCCAGCAAAACACTTTTTAACGAACGACGACAAAAAAGAAAAAGCTATTGCTTCAATCGAAGCTGAATTAAAAGATCAACTTAAAGTGTTAGAAGCTGGCGGTAAAATTCTTGAAGCAGAACGGCTTAAGCGAAGAACACGTTATGACCTTGCCCTGATTAAAGAGGTTGGTTATTGTTCTGGTATTGAAAACTATTCACGGCACCTTTCTGGTAAATCTCCTGGAGAAGCTCCAGAAACACTTCTTTCATATTTCCCACACGATAAAAATGGTAAACCGGAATTTCTCACGGTGATTGATGAATCCCACGTAACACTTCCGCAACTTTCTGCAATGTATGCCGGTGATGCATCTCGAAAGCAAAACTTGGTTGAGTTTGGTTTCCGATTACCATCTGCAAAAGACAACAGACCACTTCGCTATGAAGAGTTTGATACGCGTGTTCATCAAGTATTGTATGTCTCAGCAACACCAAGCGACAGAGAAAAAGAAATGAGTGAACAAATTGTTGAGCAAATCGTTCGTCCGACCGGCCTCATTGACCCACAGCTTGAAGTAAGACCTGTTATTGAAGGTGCGAAGTATAAGGGCCAAGTCCATGACTTTATTGATGAAGCAATTACTGAAATTAAAAAAGGTGGCAGAGTGATTGCAACGACGCTTACAAAGAAAATGGCTGAAGATTTGTCAGAGTATTTAAAGAATGAAGGTATTAAGGCAGAATATGTGCACTCTGATATTAAAACAATCGAACGAATTAAAATACTCACCCAGTTTAGAAAAGGAGAGTTTGATATTTTAGTTGGAGTTAATCTTTTGCGGGAAGGGCTCGATTTACCTGAAGTATCACTTATCGGTATTCTTGATGCTGACAAAGAAGGCTTTCTCCGTTCAGAAACCTCACTGATTCAAACGATTGGCCGTGCAGCTCGAAATGTGAATGGCCGGGTTATTTTATATGCAGACTCGATAACGGGTTCAATGAAAAAGGCTATCGATGAAACAAATAGACGTCGTGGTGTTCAAGAAGCGTACAATAAACAACACAACATTACTCCAAAAACAATTATCAAAAAAATAAAAGATATTACAGAGGCAATGGATTCTGCTCATGAAAAAGCAGTGAAGAAAGAGCTTGAGATTGATGAAAAGATTTTTGCAAAAAATCCAAAGAAGTTAATTAAGCTCAAAGAAAAGCAAATGAATGAAGCAGTGAAAGAGCTTGATTTTGAAATTGCTGCAATACTTCGAGATGAGATAAAAGTGCTGAAAGAAAAAAATATAGAGTCATAGTGCAAAAAGAAAAGGCCATCGCTCCCGCGATGGCCTTTTTTGTTGTGCCTTGGCACAACAACATCTGCACGCATCCTCCAATGAGGCTTACACAAAGGTTTTGCTCACGCCGCCTTAGCGTGACCGACTTAAGAACTTGAGCTTGAAGCCCAAAGCTCTATCCCAGGTTTTACTCCAGAACCCATCAGGGTTCTCGCTCTTCTTCTTGTATCCCCATGTGGCTATTCCCATTACCACGATGAAGCTGCAGGTGAGAACCATATCAAGCTTCATTTCGTACACGGAATTTTGGGTTATTGCCAATGGCTGCAAGAAGCGATTCTCGCATGTCGGTGAATAATGACTTCACCCTCATCAACAGCCTCCTTCCTCTGGTGATCCGAGCCTCCACTCTTTTCGAGCTTGTGGTGACCACCCAAAGCACTGTTACGGGTAAAATGACTACGAGGCCGACAAGGCTGATCAAGTCAATTGTACTCGCAACATCCCACTCATTTTGTGTCATGCAGTTTGTGTTTGGTTTGTGTGTAAAGAACTAACGGAAACAGAGTATATCTCATAACCAAACTATTGACAAGTGGGGATATGAAAGTTGTTTGTTGTGTGCTATAATGACCCTATAAACCCCAAAGTACGTCGGCGGGGGAATTTATGGTATATGTCTAAAAAACAAGAATTTGATGCTGGAGAGATTGTGGTAAAGGGCGCAAAAACTCACAATCTTAAAAATGTAAGTGTTTCTATGCCACGAAATAAGATGGTGGTCTTTACTGGTTTGTCTGGTTCAGGAAAATCATCGCTGGCGTTCGATACTATTTTTGCTGAAGGTCAACGTCGATACGTTGAATCTCTTTCTTCGTATGCACGTCAATTTCTTTCTCAAATGCCAAAACCAGATGTCGACGAAATTACCGGTTTGTCACCAGCGATATCAATTGATCAAAAATCTCGTTCAAACAATCCGCGTTCAACAGTAGCAACCATCACCGAGATTTACGACTATCTTCGTGTCTTATACGCACGTATTGGTCGACCATACTCTCCAATTTCTGGCAAAGAAATTAAAAAACTCTCAAATCAAGAAATTGCAGAACTGGTAAAAACCAAAATTAGAGCCCTGAAGCATTCTCCAAATAAGAAAGAGATCATGGGCGTTGAGTACACTGAAGATTCAGTCCATATTTTTTCTCCGGTAGTGCGAGGGAGAAAAGGTGAATACTACCAAATGCTCTATGATTTTCTCGGTAAAGGATATGCAAAAGTGCGAGTCGATGGAGAAATAAAAAGTTTACGAGATTCTATTGCGCTCTCAAAAAATAAAAAACACGACATCGATCTGCTCGTGGACTCTTTTTCATTTAATGAAGCACTCACCAGTAGTGAAGATTTCGACATGAGGCTTGCTGAAGCTATCGAGCGAGCAATTACAGAGTCTGATGGATTTGTGCGAGTTGTTGTTTCAGATTTTCATAACAAAACAGAGGATATAGAAAATATTCTCATGTCGGCAAAACTTATTTGTCCTGATGATGGATATACATTTCCTGAAATTGAACCACGTCTCTTTTCGTTTAATTCACCATACGGTGCGTGTCCTGCGTGTAATGGTCTGGGTACAAAAAATTTCTTTGGCGATGAACCATGTGACACATGTCATGGGGCTCGTCTTCGTGAAGAGGCTTTGAACGTCTTTTTGGGCGATCGAGATAAAGGAATGAACGTTGTAAAATTCACCGACCAATCTATCGAAGAAGCGTATGAATTTATCACCAAGCTCAAGCTTACGAAAAAAGAAAAAGAAATCTCAGTGTCAGTTCTTAAAGAGATAGAAGACCGTCTTAAATTTATGTTAAACGTTGGTCTCGACTATCTCACGCTCGATCGAAAAGCCAGCACACTCTCAGGTGGCGAAGCGCAAAGAATTCGTCTTGCTTCACAGCTTGGCTCTCGTCTCGTAGGAGCTCTGTATGTGCTCGATGAACCAACTATTGGTTTGCATCAACGAGATAATGACCGTTTGATTAAAACACTTGAAGACCTGCGTGATCTTGGTAATACGATTATTGTCGTTGAACACGACGAAGATACTATCTACGCCTCTGATTTTATTGTCGATATTGGACCAAAAGCCGGAGTGCACGGTGGTGAAATTGTAGTTGCTGACTATCTCACAACACTTTTGTCGGGCAAAGAAAATAAGTCGGGTTCACGAACCCTTGCGTATTTGCGAGAAGAAGAAATTATTCCGCTTCCAGAAAATAGAAGAGACAGTAATAAAGGCTGGATACGCATTAAAGGGGCAAAAGTTTTTAACCTCAAAAACATTAATGTTGAAATTCCACTTGGAAGAATGACAGCTATCACAGGAGTCTCTGGCTCTGGTAAATCTTCTTTTCTTTATGAAGTGTTGTATAAAAATTTACAAGCACGTTTTGAGAGAAAATATCGAAGTGCAAAAACATTTAACTGTGCAGAATTTTCTGGTACAGAAAATATTTCACGTTCAATTTTGATCGACCAGTCTCCAATCGGAAGGACGCCGAGGTCAAATATTGCCACCTACACAGGTGCATGGGGGCATATCCGTGACATGTTTGCTGCAACTGATGAAGCACGTTTCCGGGGATGGAAAGCAAATCGATTTTCTTTTAATGTGAAAGGTGGTCGTTGTGAGGCGTGCGAAGGAAAAGGTCTCCAAGCAGTTGAAATGCACTTTTTACCAACCGTCTATGTAACGTGTGATGTCTGTAATGGAAAACGATTCGACAAAGAAACTCTGAAAGTAAAATACAAAGGTAAAAACGTGTACGATGTTTTACGTATGACCGTCGAAGAAGGATTGGAATTCTTTAACGACATCCCTGCGATTTACGACCGACTCAAAACACTTTCTGATGTAGGTCTTGCGTATGTTGAAATTGGTCAGCCAGCTACAACGCTTTCTGGTGGGGAAGCACAGCGTGTAAAAATCTCTTCAGAGCTCTATCGTCCAATGACAGAGCGAACCATCTACTTGCTTGATGAGCCAACGGTCGGGCTTCACTACGATGACGTGGCCAATCTTATTCATGTATTAGACAAACTTGTGCAAAAAGGAAACACGGTTGTGGTGATTGAACACAACCTCGACCTGATTAAAGTGGTTGACTATATTGTTGACCTTGGTCCTGAAGGAGGGGAAAATGGTGGAAAGATTATGGCAAAGGGTACACCTGAAGAAGTTGCTGACAATGAAAAATCTCATACAGGAACCTATCTTCGAAAAACACTCATCAAAACAAAACGAGCAATGAAAAAAGTTTCAAAATAATTTTTAAAAGACCAGAATAATACACCTCTTCAAAAGGTGTATTTTCTTCCACCTCGGCGCTCCTGTAAACAAGCGCCTCCGGTGAGCCTTTTAAAAACTACTTTAGGTTATAAAGAAAGAAGCCAGACCCCAAGGGTCTGGCTTCTCATCAAGGGCGCTTAGCCTTTGATTTCCTTCTTCAGCATCTCGATCTTTTCCTCCATCATCTTGACGAGGTGTCCCCTGAGTTCCACCTTGTCTTCTTCGGTGAAGTCTGCAGAGGGAAGTTCGTTGATCTTCGAAAGGGTTTTGTCCGAAGGGCTATTGTTCAGCATTTCTTTCAGCCTATACAGGGCAAGTTTCTCAAGTCCGTTCATGGCTGTGTTTGTTTAATTATATAATATCACAAATAATATAAAAAGTCAAGAATGAGATTTTTACTCTATAAAATAAAACCCAACATTTCGTTGGGTGCTTGGTTTATTTGCTTTGCCCAGAATTCAATACATCTTTTGTTTCTGTATTGTTGCGCCTGCGCTCCTTATTTAAATAGCTACCAAGAAAGAGGGCCAAGAATATGAGCAGTCCAATAGTAGGGAAAAGTAATCTGGATGTTGGTCTCTCATTTTTGTTTTCCATGATAATAAGCTTTTTATTTTTCTTTCCATAATGCTATATTGATCTTGTGAAAAGTCAAGATTTACCAAAACTTCCAGATAATCCTGGTGTATACCTTTTTAAAGAAAAGGGGAAGATTTTGTATATTGGAAAAGCAACATCTCTTAAAGATCGGGTAAAGAGTTATTTTGGAAATGACTTACTCAACACTCGAGGACCAATGATTCTTGATATGGTGACTAAGTCAGAAACTCTCGACTTCTATGAGACTGACTCTGTACTTGAGGCACTCATTCTTGAGGCAAATTTGATCAAGAAGCATCAGCCTACAGCAAACACTCGAGAAAAAGATAACAAAAGTTTTTACTTGGTTGTGATCACCAAAGAAGATCGAGAGAACGGAGAAGTATCAAGAGTTCTTGCTCTTCGCGAACGTGAACTAGAGAAAAGCAATATACAAACAAGAGCAACATTTGGCCCCTTTCCAAATGGTATGATGATCCGTGAAGCATTACGGATTATTCGTCGTATTTTTCCATTCCAAGATGATAATTCACTCAAGAAGGATCAAAAAGAATTTTATCGTCAAATTGGACTTGCGCCAGATTCATCTCAAAAAGATTTTAAACATGCCTACGAAGAGAATATTGAAAATATTATTCTTTTCTTTAAGGGTAAGAAAAGAGAAATTGTAAAAAGACTTGAACGTGAGATGATGCAGCTTGCAAAAAAAGAGCAATTTGAACAAGCCGATATTATAAAAAAGAAAATCTTTGCGCTCAATCATATTAAAGATGTTTCGCTGATTAAAAAAGAAAATACAGAAAACAGAGAAAAGCTGTTTCGTATCGAAGCATACGACGTTTCTCATACAGGAGGAAAGGAAATGGTCGGTGTAATGACTGTGGTTAATAATGGCAGTGCTGAAAAATCAGAATATAGGAAATTTAAGATCAAAGGTTTCACTTCGTCGAACGATGTTGGAGCGCTCCGCGAAATGCTTCTTCGACGTTTTGCACACACAGAATGGCTGTATCCCAATATGATTGTGGTTGATGGTTCACTGGCTCAAAAGCGTACAGCAGAAAAAATTTTAAATGAAATTGGTGCGGTGATCCCAGTTGTTGCTGTTGTTAAAAATGAACACCACAAGCCAAAAGCGCTTTTGGGTGGTAAAGATTATATTAAAGGTAGGGAAGATGCTATCGTCCTAGCTAACTCAGAGGCGCACCGATTTTCAATTAACTATCATAAAGATTTGAGAGGGAAGAAGTTTCTTGGGAAGAAATAAATTAACATCTTTCTTTAAAGAAAATACTAACTTCATGTAAAATAGAGAACATGGATCCCGTTAGAGACCACGGTCACTTATGGGTATATAAAATATGGATAAGAATTTCGATAAAATTATAAACTTAATTATAGTAAGTCGTCGGGAGACCGCGACCTACCTCTAGCGGGATGGAATCAAACGGGAAAATTCGTGTGGGGGTTATTCGAGGTGGTATTACTCCCGAGTACTATATATCACTTGCTGCTGGCTCATATATTCTTAACAATATTTCTAAAGAGCGGTACCAACCTGTTGATATTCTGATTACCAAAGACGGCACGTGGCACAAGCAGGGTATTACTATGGAACCTCGCGATCTTAAAAACCATGTAGACGTGGTTTTTAATACACTCTATGGTGTGTATGGTGAGGACGGCAAGCTCCAAGATTTCTTGGATGAACTTGGTGTGCCGTATGTTGGCTCCGATCCCTTTTCTTCTTCGCTAACCGCAAACAAAAAAAAGAAAAAAGAACGTCTTGAAGACATTGGACTCAAAACTCCAAAATATTTTATTCTTCAAGGATTGCTCAAGATGGAAGATGAGAAAGAGCAGCTTGGGTTTTTAAGAAAAAAGGCGATGGAGATTTTTAGGAAAATTCATCCACCATGGGTTGTAAAGCCGGTACTCGGATCTGCTTCTACATTTACCTATCTTGTAACAACATTTACTGAACTTATCTATCTCCTAAATGATTTAGCAGATCGTTTTGATGAAATTATTGTTGAAGAATTTATCGATGGTACCGAAGTAGTTTCAGGAATTATGAATGGTCTTCGTGGACAAGAAGAATATGTTCTCCCGCCATTTGAAATACAAAAACCAGGAAAGATTCTTGATTATGAAACTCGATTCAATAAAAAGCATGCACTTCGGATGCTTGATAAAAAGCTTGCTGAGCACAAAGATGCAATTACTGATATTATGAAAACGCTTCACAAAGAATTTAATCTAAGTGACTATTCAACCGCAAATTTAATTTTGTCACCAAAAGGTGGTATCTACGTTATCGAAGTTGACAGTCAGCCAATTTTAGGAGACAAAGAAATACTGCCATCAATGATGTCTGAAATTGGTTGCCCTGATCATATTTGGATTGACCATCTTATTAAACGTAGGCTACAGAGAGATTTTACAGAATAAAATATGAAACGATGTGCTTGGCCTGGTGCTGATGTTCTCATGCAGAACTATCACGATGAAGAGTGGGGAGTTCCTTTGTACGACGACAAAAAACTATTTGAATTTCTTGTGCTCGATGCTTTTCAAGCCGGGCTTTCTTGGAAAACTATTCTTCATAAACGAAAGAATTTTGCAAAAGCGTTTGATAACTTTAACTATAAAAAAATTGCTGTATATGATGCAAAAAAGCTTCGTACGCTCATGACAGACGCTAGTATTATCAGAAACAAACTAAAAATTCATGGCACAAAAATCAATGCACAAAAGTTTCTAGAGGTGCAAAAAGAGTTTGGAAATTTCCATACCTATATCTGGCAGTTTGTATCTGGTAAACCAATCGTAAACAAATGGAAAAGCCCAAAGGATATACCGGTAAAAACAAAAGAGGCCGAAGCCATGTCAAAAGATTTGAAAAAGAGAGGTTTTAAATTTGTGGGTCCAACTATTTGTTACGCATTCATGCAGGCTTCCGGCATGGTGAATGATCATACGACGGATTGTTTTCGGTATAAAAAATAAAAGTCTCGCGTGTGCGAGACTAGAGCTTTATTCTTTAAGATATTCACGAATGAGTATGGGTTCCTTATGGTCTGATTGAATTTCAGTGCAAATCGTGTACGTCAGATCAAACATCACAAAATACACAGGAAGCCCAACGCCCTCTGCTGGGGAAACTATGCACATAACAGCTGTCTTGTTGTCTATTGGTAACCCAGCAGTTTCTCGTGTTTTCGCATGTAGCTCTTTTACGAGCCTTGTTACTTCTCCGGATTTTCCACCGCTATGGTCATCTTCAGTTGCAACGATGGATGATCCAACTGGGCCGGTTTTATACGGCCAATACTCTGTGGGCACAAGTGCATCCTTGTTTTCCTTAATGTATTTCCAAAGATCTAGGTTGTGAACGATCATGATGGTGTTTTTCTTTTGTATTAACAATATTGTTCGTTAAAGTCAAGAAAGTTTTCAAGTTGCAAAAAAGTAAAAACCAGGTAGAATTGTTTTGTTTGGGCCTATAGCTCAGTTGGTAGAGCAGTCGCTTTGCAAGCGAAAGGTCAGGAGTTCGAATCTCCTTAGGTCCACAAATTAGGGAAGCCAGAGTAATCTCTGGTTTTTCTTTTTGTTGACAGGCCCTATCTAAAAATGTAACTTAAAATTAGACGAACATCTACATAAATCAAAAACCGCTCCAAATGCCCGTAATAAAAGTATGGTGCCTGCCGGTGTCATCAGAAGATACCCTCCAACATCTCCGTCAGTGTATTATTGGTGCAGCCTGCTCCGTTAAAGTACTTGCTTTAAAGGGTGAAGAGGATGTGACAGTCCTGTTCCCTCCAGATAGTATGTCCTACGGACTTGGTTTAGATATTATTGTTGAGATTACAGGTCTCTTTGAGCGAGAGGAGCGGACTCGCGAAGTGATTCAAACACTTGCGTTTAGGGTTGGAAAAGTATTCAAACAATTATTCCCAAAGACCAAAAATGTCGAATGTTTCGTGTATCCATTCAACCCACACATCGGTGGCTTCTGGAGTTCACGAGACAAAACTTCCGTACTGGATATTCCAATCACTGAACTCGATTTCAGGGGGACTCAAAAAGAGCGTTTAATAGCTGAAGGTATAAAAACCCTCGGTGATCTGATTCAAATGCCACGTGAGAATGTGGCGAAACTTCGGACCTTTGGTAAGAAAAGTATGTACGCTTTGGATGAAGCGTTGGAGCATTTTGGTCTGGAGTTTCTGAAGTAATATCAGTGCTAAAGCCCGCAAAGGAAAGGTCCTTCGCGGGTCTTTCTTTTTTACCCCAAAATCTCTCTCAATCTCACCAGTTCATCTACCATTTGTTTCGTCAAAATATTCTCCTGCTCCACAGAATAGGGAAGCCAGACAATGTGTCTGGTTTTTCTTTTTGTTTCAAGATTAATCTTGACTTTTTATATAATCTATGCTATTGTATATTTAGAAACTAAGTACCAATCAAAACCTCCTGCAATGAAAATCTATATGACCGCCACGTTCACGATGATCCCTGGGTTGGTAGAAGAATTCAGAACCTGGATGAGGGACGACTTTTTGAAAAAGATCAGCAGTGAAGAACGTGCCGAAGGTATCTGTGGTCTCACCATCGATATGACAGATCCTTTGAAGAAACTCTGCTATCGGCTTGAATTCCGGAGTGAACAAGATCTCAAAGTCCACCAACTCTATTTGGCAGGAGCGGCAGACACCTATTTCAGTCAGAAATGGCTTGCACCCATGCAGCAAGGTAACTTGACCGCAATGATTGTTGTCGGACCAGAACATCAGTTCCGTATCTGATCAAGCCCGCCCTTGTACGGAAAGCCCGTCGCAATGGCGGGTTTTCTTTTACTCCAAAATCTCCCTCAATCTCACTAACTCATCCACCATTTGTTTCGTCAAAACATTTTTGTGCTCCACAAATTAGGGAAGCCAGATTTAGTTCTGGTTTTTCTTTTTGGTAAATGGTTATTCTTGACATAAATAAAAAATATTGTAATATATTCAATAAAGAAAATAACAAGCACATGCCACAATTATCAGCACCAGCATCGTATCTTAATGCAAGGCGTCCACCTCTTCAAGAAGCATTGGAACTTGAAGGAGGAACTCTCACAGAAAGTATGGAATCTTTGGAGAGGAAGGGTTGCTTCACTCCTCTACCTACACCATGGGAGCTTGGATCTCATGATCAAGGAATGGGTCGATCTAGTTTTGCTGTACTAGACTGCTTCGGAGATGTTGTAGTTGAAGTCAAAGACAAGCCGACGGCAGAGCTCATCATCGCTGCGGTGAATGCTCATCGGAAATAAGAAATGCACATGGCAAAAGGATCTCAAAAAAGTATGTTCTTTTTCCAAAAGAGCACGAGAGAGGAGAACTCTTTTCTTCTTGGGGTCAATCATGAGTTTTCGGGTGATATAACCCTGCAGAACTTACTTGATTTTCTTCAAGAGAAGAAGATCAAGCCCAGTGATGTTCCCATAAGGGGTACTCATACATTCAATGTGTCACAGAAGAAAAAATAACCACCCGTAAGGAAATGCCTTAACGGGTGTTTTCTTTTCCATGCGGGCTTCTTTTTATTTGTGTTACTATTTCTCTATGACAAAACAAACAATTATTTTTCTTCTTTCTTTTGGCACGCTTGCGCTCGGGCTTTCGTTTTTTACTTCATATGTCTATACGAAAGTGTTTCCAATGAGTGTACAACTTTCCTACGGTGTTAAAATCGCAGGTGTTGTTTTTCCACTCCTTTTTATTCTTGTAAATGTGCTGAGTCGAGTATCTGAGGCCCTTTTTGTAAAGTGGCTGTATACGATTGTGAATGTTGGCGCTGGCTTTGCATTTTATTTACTTCTTGGTGCACTCGTGCTTGGCTTCTTGTTCAGTCTTTACACCATGGTTGGCGCGTCAATGTCAGTATATCTTTCTAAAGTTGTTTTAATTATTGTACTTATATTGCCTACAATAGGTCTTTTGCAGGCTCGAACCATTACAAAAGTGTCACATCAAGTTGCTCTAGAAAACCTACCACCAGAATGGCAGGGTAAAAAAGCCATTCTATTTTCTGATTCGCATTATGGTTTAGTAAATCATACTAAAGCTGCACGAAGACTCGTGCGCGTTATGTTGCAGGAAAATCCTGACATGGTTTTTATCGCAGGAGATCTTTTTGATGGTCCAAATGTTACAACAGACTCGCTCACAGAAGCTTGGAAAGATTTGTCTCTTACAACGCCTGTCTTTTATGCACCAGGAAATCATGAGGAATATGGTGACTACAGAAAGTTTCTACAAGCAACCCAAGAAGGGGGCTTTACCATTCTTGAGGATAGCGTCCTCACGCACAATGGCGTACAAATTGCAGGTATTTTGTATCGTGCTAAAGGACAAGAAAGCGAAGTCTCTAATGTCCTTAAAAATATGCAGCTTGACCAAGCTCTACCAGCCATCTTGATTAGCCATCCTCCTACCTTTTTAGATATTGCTAATGCAGAAAATATTGATCTTATGTTCTCAGGACATACTCATAAAGGGCAATTTTGGCCACTGAACTACATTACAAAAGCAATCTACGGTAATTATCATTACGGACTACATACTTATGCTGATCTACAAGTACTTACTACAAGTGGGGTTGGAACAGCCGGACCACCATTTAGACTATTTAATACGCCAGAAATTGTAGAAATTACATTCGTATCTAAGTAAATACTATCCACAACTTTGTTGACAGGGTATCTAATAAATAGTGCTATACTTTTTCTAAGTAAATTTTTTATTAGTTATTTTTTATAAACTCTATGAGTCAAAGAAATACCCAGGGAACTTCCCCAAAAAATCTTCTCAGTGCTTTTCTATTACTTGCAATTATTGGCGTGATCGGTTTTTTTATCTACCCAGCTATTATTTATCAGAAAGATGCTCCAGGGATACCTTCTGGCTTAGAAGGTGAGTCGGGCGACGAAGATGTTACTCTGATATGGATTGCCCCTGAAAGCAATGACGCTCCAATTAGTTCTTATTTAATAAAAGTTGCCGATCAAGACGGAAAAGACCCGCAGGTTGTCCAATCAGAAGGATCTGCGACTGAATACAAGGTTGTAGGGCTTACAAACGGACTCATATACACTTTTTCAGTTGCCGCCCGTAATGAATTCGGCGATAGTGAGTTTAGCGAGGAAATACAAGTCAAACCAGATGAAAAAGATGGTGGGGGCGACAGTGAATTTCCTGGTGTGACAGATTTTCAAGTCTCTGCTGAGTCTTCCTCGATAATGCTCAGCTGGACACCACCTACTGGTGATACAAAGGAGCTCCAAGGATATGTTATCCGTTATAAACAACCTATTAATGAAAATTATACTGAAGAATATGTTGGATCGGATAAAAACGAATATACTATTGAGGGTCTAAAAAGTGGAACAGAATATTTAGTTCACATGTATGTGAAATATAATGAAGGTGATAGTGACCTTTCTGAAGAGCGAAGCATAACAACTTCTAGTAATGGAGGAGGTGGAGACGATGGCGAACTTTCATTCTCTGATGCACCATCTGTTTCGATAACAAGTACAAGTGCTCAGATTACATGGGGTACATCAAAATCTGCTTCATCACAAGTCTACTATGGAGCAACAGACAATATGGGTTACATGACTGAGAAAATGAATACAACCCCAAGGGTGACCGGACACACTGTTTCTCTCACAAATCTTGTACCATGTACGGCATATGTCTATAAAGTCGCGTCATTTGATGCCTCAGAAAACGGTATTGAAAGTACATCAGGGGAATTTACTACAAAAGGATGTAAGGGAGACGCAACAGTTATTGTAGCTGAAAAAGGTCAAGCAACCGTAAGTACTGGTGTTACGGTTAATGCAAAAGAATCTGGAAGGGGAATCTCTGTCGTGGTTCCACCAGCGGTTGTTGCCGGTAAAGAGCTTGCTATCCAAGCGCTCAAAGTTTCTCGAGAGGAGGTAAAAGAAGAAATTTCGAAGCCAGAAGGCAAGGTCTGGGTTGGGGGTTCGTACGTACTTAACGCCATTGAAGACGCAACTACTGAAATCACTTCGTTCGATAAATCAGTCAGTGTGTCCATTGATTACAACAATACTGATATTGTGGGTATTGATCCAAACACACTCAAAATTTGGCACTATGAAGATGGCGCTGGTTGGAGACAACTTTCATCATGTTCTGTGGTGATCAATGGTGTCGGTGGAACAGTAACCTGTCAAACATCCTCGTTCTCAGTCTTCGGTCTCTTTGGTGATTCTTCAAGTAATAATCAATCTGATAGCCCTGAAGCTTCATCTGGTCCAAATAGTAGTGGCTCTACTCCAAAAACGGTTGTCGTAAACACTCCGACATCTCCAGCTCCTGTAGTTCCACCAACTAATAGTGCAAAATTCACAAAAGATCTTTGGTACCAGATTCAAGATGTCGAAGTCGTAATGCTTCAAAAGTTTCTTAACATGAGCGGATTTAAAGTCTCTGAAACTGGCCCAGGAGCATCTGGAGAAGAGACAGATTATTTTGGTTCAAAAACAAGAGATGCACTGGTGCGATTTCAAGAGGCATACAAGGACAAGATTCTTACTCCGCTCGGACTTACCGTGGGCATAGGATTCTTTGGTCCTCAAACACGAAATTTCATAAATTCTTTATCAAACTAAAAAGAAAATAACCCAATAAAAACAAGCACTTTTTTGACAAAAGTGCTTGTTTTGCTATGCTAGGTGAAGCTTTACAAATACGGCACTTGACAAACTAGATACATATAGTGTATAATAAGCCCCGTATAAAACCCTAAAACTTAAAAACCAATAAGGGTCAGCATTGTTCATTCAGAGACATATAAGAGACAAAAATCTTTTGTATGTGTCCTTTATAAGTTAGTAACGAAGGAAAGCTTATTAGTTTTATTAAAAGACATATTTAATTATATGAAGAAATTCAAGAAAAATCTTTCAAAGACAATTTTTGCTTCTTTCTTTGTTTTTCAATTTGTGGTTTCGACCTCAGTCATGCCTCTTATTGTAAACGCGGAAGACATTGTCTCTGAGTCATCAGACACCCAATCTTCTTCTGAAGAAAAGGTATCTGAGGCTACAAAAGAAGAAGGTGCTTCTTTTGAAGAATCTACAGGCCAAGAAAGTTCTGAATCATCTGATTCTGAAGTTTCAGGTCCTGAAGTAGATTTATCTACAACAGAAGAAAAGCCTTCTGAAGAAATTAAAGAAGAGGAATCAAAACCTGCTTCTGATATTTCAAAAGAACCAACAAAGCCAACAGAAGAAAAACCAGGTAAACCAACAAAACCTGAAGATGGTAAAAAATCATCTGCGACTGTTCGCGTATGTAAGGTTATTTTGGATGAAAATGGTAACCAAGTAGAAGGTGCAGAATTTCCTGGCGCAGAGTTTTCTCTGACTCTTGGTATTCAAGGTGGTCTTAAAACAGTCACTCTTGCTGCAGACGACTATGCAGACAAGCGATTTGTATATGAAGGTGGAAACGCTTTTCATGCAATGTGCGATGAAACTGTACTTGAATTCGATCCATCACTTGTTGTTGGTGGAACAGTCTATGCAAAGTATTTCGAAGAAGAAACCTCTGGTGACTATCTTTGGAAAGAAAACTATAACGACGGAGACGTAAGCGGAGATGCTGGTTTTGAAAATAAATACTGGTCATACTTCGACGAGGGCGGCCTAAATGATTTAGCCGATGGAAAACTTATTCTTACTGGTAACACAGCTACTGGTTTTGAAGGAAAAATTCTACTTGTTAACAAATTTGACAAGTATGTTGATCCAACCGCAACAAACAAAGGTTCAATTACTGTTTGTAAAATTATTGCAAAACAAGTAAATGGAACAACAACTCTTGCATCTGCAAGTGAGGTTCCAGGATACACCTTTACTGTTCCATGGATCGATGAACCAACAACACCTGGTACACAAGGTTTTAACTCTCAACCAGTTATCTCTCCAGATGCAACCTTTGCAACAAACTCATTTGCGCCAAATAAGAAAATTCTTTCAAGTTCAAATGGAAACGATGCAATGTGTCAAACATTTCCTAACCTAACTCTAGGAAGTTACTACTACGGAGAAGAAACTATTGCGGGCGGAGACGGCTTCGTAACATGGACTACAAAATACAGTGACCAAGTACTCCTTCCAGTAAATGATTTCGGTGATGTTGATACATACCGAAACAATATTTTTACGGTAGGACTTGATCTTGCTGCTGACCCTAAAGGTAGTATCGATGCTAACGGAAATGCCTTCAACACGAATGCTGACGGACACATCGTACTCAATAGAAGTAATGCTGGCCGAAACCGAACAATTGTGGTTGTAAATATCTTTGATGACAAACGAACACCACCAAAGTTCTGTGAGTCTACACGAAACCTTATCACCAACCCTTCATTTGAAACTCCAGAAGTTTCAAACGCTGGATGGGATATTTACGGAAATGGAACAGCAGGCCTTGGATGGACTGTTGCATGGAATGGTATTAATCCTAACGTAGCCCCAAAACTTGAACTCCAAGAAAATGTTTCAGGTTGGGATGCTCACACAGGAGATCAATATGCTGAACTTGATGCAGATCAAAATGGACACGTTGGAAACCTTAACGGTGAACCAGCATCGACAAAGATCTCACAAGTAATCAACACTGTTCCTGGTCAATTCTACAAAGTAACGTATCACTTCGCTGCGCGACCAGGTACACCAGAATCAGACAACCGACTTGGTTTCTATGTTGATGGTGAACTCTATGACGATGTAAGTGCTTCAGGTCTTGGTCTAACACAACCATACTGGCAAACACGAATCTTCGCATTTTACGCGGAGGGAACTCAAACAACTATTTCATTTGCTGACCTTGGAAATCCAAATTCTTTCGGAACATTCCTTGATAGTGTAGAAGTAGTGTGTGTTGATGACGAAGATCCACAAAATACACCACCAAAAATTATCGTAAACCCACTCGAAGTGTGTTTACCAACATCAGCAGAATCATATAAATTCCTTTCTGGTGTATCTGCACAAGATGCAGAAGACGGAGACCTTACAAGCGAAATAACATTTACTCCAAACACTATTGTTTTCGGAACATCAGGTACTCATTCGATAGAGTACTCGGTAACCGACAGTAATGGAGCGACAGTAACTGCAACACGAACAATTTTAATTAAAGAAAATTGTGGTGGAGGCGGTGGCGACAAACATCCAACAATTACACTTCCAGAAAATCAATGTTATGAAGTTGGAACAACAAACTTTAATTTCTTAACAGGAGTTGTTGCTCGAGATTCTGAAGGAAATCTATTCACTCTTGATCTTGTAGCGCACGTAACTGGAGAACAAAATATTGACTTTACTCAAGTTGGACAAGATCCTGATCTTGTAACCTACAAGTTCACAGATCCTTATACAGGAGAAATTGCAGAAGTTACTCGATCATTCTTTATCTCAGCAGACTGTGATAACGGTGGAGGCGGAGATGATGAAGATCCAACAATTACTATTAGTGGCGGAGCGTGTATCCTTACATCAGCAACTTCTTTTGACTTCATGTCAGGGGTTACGGTAACTGATGACGAAGGAGCAGGAAACGTAACTACTACAAACGATGGCTCTACTGTAGTTACATTCGGTACAGCAGGAACATACACAGTAACCTATACAGCAACAGATTCTGACGGTAATACTGCAACTGCTACTCGAACAATTACAATCGACGAAGATTGTGATAATGGCGGAGGTGGAGGCGGAGATGATGATCTTGTTCTCGACATTAGCGATGCTTGTGTGGAACGAGGAGCAGAAAACTTTGATGTACTTTCAGGTCTTTCTGTGAAATATCTTGGAGAAACAGTAGCTCTTGATGACGAAGCTCTTGAAATCACAACAGCTTCAAATCCAACTCTTGATCTTACTACAAACGGATCATACACAATTACCTACACTGTTGAATTCGCAGGAGAAACAGAAACAACTGAACGAGTTATCTCAGTACAAGATGATTGTGATAATGGCGGAGGTGGAGGCGGTGGAGGTGGAGGCGGAAGTTCTTCATCAGGCGGTTCTCGAGGTAACAGAGGAGAAGTACTTGGTGCTGCAACATGTGTTGCATTCACTACATACAACCGACTTGGAAACAGAGGTGGAGAAATCAAAGCACTACAAACATTCCTTAACGAATACATGGACGCAGGACTTACAGTAGACGGTGTGTACGGAAGAACAACAGCACAAGCTGTTCACGACTTCCAAGCATTCCACTGGTCAGAAGTTATTGACCCTTGGACACCACCACTTAGTCCAAACACAACAGGCTGGCAATATAAGACAACACGAGCAACAATCAATGCAATTATCGATTGTCCAGAACCTGCAGTATATCTAGAAGATCCAGGTGTGATGTATGAAGTAACAGAAGTAAAAGACATGAAGCCATTTACAACAGAACAAATGGAAATGATCTACAATTTGCTTGCAGAAGCACAGTCAGGACAAGTTCTTGGTGCAACAGATTCAAATGTTGTTACTCCAGATATCTTCGATCCTAACTACGATCTCATGTTCGGAAAATAATAAACCAATGATGTAAGAAATGATGTAAGATTTGTTCCTTAAAACAAAAAACCCCGAAAGGGGTTTTTTGTTTTCCACAAATAAGCATCTCTCAATTGTGATGGTGTTGGTATAATAGATTCAAATTATTATGAAAAATAAAAGTTTTTCAAAAACTAAATTTAATATTGCATGGGTCTCTGCAATAACAATTTTTCTTGGGTCTGTTGTCTATGTGCCGACACTCGTGCTACTTAACAAAGAGCAGGAGGTCATCTACTATCGAGTTCCTGTTACTGTGGCGCCGGTTGCTCCAGAGTATTCAGAACCTGTGGCCCCTCTACCAGACAAAGAAATTGTAATTGAGCAACCAAAAGATTTAATCACGAAAGAGTTACGACTCGGTGATGACGATGCAGAGGTAAAAGTTCTACAAGAATATTTAAACGCTCGAGGTTTTACTATTGCTGTATCAGGGCCAGGTTCTCTCGGACAGGAAACAACGCGTTTCGGTAAGGGGACTCAAGATGCACTTATTCGTTTTCAAGAAGCTCACGCTGACATTATTTTAAAACCCTTTGGTTTAACAAAGGGAACAGGTATTGTGGGTGAGATGACCAGAAAACTTATTAACTCATAAATACAAGGTTTCTAAAATTTGATAGTTTGCTACTATATAGATACGAAAGGCGAGAGCACTTGATTTTTATTTTATTTATGTTATAATATATACATGAAAAAAGGTTTCAAAAAATACTTTATTCCAAACCAAGACAACGACCATAAACCACACTTTCTTCGAGAAAAATCTGTCATCGCTGTTACTGCATTTGCTGCAGTACTCCTTTTTGCATCAGTGGTTGGTTCATATGTTATAAAAAACTCAAAGTTTCTTGCTTCAATACAATCAGCATTTCTTGTTGACCTTGCGAACGAAGATCGAGAAAAACAAGGTGCAACAAAACTTGTGATGAATGAAAAACTCATCGCAGCAGCTCAACTGAAAGCAAATGACATGGCAGAGAAAAGTTACTTTGCTCACGTGAGTCCTGAAGGTGTAACACCGTGGCACTGGTTTGAAGAAGCTGGCTATACGTATATTTATGCGGGTGAAAACCTGGCAGTTAACTTCAATCGTTCAGAAGATGTACAAGAAGCATGGATGAATTCACCGCTTCACCGAGCAAACATTTTGAATAATCGATATAAAGAAATCGGAATTGCCACTGCGGAAGGTATGTATAAAGGAGACAAAACAACATTTGTGGTCCAAATGTTTGGAACACCAGTGTCACCAAGTCTTTCTGCTACGCTCAATAATCAATCAGCTTCAGTTCCTTCTGCAACCCCAGCCGAAGAACTTGTTGCTGTAAATACTGCAAACCCAGAAGTAGAAGGTGATTCTGATGTAAACAAAGATGCTGTAAAAACTACAACCCCAGCTCCAGTTTCTGCAACAAAAGTTGCTGATGTAGAATCTACTCCAACTCAAAAGCCAGTAGAAGAACAAATTTTTACTGAAACAAGTAATCCTCTTTACGAAGGAAGTAGTGTTGCTGGCGCAGAAGACGTGCCAACAAACGAAGACGGCACATATACAAATTGGTTTGAAAGACTTCTGGTAAGTCCTAATAAAGCTGTGAACAAAGCATATGTTGTTCTATTTGTTATTATTCTTTTCTCTCTTATTCTTAAGATTTTTGTCGCGATACAAAAACAGCATCCTAAAAATATTGCGTATGGAGTTCTCTTACTTATCTTGGTTTTGATTTTCATGTATATTAACCAAGAAATGTTTGTTACTCCAGTTATTGCTTCTGTGTAGTTGCTCCATAAAAGACCCTTCTCTTGAAGGGTCTTTTATGTTGACAATGGTAGCTCAAAAGAGCATAATCCTAAACGAGATAACTAATTATAATAATTTAGTTCTTGACGTGTTTTATTAATGTCGAATTTATCATTTATTAGTAGAAAGAATCGTATGAACGTACAAACTATATTATCAAAGTCAGTGAGTCTTCTTACTGTTTTCGCGATGACATTTAACATGGCATTTGCACAAACTGTTGACGTAGAAGCTCCGGCAGCTCAAGAAGAAATAATGGAGGCAACAGAAGAAATGGTCACAGAACCAGAAACTTCTGAATCAGAGGAAGAGGGTGGTGGAATTATAGAAGAAGTTCTTGGAGCTTTTTCTTTCGTGCAAGCGCCTGAAGAAGTAGTGGCGTTACCACCACCTCCTACTGGACCTGGATCTATTACGGTATGTAAAGCAATCGCTAAAAAAGTAGGCGATACCGTTTCTATTGCTGATCCAAGTGAGGTTCCAGGATATACATTTGAGATTCCTTGGGTTGAGGCTCCAGGAACTCCAGGCACAGAAGGATTCAATGTGCAACCACAAATTGCATCAAATGCTGTATTCACTACGGATGCATTTAATCCAGAAAAAGCATTTTTTGGAGAAGTAAACGATAGTGATTGTACAAAATTCTCAAATCTTCCTCTTGGAAGTTATTTTTACGGTGAAGAAAAAATCACTGGTGGAGATGATTCAGTAACTTGGACTACAAAATATAGTGATCAAGTTTTACTTCCAGTAGATGCATTTGAAGATGTTGATGAATACAATGATAATCTTTTTACTTCAGGGTTTAATACAACGTATGGTCCAGGTAACAAAGATGCTGATGGAAATATCTTTAATACAAATGCTGACGGACACATAGTACTCAATCAAAGTAATGCGGGACGAAATCGAACAATTATTGTCCTCAATATTTTTGAAGAAATTCCTCGAGAAGAATACTGTGAGGTTGACGACAATCTTGTTGTAAACGGCGGGTTTGAAACTCCTGTTGTAACAAATGGTTCTGGATGGGATATCTATAATGATGGAACATCAGGACTTGGATGGGATGTTGCGTGGAGAAGTGGACTTGTGGGTACTCCAACTATTCCAAAACTTGAATTACACCGAGGTGTAAATGGCTGGGTGCCAGAAGAAGGATCACAATATGCAGAGCTTGACACTGATTGGGGATATGCAAATAACGAACAAGCGTCTGTCGTAATTTCTCAGGAGATTGCAACAATTCCAGGTCAATACTACGAACTTAGTTATGCGTATTCTCCACGACCAGGAACAGACTACGAAGATAACATTATCAGAGTGTATATCAATGGTAGTCACGAAGATACACAAGGATTTTTCCTTGGTGGAGCAAACACTCTCTGGAATACCTATACTGTAGGATTCACCGCTGACTCTGCAACAACAACTATTGCATTTGAAGATGCAGGTTTGCCAAACTCACTTGGATCATTCCTCGACGATGTACGAGTGAATTGTGCAGATGAACCAGCAGAACCAGAAATTACTCTTGTTGGACAAAAGATTGTATGTCTTCGAGAAGCAGATCTTCCAAACTGGGGAGCTGGCGCAGCGAATATCACATCAACAACAGCTGCTGACTGGGTTGCGCATCGACCAGGATGTACTCTTATGAAAGGTTGGGAATTTGAATGGGCATATTACAACACGCCAAACCCAGGAGACAATGACACGGGCCCAACAGGTGGAGATTGGAATCTATTTAACTCATATACAAACGTTCCAATGCCAAGTGATACGGCTGACGATACAAAGCTATGGGTACGAGAAGTGCTTCCAGAAGGATACATTCCTTTCACTGGAGCAAATACTACAGAAAATGTAAGTGCTGAAATCTACTGTCACACTGATGTTTTGCACTACGATAACTATGAAAGAATCGACGATCTTGTAGAAGGTGGAACATACAACTGTGTTGCATGGAATGTTGAAGTACAAGATGATGAGCCTTCTTGTGAAGAAACTCAAAGTTGTGAAGAAGAAGAGATTACTATTTGTCATGTAAACGAAGGTAATGGAAATGACAACACACTTACTCTTCCAATGAGCGGTGCACAAAATCACCTAGAAAACCATGAAGGTGATTATGAAGGCGTGTGTGAAGGGGATGATAATGATGACGACAACAATGACCAACCAAACAATAATAATTCTGGTAGTAACTCATCGGGCTCACAACGACGAAGTGGAGGTTCAGTAGCAGGAGCTTCAACAGGCGATGTACTTGGTGCATGTGTTCCATTCACTGAGTATCACAGAAAAGGTGATACAGGTGGAGAAGTTGCGCGAATCCAAGAATTCTTAAATGAACACATGAACGCAGGTCTTACTGTTGACGGAGTATATGGAGATACAACAGTAAAAGCGGTTCATACCTTCCAACAAAAATACTTTGAACAAATTATCCGACCTTGGGTTCCGTCATTTATGGCGCGAACAACAGGTAAGTGGTACAAGACAACACGAATGATGGCAAACGAACTTATCGTATGCCCAGAATCAGAAGTGTATCTTGAAGATCCAAAAGTAATGTACAAAGTGAAGTGGGAAGCAGCAGTAAAACAAGACTAACTAACAAGAAAAAATCCGCCTATGGGCGGATTTTTTCATTTGAGAAACAGAGCGTTTTAAGGTATTATTCTAGAATATGAAGCAATACGACCATAAAGAAATAGAATCGAAATGGCAGAAATTCTGGCAAGAACAAGGAGTCTACACAACAGAAGATTTTTCACAAAAACCAAAGCACTACATTCTCGACATGTTTCCGTATCCATCGGGAGCCGGGCTTCATGTTGGCCACCCTCGAGGTTATATTGGTTCTGATGTTCTTGCTCGCATGCGACGCATGCAAGGTTTTAACGTGCTTCATCCAATGGGCTTCGATGCCTTTGGTCTTCCAGCCGAACAGTACGCCATTCAAACGGGCGAACATCCATTAGTTATTACTGAAAAAGCAATCGAGACATATAAAAAACAATTAGAAATTATTGGTCTTTCATATGACTGGTCACGAGAAGTACAAACGATTGATCCGAAATATTACAAATGGACTCAGTGGATTTTTCTCCAGCTTTTTGATTCGTACTACGACGAACAAGAAAAAAAAGCAAAACCAATACAAAATTTAATTTCAAAGTTTGAACACGAAGATGCTTCTTGGTCTTCTAAGACAGAACAAGAACAACAAGATGTGCTGATGAACTATCGTTTGGCATATGAAGGATATAGAGATGTGAACTGGTGTCCGGAGCTTGGCACAGTGCTTGCTAACGACGAGATTGTCGATGGTCCAGATGGAAAGCCTGTTTCAGAGCGAGGTGGTTTTCCTGTTGAAAAGAAAAATATGCGGCAGTGGTTTTTACGAATTACTGCATATGCCGACAGACTTTTATCTGGTCTTGAAGGACTTGCTTGGCCAGAGCATATCAAAGAAATTCAAAAGAATTGGATTGGAAGATCTGTTGGTGCGGAGATTGAATTTTCTGTAAAAGATAGTGATGAAAAAATAAAAGTTTTTACTACGAGACCAGACACGCTGTTTGGCGTGACCTATCTTGCAATACCTGGAGGAGAAAATACATTTACTGGAAAGTATGCAATCAACCCTGCAAACGACGAAGAAGTTCCGATCTGGGAAGCAGACTATGTTTTAGAGGGTTATGGCACTGGGGCTGTGATGGGTGTACCTGCTCACGATGAGCGTGATTTTGAATTTGCGAAAAAGTTTGGTTTACCAATAAAAGAGGTAATTGAAAAACCTAAAACTTTTAATGTTGATATTTATACAGACTACGGCATTGTTAAAAACAGCGCAAGCTGGATGAATGGACTTTTTTCAGAAGATGCAGCACAAGAAGTTGTTGAACACTTAGAAGCTGCAGGTCTTGCAAAATTTGTTACAAAATACAGAATGCGTGATGCTATTTTTGCTCGCCAACGATATTGGGGTGAGCCGATTCCTCTTGTACATAAGGATGGAATAATTTCTTCGCTTTCAGAAAAAGATTTACCACTTGAGCTTCCAAACGTAGATTCATATAAACCAACAGGTACGGGAGAGTCTCCACTTGCTGGTGTTTCCGAATGGGTAGAAAAAGGGTACGAAACAAACACTATGCCTGGCTGGGCAGGATCTTCATGGTATTTCTTGCGGTATATGGATCCGAAAAACAGCGAGGCGTTCGCTGGAAAGGAAGCGGTCGACTATTGGCAAGATGTTGATGTATATATTGGAGGAGCAGAGCATGCAACAGGGCACCTTCTTTATGCGCGTTTTTGGCATAAAGTTCTCCATGACCTCGGACATGTTCCAACCGAAGAACCGTTTAAATTTTTGAAAAACCAAGGTCTTATTTTAGCGAGCGATGGACGCAAAATGTCAAAACGATGGGGGAATGTTGTAAACCCAGACGAGATGGTTGATCGATTTGGTGCGGATGCGTTTCGTCTCTACGAAATGTTTATTGGTCCATTTGAACAATACACATCGTGGAATACTGATGGACTTGTGGGAACGTATCGATTTTTAGAAAGGGTGTGGAGAGCGAAAGAAAAGATTGGCGATGTAAGTAAAGAAATTGATGTGCTCGTACACAAAACTATCAAAAAAATTACTGAAGATGTTGAAAATTTCAGATTCAACACGTCTGTGTCATCGATGATGATTCTTGTAAATGGTATGGAAGAAGTACATTCTTTTTCAAAAGAAAGCTATCTAAATTTTCTAAAAATTCTTGCACCATTTGCTCCGCATATGACTGAAGAACTTTGGCATGAGCTCGGAGAAACAAGTTCAATCCATCTTTCCGATTGGCCAAAATCTGATGAATCAAAATTTAAAGATGAAAAAGTAACAATTGCTGTTCAAGTGAATGGAAAAGTTCGCGACGAAATAGAGATCGCTCCCAATGCCACAGAAAGTGAAGCAAAAGATCTTGCCCTGTCATCTTCTTTAGTTCAGGAATTTATAGGGGGTCATACTGTGAAGAAGTTTATTTATGTTCCTGGTAAGATAGTAAATATTGTTATCTAATCTATGGTAAAAAGGGTATTTAATTTACTACAAAGAGAGTTCTCGAACATTAACCAAGCTGCTATTATTTTAGGTTTCTTCACCTTACTTTCTCAAGTACTTGGTCTTGTTCGTGACAGAATGTTTGCACACCAACTTGGTCCATCCAGCTCTCTTGATGTGTATTATGCAGCATTTCGAATACCTGATTTTATCTTTGTGTCGGTTGCATCACTTGCTTCGGTGACCGTCCTACTTCCGTTTCTTGTAGAAAAACTTGGCGTGAAAGAAGATGGGGAATTAAACGGCAATTCACTCAAAGCAAAAAAATTCTTAAATGATACCTTCACCATTTTTTTGGCGGCAATGATTATTGTTTCAATACTTTGCTTTATCTGTATGCCACTTCTGGTAAAATTTGTGGCTCCTGGTTTTTCTGGACAAGAGCTCAAAGACCTCATTGTGTTAAGTAGAATTATGATCTTGTCTCCTATTTTTCTAGGACTTTCAAATCTATTTGGGTCGGTTACTCAAATGTTCAAAAAGTTCTTTATTTTTGCCCTGAGCCCGCTTTTCTATAATATTGGGATAATCCTCGGTATTTTGGTCTTTTATCCAATCTGGGGCCTTCCAGGGCTTGCTGTGGGGGTTGTGGTTGGGGCTTTTATGCACATGCTCATACAATTTCCTGTATTGGCAAAACATGATTTTCTGCCTCAAATTTCCTGGAAAATTTCTTGGTCTGATCTGAAAGAAATGGTGCTGACATCGCTCCCAAGAACAATCGGACTTTCACTCAGTACCATATCTTTGATTGCGATCGTGGCCATTGCGTCACTTATTGGCGAAGGAGCAATTTCAACATTTCAATTTTCTTTGAACTTACAAAATGTTCCGCTTGGTATTATCGGTATTTCGTATTCGGTAGCCGCGTTTCCAACGCTCACTCGATTTTTCCAAGGACAAAAAATGAGTGAGTTTGTTTCGTATATTGCGCTGGCGGCACGACAAATTATTTTCTGGTCACTTCCAGTGATGTTTCTTTTTATTGTGCTTCGTGCGCAAGTTGTTCGTGTTATTCTTGGTACAGGAAATTTTTCTTGGGACGATACACGTCTCACTGCTGCGTCGCTCGCATTGTTTGCGATCTCAATTTCTGCGCAAAGTCTTATTCTGCTTTTTACCAGAGGATACTATGCTGCAGGGAATACTAAAAAACCACTTTATATCAATGTATGCTCAACAGCAGTGACGATTGTTGCTGCGTTTTATTTTGTGCATATTTTTAAACACCACGAAATGTTCAGGTACTTTTTTGAATCGTTGCTTCGTATTGAAGATATTGCACATTCCGAGATCGTCATGCTTCCACTCGCATATTCTCTTGGCGCCATTCTCAATGCCTTCTTTTTGTGGATTAATTTCCGAAGCGATTTCCGAGTGGAAGACACAAAAGATTCTTTCTTATTAAAATCATTCTTTCAAAGTTTTGCCGGAGCCTTCTTTATGGGTTATGTTGCATATGCATTCTTAAATGTGTTTGATAAGTTTTTTGATATCAATACGTTTTGGGGAATTTTAGGTCAAGGATTTTTCTCAGGACTCCTCGGAATTTGTTCAGGATATGTTGTGCTTAAAGTTTTGAAGAATGAACAAATGGAACAAATAGAAAATGCGCTCAGCAAAAAACGATTTTGGAAAACACCAGTAGTGCAGGGAAGTGAAGACGAACTCCACACTCTTTCATAAACAAAAAACTACCCCCTGGGGAGTAGTCATGAATTGGTCAGTGACCAAACGAGAAGCCTTGGCTTCAGTTGTAAATTCTTGAAAGAACAGTGCACCATCGGCGGCGCCAGGAAGAGACAAGTTCTCGGTAACTTTCAACCCATTTCGCCGAGTCTAGTTTTACAGATTACTCATCTCTTCCGGACCACCACCATTGGATTACTTGTTGACTTAAGTATATATGGTTTTGAAATACTTGTCAAAGGGTTTTCTCTTACTTTTTTCATGACAAAAAAGTAACAAAAACTCTAGACCCACTCTTCATACCTAAACTTTATGTAGTTTAAGCCAAAAAACCAGCAAACTCGGAAAGTCTATACTTTCCTCAAACAGTGCTTGTTTTTAAGGCAAACCACATAAAGTTTTTAACGGTATTCTCGAGTAGGGTCGAAGGATTCTGGTTTTAAGCGTCAAAGGTCAGAGGAGCCTTTTTTAAAGGGTGGTTTTAGGTGTTAAAGATTTTAGTTTTAAGTTTTAAAAAGATTGAGAAATAAGAGTTTTTAAACTTGACAAAATGGGTATATGTGTGCTATAATAAAATTAGAAACCAACAACGAATGTACATGAAAAACCTTATCTGTCTTCTTCTGGTGCTGGCAACCATGGTGGCTTGTGACAAGTCAGAGAGTAATCCTCTTGGACCAGAAAATGATCCAACACTGGAGATTACTGCTTGGAATGTACCAGACTCTGGTGATTTTCGAGGAACACTGCAGAAAGTTTGCGTATTTCCTGCACGAGTAGTGAGTTATGTACGACAAGGAGATACGTATGCTGGTGACGTTCTTGTGGTGCCGATAAGTAATAGATGGAATACTCAAATACGTCTACGTTACTTCTCGCAAAAAGCAGCTCTAAAAACCAGCGATCTCATCTATATTAAGGCCTTTGCCTTTGCTGATGATCGTAAGAGTGGAAGGTACTCCTGGGAGTATTATCCTCTAGATGAGAATGGGAGAGTGATAGACTAGAGATCTAATAAGCTCGAAAAGCCCTGACGGAATGCGTTCGGGGCTTTTTCAATTCTTGCTTTTCTGCTTTTTACGCACTACTTTTTACTTTCTAGCTTATGTGGATTGTGGTTTGGACATTTTTTGTCAGAACATCGTTCTGGGATTGTCTTAGGTCACAAGTAAAATTCCTGACGGAATTTTCTCGCGACCCCGGCTCGCGGTTTTTGCCTTGAGCTCCGCTCAAACAAAAACATCGCTCCGCCTCACAAAAACCAAAACACACGAAGCAGTTCGTGTGTTATTTTGCCACTTTGTCTGGTCGGTGGTTAGGGCACTTTTTATCAGAACATCTCTCCGGTATGGTTTTTGTGCCTTCCATCATCAGTTTGCCGCACATTGGGCAGAGAGCGCCTGTTGGTTTTGTTTTGATTGCGTGTTTACAGTCAGGATAATTTGAACAACTATAAAATATTCCAAATCGCCCTTTTCGTTCCACCATCTCTCCATTTTTACATTCGGTGCATTTCACACCAGTTTTTCTTTTTGCCACTTCTGCTTCGTCTTCTTTTATGAATTTACATTTTGGATATCGTGAGCACGATATGAACATGCCAAACCGTCCTTCTCGAAGCACGAGTTTTCCTCCGTGTTTTTCTCCACAATCAGGACATGTTTCACCAATTTCTTTTGGTCCTTCCATAATTTTCCCTTCTTCGGTTCGAGCACCAACACAGTTTGGAAAATCAGAACAACTCATGAATTTTCCATTCTTTGAAAGTTTATATACCATCGATTTACCACACACAGGACAAGGAAATTCTTTTGGCGCATCACCAATGTTGGTGAGTTTTTCAATACCATCTTTTTCTTTGAGTGCTTTGGTAAAAGGTCCATAAAAATCTGAAAGTGTTTTGACGTAGGTTGCTTTGCCGAGCGCAATTTCGTCTAAATTTCCTTCCATCTCAGATGTGAATGAATCTGAAATATAGTTTCCGAAATTGTTTTCGATAAATGTTGAGACTACGTCGCCGGTGTCGGTCGGTACGAGTGTGCGTGCATCTTTCACTACGTACCCTCGATCAACAATCGTTTTAATAATTGATGCGTAGGTTGAAGGTCGACCAATATCTCTTTTTTCAAGCTCCTTAATAAGTCCAGCTTCAGTGTATCGTCCTGGTGGTACTGTTTCTTTTTCTTCCATATTTGCTTTAGAAAGGGATAGAGCATCCTTCACTGCAAGTTTTGGTACTTCAACATCTTCTCCTCGAGATCGTTTGTCTACCGCAAGCCAACCTGGAAAGAGGATCCGAGAACCGTTAATAGAAAAGTTTGGAATAGTCTCTCCCTCTATGTTTGCAGATACTTTTGTTCGGAGAATTTTTGCCGGAGTCATTTGTGAAGCGATCGCTCGTTCCCAAATCAGGGTGTAAAGCTTCTTTTCATCTTCCGTTGTACCCATGCTCGCGCGCATTGGATTTGTTGGACGGATTGCTTCGTGTGCCTCCTGAGCGTTCTTTGATTTTTTTGCGTACACATTTGGCTTAGCATATTCTTTGCCAAGATTTTGTTCTATATATGAGAGCATTTGTGCTTGGGCTGTTTTTGAAAGGTTGACACTGTCTGTTCTCATGTAGGTTATCAAACCTTTTTCGTAGAGTTTTTGCGCCACACCCATTGTTCGTGATGGTGCAAAGCCAAGCCTGGTTGATGCAACTTGTTGCATGGTCGATGTGGTAAATGGTGGTCTTGCAACTCTGTTTGCCTCGGTTTCTTTTACTGATAGCACAGACCAAGCACCGTTTTTAGCTTTTGCAAAAATATCTTCTGCTTCTTTCTTATCCCAAATTTCTTTGTCACAGGTAAAAAGCATTTCGTCACTTCCTTTTTTAAGAAGTGCCGAAAGGATGTAATAGTTTTCTGGAACAAAGGCTCTGATTTCTCGTTCACGTTCCATAATAATCCGAAGAGCAGGGGACTGAACGCGACCCGCAGAAAGTCCATAGCGAACTTTTTTCCAGATAAGTCCAGAAAGGTCGTATCCAAAAAGTCTATCAAGTACTCGACGAGCCTCTTGAGCATTCTTTAAATTCATGTCGACCTCTCTAGGGTGTTGGAGCGCCTCTTTGATTGCTGATTCTGTGATTTCATTGAAAACAATTCTCTTTGGTTTTTTGAGGCCAAGCGCTTCCTGAAGATGCCAAGCAATAGCTTCTCCTTCGCGGTCGAGGTCAGTTGCTAGAACCACCTCATCGGCTTTTTTAGCTATGGTGCGTAGTTCATCTACTACCTTTTTCTTGAGTGGAGAAATTTCATAGGTTGGTGCAAAATCATTTTTAATATCAACTGCTTTTTTGTTTGATTTTGGCAAATCTCGAATGTGTCCAACAGACGCGCGAACGGTATATTTATTGTCTAAGTATTTCTCGATTGTTTTTGCTTTTGATGGTGACTCAACGATAAGTAGTTTCATAACTTTCATAGTAATACTATAAATTGTTCATGTATGCAAATTAATAAAAGAATAGCCCGTGCATAACACGGGCTATTTAGGGTGATTGCGCATTAATCAAAAACCTTAATGGAGGAGATGAGAGTGTTACCTTTTGTAGGAATATCAGCAACCTCCAATGTTGATAATTCAATTTTCCTACAACCCTCCTTTGAGAGTAGTGCGATCACAAAAATATCTCCATCTCCCGCCTCTAAAACCAGGCCGTTCCTCGTCCAGGTTTCCGCTGACTTGTAAGATGAGATTGGAGTATCCATCCAACGAGCAATTTCGTTATTGAGATCTATGGTTGAAAAACGATCTGTGAGCATTTTTACTCGGATGTTTTGTTCTCCCACAATATTTACTAGATGGAGAGACCCAACTTTCTTGAATTGATCAGTTTCCCAGATGATACTAAGAGCCTCTTTGATTGAGGTGATAAGACTCTGCTTCCAGTCAACATCAGTATTGATACTTCCAGCATCTATACTAAGAAGTGCAATATACTTTTTCATGAGAACATGTATTGGTTTTGACCATTGTGCACATTTTTGTATGACAAGTCAACCAACCTATATACGCTCAATTTTTTCACCTTCTTGCGTAATAAGTCCGCGAATTTCAAGCATGGTTACTAACGTGTTTATTTCAGAAATTGATTTCTGACATTTTTCAGCAAGTTCTTCTTTTGTTCTAGGCTCACGAAGAAGTTCTAAGATTGCTCGTTCCTCATCTGGTAGATCAGAGGGTGCCCGAGGAGTCGCCGCTGTCTCTTTTGGGGTAAGTCCGAGCGCTTCTAAAATATCAGCACTTTTTAAAACCGGAGTTGCTCCAAGGCGAAGAAGTTCGTTGGTGCCTTTTGAGGTTGGGGAATTAATATTTCCAGGAATTACTAATACTTCACGGTTGTAGTCTGTCGCAAGGCGCGCTGTGGTCAGCGTTCCCGATTTTTCCTCGGCTTCTATTAATAGAACTGCATCGGAAAGTCCTGCACCAATTCTATTTCTTTGAATAAAACTCCAAGGCGTTGCTTTGAAGTTTGGTTCAAATTCTGAAAGAAGGCATCCACCCGACTCTAAAATCTTTCGTGAGAGCTTGAAGTTGCTTTTAGGATAGAGAACTGATGGATCGAGTCCTGAGCCGGGCACTGCGATAGTTTTTAATCCTGCTCGGATTGCACTTTCGTGAGCAATTGCATCAATACCAAGCGCCATGCCTGAAACAATAACAATAGGGTAGCCAGCAAGTTTTTCAATTAATTTTTCGCACACCATTTTCCCATAGGTGCTATGCTTTCGTGAACCAACGACCGTTAAAAATTTCATTTCTTCATCAGGAAATTCACCCTGGATATAGAGCTTCGTAGGAGGATCTGCTATTTCTTGAAGGCGATATGGAATATGTAAAAATTCTTCTATCGGAAACATACTTTCTAAATTGTATCATTTTTTGTATAATACCAATCATGTTAGATATCAAATTTATTCGCGAAAATAAAGATATTGTAGAGATCGCAATAACTAAAAAGAAGGTGAAACTCAACCTGAACGAGTTACTTGAAGCTGATGACAAGCGTCTTACGGTACTTGCAGAGGTTGAGCGTCTTCGTGCAAAACAAAATCTTGTCAGCGAACGAATGCCACAATTAAAAGACGAATCGGAAAAAGCCGAACTTATTCGTCAAATGCAAATTCTTAAAGAAGATCTTAAAAAAGAAGAAGATGTTCTGAAAGAGGTGATGGAAGTTTGGCGAGGACTCATGCTTCGCGTTCCAAACGTTCCCGATATTTCTGTTCCCGATGGAGATTCAGATGCCGATAATAAAGAAGTAAAAGTATGGGGAGAAAAAACCATTTTTGATTTTAAACCAAAAGATCATGTTGAGATTATGACAAAGCTCGATATGGTTGATTTCGAACGCGGAACAAAAGTGCACGGTTTCCGAGGATACTTCTTAAAGAATGATGGGGCGATACTTTCAATGGCGATCTGGCGATATGCAATGGACTTTTTTGGAAAGCGTGGTTTTACTCCAATGATTGCGCCCGCGATTGCTCGTAAAGAACATTTCTTTGGAACGGGGCATTTGCCAGGTGATGCTGAAGATTTGTTTGAAACCCAGGACGATGACTACCTATCTGGAACAGCTGAAGTTCCGGTTATGGGCTATTATTCAAATGAAGTGCTGACCAAAGCTGATCTGCCGAAAAAATTCCTAGCGTTTTCTCCATGCTACCGTCGAGAAGCTGGTAGTCATGGAAAAGACACCAAAGGACTTATTCGTGTGCACGAGTTTTATAAAGTTGAACAAGTGATTTTGTGTGAAGCGAGTCACGAAACATCGGTTACGCTCCACGAATGGCTCAACCGAAACACCGAAGAATTTATTGAGTCTTTGAATATTCCGTATCATACGGTGATGAACTGTGGTGGCGACCTTGGTCTTGGTCAGGTAAAAAAATATGACATTGAGCTGTGGGTTCCTGGTGAAGAAAAATATCGCGAGATCTCTTCTGCGTCATACTTCCACGATTTCCAAACACGACGATTTAATATTCGATATAAAGACGAAGAGGGTAAAATACGATTTGCTCACTCACTCAACTGTACAGCGATCCCAACACCTCGTATTCTTGTTTCGTTGATAGAAAATTTCCAACAAGCTGATGGCTCAGTGCGCATACCAGATGTGCTTGTACCATACATGGGTAAAGATAGTATCTCTTAATCTTTATGATGCGAGAACGAATTACAAGTACTTCAAACGTTACCCGAGAACGTCAAAAAAGGACTTTTATAAAAATGCTTTGGATAGTTTTGGCAAGCATTGTGTTCGTTATCGGTCTTGCATTTCTTTCTCACATAGATAATTTACTTATCAATACCGTTTCTGTTTCAGGGAATCAAATTCTTAAAGAAGAAGATATTGAAAAAGAAACATTTGAGCTGCTTTCAAAAAAACGTTTTTTGGTGTTTGCTGGAGAGAATAAATTTCTGTACTCCAAAAAAAATATTGAAGCTGGCTTAAAAGAGGTATTTCCTCGAATTTTGACTATTACGACAAAACGAGAAGGTTTCAACCTTCATTTTAGTCTTGTCGAACGAGAGCGAGCCCATTTGTGGTGCGGGGAAACACCTCCACAATACGGAGATGTATCTCCACAAGAAGATTGTTACTTTCTCGACGACAGTGGATTTATTTTTGACACCTCACCAAGATTTTCTTCTGGGGTCTATTTTACGTTCTATTCACCTATTCCGAGCGAAAATCCAATTGGTCAACATATTTTAGATTTTGATTTCTTGAAAGATATTGAGTTGTTAATTAAAGGAGTTGATGATGCGGGGTTTCCGGTCCATTCTCTTGTGGCTCGGCATGATGGTCAATATGAACTACTCTTTAATATGTCATCACTACGTGGAGAATATCCAAAGTTACTCTTTACCGCCGATCAGAGTTTAGACGAGGTATACAATAAGTTTATTTCAATTGTAGGGGAGGATCCTTTTAAAACTGATTTTGAAATGTCGCCTGGCAAGCTCGAATATATCGATGCGCGGTTTAATAATAGAATATTCTATAAATTTACAGAGTAATATGATATTGAATTGGTTTAAAAAAAAGAACGTTCAGTATGATCCATATCTTAATGAAACTATTCACTTGGGTTTTTGGGAAAAGCTTGTTCAAACAAAGCGTCCGTTTTTTGTTTTAGCTCCAATGGCCGATGTCACTGATATTGCGTTTCGTAGTGTTATTGCTAAATATTCACGACATGGGGAAATTGGAGGTGGTCCGGATGTGTTTTGGACAGAATTTGTTTCAGCTGATGGGCTTAGTTCTGCAGGAAAAGAAAAACTACTTATTGATTTAGCATACGAACCAAACCAGCATCCAATTGTTGCTCAAATCTTTGGTTCTGATGAACAAAATATGGAGGCGGTGGCGAGACTTTGCAAAGATCTTGGCTTTGACGGTATCGATATTAATATGGGTTGTCCTGATAAGGCGATTATAAAGCAAGGTTGTGGTGCTGGTGCCATTCAAGATCCTGACAAGGCGGTAAAAATTATTCAAGCAGTGAAGCGTGGTGCGGGGGATATTCCAGTGTCGGTTAAAACACGACTTGGTTTTAATAAAAATGAAATCGATACATGGATTCCGAAAATTTTATCCGCAGGAATTGCTGTACTTACTATTCATGGTCGAACAAAAAAGGACATGTCAAAAGTTCCAGCTCGTTGGGATGATATCAAAAAGGTAACAGATCTTGTTCGTCAAAGCGGTCTTAAAACACTAGTAATTGGGAACGGAGATGTTATGTCAGTTTCTGACGGAAGAGAAAAGGCGAGTCATTCCGGTGTTGATGGTCTTATGTTGGGGCGAGCTATTTTCGGAAACCCATGGCTTTTTGATGAACAGAAACAAGAAGTTTCTATTTCGGAAAAACTCACCGTTATGCTTGAGCATACAAAATTATTTGTGTCGTATTTAGGACAACATAAAAATTTTAATATTATGAAGAAGCACTATAAGGCATATGTGAATAATTTCCCAGGAGCTAAAGAGCTTCGTATCAAGTTGATGGAGTCAGAAAATTATGAAGAAATTGAAAGATATACCCATGAATTTCTTGCTTCACTGAAGGTCTAGTTAATTATATTGACTTTTAAATTATAAATCGGTAGATTTCTGGGGTACAATTTATATATGGAAGCATCACAAAAGAAAATTATTGGTCGCCTTGAATATGTTGATCTGCCAGATTTTGGTTTGTCGGGAATTATCGGGAAAATAGATACCGGGGCGTATAACGGGGCCATTCACACCACTCACGTACACGAGACAACTATTGATGGGGTGAATGTTATAGAATTTAGTTTACTTGATTCTGATCATCCGGAATTTAAAGAAGATGTCTATCGGGTTGATGATTTTAAAAAGAGAATGGTTAAAAATTCAAATGGTGATTCTGAGCTTCGATATTTTATCTCTACAAAAATTATACTGAAAGGTGAAGAGATACCTGTCCGATTTAGTTTAAGCAATCGCAAAAATCTTAAACATCCGATTCTGGTTGGACGAAAAATTATTAAAAAACGTTTTATTGTTGATGTAAGTAAAAAATTTACAAAATAGGTATGCATATTGTTATTCTTTCAAGAAAGCCAGAGCTCTATTCAACACGACGACTGGTAGAAGCGGGTCAGCAAGCGGGACACACCGTCTCTATTATTGACCACACAAAATGTAATTTGATTATGGAAAAGGCGAAGCCTGCTATTCGTGTTGGCGCTGACTATATTAAAGACGTTGATATTATTATTCCAAGAATCGGAGCATCGGTGACAGTATATGGCGCAGCAGTAATTAGACAGTTTGATCTGATGGGTGTTGCGTCGACACTTACGTCAACAGCGCTTATTCGATCAAGAGATAAACTACGCAGTTTACAAATCCTTTCAAAGTCTGGTGTTGGTATTCCTAAATCAGTATTTGCTCGCCATCCAAAAGCTGACGACGTAAAAACTATGATTAGTGAAGCAGGTGGTACACCAGTAATTCTTAAGCTTCTTGAAGGTACACACGGAACAGGTGTTATTAAAGTAGATTCAGTATCATCTGCAAAATCTGCCGTCGAAGCTTTTTCTGGGCTTAAAAAAGATATCATTGTTCAAGAATTTATTGAAGAGGCAAATGGAAAAGATATCCGAGCTTTTGTGGTTGACGGAGAAGTTGTTGGGGCAATGGAGCGCAGTGGTCAGGGAGACGAATTTCGTTCAAATCTTCACAAGGGCGGAGTTGCGAGGCCAATTACGTTATCTCCGAAAGAAAAAGCAGTTGCTATTGAAGCGGCAAACTTGCATGGCCTTACGGTTGCTGGTGTTGATATGCTCATTTCAGCACGCGGGCCGCTTATTATTGAAGTGAACTCCTCTCCTGGGCTTCAAGGGATCGAACGAGCAACAGGAGTAGATATTGCCGGAAAGATTATTGAAGCTGCTACGAAAAAAATACACAAAAAAATCAAAGAAAAAGAAAAGGCAAAATCTAAAAAGAAAAAGAAGAAGAAAGTTGATAATAATGAGTAATTAAAGGCCTCCTTTTTGGAGGCTTTTTGCTTCTGCTATAATGGGAGCATGTCAGAATTAGCATTGTATAGAAAATATAGACCTTCGGCTTTTAATGAAGTGTTGGGTCAAGATCATATTGTTACTGTTCTTAAAGGGGCTCTAAAGCTTGGTAATATATCTCACGCGTATCTTTTTTATGGACCGCGAGGAACAGGGAAGACATCGATTGCAAGAATTGTTGCGCGCGAACTCGATACAAAAGATCACGATGTCTACGAGATAGACGCTGCATCAAACAGAAAAATTGAAGATATTCGAGAAGTTCGAGATTCAGTTCGAACACTTCCTTTTGATTCAAAATATAAAGTCTATATTATTGACGAGGTACACATGCTAACTAAAGAAGCGTTTAATGCACTTTTGAAGACTCTTGAAGAGCCACCAGCACATGTTATCTTTATTCTGGCTACGACAGAGCTCGACAAAGTTCCTGACACTATTGTTTCTCGTTGTCAGGTATTTACATTTAATAAACCGACACTGTCTATTTTAAAAGACTTGGTAATTTCTATTGCTAAAAAAGAAGGTGTGTCTATCGACGCCGCCGGAGCAGAACTCATTGCACTATTGGGTGATGGTTCGTTTCGTGACACACAAAGTACTCTCCAAAAAGTAATTTCTTTCTCTAAAGATAAAAAACTAACTATTACAGAAATTGAAACGGTTACGGGAGCTCCAAACAGCGTCTTAGTAAACGACTTCATTCTTTCGCTTGTCGAAGGTGATATGAGTAAAGGATTGAGTGCGATTAAAAAAGCAGAAGAAAAAAATGTTGAAATGCATCTGTACTTACAGCTTGTCCTGATGAAACTTCGAGTAGCTTTGCTGATGCGATATGCACCAGGAATGAAAAAAGAGATCGAACAAGAAATTGCCGATGGAGATAAAGAATTTTTCAAAGAAATTCTAAAAGATACAAAAGGTTTGATTACGTCAAAAACTCTTGAAGTATTATTAGAAGCCGAGCGACAAATTAAACACGCGTTTGTTAAGAGTTTACCTCTTGAAATTGCATTAACAAAAATTATTGGCTAAGTTTCAATGCTCGATATCTATAAGAGAAAGCCCCGCCCTCTACAGGGGTGGGGCTTTTCGTATCTTGATTTTTTAGTCTTTTTAAGGCACAATACGATGTGTTGAATAAACATTTTGTCGGATCGTCTAATGGTAGGACACAAGGTTTTGGTCCTTGGTATCTAGGTTCGAGTCCTAGTCCGACAGCAGAAATTCAAAAAAGACTCAAGAAGTTAATACTAATCTTGGCTTATAATTTTACCCTAAAGAAGTAAATCTAAAATTTCAAAAATAATTTGAATAGAATTTTACAATGAATATCCCCAAAAAGATTACTTTAAAAGACAGGATGCAAACAGGGTACACATACACTCTTGTTGAACCTTCTGGGAAAAATTTTGATGAGCGATTTAAGCCTGACTTAACCCCAAAAGAAATGCTCGCTTTGGGGGTGTTTGGTGGTGTGTATATACGAGATTGCACTAAAGAATTTCCAAAAACATGGTTCACGAAAGCAAAATTTCAAAAGAAGGGAATATATGCTCGTGACCCAAAACTTAACTATTTTGAAGTAAATGCTTCACAACCACTTTCTGTGTGGAAGCAAAAAGGCTGGATTTATAAAGATGATCCACGGGGTTGGTTTCAGTGGTATTGTCGCTACTATCAAGGACGAAGAATTCCAGCGGAAGATAATCGGCAAATTAAACGATGGCTCGCGATGCGACGACACATTATGCAAATCAGAAATAGTTGTAGACCAGGAGATATTTTTTGTCACAGACGACAACGTCAAGCGCTACTCCACTGGGCGTACGATAGTCGAAAGTTTTAGGTGGTAACTATTTTTATAAAATAATATAGAGTAAATATCTATGTCACACGGAGAAGTCGTCATACGATTTGAAAAGGTATTTTTTGAATACGGACCAAACAAACCCATCTTAGAAGATGTTGCTTTTTCTATACGCCGCGGTATGAAAGTGACCGTGATGGGACAAAATGGGGCGGGGAAAAGCACTCTTTTTTCTCTTATCATAGGCAACGCAAGTCCGGAAGACGGAACAGTTCATGTGGCAAATAAAGCAACAATCGCTCTTTCACGACAGGTGATTCCGCGTGAGGAACTGGATCTGTCTGTGCGAGATTTTTTCCAAAAATGTTTCAAAGAAAAAATCTACGATATTGATAGGCGAATCGACGAGGTGTTAGAAGTGGTAAATCTTGAAGGTCATGAAAAAATTCATGATACAAGCATTCGGTCTTTTTCTGGTGGTCAGCAAGCTAGGCTTCTTTTAGCATCTGCACTTATTCAAGAACCAGATATTTTATTACTCGACGAACCAACGAATAACCTAGATAAAGCAGGCATTGCTCACCTGACAGATTTTTTGGTGCACTATCAAAAAACAGTGATTGTGATTTCTCACGACGCCCATTTCTTAAATGCCTTTACTGACGCCGTTCTCTATCTTGATGTCTATACGCGAAAAATCGAACAGTATGTTGGGAACTATACTGATGTACGTGATCAGATTGCAGCTCGAATGGAAAGAGAAAATAGAAAGAACGCACTTTTGGCAAAAGAAATTCAAGCAAAAAAAGATCAAGCAAATAAATTTGCTATGAAAGGAGGAAACTTGCGTGCAGTAGCAAAAAGAATGCGAGATCTCGCAGAAGAGCTCGAAGAAGAGAAGGTGGATGTACGGAAAGAAGATAAAACCATAAAAAGTTTCACCATACCGTTTCAGGAAGATCTCAATGGAGATATTTTAACACTCTCATCCGTTTCTCTTTTAAAGAAAGGAAAACCAATAACAAAAAAAGTAAATATTAAAGTACGAAAAAATCACCATCTTTTATTGGCTGGACCAAACGGTATTGGTAAAAGTACACTCCTTGAATCCTTGGCACATGGAAAAGCTGAAGGTGGTCAGATACTTGAAGAAGCTCGAGTGGGATACTATCGACAAGATTTTTCAACACTTGATTTCAATGAAACTCCTTACAAATCTCTTTCACAATCAATGCTTAAGATATTTGGACGTGTAGATGAGCAGCACATTAGAACTGTGCTTGCTGGCTTTTTAGTACAAGGAGAAATGGTGCATACGAAAATTGGCAGTCTTTCTGAAGGGCAAAAAGGTTTGGTAGCCTTTGCACAACTTGTTATTGAACGACCTGGTCTTCTCATTCTCGACGAGCCAACAAACCATATAAATTTTCGTCACTTACCCGTTATTGCAAAAGCACTTGATGAGTATAAGGGTGCAATGGTACTTGTTTCTCACGTTCCAGAATTTGTTGATCAAATCCGCATCGATGAAGTGCTTGATTTAGGAAAAAATAGTTAAGGGCTTCTAAAAATATGCTCACTTAAAAGGAAAAAAGTAGGTCTATTTTAAATTTAAAAGTTTGATATACTATCTCTAGGAAATTTATTAATTTAATGTAAAGAATTCATGAAAAAAGCAAAAGTGTTGTTTTGGATTTCAACAAGTCTCATATTTTTATTCGAAGGAGTCTTAGTAGCTTTTACTTCTCACTCAGAAATGTCGATCGCTGGTATTGTGGGCCTCGGATATCCTTTGTACTTCGTAACGATACTTGCTGTCTTCAAAGTACTTGGATCTCTTGCGCTTATACTGCCAATGGTTCCAGCTCGAGTAAAAGAGTGGGCATATGCAGGATTTGCAATTGATTTCATTTGCGCATTCTTGAGTCTCTGGATTGTTGCTGGCGTAAATATTGGATTAGTAGTTCCGACTATTGCAATGATTGTTCTTGTTATCTCGTACACGCAATACCATAAACTTCAAAAAGGACGTTAATTATTAGTTAATTATATTTGTATGGCAAAAGGTAACAACGCTCGCAAAAAAGAAACCAAAAAACCAAAGAAAGTGAAATAAATAAAAGCCCGGCATGAATGTCGGGCTTTTATTATATAATTCACGAATGAACTATTTTGTGTATATTTTGGAGTGTCATGATAAAACTTTGTATGTTGGTTCTACAAACAACCTAGAAAAGAGGCTTCATGCACATAATTATTTAAAATCAGGCGCCCACTATACGAAAATTCGTCGACCAGTAGTTTTGCAATATTATGAAAAATACAAAACCTATGCAAAATCGAGAAGTCGAGAAGCAGAGTTAAAAAGGTTACGTAGGGAAGAGAAAATAAAATTATATCTTTGATCCAGCATCATTTCCCGCAACATATCCAGTTGTCCAGCATAGTTGAAGACTGTATCCTCCAGATGGTCGGTCAATATTGAGTAAGTCTCCAATAATATATAGGTTCGAGTATTTTTTTGATTGCATGGTTTTAACATCAACTTCTTCGAGTGATACGCCGCCAGAAGACACAATTGCCTTGTCCTGTCCAAGTAATCCACGCACTTCCATCTTCATATGTTTTATTGCCCCCACAAGTGAAATTCTTTCCTTACGAGACAAACTATTGTTGGTAGTTTCTCCAGGAACCGTTGCTTGTGCACAAACGCTTTCTATGAGCGCTTTTGGAATAAGTCTATCAAGAGAATTTTTAATCATTTTCTTATGCTCATCTTTACACAAGAGCTGAAGTTTTTCGTTGAGAGTTCCATAGTTTTCATCGGGTAAGAGATCAAGCTCAATATGTACGGGCGCGTATCGTAACAATTCTCGAATATCTTTACTCATGTTGAGTACTGTTGGCCCAGAAATCCCAAAATGGGTAAATAAAAGTTTACCTTTTCGAATATCTTGTTTTTTGTTGTCTTGAAAGAGTGACAGTTTAATATTTGTAAGCGTGACACCTTGCAATTTTCTTACCCACGTGTCTTTGATGGTCACTGGAACAAGTGACGCATCGTTGTCTAATACCGTGTGGCCAAGTTTTCTAAGCCAAGTAAAACCGTCCCCCGTTGATCCTGTTTCGGGTCTGGACATCCCGCCCGTTGCAAGAATAAATTTTTTAGCCTGTATCGTGCTTCCATTTTTAAAAACAACTTCTTGAATCATGCCATCTTTTTCTACAATATTTTTTACTGGTGCATTTGAAATAATTTTTACACCACATTTTTGTAGTTCGTTTACAAGCACATCCCATACTGATTCGGCGCGGTTGGTAACAGGGAAGACGCGCCCTTCGTTTTCAACTTTTGTGTGTAGTCCTCGAAAGTGAAAAAATTCTAGAGATTTTGAAACTCCAAATTTTGAAAATGGTGAAAAGAGAAACGGCGAAGCGTCTTTATATTTTGAGAGGAGAGTCCGTGTATTAAATTCTGCGTTTGTCATATTACAACGACCCCCGCCAGTGATGAGAAGTTTTTTGCCAAGAATATCGTTTTTCTCAATAATGAGAATATCTAGACCGCTGTTGGCTCGAGCGGCTGTTCCTGCCGCCATCATGCCTGCTGGGCCACCCCCAACTACGACAATATCCCAAAGTGTTCTTGGTTCATGTTTTTCCATACCGAGATAGTAGCACAATTATTTGACAATATAAAACTTTGTTGTAATATTCATTTTGGACATTCGTACCACAAAACATAACAAGAAACATGAGCAAAACAGCTCCAACCTGTGTTCGGGTTCGTACAAACGAACAAATGGATATTGATCAGCTGGTTATTCGGCGTCGCCAAGACTTTACCCTTGCTGTTACGCTGGGTGATGGAAGTGTTGTAGAAGCTCGTATGCAACCACGAGGCAATCTGGTTGCCGGCAAAACACTTGATCTGTCGGCTCATATTTTCATCAACTCTTTGTTGATAAGCGCTTTCTCGCTTAACAAAAAAGAATTTGATGTTTCAGATGCCGATGTACTCGTTGGTTTCTTACAGTCAGAAGATTTTCAGGTGAACGGAGATGCTATTGTAGTTCTTCATCCCAAACATCAAGAGATGGCCCTCATCAACATTTCCACCGACACCTATCCTTGGTCGGCTGTGTTCGAGTCCGTTCGTGAACTTGCTCGTCACAAGTCTGCGGAGAAAGAGCTCGCGACAGCTTAACTCTTTGGCCGCACACGCTAGCGTGTGCGGCTTTTTTGTGGATATGTTTTGGCGTGAAGAGTCGCTTCTATGTATACTTATAGTATGAACACAAAGATTCCTCCAAAATATTTTTTCTTTACACTTTTTATTCTTGCACTTGCATTTACTATTTTTCTTTTTAAACCGTTTCTTACAGTCTTAGTACTCTCGGCTTCATTGGCTCTTGTATTCAGTCCTATCTATAAATGGTTGCAATCAAAAATGCAGTGGCAATCCGGCTGGCTTGCCTCGATACTCACAGTCCTTCTGTTTGTCGTTGTTCTATGTGGACCACTCTTTCTAGTTGGTAAGCTCGTGTTCCAACAATCAACAGAACTCTATCAATCACTTACTTCAACCTATGATTCAAATCAGTTTCTTGAACAACTCGAAGTTCAGATTACAAGTTTTGTTCCAGAAAATATTGATATTGACCTGAAACAACGTGTTGCAGATGTTGTTGCTACGCTTTCAGATGATATTGGTAACATATTTAGCTCGACACTTCATACACTCTTTTCTTTCTTATTGGTCTTACTTTCAATGTTTTATTTTCTCAAAGATGGACACCGTTGGAAAAAAACAATGATTTCTCTAAGTCCACTTCCTGACACGTACGATAAAAAAGTGGTAACACGACTAACAAAAGCAGTGAATGGGATTTTGCTCGGATATTTATTTATTGGTTTTGCTCAAGGAGCACTGCTCGGTATTGGTCTTGCAATCTTCGGTGTACCAAATGCTGTTTTGTTTGGCGTGATTGCAGCGATTGCATCTTTGGTGCCCATGGTTGGTACCGGCCTTGTGGCGATTCCTGTTATTTTATTTTTATTTGCAACCGGGGACACTGCTTCTGCGGTCGGGCTTTCTATCTGGTCGGGAGTGGTTGTCGGTGCATCTGATGAAATTCTTCGTCCATTGGTTATTGGAAATACACTGAATATTCCACCGCTTCTTGTTCTGTTCTCTGTGCTCGGGGGTATTGCACTGCTTGGTCCAATCGGAGTGCTTATAGGTCCTCTTGTTATCAGTCTTCTCCACGCACTGATTTCTATTTATAGAGATGGTGAGGTACTCGAATAATCGGTATACTATTCTAGGTTAATTGATTAATACAATAATTTTATGATCACAAAAATAATAGCAGGGGTTTTGGTGTTAGGGAGTGTTTCTTTTTTTGTTTTTAAAAATGATAAAGCTCCAGCACCTGCTGATACTTCAATAGAAGAATCAGTGCAAGAAAATTCTTCAGAAAGTTTATCAAAAGACTTCAACGAAAAAACAACATTGGCAAAGCTCGTAGAGAAGGGAGGAAACCACAAATGCACCTTTGGTCACACAACACAAGTTGGCACATCGACTGGTACTGTCTATATTTCAGGTAAAAAAATTCGAGGAGATTTTGTAAGTAAAGTATCTATCGCCGAACTCCCAGGTCTTAACGACATTAATTCTTCAATGATCAGTGATGGGGAATCAATCTATACATGGTCGTCAATGACTCCAGAAGGATACAAAGCTTCGGTTAAACAAGAAACGTCTACGACCACCACACAAACAAATGTTCCAACTAATCAAGAACTTGATTATAGTTGCACTGCTTGGATGGTTGATGAATCGAAGTTTTCATTGCCGACACACATTACGTTTAAAACAATATAAAAGAAAAAAGACTTGCATGTTCTGCAGGTCTTTTTGTTTGGCTTTATATTACGACGTCCACTTCAACACGTCTTTCTTCGGCAATTGATCTGAGTAGTTGCAGAGGAAATGGGTGCAGTTGTTTTTTCTTGTTGAGTGGTCCAGTTTTATTTTTCTTTGGAACAATAATGTGCAAACTCGTTCTTGGTTTTTTGCCTGTTGGTCGCCTCATGTTATTTTTTTAGTTTTTATTTTAAATCATGTCACAACAAAAGTCATCCTTATGTAATTTTTTTACTTTGAAAAATATTTTTTTAAAAAATAAAAAAAGTTTTACACAGTTTTTATTTTTTGCTCTATGTTTTTTTTCTAAGAAGAAGTAAAATTTTAGTAACGTTCACTTCAAACAATCTTTCCCTTCAGGCTTTTGTAAAAGTTTAAAGGAGAACGTAGGTTGATATTATTAGTAGTTTTTAATCACGCAAGTGACTAACTAACATGGCAAAGAAAAAAGCTGCAAAGAAGAAAGTAGCTAAAAAAGCTGCAAAGAAAAAAGTGGCAAAGAAAAAAGCTGCTAAGAAGAAGCGATAATTTATCCCACTAACATAGAGCCTCGCATGTGCGGGGTTTTGTGTTTTTCTTGTTCTGTTTTTGCTATACTTACAAATATGGAAACATTTAAATTTATACAAAACGTTTGTACTGTATTAGTTGCATTAGGGGTAACATTTTTACTGTTAGGATTTGTACGAGAGCGTGTTGAAGAAACTCCAGCTACGCCAGAAAACATGATTCCTACTGAAGCTGTTTCAGTCGTGAGTACAAAAGGAGTTGTTATCTATCTTGATCAACCGGCTGAACGTGCTGTCATTACAAGTCCACTTACCATATCAGGAAAAGCACCAGGTAATTGGTTTTTTGAGGCAAGTGCACCTGTTAGCTTGGAAGATCAAAACGGAAATGTTATCACTGAATCGTATATGACAGCGGAAGGTAATTGGATGACAACAGATCATGTTCCATTTACAGGAACCATAACGTTTACACTTTCACCAGGGCTTTCAGAGGGTTACCTAATCTTAAGAAAAGATAATCCATCAGGCGAACCTCAGTTTGATGATGTTGCAAAAATAAAGATTTTATTCCAGTAATTAAAAAAGAAGACCCTGCTTAAGGGTCTTCTCTGTTTCCCGTGCTCCATGAAGAAGAAGGTATGTCACTATAGTGCCATGAATATTTTTTAAAGTCGTACTGGTATCTTCCTCGCGAGTGTTTTGATTTTCTCACTACGAAAAATTTGTTACCAATTGAAGTAATCTTTAACTTTGTACCTCGTACTGTGTACTTTTCGTTTAACCACTTGCCGATAGTATCGGTTTTCTGGTCAATCAAAAAGAAAAAGTGAGTTGAGTCGGCACATGTGGTATGCAAAAGTAATCCATGTCCTAGGGCGCGTACGTATTCTCTTGTTTTTTCTTCGTCGCACAGATTAATGGCTGATCGTATTGGTTTTTGGGCGCAAAGAAAATTGAACACAAAGATGCTCATGATGAATGTAAGATATGTTTTCATGGTGGAATGTTTAAAAGTGCTTTGTAGATTAGTATAAAAAGAAATTAACATTTTGACAAAAAACTTTTAAATAGTTACAAATAAAAAAGAACCATAAAAACTTGCACACATGCTTGCTCTTCAAATCCTTGCTCTCGTTCTTCTTCTGTCGTCGCCATATCTGACACTCTCTTTCATTATGTGGAATTCAGCCCGTGAACTAAAGAAAGAGAGTTTCGACAGTCCAGGAGCCCCTTCACCATGAGGGGCTCTTTCTAGATTTTATGTACGATATTTGCTACACTGTTCTTAGATTTATTAATCTTATTCTCTTAATTATATGGGAACCGTACTAAAGGTCTTGTTGTGGCTCGGGTGTATTGCAATCGTTGTGTATTTGGTATTTGGGGTGAGCAAGAAAGACGTTGTTGCACCAGATCCAGAAATGACAGGTGGTGCAGGTGGTGAACGAGCTCAAACTGGTGTAAATATTGATTTCACTTCAGAGCTTTCAGATAACTAAGTGTTAGATGCAAGAGCCCCAAAGGGCTTTTGTCGTTATAAATCTGCTAGTGATATAATAACTCGTATGATACATACAATGTTTAAAAAAATAAATTTTCAAAAAAATAAAAAATATATTATTGGGACGGTAATTTTTATCGCCTTATTACTTATTGTTGTAGGTAACAATAATAAAGATGCTGATATTGTTCGAGGGTCTGTTACTCGCGGAACAATTAGTTCAGCTATTCGACTTGCTGGAAAGGTTGAATCACTCCAAGATGTCTCACTTCGTTTTAGCATGTCTGGCACTATCCAAGATGTATATGTTGTAGAAGGACAAGAAGTGAAAGAGGGTGATCGGCTCATGAGTCTCGACAATCGTTCACTCTTTGCCAACCTCCTTGGTGCACAAGCAAATCTTGAATTACAAAAGGCTGAGTCAAAAGTTTCAAACGCAGAGCTCGATCTTGCTGTACAAAATGCATATACAGATCTTCTTAATAACGATTTGCAGGCATATCCACTCAATTACGATGATGACTACAATCTCGAAGCTCCTGAGGTAGTTGGGTCTTTTCTTGGCAAAACATCGGGTGAGTATCAGCTTGAGATCTATAGCTCAGCCGCTTCTTCTGGGGCGTCATTTCGCTATAGTGGTTTTGAAAAGGGATCAGATACTGTTAACAAATATTCACCATCAAAACTCGGTAACTTGGGCCTCTCTCTTCAATTTGACGATGCGAGTAACTATCAAAATACCGATTGGGTAATTCCAATTCCAAATACACGAAGTTCAAGTTATAGCTCTGCTCTTAATGCATACCAAAGTGCGCTTGCAAGTCGCGATGCAACAGAATCAAATAATGTTTCAGAGCAGATTACCAGTGCAAGAATCAAACAAGCTGAAGCAGAAGTCGCAAAGATACAAGCTGAGATACATGAGCGCATTCTACGAGCGCCATTTGCCGGAACTGTTTCGTTCCTTGGTCCAAATAAGGGTGAGATTGCTTCTGCCGATGAAGTTGCTGTTTCTCTCATTTCTCCAAATAACTATAAAATTATTATTCAAGTTCCTGAGGTTGATCTTTCAGACATTCAAATGAATCAAGTTGCTGATGTTTCGCTTGATGCATATCCAAATCAAACATTTAAAGCACATGTGGTATCGGTAGATTCCGCCGAAACTATTGTGGACGGAGTTTCAGTCTACGAAGCTACACTTTACTTTGATGAACCATATGCTGAGATTAAATCTGGTATGAGTGCTACTGTTGATATTGTTACTAATACTAAAGAAAACGTACTGATGGTCAAAAAACAATTCATTGAAAAAGATGAAGCAGGTGAGTATGTATACGTGTATATGGAAGGGGAACACATTAAAACATATATCACAACAGGACTTACAGGAACTGATGGTTCAGTAGAAGTGCTCGGCGGTCTCACAGAATCAGACAACCTTATTGGTAAATTTGAATAATATGTTGACTGCACTACGCGTCGGTTTCTTTCTTGGAATACGTCAAATAAAGAGAGCTAATAAATGGACTACCGCACTCATTATCTTTATTATGATGCTCACATTTCTTAATCTTGTGGGTGTGTCCGGTATTTTAGTTGGTCTTATTGAGGGGTCAGTAAAAGCAAACCGCGAACAGTATAGTGGTAATGTACTCCTTACAACACCAAAAGGTGAGTCGTACATAGATGAGAGCGGAAGTATTCTAAGAACGATTGAAACAATTCCCGAAGTAGATACGTACACTGCTCGTTTTATTGAATCAGCAACGATTGAAGCAAACTATCGAACACGTCGTGATCCGGAAGCCTTGCGTGACAGCGTTGGTGCACAAGTTGCGGGTATTGATATTCTTGAAGAAGACAGAGTGACAGGTATTTCCCAATATGTAACCGAGGGCGAATACTTAAATCCTGGTGACGACGAATATGTCCTCATGGGGGCGAACATGATTCAACGCTACGTGTCAGCTTTTGGCGAAGGATTTGATACACTCGACGATATTTTCCCTGGAACACGAATTCGTATTTCAGCAAATGGGAAAACAAAAGAGTATACCGTGAAGGGAATTATTGACAGTAAGGTTGATCAGACATCATTTCGCATTTTTATGACTGACAAAGAATTTATTCGCTTCTTTGATCGAACAAGTCTCAATGTGAACGAAATTGCCGTGTTGGCACAAGAAGGTGTTTCTGAATCAACACTCAAAAATATTTTTGTCAGAAGTGGGTTTGCCGACGAGGCAAAAGTTCAAACCTCAGAAGAGGCGATTCCTCAATTTCTTACCGACATTAAGTTAGCATTTGCGCTTCTTGGGAACATTATTGGGGGTATTGGTATTATTGTCGCGTCGATTACGATCTTCATCATTATTTTCATCAATGCGATTACGCGTCGAAAGTATATTGGTATTTTGAAAGCGATTGGTATTGAGGCACGCTCAATTCAGTTTGCATATATTTTCCAATCCTTATTCTATGCTGTTTCTGGGGCGTTGCTCGGCATGCTCATTCTATATGGAGTGATGGTTCCAGGCTTCGATGCACACCCTATCGATTTTCCGTTCTCTGATGGTATTTTAGTTGCGCCGTTTGATAGCACGATGAGAAAATTCATACTTCTTCTTGTTGTTACTTTTTTTGCCGGCTTTATTCCTGCATCAATGATTATTAAGAAAAATACTCTCGACTCAATCTTAGGAAGATAATTTTTTGTTACATATGATTACCGTAAAAAATCTTACAAAAACATATACGAACGGCAAACTCGAGACACATGTGTTGAAAGGTATTGATCTTGATGTTAAAGCGGGGGAGTTTGTTGCCATTATGGGAAAGTCTGGTGCTGGAAAATCAACCTTTATGTATCAGATTAGTCTTCTTGATGAACCAACAAGCGGTAGTATTGTTGTTGACGGGGAAGAGGTATTACAGCTTTCAAATAGAGAGCGAACAAAGTTTCGTTTAGATAGACTTGGCTACGTATTTCAAGACTACGCACTACTTCCAGAACTTACTGCATCCGAAAATGTTCTTATTCCTCTTCTTATGAAAGGTCAAACACAAGAAGAAGCTGCACAAAAAGCTCGCAAAGCTCTCGCTGAAGTTGGGCTCGAACATCGGGAGCACAACCGTCCGTCACAACTCTCTGGTGGTGAACAACAACGAGTCTCTATTGCTCGTGCGATTGCTGAGGATCCAAAAATTCTTTTTGCCGATGAGCCAACGGCAAACCTTGATTCTGCATCAGGTAATCATATTATTGAAGTCCTTCGCGATTTAAATAAAAAAGGTCAGACAATCGTCATGGTTACGCACGAAAAAGAATATACACTTTACTGTGATCGCATCATCTATCTTGCAGATGGGAAAATTATAAGGGAAGAAAAGATTAAATAATCTTATGGAACACGTAACTATCATCACATCATTTCTGGCTGGGCTTGTGATGTTTCTTGCGCCCTGTACGCTTCCACTAGTGCCAGGGTTTATTTCCTATATCTCTCACGGTGAGCGCGATAAAGTTCTTCGAAAAGCCATGCTTTTTTGTCTTGGTTTTTTGCTCACGTTTATGGTGTTTGGTCTTTTTGCAGGAATACTAGGAACACTACTTCTTCCGTATAAACTAGTCATTCAAAAAATTGGGGCAGTATTTGTTATTATCCTTGGACTCTACATGCTCGGTTTGTTTAATCTGCCTTTTTTCAAAGGGCAAATTTTTGGAGAACAGCTACGAAAAATATTTCATTCAAAAACATCACCATTTTTCTTTGGTGTTTCGATTGCGCTTGGGTGGAGTCCGTGTGTTGGACCAGTACTTGCAGGTATTTTTTTCTATGCCACATTTTCATATAGCATTCTGGGGGCGCTTTGGTTATTTCTTTTTTTCTCACTCGGATTTGTCGTACCGTTTATGCTAATTGCATATCTGGTCGGACGAGGGAAAAACATATATCTAAACTCATCGAAATGGTTCACCGTGCTTGCCGGACTTATGTTGATTGGCATTGGTGTTCTTCTCTATATAGACAATTTCTATCTCATTATTAGCTTCGCCTACAAGCTCTTTGGAGTAATTAACTATGAAGGGATAAACAATCTACTCTAATTCTTCATCTTTTTGTTCAAGGCCTGGGATAATAGTTGGCATAAATTCGCCAATCTTCGCTATCCACTTCATAAAATTTCTTTGAATATATCGAAATAGAAAAAAGGCGACTACAATTGCAAGAATAAGTAAAAGATAGTTTTTAAATTGAGCAACACCTTCGCTGATCACTTGTATTTGTTTATGGAAGTAGTTACCAAGTCCTAGAAAAATATTTACATAGACAACGAGAGCCAAAAAGTCATACATCAGAAATTTTTTCCGACTAATACCAACATGTCCAGCTATGACAGGACCCATAAAACGTAAATAGACTAAAAATCTTGAAAAGAAAATAATTTTTTCGATGTGCTTTTCTAAATATTCTTTGTTTTTTAGAATCCCCTTGTTTTCTAGACGTTTTTGAAGTCTGGCGGTCAGCTTACTCCCGCGTTTTGCCAAACTGTATAAAATATAATCGCTTACGAGCATACCAAGGATAAATAAACCAAGTACAAACGAATAGTGAAATACCCCAATACCCGTAAAATATCCCATTGTTAAAAGGACCAGTTCTTCGGGAACAGGGATGATGACGTTTGAGAGAAGTGCGAGGATAAAGACTCCTCCATACGTGAGTCCACCCATGGACATCATTAGATTTGTTTCTTGCACATTGGCTATTATACTATGATTTCAAGAAATGATATACTGAGACTATTAGTCCTAATACAATAATATTTATGGATAACAACACATCACAAGTAAAAAAGTTTTTCTTCATTACCTTAGCACTAGCAATCATTTTAGTTGGCTTTGTGCTTATAAGAAACAATAAAAAGGCTGGAACTGAAGCTGAGTATGAAATTGGTCGGGCAATGGTTGATAGTGTTGATGTAGTCCTTAAAGAATCATTCCCAGTGCAGGTTGACGTACTCGTAAAGGGAAATCTTCCTGACGGATGTACTGAGCTTGGTGATATTAAGCAACAACTCGTAGCCAAAACATTTAATGTTACGCTTGAAACGCGAAAACTTAAAGATACTGAGGTTATGTGTACACAAGCTCTTGTTCCATTTGAAGAAACTATCGCACTTGAAAATGTTGTCGGTATTTCTGCAGGAGAATACACTGTTGATGTAAATGGTATGAAGAAAACATTTACTATGGATGTCGACAACTATATTTCTAACGTTGACCCACTTAAATAGGGAATTATGAAGTTTAAGGTTTTTATACTCTCACTTTTCTTGGTGCCGTATACTCTTTTTGCCCAAGGTACTTCTTTAAGGACTGGTTTTGTTGATGGACCAGTGTGGTTTTCGGATGAATCTCTTGTTCTTGGTGAGACTACAAAAATCTATACTGCTATTTTTAACGGGGAAGACACAAAACTCTCTGTAAAGGTTGATTTCATTGATGACACAATCGTACTTGGAACAAAAGATATTACTCTTAATTCAAATGAAACAAGAGGTATATCGATTGATTGGAAAATAACCACTGGCTCTCATAAGATTTTTGCTCGTATAGCAAGTGCTACGGTAAATGGTAAAACAGTTCTTTTGGATCGAGATGTTACAGATGCAATTTCATTTTCTGTGACAAAAGAAATTCCAGGAAGTGTGGTGAAGAATGCACTGATGGCGAAATTTTCTACTATTCTTGAAGGAGAAGGAACATTTACCCAAAAAGCAGATTCATGGTTTAAGCTGAACTTTAAGAAAAGTGAAGAATTTCGTGAACAAACACTCAAAAAAATTGAGAACTCAAAAAAGGTCGTAGAAAAAAGACGATTAGAAGAGAAGAACAAAAAAACCAGTGAAAAAATAATTCCAGCGATACATTTCTATGCTTTAATTGTTGCGAAGTTTATTTTCTCAGTATCTATTGTGTTCTACTTGTGCGCGATAGCTCTTGCATATTTAGTTTTGTGCACACTCTGGCGAATTCTTAAAAGAATCTTTCGAAAAAAACACGAGGAATAAAAAAGAAGACCCACGCACTTGGTGCGTGGGTCATACTACCCGAGATATGGACGAAGCTGCTTGGCGTATCCGCTGTGCTTCAGTCGACGAATGGCCCTCTCCTTTATCTGACGCGCTCGTTCACGAGTTAGGTCAAACTTCTGGCCTATCTCCTCGAGCGTGTGTGGCTGGTTTCCTCCCAGACCATAATAGAGAAAGAGAGTGGTCTTTTCTTGTTCTCTGCACACTTGAGTGAGTATTCGTTCGACTAACCTTGTCCTTTCATCTTGGTCAAGTAACTCATAGGTTGTTTTTGAGCTTGAAGGCATAACCTCTAATAGACTTCCCCTTCCTGTAGATTCTTCTCCTTGAGCGGGTGCATCCAAGCTGACATGTCGGCCGTTATTGTTTTCAAGAGATGTCTTCACTTCTTCGTGTGTCATCTCAAGAACTTCTGTAAGCTCTTCTATTGTTGGTGGGCGGTGATGTTCTTGTTCAAGCTTGGCGAAAGCCTTGTTGATCTTGTTGATCGATCCGATCTTGTTGAGGGGTAATCGAACAACCCGACCTTGTTCAGCAATAGCCTGAAGTATTTGTTGGCGAATCCACCATACAGCGTAGCTAATGAACTTGAAACCACGAGTTTCATCAAAACGCCCAACGGCCTTCATTAATCCAAGGTTTCCCTCGTTGATCAGATCCGGAAGGGTAAGTCCTTTGCCTTGGTACTGTTTTGCAACAGATACTACGAAGCGTAAGTTTGCACTCGCGAGTTTCTCCAGGGCTAACATGTCACCCTGTTTGATTCGTTGAGCTAATTCGACCTCCTCTTGTGCGGTAATCAACTTCACTTTTCCAATATCCTGAAGATACTTGTCCAAGGACGGTGTCTCACGATTAGTAACCTGTTTGGTTATCTTAAGCTGACGCATTCGTCGTGCCATATGCTCAGGTTTTAGTGTACTGTTTGTTTGTTATAATACAATTTAATATAAAAAAGTCAATATTTTACGGAGTAGGGATAAATACATATAATCTGTCTATACATGTCACTAAAATCGTTTGTAAAAATAATGCTCGTGGTGTCACTCTTGCTCATGCCATTTTGGGTTACAGCAATTCTTTTTATTTTTTCAATATTTTATTTTGACTACTTCTATTTTGGTCTTTTGGTCATGTTTGTACTCGATTTGCTCTATGGATTTGAAACCGTTACACTTCATGGAATTCCAGGTATTGTTTTCTTTTCTTCAGTTATTCTATTCCTTCTCTCTTTTTTAGTAAAACGATTTATCACTATTCGTCACAACTATGAAAATTTTTAAAAAGAAACGAATTCAGCGTGATATTGCGCTCGATGAAATATTTATGGACAGTCACAATATGCCAGACTTCGATACGCAACAGTTCGAAGGGCGTATTGAAACGCCAATTTCTAAGCGTTCGCTCATTACGCTTTCAATATTTTTTTTCTTAATTATCAGTGTGTTTTCTGCAAAGCTTCATGTGCTTCAAATTAAAAAAGGTGAAGCATACTACAAAATTAGTGAAAGAAACGCGTTGAATGGTCAGATTATTTTTGCGGACCGAGGTATTATTTATGATAGAAACGGTGTTGAGCTTGCATGGAATGAAGAAAAAGAGGAAGACGGTACATTTGGTAAACGCGCATATATTCAAAAAGGTGGATTTGGTGTACTCCTTGGCTATGTTGATATTCCCAAGAAAGATAAATTTGGTTTTTGGTGGCAAGAAAAATTTATTGGTAAAGACGGGCTCGAAAAATATTACGATGATTCTTTAAACGGTGAAAACGGTAGTAAGTTTATAGAAAAAAATGCACTGGGTGAAATTGAATCAGAGAATATCGTCAATACTCCAGAGCACGGTGTTAACTTGAACGTTTCCATTGATTCTCGTTTACAGACTGTCATGTATGACGCTATTGTTGACCTGTCTTCACGTATTGGTTACGAGGGTGGGGCAGGCGTGATTATGGACATTTACACGGGTGAAATTATTGTTTCGACAAGTTACCCAGAATATAGTTCGCAAGTCATGTCTGATGGTGAGCCAAATGAAGTCATTCAAGAATATTTAAACAATACTCGAAAACCATTTCTTAACCGACCAATCTCTGGACTATACTCACCAGGTTCTATTGTCAAACCGTTTGTCGCCATTGGGGCGCTCCATGAAAATGTCATTACAAAAGATACACGGATTTTAAGTACTGGTTCTATTGAAATTCCAAATCCATATAATCCAGAGCTTTCAACAATCTTTCGTGATTGGAAAGAGGAAGGACACGGTTATGTAAATGTGGTTAGAGCGATTGGTGATTCGGTGAATACATTTTTCTATGCTATTGGTGGTGGTTACAAAGGGCAAACAGGTCTCGGTATTTCAAAAATCGACGAATACATGAAACTCTTTGGAGTAGGGCAAAAGACAGGAGTTGATATGCAAGGAGAGGTAACAGGTGTTATTCCAAATCCTGATTGGAAGAAAAGAGTGTTCAAGGGTGATGCCTGGAGGCTCGGAGATACTTATAACACGTCAATTGGTCAGTATGGTTTTCAAGTAACACCTATTCAAATGGTTCGCTCAATTGCAATTATTGCCAACGAAGGAGTCATGGTTACTCCAAGTTTTTCACTCGAAAGTATTAGCAAACCACAAAAGATTACCAAAGATATTTCTCCAGAAAATTATGCACTGGTAAAAGAGGGGATGAGAGATGTGGTGGAGGCTGGTACAGGTATGCTTCTTAATGTTCCGTACGTAAATGTTGGGGCAAAAACAGGTACCGCGCAAACAGGTGTTGGTAATAAATTTGTAAACTCATGGTCGGTCGGTTTCTTTCCATATGAAGAGCCCCGCTATGCATTTGTGGTTATGATGGAACGGGGTCCTTCGAAAAATGACTTAAGTTCATCGTTCGTTATGAGGCAAGTTTTTGACTTTATGAACACGACTGCGCCTGAATATTTCGAATAATTACCAACATTGACTTAGACCCATAAAATCGCTAGAATTACGCCAATATGATACGAGAATACATAACAAAAGAGCGAGCACAAGAACTAAAAGCCGAACTTCTCGAGCTTTCTAGTGTCCGAAGAAAAGAAATTATTGAATCTCTCGAATACGCAAAATCACTCGGAGACCTTTCAGAAAATGCAGAATATCAACAAGCTCGTGAAGCGCAAGCTATGCTTGAAGATCGAATCCAAGAAATCAATCGAATTCTCAAAGATGCAGAAATTGTTTCAAAGAAAAAAACAGATACAGCTGGTATTGGATGTACTGTGGAAGTAAAGAAAAAAGGCGATACAAAATCACGTCACTATATTCTTGTTGGTGAAGGAGAGGCTGATATGGCTCTCGGAAAGATTTCTTACCAATCTCCACTTGGCGAAGCATTGTTTGGAGCAAAAAAAGGTGAGTCAGTTACCTTTAAAAGTCCAGCAGGTCCTATTGAATATAAAATAATTGATATACAATAGAGTCATGACTCGCTTAGAAGAAATAAAAGAATCTCGACTACACAAGCTCCAAGAACTTGAAAAGGCTGGTATGTTGGCTTTCCAAGCTGTAACTCGTCGAGATCACACTCTCCAAGAGGTTTCTGAAAAATTTTCAACACTATCAGGCGACTTCTCTGTAGTGGGAAGAGTTATTGCAATTCGAGGTCAAGGAGCAATACTCTTTGTGGTGTTAAGCGATGGAACCGGGGAGTTCCAGGTGGTATTTAAGCGAGATGTCTTAGGGGAAGATAAACTCGACCTTTTCACGCGAACAGTTGATATGGGCGATTTTCTTCAGATTCAAGGCGAAGCGTTTACTACTGAACGCGGCGCAGAAAGTATCCTTGTTTCTGATTGGAACATGCTTACAAAGTCACTTGCTCCACTTCCAGAAAAATGGGCAGGTCTACAAGATGTTGAAGAAAAATATCGCAAACGATATCTTGATATTCTTTCTGATCAAGAAGTATTTTCTCGATTTCAAAAACGAAGTGAGATTATAAAATACATACGACAATTTTTTGATACAAAAGGTTTTATGGAAATTGAAACACCAATCCTGCAAAACCAGGCTGGTGGTGCGATGGCAAAAACGTTTAATACTCATCATAACGATTATGATATGGACATGGTGCTTCGTATCTCTCTTGAGATTGAGCACAAAATGCTTATGGTTGGTGGTTTTAACAAAATTTATGAAATAGGAAAGAATTTCCGAAACGAAGGATCTGACCCAACCCATTTGCAAGAGTTTACGATGATGGAGTGGTACGCTGCGTATATGTCTTTGGAAGAAAATATGCTTCTCACAGAAAATTTGTTAAGGGGCCTTGCACAAGATGTGATGCAAAAAAATGTATTCACAGTGTATAACAAAGATAACAACCCTGTGTTGGTTGATTTCGAAAAAACTTGGAACAGGGTACATTTCGCCGATCTTCTGAAAGAAAACGCTGGACTTGATATGTTTTCTGCATCTCTTTTTGACATACAAGAAAAAGCAAAAGAGTTTGGCATGGATGAAAAAGAATTATCTCTCACTGGTAGGGCAAATCTTCTTGATTTTATTTACAAAAAATCTTCGCGAAATAAGATAGTTCATCCAACATTTGTGATGAACTATCCAACCGATTTAAAACCGCTTGCTGCTCAAAATGGCGACGGTACTGCCAATATGTGTCAGCTTATTATTGCGGGTGCGGAGATCACAAACCAATACCAAGAACTGGTAAATCCTCTTCTACAGAGAAAATTACTTGAAACTCAATCGAGTGCAAAAGAGGCGGGTGACGAAGAGGCAATGAGTGTTAACGAAGAATTTCTAACTGCCATGGAACACGGTATGCCACCAATGACGGGTTTCGGTATGGGTATCGATAGACTAGTTGCAATTTTAACTGAACAAAATAATCTTCGAGACACCGTCTTTTTCCCAATCATGAGAAAAAGAGGAGAGGAGTAGAGGAATTTTCAAAAAAGCCCCATGACTGTGTCATGGGGCTTTTTAGCGCGTCTGGCGCTAGTGTTTCGCCGGGAGATCTCTCTCATCTGTCTTTTTCCCACCTGGACTATAAGGTACTTGGTCTATTTCCGGAAACAACTGCCCCTGTAAGTCCAAAAGGGTCTGTACATCAGCAGTTAACATTCCGCCTACCAATCCATCGTCATTCAGGCCGTAAACACCGGCAGTATTACCCCTCTTGGTGTCGTATGCTTGTTCCATTTGGCTTGGGTTTCCAATAATAATACAACATAAATAAAAAATAGTCAAAAATCATCTTTGTTTTCCACAGATTGAGTGGGAAATGGTTTTTGGCTAGTGGGATAAAGTGGTGTATAATTACCTCTAGGTGGGATAAAGTGGTAAGTTGTAAATTATATGTTAATAGGCGAATACATTCACACAATTGATAACAAAAACAGGGTTTCTCTTCCCGCAAAATTCCGAAAGGAAATGGGGAAGAGCCTTGTTGTTACTCCAGGTTTGGATAATTGTCTTTTCATATTTACCAAAAAGGAATGGGTTAAGATTTCTGAAAAACTTTCTGAGTTTTCAATGCTCACAGCAGACAACAGAAGTTTTAACCGATTTATGTTTGGAGGTGCCACTGAAGTTGATGTCGATTCTATCGGCAGATTTTTGCTTCCAGATTTCTTAAAAACTCGTGCAGGGCTTTCTGAAAAAGTAGCGCTTGTTGGTGTACAGAATCGAGTTGAAATTTGGAGTGATACAAAGTGGGCAGAATATAAAAAACTAGTTGAAAAGCAAGCAGATTCATTAGCAGAAAAATTAGGTGGAGCTGGAATGCTTTAGGTTTATGCACAAGACAGTACTTTTACATGAATCAATCGACGCTCTCAATCTCACTTCTGGAGAGGTTGTGGTTGACTGTACACTCGGTGCAGGCGGACATACAGAAGAAATCTGCAAGCGTTTTGGTGCTCATGTAAAAATTATTGGACTTGATATGGACCAGGACGCAATAGATCGCTCTCAAAAACGTTTGGCTGAATTTAATTGTGATACAACATTTCATCTTTCAAACTTTAGAGATTTTGATTCAATTTTATCGAACTTGGGAGTGACTGAAGTAGATGGTTTTTTGCTTGATCTCGGGTTTAGCTCATACCAGATTGAAGATTCAGGAAGAGGTTTCTCTTTTAAGCGAGATGAGCCACTCACTATGACACTCAAGAAGCAGGTAACCGAAAATGATATTACTGCAGAAATGATTGTGAATCATTGGTCAGAAGAAAGCATTGCAAATATTTTGTATGGTTATGGCAATGAACGATTCTCTCGTCGCATTGCTCATGAAATTGTTGTGTCTCGAGAAAAAATGGCGATCACCACAACGTCTGACTTAGTGGCGATTATTGAGCGGGCCGTACCGTTCTTTTATAGAAACGGAAGAATTCATCCTGCCACAAAAACATTTCAAGCGTTGCGTATTGCTGTCAACGATGAACTAGGGGCACTTGAAGAATTTTTAGAAAAAGGGTTCGAAGCACTTAAGAAAGATGGAAGAATGGCAGTCATATCATTTCACAGTTTAGAAGATAGAATCGTAAAGAATTTTTTTAGAAAAAAGAAGGACGAAGGTGAAGCTCTGATTATCACGAAAAAACCAATTATTCCCGGAGAAGACGAACTAAAAGAGAACCCAAGGTCGAGAAGTGCAAAATTAAGAACCTTACAAAAAATATAACGTATGAATAGTAATCACACACAACCAAAGGGACGATTGAACCATGGACGAGTATTTTTCTTTGGTCTTATCTTTTTTGTGATTGTTGCCTTCAGCTTCTATATGTTCTTTTTAGGGCGAACGATCTTTGATCTTGTAGACAGAAAAAATGTTGAGCAAGAGATCCATCTTGCATCATCTCGTATTTCAGAGCTGGAACTTCAAGTTTTAGATTATAATAACCAAGTAACACTCCAAAAGGCTTATGATCTTGGCTTTGTTAATAATGGGGATCCAAAATTTGTAAGCAGAAAACAGACGGCGTTACTTAGATAATGAACAAGATACGAAAAGGGTTTTTAATACGAATACGAGTACTCTCAGCGCTCGTTATTATCGTAGGGCTATTTCTTATTGCTCGATTGTTTCATGTTCAATATGTAAATAGGGAATACTATGTCAATAAAAGTGACAATGCCTATGTACAGTCTGTAGATTCCTTTGACCGCGGAGTTATTTATTTTGAAAAAAAAGATGGTACACGTATTTCTGCCGCTACCGTGATGACAAGCTATATTCTTGCAGTGCGTCCACGAGATATTCGTGACAAAGAACTTACCTATCAAAAAATTAATGAAATCTTTCCGATCGACAAGAAAGAGTTCATGGAAAAAGTCTCGAAAGAAAATGACCCATATGAAGAGATTTCTAAAAAAATTCCAAAAGACGTCCGAGACAAAATCATGGAGCTCGACTTGATTGGTGTTGAAATGCCTCGTCATAAGTGGCGATTTTACCCAGGTGAATCATTGGCTGCACATACGCTTGGTTTTATGGCATACAAGGGTGATGAAATCACTGGACGTTATGGTGTTGAACGTTTCTATAACGAAACTCTCTCTCGTGGAGAAGAGGATGTTCAAATTAATATTTTTGCCGAACTCTTTTCAAATTTTGGAGACTCTTCATACGAAGAATCACAGAAAAAAGCAGATATCATCACAACCATAGAGCCAGTCGTTCAAAATTTTGCTGAGCAAGAGTTGTTACGAACGATGAAAAAATTTGGATCGGAAGCTGCAAACGGTATTATTATTAATCCTCAAAATGGTGAGATCTTGGCGATGGTGCACTTACCATCATTTGATTTAAATAACTTTGGAAGTGTTGAAGACGTTTCTGAATATTCAAATCCACTTATTGAAAATGTTTTTGAGTTTGGGTCTGTGGTTAAACCACTTGTTATAGCCGCTGCACTTGATGCTGGCGTTATTTCTGCAGATACACCTTTCTATGATCCTGGTTTTGTGCAAGTAGAAGATAAGAAAATAGAAAACTTCGACAAAAGGGGGCGGGGTCAAACAACCATGCAAACAGTACTTTCAGAGTCGTTAAACACAGGTATGGTGTATTCAATGCGTCAGCTTGGAAAAAGTCGCTTCCGTGAGTATATGTTGTCGTATGGTATTGGTGAAAAAACCGGTGTTGATTTACCTAATGAAGCAAAAGGGTTGATGTCAAACCTTGAATCACCGCGAGAACTTGAATATGCTACTGCCTCATTCGGTCAGGGTATTTCGTTTAGTCCAGTAGTGTTAGTTCGCGCCCTCTCGTCTATTGCAAACGGTGGGTATTTAATTCAACCTCATATTGTAAAAAGATTTGAATATGTTCAAGGCGAAGCGCAAGATGTTGCTTACAACAAAACAGATGGAAAACGAGTGTTGAAAGAGGGAACCTCTGAGAAAATTTCTCGCATGCTTGTTTCGATTGTTGATAACACACTAGGGGAAGGTAAGTATAAAATGCCAGGGCACTCAATTGCCGCAAAAACAGGTACGGCTCAGATCCCGAATCCACGAGGCGGCGGATATATTGAAGGGAAAAACCTCCACTCGTTCTTTGGATATTTCCCAGCCTATGACCCAGAGTTTCTTGTGTTTATTTCTAATACCGCGCCAGTAGGGGCTCGTTTCGCCTCAGAGACACTTACAGAACCATTTATGAATATTGCTCATTTCCTCATTAATTACTACGAAATTCCACCAGACAGGTAGCTGTTGTAATTGTTTTTCTTTTGTCTACTAAAATTGGTATACTAAACCAGTTATTTTTAGTTACAACACACATGCAAAATCCATTCGAAAATGCTCTTTTACAACTACGACGAGCTCATCATGCAAAATCATTCCCGGAAAGTTTTATTGACCGTCTTGCGCATCCAGATAGACAAGTTCGTATTTCAATCCCTCTTACTATGGATAATGGAACAGAGAGAATTTTTGAAGGATATCGTGTTGAACACAACAACAAGCGTGGGCCATACAAAGGCGGCATTCGATTTCACCAAGATGCAGATATGCATGAAGTAAACGCTCTTGCTCTTTGGATGACACTCAAATGTGCAGTGGCAAATATTCCGATGGGTGGTGGCAAGGGTGGTATTACTGTTGATCCAAAAATACTTTCAAAAAAAGAACTCGAAGAGCTTTCTCGTGGTTGGGTGCGAGGCATGCTTCCACTTCTTGGTCCGCAAAAAGATGTTCCTGCACCAGATGTAAATACTAATGGGGAGATAATGTCATGGATGATAGACGAATATGAAAAGCTCACAGGTGAAATGTCTGGTGCAACGTTTACTGGAAAACCTCTTTCGAACAGAGGCTCACAAGGTCGTGAAGAAGCAACGTCTATGGGTGGCCTGTATGTGTTCAATGCACTCCGTGAAAGTTTAAACCTCGAGGGAACGCTCAAGGTTGTGGTTCAGGGTCTTGGTAACGTTGGCGGACACGCAGCCTTGCTGTTTGAAGCAGATGGTCATTCTGTTATTGCGCTTTCAGATTCAAAGGGTGCAATTATGAATGAAAGTGGTTTAAATGTACAGGCGGTCATGGACTACAAAAAGCAAACAGGAAGTGTTGTTGGATTTCCAGGCTCACAGGAAATTTCTCAGGCAGAGCTTTTGACGTTTGCGTGCGATGTTCTTATTCCATCAGCTCTTGAAAATCAAATCACAGGTGAAAATGCAAAAGATATCAAAGCTAAAGTTGTACTTGAGCTTGCAAATGGTCCAACAACACCAGAGGCAGATGATGTTCTGTTTGCGAAGGGTATTCATGTGGTACCAGATATTCTAGCAAATTCAGGCGGAGTGACTGTTTCAACATTTGAATGGGAACAAAACCTAAAAAATGAAACGTGGACAAAAGAAGACGTACTTGCTCGTCTTAAAGTAAAAATGGAAAAAGAAGCAAATAATGTCTTAGATACTGCTCGAAAATACGAAACTGATTTGCGTCGGGGAGCATTTATTTTGGCAATGGAAAGGTTGTCAGAATAGGGGTATACTATAGGTATTATCATTTATAGAATAATTACTATGTCAGAACATAATCATTCGCACGATAAACTAACTCCAAAGTTTTTCTTTCTATCGCTTGGTGTGCTTGTGACACTAGTCGCTAGTGTTGTTGCTTTTTTGAATCTTGTATTTGGAGCATTGAACAAAAAGTTTCCCGATGCACTGAATTCGTTTTATCAATATGGTTACTCGACATGGGATTACGAAACTATTCGCGGTGCTTTGGCGACACTCATCATTGTTTTTCCTGTATTTCTTCTCTTGTCATATTTCTGGAAGCAAGCTTCGAATGTAAATCTCGGCCATATCGACTCAATCATCAGAAAATGGATGATTTACCTCATTCTCTTCCTTTCAGGTATTGTCGTTGTAGTTGATCTAGTAACTCTTGTAAAATATTTCGTGGCAGGTGAGATTACCAATAGGTTCTTACTCAAAGTTACAGCAACGCTTGTGGTGGCTGTCTTGGCGGGAACATATTACCTCCTTGAAATGAAGAAAAAGAAAGTTTCAAAAATGATACCAACACTGTTCGCAGTGATGAGTGGTGGGCTTGTACTTCTGGCTATTATCTGGAGTTTCTCTGTGATCGGCTCTCCAAAAGAACAACGCGCATGGAGACTCGATGATCGTCGAGTTCAAGATCTTCAATCTATTCAATGGCAAGTGATAAGTCACTGGCAACAAAAAGAATCACTTCCAATGAACCTTTCAGAACTAGCTAATCCACTTTCTGGTTTTATGGTGCCTGTTGATCCAGAATTTGAAAAAGGTCTTACGTATGAATACAACAGAACTGGTGACATGAGTTTTGAGCTGTGTGCAACATTTTCTGCTGTCATGCCACATGGTTGGCAAGACTACGGCAACGGCGGCGGCGTAACACCTCTGTTTTATGGTGAACGAGATGTCGCCGTTTCCTCACGTCCGTATCCGGGTATTGGTGGCGACTCTTGGCTCCATGATCAAGGAAGAACATGTTTTGAACGAACGATCGACAGTGACATGTACCCACCATTTCCAAAAGAAGATAAGATGTACTAAGAAAAAAGCCTCGGAATGTTGTTCCGAGGCTTTTGAATGTTTGGTAGCTAGGAGCTTGTTGTTCGCCGTAATATCCATCCAGTAAAAAGAAATAGAGCACACCAAGCTCCAATGAAAAGAAGAAACCAACCCTTTCCATCAGAAATCAGCCCTGTTGTTCCACAAAGCAATAAAGATAAGAATAATGTTATTGGAAAAACATTATCCTTGTTTGCCATGTCTTTAAATAAAAACCAGGTGATTGTTAAAGTTGCAATTGCTGCACTAATCACTCCGACCCACCAGCTTGGTACTGGTAGGTAAGCCGTCAATGCTGCTACTGCAAGAAGTATTCCGTAGCTCGCCGAAAGCTTTGTAAGCTTTTGTCTCTTTGTCATGACGCAAAGACCAAAAAGACAGCAAATTATTACAAAAACCATCAGCAATACCGGCAAGGAGCCTTTCTTGCTTATGTCCGTGTGGTCGTATGGAGACCCATCTGTAACAATAGTGTTGCTTTGCAATTTATATGACTGAGTACGCAATTTATATCCTATTTGAAACCATGGGTTTTCTAATGGATTAAACTTGCATTGTAAGACGAGCCAGCCATTTCTTGTGATCTCTATAGACTTTTGCACAGCATCATCAGCACAGAGTTTGGCAAGTTCTTGCTCTGTAAACGAAATACCGCCGGGGCTTACTAATCTGATCTTTTTGGTGTATTCGTAACGTTCCCAAGTTCCTGTCGAGTCTTGCTTGAAGATGTAATGTGGCTCTATCTGTTCTGTATCAAAAGGCTGAGACAGGACTTGCAGACACTGTCCAAATACCAAGAAGAGGAAAAAGAGGTTTTTCATTGTACGGGTTTTCTTATTTTTAACACGGGTAACTCGAATTGTCAAATTTATAGAATACTACTCGTGTGGTACTATTTTGGTATGAAAAAAGATACTTCATGGGGAGGTGTTGCCGCGTGGTACGACAAACACCTCGAAAGTGACAACACCTATCATGCCCAGGTTGTTGCACCAAACCTTATCCGTATTGTTGACCTAAAACCGCATGAATCACTCCTTGAGCTTGGTTGTGGTCAGGGTTACTTTATTCAAAAATTCTCAGAAATTTCAAAGAAGGTAACTGGTGTTGATTTGGGGAAATCGCTTGTTGATATGGCTCGAAAAAGCGTTCCGTCAGCTAAATTTTTTGTCGGAAATGCCGAGGATGAAAAAATCTTAAAAGGCGAAACATTTGATGTGATTACGATTGTACTAGCGATTCAAAATATGAAAAATCTAGGTCGTGTAGTTAAAAACCTTAAAAGATTGTTAGCCGATAGTGGGCGAGTGTGTATTGTGATAAACCACCCAACATTTCGTGTTCCTAAAAGTTCATCATGGGGAATGGACAGTGAACAGAAAATTCAATATCGACGCGTTGATGCATATATGAGCGAGCGTGAAATTCAAATCGACATGACTCCTGGCAGTAAAACTCATAAAAAGATGACCGTGAGTTATCACCGACCTTTACAAGTATTTTCAAAAGCTTTTAGTAAAGAAGGATTTGCAATTACTAAAATCGAAGAATGGATTTCTCACCGAAAAAGTGAAAAGGGTCCACACGCCAAAGCTGAAGATACGGCAAGAAAAGAAATCCCACTCTTCATGTGTTTGGTTCTTAAGAAACTATAAAACCCCGGTACCGGGGTTTTATAGTTTCTACTGTGGTGTTGAGAGTGAGCTATTCATGAGAGGGTGCCATTTTTTTAAATGGGTAAAGTTTCCTCCAAAAATACCTGCATCAATTGTTGCGGTGAGTACTGCTCTCATACATTGATAATCTGTATTAAAGTCGTGTGTTCCTGCAAGCCAGTTAGTTGCACCAAGTTCACTTTCTTCATCAAGCTGTATCATAATAGCTTCCGCTGTCATCCATTCCACTTTTTCAATTTCAGAATGTTGAAGTTTGAGATCTTCTATATTTCCATCAAACACAGTAATAAAATCTCGCACCCAAATTCTACTTAAAATTTTTCGACTTGTTCTCCATGGAATAAGTTGAAAAGCATTTACTTTAAGTCCAATTTCTTCTTCAACTTCTTTAAGGGCACTGATTTTGAAAGATTCACCTTCAGTAATATGTCCACCAAAGTGTGTTGACCATGCCCCTGGGAATCGTTCTTTGTCGAGTGATCGCTGGTGACAAAGGATTTCACCTTTTGAGTTGAGTACAAAAATATTTGTAGTTCTGCACCATAGTTTTTTTTCTAATGCCTCTTTACGTGTTACATGTTCTCCTGTTGGTTCTCCTGTTTCCGCATCTACAATTTGTAAAAATTCTTGACTCATAAAACTTGTTCTAAAATAATAGTGTGACTCTACCGGGAATCGAACCCGGCTTTGATCCTTGAGAAGGATCCGTCCTAACCGATAGACGATAGAGCCTATATTTCTAAAAAGGACTTCTTCAGGATACCTAAAAAGGTTAAGTAAATCAAGGTTAGTCTTGGGACATTTGCTATACTACGTATATGTCGCAATTCACTGCTTGGGAAAAGGAATATAAAAAGCCGAAGATGATTACAAATTCTGATGAGCCAACAGTCGCTTTTAAAGAGTTTATAAAATGGCTTAAGCGAAAAGAGGGAATAGATCTTTCTGGTTTTCGCGTGCTTGATCTTGGTGCGGGAACAGGGAAGAATGCAATCTATTTAGCGGAGCGTGGCGCTAGTGTGACCGGTATTGAGCTTTCAAAAGAAGCGGTGAAGATTTCCAAAGAAAGGGCAAAGAGTGCAGGTGTTTCAGTAGATTTTCATGAAGGAAACTTCGGCCAGAAGCTTGATTTTTCAAATGAGTTTTTTAATCTAGTGCTGGATGTAACCTCTTCAAATTCACTTAACGAACAAGAACGAGAAATATATTTAGAAGAATCACCAAGAGTTTTAAAATCTGGTGGATATATGTTTGTTCGAGCACTCTGTAAAGATGGCGATAAAAACGCACTCAATCTTTTGAAGTTAAGTCCGGGGAAAGAATACGATACGTACTTCATGAAAGATCTTGGTTTATACGAACGAGTATTCTCGCGTGCTGATTTTGAAAAACTATATGCAAAGGATTTTCAGATTATAAAACTTGAAAAAGATTCAAGTTACACAACCGTGGGAGACAGGAAATACAAGAGGAATTTTTGGTTGGCATATTTAAAGAAAAAATAGGCTTTTTGCTCTACAACACCACAAAAAATGGCTTAAAACAAGGTTTAATCAGCAAAAGCTTTTGTGCTATAGTTAGCATAGTATGAAAATGAAAGAAAAACTGAACGAGATTAAGTCTAACAAGAGCTTAATGGGTGGAATTCTTGTCGTTATTATAGTGTTGCTAGTTGTGTTGGTTGGCGGAAAGAAAGGGGGAAATAGTGAAGTTACTAATGAACCAGAAGTAACTGAAACTGAAAATGAAACGGCGTTGTCTGTTGCAAAACCGGTAGTAAGCGGTGACTATGAGTATGCATTTTCTGGTGTTGAATGGATGTTTGACACAGAAGATCCATTAGTGGTTGGAACAGGTCAAACATATTTGAAAATGATGTTTGCTGATTTTACACGAAATGGTAATGCTATTACTTTTGGAAGACCATACAAACTTGGTTTTCATCCAGGAACATGTGAAGCGCTTGAATTCCTAGATACAACAGACGTTGCTGGAATTCCACTTGCATACGCAAAGTGTTCTGATGGAAAAACGACTCGAGAATTTGCAGTTCTCCAAGAAGCTGAAAAAGTAACCGTAAAAATGAATGAAATTATTGGAGAGGAAGAAACAGGTTTCCAAGATTGGTATAAGATTAACGTTACTGAAATTGTAAAATAATACATACAAAAGCCCGCACCGAAGGTGCGGGCTTTTGCTTATTATAAAAGAAGAGGCGGGCCATTCGGCTCGCCTCTGTTCATCTTGCAACAAGATCAGAGCTGTGTCCGTTTCTTGTGCTTGTTTTTCTTCGCACCTTTCACGTCCTTTGGGTCGTTCACTTGCTTGAGTACAAGATATGCTTGAACCAGCTTTTCATCAAAGGTGACCCCTTCAGGAGTTTCTTTGAAGCGTGAACCATGACGAAGGGAAACCTCATACATGTTTGACACAGTAAGATCTTCAACTCGAACGAGTTCAAGGGGGAAGGCTTCACAGATCGCTCCATCCGCTGTCTGGATAGTAAGCGCGTATGCCGAGGTGGGTGAGCCATCTGCCGTGTCGATTACCAATGACGGTATTCGGGGTGAGGCAAGCTTGCCCTCGTGCTTCCATTCAACCTCCGTGAGGTATGCGATCATTTTGTGTGTCGGCACCATGTTGGTTGTGATCGAATCACGTTTGAAGGCGATATCAGTCTTCGGCCCACACTCACAGTCAGCCAAGTCGATGATCACACATTCGATCTTCCGACCCTTGCTGTTGTAGAGGATGCGACCCTGCATGGTGAAATCCTTGTTCGGCAACCCGATTGTGTCGGTATTGGTGCCGATCACATAGGTTGATGCCAGTTTTCCTTGAGAAACTTGTCGCAATTCTCCGAAGATCTCGGTTGGTTTACCGTTCATCTCCACGATAGCGTGGGTGGGTTTTTCCGACTTGCGCCTGGCTTCGATATGATCAACCCTTGAAGGGACTTTCACTTGTGCGGTCAGCTCGTCGGTCGCAATGTTCTTGAAATTCTGTTGCTGTGCCAAGGTGCCACAGATGGCACCAAGAAACGAAAGTAGGAAAATGAATGTTCTCATGTCCGTATGTTTGGTTTGTTGTGTAAATGAGCTTCTCTTTATTTATACACTAAAAAGGTGTTTTTGTCAATCATTTCCGGAAACAAAAAATCCTACATTTTGAGCAGGATTTTTTGTTACTAGTCTTCTTTTGGCTTTTCTATTTCTAATACTTCAATGCCCGCTGCTTGTCCAGAAATTCTCATCACATCTTTATCAATCTTTTTAAATTCTTTACTCGAGAGGTTGTATTGGTTTACCACGGTGCCTAAATTTTTACCCATTTTGTCGTGGTAATCTTCATAGGCTTTGAGGTGTCGCCCAAGTTCACCAACTTGCTTCTGAATCTCTTTTGCTGATTCTTCTATCTGCATTGCTTTCAGACCCTGGAGTACTGTCTGGAGATATGCGAGAAATGATGTTGGTGAGACGATGATCACTTTATATTTCGATGCAGCACGTTGGATCAAGTTTTCAGTATCTTCACCAATAGCTCCAATTTTATTAATCAAAAGGTCATAATAGATAGCTTCGTGGGGGATGAACATAAAGGCGAAGTCCATCGTTCCTTCTGCTGGCTGGATATATTTCGAAGTTTCAAGAATTCTGTTTTTTAAATCACTGACAAAGAGTTTTTCAAGTCGTTCTTTATCCGCTCCATTTTCAGCTTCAGAAACTTTGTTATAGTTTTCTAGAGAAAACTTAGAATCGATGGGGATAATCTTGTCTTTGATAAAAACAGCTGCATCGACAATGTCACCACTTGGAAATGTATACTGCATTTGATATGAGCCAGGTGGTAGCGTGTTTTTCAAAAGTGTTTCAAGGTAATACTCACCAAGGATACCACGAGACTTCGGGTTTTTTAACATGTTTTGAAGTTGCTGAAGCTGATCAGTAAAGTTCATGACTTGTTTTCCTGTTTCTTTTACTTCAGTAATTTCTCGTGTAATTTCTCGAATAAGTTTCTGAGACTCGCTTGTTTGATATTTGAGAGATTCCATCATTTCTTTACCAGAATCTCGAAGTCGTTCATCGAGTGTTCGACGAATATCTTTCATTTCATCGGCCAAAAATCGAAATGCTTTTTCTTCGCTCCCGTCATTTCTTTTATTTTTTTGTAACAGAGTAAAAACAATGTAGCCAATAATGAGTCCCAAAAGTATGTATACAATAGTCATACAAGCATTTTAACGTAAAAAGAGGGAAAAGAAAAAGTGCGTCGCTACAGGCGACGCACTTACGCTGATTCACCTTATAGGTGATGATGGTTTATATACTTTTTCTTCACGAACAGGCTCATGACAAAGAGTCGAAGGTTGGAGAAAAAGTCAGAAACGGTTGTCTTGGTGTAGCGTCTTTTCATGGTGGTTTTGATTAGTCCACGAATTTGTTCCAGGACTTAGCCTCACTTATTGCCAGCCTTCGTCTGACATCTGCCCGAGTTTTATCCAGGTTCCTTTGAAAGGCGACAGGGTCGCGCAGGGTTTGCCCTGGAGATAAGATTCTGCAGGGGTGTAATTTGCCGCACAGCTCCATCCACTCTTGTCCGTTCTCATCTGTTGTTTTATCAAAGTTTGCCATCAGTTTGGGTTTTGTTATTGTCCCAAGGTGTTGCGCAAAAGGTTGTTTGCCCAAATATCTTTTACAAGATTTCTGAGTGCAACATGTGTAAGTCTATACATTTTCTTAGGTCGTAAAACTTTGATAAGTGTATATCCGTTATTTAATTCGCATATCTCAGATGCATTACGACTAACATGGCGCCTGACAATCTTATTGATATAACTTTTTCTTTCTTCATTTCTCGGTGTGAGTATTCTTGGTGTTGCTACGACATACACTGAGTACATTGAAGATACCTTAATCCTCTTGAAAAAGTATTCGCTTTTCATGTGAAGGATCTTTGTCTCCAAAATACTACAAACTCATGAAATGTTCAATAGTGTAAATCCAATCTTCTTCATCGTCGGGAGTTTCTTTCTTTTGTTTGAGGAGCCACTCAAGATAGCTTCGATCTGTTTTTGCAACCTCTTCAATGCTTGAATTTTTATGTTTTCCAAAATTAAAATATTTAAATAGTACTGGATGAGACGAAATATCCACCATTTGATCGATCGCTGTTTCTCGAGAAATGTTTTCCATTTCCATAATTTTCTTTAAAAGCCTTTCAAAGAGTTTTTCAAGTACTAACACGTCTCCTTTGGCATCGTGAGCTGTCGCCTCAACTTCAATACCAAGCAAGTATCGCAAATATTGAAGTCTGTATGAAGGAATTTTTCCCTCAGGGTCGAGATGTCTTGCCACACGGAAGGTATCAATGGTTTTGCCAACATGAATCCCTTCTTTTTCAATCATGCCAACATCAAATTTTGCGTTATGAGCGATCATAATGCTTTCTTCTTTTGAGAACAGTTCTTCAAGTTCTTTATATTCAGGACTTTCTTTAAAAACTGGTTTACCTGCGATCATCTTTTCAGTGATATGGTGTACTGCCATCGATTCGATCGAAATCGGTCTTTGTGGGTTGTAGAGTTCATCGACTATCTTTTCATCGATTTTGTAACAAAGCTGACAAAGCTTATCTTCCGGTAAATTTCCTGTAGTTTCCGTATCTAAAAATATAAGTGTTTTTTGCATATGACTAAAGTATATTTCCTAACGGGTATGTGTGCAAGATATGGTTTTGCACGACATGCGAGTGACGGAAGTATATGAGACTATGAAATAGTACTCTTATAACAAATATGCTAAAATGTCGTTATTATGTTGCAAGAAAAAATACGAGAAGAGATAAAAAATGCGATGCGAACAAAAGATGAAACAAGACTCCTTGTTTTAAAAGGCGCGCTGTCAGCTTTTACGAATGAATTAGTCGCAACCAAAAGAACGCCACAAGATAAGCTTTCTGATGAAGAGGCTCTTGTTGTACTTACTCGTCTTTCAAAACAAAGAAAAGATTCTATCTCTCAGTTTAATGCGGGCGGAAGAGCAGATTTGGCAGAAGTTGAAGAAAAAGAATTAAAAATCCTAGAAGAGTTTTTACCAACCCTCATGTCTGTCGATGAAATACAAAAGGTTGCCGAAGCGAAAAAAGCAGAAATGGGTATTACCGATGCAACTCAAAAAGGGCAGTTTATAGGTGCACTTATGAAAGATCTAAAAGGTAAAGCAGACGGGGGAGATGTAAAAAATGTAGTTGATAGTTTATTTTAGTAAGTACACAGTAGGTAGTAAAGTAGAATATTGTATGTTTATTTTGATGTATCCCGTTAGAGATGAAAAGATTTAATGTATCAAACACGGTGATATAATCAATTGGTCAGGAATTATTTACAAAATGTAATTTAAGGTACGCAAAATAATATTTTGCTATCTCTAACGGGATGAATATATTTTTTAGATGGCTCATGCTCATTCTTGCAGTGATTGCTGCTGCATATTTTGTGCCTGGGATTGAAGTTGTTGGAGTGTTGCCGGCTGTGATTGCTGGTGCGGTACTTGTATTTCTTCATACGATCATTAAGCCAATTATCAAAATCTTGACTCTTCCAATTAACTTGCTGACACTCGGTATTTTTGCGCTCGTCTTAAATGGTCTTTTCTTCTGGCTTGTTTCAGGTGTTGTGTCTGGATTTTCTGTAGAAACATTTACAGACGCATTGTGGGGTTCTGTAATTGTGTCTATTTTGAATTGGCTTGCTGATAAGGTTATTGATAAAGACTAATGTTTTGGAACCGAAAAAAGATACTGGTGACACACAACGGAGGATTTCATTCTGACGATATTTTTGCTACCGCTACACTTGAGCTGTATCTGGATCAGAAACAAGAATCTTATAAAATTATAAGAACTCGCGATACATCGGTAATGGCAAAAGGTGATTTTGTGTTTGATGTTGGCGGACAGTACGCACCTGAAATCAATCGTTTTGACCACCATCAAAAGGGTGGCGCCGGCACACGTGAAAATGGTGTTCCATACGCAGCCTTTGGACTTGTTTGGAAAACATTTGGCGCTGATATTTGTGGAGCACAAGCTGTTGCTGACGAAGTTGATCGTAAACTTGTACAGCCAATAGATGCTCAGGATAACGGTGTCGACGTCTATACCTCCAACATTAAAGATGTTTCCCCTGTTACATTTCAAGATATTGCTGGTAGTTTTTACCCAAGCGAAGACGCTCGTGAAGAAGATTACTACCGTGCATTTTTAGAGCTCGTCGTACTAGCCAAAACTATTTTAGAGAAAACTGTCTCTAAAATTAAAAAACAACTTGAAGTGAATACATACATGAAAACGCTCTACGAGTCAGTTGAGGATAAACGGTTTGTTGTTGTTGAGAAACAATATGGGCGATTTGCCGTGACGGTTGGAGCTTTTGATCTACCAGAACTCCTCTACGTGGTCTATCCAAGTGCTCGTGATCCAAAAGAGTGGAATGTTGTCGCAACGCGGAACAATCCTAATTCCATGGAAAGTAAAAAACCTTTTCCGCTTGATTGGGCAGGTTTTTCAGGAGAAGAGTTGCAAAAAGTGACAGGATTAGCCTCTGCAAAGTTCTGTCACAATGGAAGATTTTTATGTGTGGCAGAAACGAAGCAAGATGCCATAGAGCTTGCTAAATTATCAATTTAAAGTTAATTTGAATATATATATGGAAACACCAAATTTTGAAAAAAGAGAGTTTACACCAACAGAGGATGCAATCCAGAAGTTTTTTGCTGAAACTGAGATCGACAAACTAACGTTTAATACTCAAGAAGAAGCCGAAGCGCATGTAAACAAAATTAACAGAGAGTATGGCGACATTTCTTTTGTAGCTGAAGATAGGGGTGGTTTTGCTGTAAAATTTAAAGCAGAACACCTAGGAGAGGGGTTTAAAAAACCCGAATCTTTAGAAACGGACATGGATCTAGCCGCTTAACTTCTGTAGATTTTTAAATATCTCATGGCACTCATAGACGAATTAAAAATTTATGCGAAAGCTGGGAACGGTGGCGACGGTGTTGTTCGCTGGCTTCGCGAAAAATCAAAACCTTGGTCAGGTCCAGCTGGTGGAAATGGCGGAAAGGGAGGAGACGTATACCTGAAAGGTGTGCGTGATGCTTCTTTGCTTGCCGAATATACTCACGAAACAAATTTTCGAGCTGAAAATGGCGAGGCTGGATCAAAAAATAGTCGAGAGGGTGCAAACGGCGAAGATCTTTTTATCAGAGTTCCCGTTGGCTCACTCGTAACTAATCTTGATACTGGAGAGGAATATGATGTTGATGAAGATGGAAAAGAAATTCTCATCTTAAAGGGAGCACGAGGTGGCTTGGGTAATGAACATTTTAAATCTTCTACAAATACAACACCATACGAGTCGACACCAGGAAAAGAAGGTGAAGATGGAAATTTCTTTATTGAACTTCGTTTGTTTGCTGATCTTGGACTTGTTGGATATCCAAATGCAGGGAAATCTACTTTTCTTAATTCAGTAACGAATGCTAAGTCAAAAATTGGCGCGTATCCATTCACAACCCTTGATCCTCACTTGGGGGTTTTAGAAGAGTTCGTGATTGCTGATATTCCTGGAATTATAGAAGGTGCTTCAGAAGGGAAAGGTCTCGGACTTAAATTCCTCAAACATATTAAGAGAACAAAAGCCATTCTTCATCTGGTTTCGTTTGAAAACGAAGACATGATGCAAACATACAAGAATATTCGAACAGAACTTGAAGAATATGACGAAGATCTTGGAAATAAAGACGAAATTATTCTCCTTACGAAGACAGATGTTGTAGACGAAACAAAAGTAAAAGAAGAAAAGAAGAAATTTGAAAAACTTAAAAAGCCTGTCTTGGTAATGTCTGCCTATGATGATCAATCTATTAAAGAGGCGAAAGATGAGATAGTAAAAATTCTCCGAGGAAAGAAATAATAAAAAAGAAAAGTGCTTCCTTCTAGGAAGCACTTTTTCGAATAGTGGTATAGTCTCCTCAATCTTCAAGTGGCTTGATGAAGGGCGACAATCCTTCAGATGTAAGCTCTTCATTTGTTTCTTGGACCAAACCCAGCGATACTTGGTATGATTCCTCTGTTGAGATGCCCATACTGCAAAGTGTTACTTGGATCTTTTCCTGAACCTCTGTGAAGCTTTTGGTGGAAAGTAGTGCTCGTTTGATTACTGCTTTCTGAAGCCTGTAAACAAGTTCCAGTGTACGGTCTCCTGGTTTACTTTTAGAGGTTTCTTGTTGGTGTTTTTCCCATTCTTTGATTTTTTCTTCCCACCAATCCCACCTCTTTGAATCAAACTGTTCAGGATTACCCTCAAACCTTAGGCCATATTCACGGAAAAGGTGTAACTCCATTTGATCTTCCAATGTGAAGAAAGACAAAGGTATTTTTTTTGCCTTTCTCTCTGTTTCTGCCGCTTGTTCGGATACAGAAAGAGCTGGGGAAGTTTTCATCTTGAATATTTTTACTCAGAGTAAATCATTCGAAACCTTTTGTCAAAGCTTAATAAAATCATTTTTTTCTGCTAAAATACCCTTCATGAGTGATTCTCAATATAAAGTAACGATTGGGCTCGAAGTCCATGCGGAATTGAAGACGGCTTCAAAGATGTTTTGTGATTGTGTAAACAATCCAGACGAGGAAAAGCCGAATACCAACATTTGTCCAGTATGTATGGCTCATCCAGGGACTCTGCCGGTCTTGAACAAAAAGGCTATAGAGCACGTGATAAAAGTCGGACTTGCGATCGGTGCTGATATTGCCAACTTCACTGAATGGGACCGAAAAAACTATTTCTATCCAGATATTCCAAAAGGGTATCAGATTTCTCAATACAAATACCCGATCGTTTCCGGCGGTCAGCTTGGCGGAGTAAAGATTACCCGTATTCACTTAGAAGAAGACACGGCAAACAACAAACACACAGACGAAGCTTCACTTATTGATTTTAATCGGGCTGGTGTGCCTCTCATGGAGCTTGTTACCGAGCCAGTGATTCATTCGGCTGAAGATGCTGGAAAATTTGGACGTGAACTACAACTGTTACTTCGAACACTTGGTGTGTCAGACGCAAACATGGAAAAAGGAGAAATGCGGGTTGAACTTAACCTGTCTGTTTCTAATACAGAAAAATTTGGAACAAAAGTTGAAGTGAAGAATATCAACTCGTTTCGAGCTGTTGAAAAAGCCGCGCGGTTTGAAATAGAACGACATACGAGGCTTCTCGAAGAGGGAAGAGGAAATGAAATTGTCCAGGAAACTCGTGGTTGGGACGAACATAAAGAAGTAACATTTTCACAACGAACAAAAGAAAACTCAGAAGACTATCGATATTTCCCAGAACCAGACTTACCAAAAATGCATTTGCATGAAGTATTTGATTTGGAAAAAATAAAGAGAGAGCTGCCAGAACTTCCATGGCGAAAGCGTCAGCGATATGAGGCTCTCGGATTAAAATCGGAAGATGTTGAAGTATTTCTCTCTGACTTTGATCTTGCAAATTTCTTTGAAAGTGTGATTGCCGAAGGGCTCGCAGGAGATACAATTAAAAAGGCGGCTAACTATATATTGTCTGATTTAGTTGGATTACGTTCAGCTCACCCTAATTTTTCATTTCCAAGTGTTAAAAATTTTGGAAAAATAATAAAAATGCTTGGTTACAACAAGATTAATTCTAGAACAGCAAAAGATTTGATTGCTTTAATTCTTAAAGATGATCAAGATCCAGAAATATATGCTCATGATCATGGTCTCATTCAAGAATTTGATGAAAATAAACTCAAGGTAATTGCCGAAAAGGTAATTGCTGAAAACTTAAAAGTTGTAGAAGACTATAAGGCTGGTAATGAAAAATCTATTCAATTTCTTGTTGGTCAATTCATGAAAGAATCAAAAGGAAGTGCGAATCCACAATTAGCGTTACAAATATTAAAAGACTTGCTGAATTAGCTAGTATGAAAAAAGTTTACATTGTGCATGGTTGGGATGGGTCTCCGGATGAACCACTGTTTATGTGGCTTGATGCAAACTTGTCGTTAAAAGGGTATCAAGTAAAAAGACTTCGAATGCCAGATCCAGAAACTCCTATTATTGAACCCTGGCTTGCTACATTACAAAAAGAAGTTGAGTTAGACGAACACACAATTTTAGTGGGACATAGTGTTGGATGTCAGGCTGTTATGCGATTTTTGGAAGCTCAAAATGAAAGCACTCGCATTGCTGGCATGCTTCTTTTGGCTCCATGGATGCATCTTGATCAAACAACAATCGAAGAAGAAGGTGAAGAAGTGATAGAAATTGCACAGCCTTGGATGGAAACTCCAATAAACTTTGAAAAAGTGAAAAGACTGTCTTCTCAGGTTGTTGCTATTTTTTCTGACAATGATGAATTTGTTCCTGTTTCTGAAGAAACGTTTTTTGCTGAAAAGCTTGGTGCAAAAACAATAATGGAGCATGAAAAGGGTCACTTTAGTCCGGCAGAAAATATCTCAGAGCTTCCTTCGGCACTCGAAGCTATTTTAAGCTTTTAATCTAACATTCTCCACAGCCCCTTCGGGGGCTTTTCTGTTAAAATAGAGCTATGAGTCCGGAAGAAAAATCCGTTCAATATTCTGATTTACACGCAAATGAACGCTTGCTTGAAATTCAAGCAGAAATTGTTTCCATTGAAAAAAGACTTATTCACGACCAAGCCAATCTTTCAGATGAAGACAGTAATGAGCTTCGGGCAAGGATAAAATTTCTTGTATCTGAAGAAAAACTAATTCTTGGTCAGCGTGATAGGGAAGAATCACATAGTAAAACGATAGAAGTATCCGATACTCAGAATCAAACGAAATCCGAGCTCAAACAAATGATAAATTCAGAAATTGCCGAGAATAAGAAAATCGAAGGAGAGCTCCAGCAGATTATTCAGGCAACAAAAGACAGAATGTGGTACGAAAAATGGTGGGGGAAATTGATCATCATTGTTGTGGGAGCGGTTCTGGTGAGTTTAATGGGTAGTGAGACAATAAATATTAGTGAACTTGTAGGTTAATAATGGTATGGATAAAAAAATTAATGTAGCTATAAATGGTTTTGGAAGAATTGGTCGAGCTTTTGTTCGGGTTGCTCTTACTAGACCAGAACTTAACATTGTCGCAGTGAATGATTTGGGTGACATAGAAAATCTCGCATACCTTTTTAAATATGATACCGCGTACGGTATCTCTCCTTTTGACGTGCGAGCAGAAAATGGGAATTTAGTTATTGATGGTAAAACTATTAAATATTTCTCAAACACCAAACCAGAGGAGCTTCCCTGGAAAGATTTACAAGTTGATGTTGTTGTAGAGTCAACAGGATTTTTTACAAGTTTTGATAAGGCAAAAGCACACGTAGATGCTGGAGCAAAACGCGTTGTTATTTCAGCGCCGGCAAAAGGTGACCCTGTGGCGGGTATTGAAAGTGCAACGGTACTCATGGGTATTAATGATGAAAAGTTGGCAACGTGTCAGATAACTTCAAATGCATCATGCACCACAAACTCAGCAAGTCCTGTTATTGCTATTCTTGATGAAAAACTTGGTATTGAAAAAGCTATTTTAAACACCGTGCACGCATACACTGCTTCGCAATCTATTGTAGATGGTCCAAACAAGAAAGATTGGCGAGAGGGTCGTGCAGCAGCTCAAAATATTGTGCCAAGCTCTACCGGCGCGGCCATTGCGGTGACAAAAGCCCTGCCACAACTCTCTGGTAAATTCGACGGTGTTTCGATGCGTGTACCCGTTGTTGCTGGCTCAATTGCCGACATTACCTTTATCTCAAAACGACCAACAACGGTAGAAGAAGTAAACATGATTTTAGAACAAGCTGCCGATGATCCGCGTTGGGAAGGTATTTTTACGGCTACACGTGAACAAATCGTTTCCTCAGACATTATTGGGGCAAAATTTGCTTCTATAGCCGATTTACTCATGACACGTGTTGTTGATGGCAATCTTGTCAAAGTTTTGGCTTGGTATGATAATGAGATGGGGTATACCCACACCTTAGTACGACATGTTCTAAAGTTGGGTCAAAATATTACATAATATGTTTACCGTTCTTTTTGTCATTTTGAAACTTCTAGGATACATCAGTTTTTCCTGGTGGTGGATTCTGGCAACGCTGATACTCGACAGATTAATTTTAAGTCCAAGAAAGAAATAGCTTATGATACAAGGTGCTCCAAAAAATGAAAAAGATGAACGAGGATATATCAATCATCACGGTGATTTGACCGAAGATGAGATTTTAGAAGCGGTTAAAAAAAGGCGCGAAAAGAAAAAGGGCGGAAAGAATTAATAATTTTTTATATATACGCTTATGTTTGAGAAATGGTTTGGAGGAAAAAATAAAGTAGAAGGAATTAATTCTGATAAAAATTCATTAGAGGATGTTGCTCATTTCGATGGAACAAAAACAGAAAAAGATTTATTACAAGATGATCACTATTCACAAGATGCATTTGATGTATCTGAAACCAGACAAAAGAAGAAGGATTTAATGGAAAAAGAAAACGTAAGGTCTTCAACAAATTGGAAAGAACTAAGTACAAAAGTTCAAAATGAAAGAAATAAACCAAAATTGGGAGACAAAAGATCTGGACTACAAAGAGGTGAATCTTTAGCTGAAGAAGAAAAATCAGGGCAAGAAATATCTGATGAAAATTTAGAAGCTCTGATGGAACATGAAGAAGATGCCAAATTTGGAAGAGATCATTATTATCCAGAAGAGTATGAAGAAGATGATAGGAAGGCAGCATAATCTAAAGATTACTACTAATCATACTTACTAATTCATGAAAATATTTATCGGAACAGATCATGCCGGGTTTACCATGAAAGAAGAGCTCAAAAAATATGTGCGTGATTTGGGTCATGAAGTTATAGACCAAGGCGCCCACGAGTTTAATCCGACTGACGACTATCCTGACTTTGTTTCGCTTGTTGCTGAAGGGGTGGTGGCTACCCCTCCAGAAAGTGCGGATGAAGTAAGGGGTATTGTGCTGGGCGGCACGGGCACAGGAGAAGCTATAGAAGCAAATAGACTTTTGGGTATACGAACTGCTGTGTACTATGGTGGTCCACAAGAAATAGTAACCCTTGCACGTGAACACAATGATGCAAATATACTTTCTCTAGGAGCTAGGTTTATGAGCTTGAAAGAAGCAGAAGAGGCGATAAAAATTTTTCTAGAAACCCCATTTTCCGGAGACGAGAGACATATTAGAAGGATTGTTAAGCTAGATAATTAATAATTAAGATTTATATATTATATGGGATTTGAAAATTTTGAAGGGACAGAACAAATAAAAGATTTTAATAAAGAGGCCCGTGAGCAAATAGTAGAAGCTTATTTAGAGTTTCAAAGTTTTTATAATGAAATATTAGAAAGATCTACTAGAAACCCCGGCCTATCAATTGAACCCCATAATGCTTGGCAAATTATAGATCGTCTGGCTTCTGAGTTATGGCAAGTTCAAAGAACCCTCGATACATATCCAGAAGAGATTCCAAATCAAGAAGTACAAAATCTGTTAGCTGTTACTCAACGTGTAATGAATAAGGCGCAAGGTTTTTATCATGGAGAATATAATCTTCTTGATAAAAATGGTAATTGGCTTGAAAATCTAGAACACCTTAAAAAATAAAAAATTATTTATTCAAATGGATCATATTGAAATTGAAAAACTCAAAAATACCGTAGCGCTCATGATGCAAGACGGAAGGGGTATTCTTGCAGCGGATGAAAGTAATACAACCTGCAATAAAAGATTTCAAACGTTAGGTATTCCAGAAACTGAAGAAGAGCGACGACGATGGCGTGAACTTCTTTTGTGTGCGCCGCTTATGGAAAAATTTGTGAGCGGGGTTATTTTATTTGACGAGACAATTCGTCAATCTGATTCACAAGGAAAAAAATTTACAGAAGTTTTAAAAGAAAAAGGCGTTCTTGTTGGGATTAAAGTAGATGAGGGTCTCCAAGAATTTATTGATCATCCCGGAGAGCATCTCACTCATGGATTAAACGGTCTTCCTGCAAGACTTCAAGAGTACAAATCTCTTGGTGCAACGTTTGCAAAATGGCGAGCTGCGTATGCTATTTCGGAAAGAACTCCAAGTGATGACGCTATACGTGAAAACTCAGAGATTCTTGCGAGATATGCTGTGGCGTGCCAAGAGCACGATATTGTCCCTATGGTTGAGCCAGAGGTGTTGCTTGATGGAGGTCATTCTCTTGAAACATCAAAAGATGTTACAAAAAAAGTTTTGAAAGGCTTGTTCGAAGCGCTTGAAAAGTACCATGTTCACTTGGAAGGGTTAATTCTAAAAACAAGTATGGTCTTGTCGGGAAAAGAAAATCAAAACAGAGCTGATGCACAAGCTGTGGGAGAAGCAACCGTAGAAGTTCTTAAAGAATGTGTACCAGCGGAGGTTGCCGGGGTGGTGTTCCTTTCTGGGGGGCAAACTCCTGACGAGGCAACGGCAAACTTTAACGCTATTGCAAAGCACGAACCGTTACCTTGGCCACTTGCTTTTTCTTTCTCACGAGCAATTCAAAATGATGCTTTGGCAACATGGGCTGGAAAAATATCAAACGTTGACCTTGCTCGCGCTGCGTATCTAGAACGACTAAAGTCAAACTCAAAAGCTGATCAAGGATTACTAAATTAAAAAATAGGCGTTTAATAATTAAAAACGCCTATTTGATTCTTTGATATCACAACTTCTTCAAGATAGTCCCACAGTCAGAACATTCTTCATTTATCCAGTAGTCATCGGCATAGAAGCCACGTCTGACAGTTTTGGTATTGGTATGCGGACATCTTTGCCTAAGAGCTTTAAGTTCAATCACTAATTCTTCGAATTTCGCATCTAATATCTTTTTACGCCCCCGAACTTCTTCTACGTTGAGAGGTGACTCTTTATTTTCTGGCATGTTACTTTGCTTTGGTATACCTTATATCACATAGTCATCAAAAAGCCTAAATCCATGTCTCGGGTTAAATAAAATAGATTTTATAAATATGTTAAAATGAAATAATGACAGAAATAATACCAGCGATAATGCCAAAAGGTTTAGGGGATTTAGAGGCAAAAGCTTCTTTGGTATATAAACACGTAAAAACCATTCAACTTGACCTCATGGACGGAGAGTATGTTGAAGCAAAAACATGGCCATTCTTTCTTAAAAATGCAGAGGATATGGATGGAATTTTGAACGGCAAAGTATTGCCGTTTGCAGAAAGTGTCGACTATGAGCTCGACCTCATGGTGTTGTCTCCTGAACGAGATTTAAAAAAATATATTGCCATGAGACCGCGCAGGATTATTTTTCATGCACGTTCAATCGAGAATCATGCGTCATTCCTGGAGACACTCAAAAGTTTCGACAAAGGTGATGAAATAGAATTTGGTGTCGCGATCAGTGCGACAGAAAATTTAGAGTATGCAGATTTTCTTGTAAAAAATTTCAACTTTGTTCAGATTATGGGTATTGAAGAAATTGGCAAGCAAGGTGAACTATTTGATGATCGTGTTTTTACACAGATTAAAAGTCTTAAAGAGAAATATCCGGGTGTTATAATCAGTATAGACGGAGGGGTGAATCTAGAAAATGCGAAACGACTAAAAGAAGCCGGTGTCGATAGACTTGTATCTGGTTCAACTATTTTTCAAAGTGAAGATAAACAAGAAACAATAGCCCAATTAAAAAATGGATAATCTATCAGCGCAAAAAGAAAAAGAACTCATGCTCAAGGCGAATGATATACGCCAAAGTATTATTGATATGCTTGAAGACGCTGGTTCGGGGCACACCGCAGGTCCGCTCGGCATGACAGATATTTTTACTGCTTTCTATTTTCATATTTTAAACCACGATCCAAAACATCCAGAATGGAGCGAGCGAGATAGGCTTATTCTCTCTAATGGTCACATTGTTCCTGTGCGTTACGCCACTATGGCTCACGCCGGCTATTTGCCTTTGTCAGAGCTCAAGACACTTCGAAAGTTTGGCTCAAGGCTCCAAGGTCACCCAGAACGTGAAAAACTCCCTGGAATGGAAAACACCTCAGGTCCACTTGGTTCAGGGCTTTCACAAGCCGCTGGAATAGCTCTATCTGCGCGTATGGACGGCAAAAAGTTCAAAACCTATTGCTTTATGTCTGATGGCGAAATGGACGCTGGAAATATTTGGGAAGCGGCCATGTTTGCAAGTGCTCACAAACTCTCAAATCTTATTGGTCTGATCGACCGTAACAATATTCAAATTAATGGCATGACAGAACAAGTTATGCCGCTTGAACCACTCGCTGATAAATGGCGAGCGTTTGGCTGGAACGTTATTGATATAGACGGACACAACATTGAGGCAATTGTTGACGCAGTCTCAGAAGCTCATGCTGTTTTTGAGAAACCAACGGTAATCATCGCGCACACTATTCCAGGTAAAGGAATCAAAGAGATTGAGTTTGACTACGAATGGCATGGAAAACCGCCAACAAAAGAAGAAGAACAAAAGTTTTTAAAAGAGTTACGAACGCTGCGAGGACAAATTGAAGCAGGGCATAGTTAGTAAAAATTATTAAAAGTTTTTATTTTTATAGTATGGAAACTAGTAAAAAAAGAATACTTGGTGGTATAGATTACTTATGGTACTTCATGTAATACTAATATTCGTAGGAGTATCTATCTCATTTAGTATGGGCTTACTAGATAATATGCCAGAAATAGTTACTTACAGTAAGGTAGACTATTCTAAATCTTATATAGTATGTAATGAAAATAATAAAATTTACTATTTTGATAAAACAGGCCTTGATATTAGTGAAAATTATTTAGACGTTAGTAGTTTCATAAAAGCCAAGAACATTTGTGGGAAGGGTTCTGATAGTTTTGAGACCTACATTTCTAGATACGATGAAAAAATAGGCTCGTGGTTAGATGCAGTTTTATATACTTTGCTAGGTTTACTTATAACATTCTCAATAAGTTATTTACTTAAGTCGACCTTTAATTTTATTGTATTTAATGAAAAATTTAAATTACCATTTAAAAAGTAAAATGTTAAACGAAAATTCAAAACTTAATAATCATGTTTTTGATACTGAGAAACTTGAGCAGGTACCAACTCGAGATGGCTTTGGTCATGGTTTGGTTGAGGCGGGAGAACTTGATCCAAAGGTCGTCGCCCTGTGCGCAGACTTAGCCGAGTCTACTCGAGCGCATTGGTTTAAAGAAAAATTCCCAGAACGGTATGTTGAACTCGGCGTGGCAGAACAAAATCTTGCAGCTGTTGCGTCTGGCATGGCTAACTATGGGAAAATTCCATTCATTATGTCGTACGCAGCATTTTCACCAGGAAGAAACAATGAACAGATCAGAACAACTATTTCTCTAAATAACGTGCCTGTGAAGGTTGTGGGTTGTCACGCGGGTATTTCCGTTGGTCCAGATGGTGCAACACACCAAGCACTTGAAGATATTGCTCTCATGCGTACACAACCAAATATGACCGTCATTGTTCCTGCAGATTCTGAAGAAGCGAGAAAAGCTACTCTTGCTGTGGCAAAAAATGGTAAGCCAACATATCTTCGTTTGGGTCGGGACAAGTCGCCAGTCTTCACGACAAAGGAAACACCGTTTCAAATTGGAAAAGCTCAAATTTTGTTTAAATCAAAAAATCCAATCGTCGTGATTGTTGCTTGTGGAACACTCGTTCACAATGCATTGCTTGCCGCACATGATCTTGAGAAAGAAGGACTAGGAACCGCTGTTATAAATCTTGCAACGATAAAACCTTTTGATACAAGTATTTTGCCATTTATAAAAGAAGTAGGTGCGTTAGTTACCGCAGAAGAACATCAAATACGAGGTGGTATGGGAAGTGCCGTGGCAGAAGAGATGGCGAAATATTTTCCAGTACCACAAGAGTTCATTGGTGTTGATGACAGGTTTGGGCAGTCTGGTAATACGAAAGAGCTCATGGCTGAATATGGTATGGATGTTGCGCACATTAAGCTTGCCGTGAAAAAAGTTTTCAAAAGAAAAAATGGAGGTATGTAGAAACTAAAACCCACAAATGTGGGTTTTAGTTTTGTTCAAAATTATACCTTTCATTTCCTACAGTTTTTTCTTCGTCCGGAATCTCTTTCTTTATTAGATTTGTTAGTAAGTTTAGAGTCTCTTCTATTTCTCCAAGTTCTTTATATAGAGGAACAATTTCTATTTCACCTTTTTCAAGATTTTTTCTTAATCTTTCAACTCTATCTTCAGCCCCCCTCATTATTTCTACTGTAATCATGTCTCTATCTTTCGAAACAAGATCTTTTGCATTTAGGTTTTTTACAGATTTCTCTGCGCCAGACTTACTATATCTTAATTCATTTAAAATTATTTGTCTTTCTTTTATCTCTTCTTTTAGTTTTCCGTATTCTATTCTAAGGCTATTTATTCTTTCAGTTAGTTCATTGTCTCTTTTTTCTTCTTCCCAAGACCCGTCGTTTGCAACTGCGCCATCTCTATCGATAATTTCTCTTGTTTTAATTTCTTGATTTAAACCTCCAACAAAATCGTTAGAAGAAATATCTCCATGTATCTCTAAATCTTTCTGTTTGTTTAAAATTTCTTCTGTACTTCTATCGTTCGGCTCAAAACCTTTTTCGTTTTTGTTAAAAATCTTTTTAAATAGTTCCATAGATTTTTTAGTTTAAATTAGGGTCTATTAATACCGAATCAGGGTGTATCATTTTTAGCATATCTCTTAATTCTTTTACTCTGGCCTCTATTTTTTCATCCTGAGGCAGGGATTCGTAGTACTCTAAAGCCTCTTGTATGTCTTGAATTCTTTGTGCAATAGTTTCTGATCCGTCTTTTTCGTTACTGCTTAAAATTTTATCTTTAGAGTTATTTTCAACACTAGCATTAAAGTTTAATTGATCTGTGTAATCTTCTAAAGAAAGTTCTTTTTCTGTCAATGAAAAATCTACATGTTCATCAATTTTTTCATCCTTTTTAAATTTATTAATCCTTTCTGGCTTTTCAAAAAATCCCATATTAATTTATTTTCTTAGGTTTGTAATAGGTTGGTGCTTTTGCCAGCCATTCCTCCAGCTTTCTTCTCCTTAAAAGACCTTTTTGTGCTCCCACATATTGTACCACGGACATTGAGTTGACTGGCCCCCACATGAGAGCTTGTTCTACAGGCATTCCCAAAGCCAAAGCCGATGTAAATGTGCTTGAAAATGAATCTCCTGCACCAGTTCGTTCAACTGGTGGTGCTGGGTCGGGATACATCGGAATATAGAGCATGTCTTGTCCGTCATACGTGTATGCACCATCTGGGCCGTCGGTAATAACAACTATTTTAGGGCCAAGATTTTTAATGCCCGATAAAAGATTTTTAATCTCTTTGTCTTTTGAATTGAGTATTTTTTGAGCCTCTTCTTTGTTACAGAAAAAAACGTGAGAGTTTTCATATAAACTTTTTAGTTTCTCGGCACCTAAACTTATTTGAAATGTTCCCGGTTGGAAAGCAAGTTTTACGTTGTTTTCTTGTACATACTTGGCAATGTCTAATTGATAGTCTAAAGAATTTTCTGCCAGAGAAGAGAGATATATCCATTCTGGAGCTTCTGAACCGTTTAGAACATCGAGCGTGTAGTTGAATTGTGCGTGTTTAATCAAAATAGTTCGTTCTGCCTCAAAACTTAATACATAGTGATAGTTAGTCTTAAAACCATCTTGTGTTTGTACAAGATCTGTTTTGATACCGTTTTCCTTAAGCGCGGTGATGCATTCTTTTCCATTGTCATCGTTACCAACATGCGTGATGATTGCAGATTCGAGCCCAAGTCTCGACGCAGAGACTGCGGCATTTGGACTGTTGCCAACGGCTTTTACTACTTCGACATCTTTGTAGGGAATTTTGTCTCCAAATCGCATTGAAATGGTGCAATTGTCGTCATTAATATCACAAGACACCCTTGCATCTTGTAGCTGGATAAATGCATCAGTAACAATGTCACCAATAGCTAAAAATTTTACACGTTTCATTATGAAGATATTGTAACACTTGTATGTAAGTGAGCGGGGAATGGAATCCACAGATATTGACAACCATCTTCGAAAAGAGGTAAAATTTTCCTCTGACGTTCTTTTTCACAAACCATCAAAAACCAAAATCATGACGTTGACGCGCGCAAACATTCCGAGTATTGTTCCCGACTCACTTCATACTCGGCCCATTGAGGCTGGTGATAGGCCACCTCTTCGCTCAGTGAGTGAAATAAGGCAACAGATTCAAACTGTCGAAGCCGAAATACAAGGACACATGAATCTTGTTGCGGCAGCCAGTCGTAGTAGTCGAAAGGGTAGCCCGGCGGGCATCGATCTCAACAGGCTTGTTGCCAACGGACGTGGTCCGGCGTTGGAGAAAGCCCGGGAAAAACTTGGAGCGTTGCAAAAGGAATTGAAGGTTGTCGAAGATGGGGAAAAGTTACTCGTATCCTTCAAATAAGCTTACAAGGCTTGAAAAGCCATCCACATACCAGTGGATGGCTTTTTTGCTATACTATGTTCATGAACAACGAAAAACCTAAAAATCCACATTTACGAATTGAATATATGAAAGATGGCCTTGGTGAAAAGAGCGACTCAAAGGCTGAAGATATTGATTTTTCAGTTCCACAAGAAATTACTCCTGAATTTTTGAGTAAAATAGAATTGTCTAACCCAGAGAAAGAACAAGAAAAAAACGAACTTTTAAAAATGTTAAGCGAAGAAACTGATCTAGAGAAAAGACAACAAATACAATTCGCATTACGGCAGTTACTTCTATCATAAATGTTTAAAGAAGAACTTAAAAAACTTATACAAGGTGATGTTGAGAACACACGAGATGTTCTACAAAAATATAGTCATGACTATAGTATTTTTGAAGTGCCGCCCGAAGTAATTGTCTTTCCAAAAGATTCAGAGGATGTAAAAAATCTTGTAAAATTTGTAAATAAAAAAAGAGAGCAGGGATATTTCTATGTTTCTCTGACTCCTCGTGGTGCTGGTACGTGTATGTCAGGTGGGTCTTTGAATACATCCATTATCATGGATATGGTGCGATATATGGGTGGTGTGCTTGAAGTTAAGACTGTAACGCCATATTCTCAAAAGTCACCAACCAACAAAACCTATAACATTTCTGGGGAAGCGAGAGTGTTGCCAGGAACGTTCTATCGAGATTTTGAAAAAGAAACCTTAAAGCAAAAGCTTATTATGCCGTGCTATCCAGCATCGAAAAATCTTTGCAGTGTTGGTGGTATGGTTGCAAACAATGGAGCAGGAGAAAAAAGCCTCAAGTACGGACAAAATAAAGATTTTGTGAAGAGTCTCAAAGTTGTTTTAGATGACGGTGAAGAGTACGAAGTTGCTCCCATGACCAAAGAACAGCTTGAGGCTCGGTCTCTCGAAGAGAATTCGTTTGGTCGTATTTGTCGACGTGTTTGGAATGTTGTAAAAAGAAGCGCGGAAGATATACAAAACAGTAAACCAAAAACATCTAAAAACTCTTCTGGGTATTTGCTGTGGGATGTATGGGACGAAAACAAAAAACTCTTTGACCTGACCAAGCTTTTTGTTGGAGCACAGGGTACAACAGGTATTATCACAGAAATTACCTACAAACTTGTTTCGACAGAAAACCACTCCGATCTTCTTGTTGTCTTTGTAAAAGATTTGAAGCAGGTTCCAGAGCTCACAAAAGAGTTGCTTACGTTTGATCTAGAGAGTCTTGAAGTATACGACGACAACACTATAAAATTTGCAGTGAAGTTTTTTAGGAGCTTTTTGAAAGATAAAGGTGTTAGTGGGCTCTTTCGCTACATGATCAACTTCCTTCCAGAATTCTTTATGGTTCTTCGTGGTGGTATGCCAAAACTTATTGTACTTGCAGAGTTTGTCTCAAATGATGCTTTTGAAATTCACCAAGAGGCGCTTGCTGCCGAGCGTCACATAGCACATCTTGGGCTTCGAAGTAGAGTTACAAAATCAGAAGCAGAAAGAAATAAGTATTTTGATATTCGACGAGATAGTTTCAAACTTCTTTCAGATCACTCAAAGGGTACAAAAACAGCACCTTTCATAGATGACATTGCGATACTTCCAGAATATTTGCCACAATACTTACCAGAACTTATAAAAATTTTGGATCGAGAAAAATTGCTCTACACGATTGCGGGGCACTTGGGAAATGGAAACCTTCACATCATTCCACTTATGGATTTTAATAACAGAGCAACTCAAGAAATTATCGTACGGATTTCGCCTGAAGTGTATGCGCTCGTAAAAAAATATAACGGTACGATAACCGCAGAGCACAATGATGGCATTATACGAACACCGTTTGTTTCGCTCATGTTTGGTGAAAAAATGTACGGAATATTTTCTGAAATTAAAGAAATATGTGACACGCATAACATCTTTAATCCTGGTAAAAAAGTCGGAGGAACTCTTGACGATATTCAAAAATATATTGTTCAACCAAAAAAATCTCAGTAACAGAAAAATTTCTGTAATGTTTTAAAACAACTCGCGTCAGTACATATGTAACGTAATGTTATATATGTATGGAACGATTTAAAGAAAATATACAATTAAGACAGAAACAAAACATCGTATCCACGGTACTTATGATTTGTTTTCTTCTGCTCGCACTCGCATTTTGGAAAGCGGGCGAAAAGACTTTGTTTTCTGACCATACAAACAGAGATATCAGCAATATGGTGAGCCAAAGTTCTGAGTAACATCCCTCATATTGGGGATGCTTCATTGCGGGTGGACTTTTTTAGATTTTTGTTTATAATACTCCGATATGACAACTTTAAACGCAAATGTACGAAACGTACTAAACAAATCTGAAAATAAAGCTTTGCGAGAATCAGATAAGATTCCAGCTGTTTTCTATGGATTTAAAAAGGATGTAGCATCGTTATCAGTAGATAAAAAGGAGTTCTCAGCTGTTTTTAAAGAGGCTGGAGAAACTTCAACAATTACCCTAAAGACTTCAGGCGGTGAGTTCAATGCCATGATTCACGACGTTCAGGTTGATCCTGTAAACGGGGAAGTGATTCACGTTGATTTTCTTGCTGTTGATATGAATAAACCTATCGAAGTTCCAGTACCACTAGAATTTACTGGTGAATCGTCTGCGGTAAAGGGCGGTGGAGTATTGGTAAAAGTATTGCACGAAGTATCTGTTTCAGCGCTTCCTGCAAATATTCCACAACACCTTGAAGTTGATATCTCTAAATTATCTACAATTGATGATACAATAACTCTAGGGGACATTACACTACCAAAAGGCGTGAACTTCACTGAAGAAGATATGTCTGTCGTAGTTGCCTCTGTAACAGCACAACAAGAAGAATCAGAAACTCCAACAGAAATGAATCTTGACGCGATTGAAGTTGAAAAGAAAGGTAAGAAAGAAGAAGACGGAGAATCTGAGGCAAAATAATAACCTTGTTGTGTTCATATATTCTATGTTCACAATTCATACTTCACAAAAAAATAATTTTTTCATAAAAAGCATCACACTTTTGCTCGTGGTGCTTTTTATGTGGACGTCAATTCCACAGGTACAAGCACAGCTTTCAGACGATGAACGAGCGGAACTTGAATCAGAACTAGCAGATCTTGAAAAAGAGATTAAAGCACAGGAGGCAATTTTATCTGGACAAAAGACTAAGTCTGCATCACTTCAACGAGATATTGCGCTATTGCAGGCTAAAATTACTGCAGCTAAATCAAAAATCCAGCAAAAAGATCTTCAAATCAAAAAAATTGGCAGTGAAATCAAGAATAAGAATGAGACTATTAATGATTTAAACGAAGATATTAATGCTGGTAAAGAATCACTCGCGCAACTCATTAAGAAGACCAATGAAATGGACTATGTAACGTTTACTCATGCAGTACTGAGTTCAGAATCAATCTCTGATTTTTATGGAGACATTAATACCTATTCATCACTGAAAAAATCGGTACAAGATTCAGTAAATCAAGTTCGCGGTGTCAAAGTTGAAACGGAAACAGTTAAGAAACAGCTTGAAGTAAAACAAAACGAAGAAATTGATGCTAAAAAGGCAATCGAACAAGAAAAATCTACCGTAGAAAAAAGTGAAAAAGATCAAAAAACTCTTCTTTCAATCAGTAAAAACCAAGAAGCTGAGTATGCAAAAGTACTTGCTGATCGACAAGCAAAGGCCGCTGGTATTCGAGCAAAACTCTTCGAACTTCGAGGTCAAGGAGCTATTCCGTTTGGACAAGCATATGAATACGCAAAAGTTGCAAGTAAAGCAACAGGTGTGAGACCAGCATACATTTTGGCGATTTTGAAACAAGAATCAAATCTTGGTGCCAATGTTGGAACATGTAACAGGCCGGGAGATTCACGAACATGGAAAGATATTATGCCAGGACCTGATAGTGGTTCTTGGAGAGATGATCAGTCAGCATTTCTCCGTATTACAAAAAAACTTGGCATGAGCGCGGACGGACAACCACTTTCATGTCCGCTTTCAACAGGTGGTTGGGGTGGGGCAATGGGACCTTCTCAGTTTATTCCAACAACATGGGAAAGTTATGAAAATAGAGTTGCCGCGGCTGTTGGCGCAAGCGTAGCAAACCCTTGGAATCCTGCACACGCAGTAACTGCTACAGCGCTCTATGTGAAAGATTTAGGTGCAGCGGCTCAAACCTATACCGCAGAACGTGAAGCCGCGTGTAAATACTATTCAGGACGAGGATGTACTGCTCCAGGTGTTGTAAATGCCTTTTATGGTAATGCTGTGATGACGCACGCAACTGCTATTCAAAAAGACATTGATGTGTTGGAGAGCTTTTAGTTGATATAAAAAAGAAGAAAGCCCGCACCGAAGGTGCGGGCTTTCTGATGAGGGTTCCTAGAACCATTCATCAGGGTCAGTCATGTTCCCCATATCGAGCTCAGCTAGAGCGAGCATTTTGCGCTCCTGAGCTTCTCGGTCAGCGTGATCTACCAACGCATGGTGTGATTCTTCTGGGTTAAGAATCTGATCTCCTCGATGAGCCGTCTCATGCATCCTACGGAAGAAGTTCTTCCTTCCGTGCGCACGATCGATGGCGTTCATGTCTTCCTCGTGTTCTTGCCAACGTTCCCTCGGGGTGAGGAAGTTGTTTACAAAATCCTCGTAGTCCTCATGAGCTTGTTCCGCTTCGGCAATTCCTTCTTGAAGTTCTTGTTCAGAGGTCATATGTTCGAGAGCAACCTCATCGTTCAAACGCTTGGTTTTATTGCGGTTGTATGTCCGTGCCATAGTGTATATGGTTTGGTGTTTGTACTTGGTTCTTACATATAATATAGCATATTTAATACTTTTTGTCAATATTAGAGAATATGTTGATTTTAAGCCTTGTCAAAGAAAAACCCGTATGTTAATATCTCTTCTGTTATGAAAAAAGACATTCACCCAGAAAACTATCGACAAGTAATCTTTCAAGACGTTACGTCAGGAGAGATGTTTTTAATTGGTTCAACCGTTAAAACATCTGAAAAGGGTAAGTTTGAAGGAAAAGAATATGACCTTGTAAAAGTTGAAATCTCTAGTGCTTCACACCCATTTTACACAGGAAAAGAAACAGTACTCGATACTGCAGGACGAGTAGATAAATTCAAACAACGAGCATCAAAGGTTGCAAAATCTAAGAAAGCGTAAATACAGTACAACTTAAGGAGGGCTTCTCGGCCTTCTTTTTGTTATCATATACCTATGGAACTTAACTTCGAAGAATTAAAATCAAATCACAAGACAAGTTTTCTCGCATCTGAATACGAGCGTCTTGTGCGTGAGAAAGAATCGACAGAGCAAATGCTTCAAGACGACCCTTCAATGAAAGACATGATAGAAGAGGAGCTCAAGAATATGGATGTACAGATTGAAGGACTAAGAGCTCAGCTCGAAGCTATTGTTATATCAGAACGGGAAGAAGAAAAATTTCCGAATGAAATTATGCTCGAAGTCAGGGCAGGGGCAGGGGGCGATGAAGCTTCTTTGTTTGCATATCAACTTGCCGAAATGTATCAACGGTTTGCAGAAAAGCAGGGTTGGCAATGGAAGACAGAATATGAATCAATGAACGATGTCGGCGGATACAAAGAAGCGGCGTTTGAAGTGAAAGGAAAAGATGTCTATAAAAAACTTCGTTTTGAAACAGGGGTACATCGAGTGCAACGAATTCCTGCTACTGAAAAGCAAGGCCGCATTCACACCTCAACGGCGTCAGTTGCGGTTTTGCCACTCTACAAGAAAACAACAATTGTTTTGAATGAAGCAGATCTTGAATTCGAAACATCTCGTTCTGGTGGGGCAGGAGGGCAAAACGTAAACAAAGTTGAAACTGCGGTTCGTGTTATTCACAAGCCAACTGGCTTTGATGTTAGATCAACCTCTGAGCGAACTCAATTAAAAAACAGAGAGAAAGCGCTTGAGCTATTGCGTTCACGATTACAACAAGCAAAAGATGACGAAGAGGCAAAAAAATATTCCGCAGACAGAGCTTCTCAAATTGGAACTGCAGATCGTTCAGAAAAAATTCGAACATACAATTTCCCACAAGACCGTTTAACTGATCATCGTATTAAGGAATCGTGGAGTAACTTGCCATCGCTCATGCTTGGTAATATTGATTCAGTGATCCAAAGTTTTACAGAAGAATCAGCTTCGTGATATAGTAGTAGCCAAGAGTGCACCTTTTTGTCTCACCGACAATGCGGAGGCGGTCAAACTCCTTAGGCCTCCGGTTAGTGTTTACTAACAAAAAGGAGATGTGCTATCTCAGGGAAGCACCCCTGGAGGGGCGGTCGTACAAAGGACCGCCCCTTAAAGTTTTTATATTGAAATTATTATCTATCTTTGGTATAGTATTTTTTGTCCAGTACGCGCGTGTAGTAGAGCTCGTGGTGCGGGAAATCGACTGACTTCTTACAGAAGTGGTACACCTTTTGGATAATTTGTTTTTTACAATTTGTTAGTTTCGTGCGCGTGTAGCTCAGCTGGTAGAGCAATCGACTGATACTCGGTAGGTCCCAGGTTCGACCCCTGGCACGCGCACGAAGTTCGTAAATTAAAACAAATTACCTCAAAAGGTTTTACGAAAGTGTCTGTACACTTTCTCACGCGATAGGTCCCAGGTAGGACCCCTGGCACGTGCACAAAACCCCTTGCGGGGTTTTGTGCTTTCTAAATTAGATATTCAAAAAGCCGGAATCCTGTGTGGATTCCGGCTCTAAGTTCTACGTTGTTTTCTCCACACAAGCCAAGGCTTGGGGAACTGTGGATTCGTGACATTCATGAGTTCAAAATGGAGATGTGGGCCAGTTGTGTGACCCGTCATTCCAACCCAACCAATGAGTTGTCCTTGTCGAACCCTTTCTCCTTTTGTCACATTCGTATTGCTCATGTGACAGTAGAGGGCATAAACACCGAGGCGGTCTTTGATGATCACTCTAATACCAGAGGCACCCTTTCCCCACCCTGACGCAATCACTACTCCACTTGAGGAGGCGTAAATCGGTGTGCCGATCTCTTCCCTCATGTCGATTGCGTAGCGTTTCCCATCCCAGTGTGATGTCCCAAAAACAGATCCAGGTACCGGGTTTTTGTAGATGTCAGTAATTGTGACAGGGGTTTTTTCAACCTCGGTGACAAATTGTTCTGGTGCTACATCATTATTACCCGGAGAGTAAGACGATAGAAATCCTACACAAAAGAATATTGCCACTAGGGGCAGTATCAATTTGTGAATCTCGTCTCTTTGTTTGGTATGCCTTACAAAATGCCTTCGTCTTATCTTAGGCATTTTTTGCAAGGAGTTTACGCATTGCTTCGAGTCTACTGATATTCTCCATCACTTGCCGAGAGAATTCTGTTTCTTCAGGCAAGGAAATGCCCGAAGCAGATGCATAGAGGTTTGCCCACCAGTGAATACTGTTAGGACTCTTGTTTAGGGCATAATGCTCTGCTATGCGTCCGTAGTTGTAGGCTCGTTGCGTAACCTCTGTCGGACTAACTACAAGCGTCTCACCCAGTTTTCTGCTCACGACGCTTAATCGTTCGCGCTCCTCTTGTTGACTCAACCCAGTTGGGAGAGTGACAATACTTGCAAGAACGATAAGCTTGTCATGCTTACCAAGCTTATCTGGTAACATACCGAGGTTGTTACTGTAGCGCTTGAGGTGAGCAAGAGCCTTTTTGAGTTCTTCGTCAGAGACTCGCTCAGGACTCACTTTCTGCTCGTCGAGCACTGTCACGTCAACAGGACTGTCCTGCGGTTCTTGATTGAGATCGCCAGCATCTTGAGATGTGAACGGGCTAACCACCACGTCTTCAGCAACAACCGGTTCCAATTGTTCAACCTCGCGGTGAGAATCTGTATCTTCACTCACGAAAACCCCGAAGACCTTGCCGGACCAGATGGCTATTGTCACGATAATGATTACCGCAACTGCAACAAGCCAATTCTTTTTTAACCAAGTCTTAAGACCACTTTCTTCTTCTTCTTCTTCTTCTTCTTGAGCCTCAGAACCTTTGGTGTTAGCTGCGTAATTCTTTCCTTGCTCGAAGCCTTCGTTGTGGGCATCTTTCTGGACCTTCACCGCAAACTCCATCGCTTCTTTTGCGCTGGCAAAGCCATCACTTCTAGAAGATGGTTGCTTGGTTTCAGAGAATTTGCCAGGGATAGTTTGGATATCCTCAGCACCTCCGCGAAAACCTCCTTGTGGGATAGGCTCGCCGCCATGTCCACAACAGGGAACACTTATAGTTTCTTTGAATACAAGGTTTCCTTTCGGGTCAATGATCTCTGTGTGATAGTATCCGGGCGCTCTTTGTACTGGCTTAGTCGCACGCTCAGTAAGGGCGTCTGCCAAAGCATCTGTTGGTTTTTCTTGTCCTGGGTTTTTTGTTGTTCCTGACATTGTCAGTGTGTTTTTGGTTCTTGTGTAAAAGGACTATTCTCGACTCGCATATTAACATATTTAATCCAAAAAGTCAAGTAATATACGAACCCTCTGATAAGTCAAAATACCAAGAAAATAAAGGGTTTTGTACTTGATTATTTGTGTGATACTATGAGGTTGACTCGGTAGGGTCTTTTTACGTTATGGAAGATAACAAACCACCAACACAACAAAAATATACGGCTGAATATCACAAAGTTACCAGCAAGCTTTTCTATAACTCACTCATTAACATACCTCTCTTTGCCGTACCTGCCTTTACTGCACTTTTCATAGGAAAACATTTTGACGCCAAATACGGAACAGATAAAAGTATCACCCTGATTCTTTTGTTTATTGCGCTGACGTGTTCGTGGGTTATTGTACTTCGTAAAAATGCACGACTCACTCGAGAATATAAAGAAATGCGCCAAAAAATGAAAGAGGGGTCATCAGAAAAAACAGAAAGTAAATAATAAGTTCTATGGAAGAAGTTTTTAGTTTTAAACGAGATATTGCGAGTATTGGTCCGTCCACTATTTTTGATATTGGTGGTTATCCAATCACAAACTCTACTATTTTCATTATTCTCATCCTCATCCTTCTTATTATATTTACTATTATTCTTACTCGTACCAAAAGTCTTGTTCCGGGAAAAGTACAAGCTTTCTTTGAAATCGTATACGAAGCGATTCACCGACAAATTAGTACTATTACAGGGAATAATTATCACACAAAAAGAGTCTTTCCAATTATTGCCTCAATATTTTTGTTTGTCGGTGTTTCAAACTATTTGGGAATGATTCCGGGACTTTCTAGTATTACCTTTGATGGAAAATCAATTCTCAGAACAGCAACAGGTGACTTTAACACCACCTTCGGTCTTGCATTTGGAGTTTTAGTAGTTCTTCATCTGGTTTCTATAAGAGATTTTGGAATTTTAGGTTATGTTGGGAAATATATCCCGGCTAAACAGCTCAGGGAAGATATTAGAAGGGGGGTATTGAGTCCTGTCTATGTTTTCGTTACAATATTGATCGCCTGCCTTGATATTGTGGGAGAATTTGCAAAAGTCATTTCCATATCACTTCGTCTGTTTGGAAATATGTATGCAGGAGATGTTTTGACTACAATTTTGATTGGAATCTTTGCCTTTGTTTTACCCTCATTTTGGGTTGCATTCGGGTTACTTGGAGCACTTATTCAAACCATTGTTTTTGGTTCTCTTATAACCGTCTTCTATATGCAGGCTGCTGGACCAGAGCCGGGGACAAAACCGAAGTAGTGGTAGATCAACATTATTTATTAGTAAATTATTAATTAGTTTCGCTAACGCGATTAAATAAAATTTTATGGAAGCAGAAGCAGCAAAATATATAGCAAAAGGTATGATTATTCTTTCAATGTTAGCAACAGCGATCGGGGAGGGTATGGTTGCAGCAAAAGCAATGGAAGCCATTGGTAGAAATCCGGAAGCAGGAGACTCAATTTTTACCAAAATGATTGTGGGGATGGCGATTTGTGAATCAACAGCGATTTATGCGCTTGTTGCATTCTTTATTATCTAAAAAGTATGATTGGTGAAGTACTGGGAAAACTTGGATTTGACTGGAAGGTTGCACTCGCCAACCTGGTAAACTTTCTTATTATCTATTTTTTACTTCGCAATGTCGTATTTAAAAAACTAGGTCACGCCATCAAAGAGCGTCAAGAAAAAATCCAAAAGGGTCTAGAAGATGCGCGACGAGCTGAAAGTGCTCTTGTAGTAGCTGAATCTGAAAAAGATTCTATTCTTAAAGATGCCCATAAAGAATCAAGGGGTATCACCGAAGAAGCTACTCTTCAGGCTAAGAATATTATCGCATTGGCAAAAAAAGAAGGATTGCAAGAAGTTGATAAGATGAAAGAATCAGCTCTTCTTGATATTAAAAAACTGACCAACGAAACGGAGAAAAAATTACAGAAAGATTTTGTAAATATGGTACTTGATGGAGTTGAAAAAGTATCACTCAATCAAATGGATAAACAAAAATCACAAGCATTTACTGAAAGTTTATTGCGATAGTTTATGATTTCCTCTCACGTAATTGCTCGTATGTTGTTACAAGAAATACCTGGTTCAAAAGACCCTGGCATGCTTGTTGAGAATCTTATGGCATATCTTGCGCAAAACCATCTTTTGCATCTTCTCCCAAACATTATTAAGAAGCTTGAAATTCAAAGAAGAAAACAGATTTTTGATAACACAATTTTTATCACAACCTCACACGAATTTGATGATGCTGTTCTAGAGAAAATAAAAAGCTTTATACCAAAAGGGAAACAGAATACGTTTAAAATTTCGGTCGACAACACTCTTCTCGGAGGATTTGTAACCAAAGGTAACAACATGATCCTTGATGCAAGTTTGAAAAGAAATATACAATTTTTACGAGAATCACTAATCCAATAATCTATGCCAAAGACAGACGAGTTTATAAAAAATTTAAAAGACAAACTAGCTAATTTTAAGCCTGACGTTCTTCATAGTGAGACTGGTCAGGTAGTGAGTGTTTTTGACGGTATTGCAAAAATATCAGGGCTTCCACACGTGAGAGCATCTGAAATCGTATCTTTTCCAAATGGCACACTAGGACTTACGCTGAATCTCGAAGAGGATTTTGTTGGAGTTATTATTTTAGGAGATTTCAAACATATTAAAGAGGGCGATATCGTGACACGAACAGAAAAAATTCTCTCCGTGTCGGTTGGAGACGGTATTGTCGGACGTGTCGTTGATGCGCTTGCATATCCTATTGATGATAAAGGTGGTATTGGAAAAACTGAAGAAGTGTTGGTTGAAAAAATTGCACCTGGTGTTATGTCTCGAGAGCCGGTCAATCAACCGGTGCAAACAGGTATTAAATCTATCGATGCTATGATTCCCGTTGGTCGTGGTCAACGAGAGCTTATCATTGGAGATAGGCAAACTGGAAAAACAGCAATTGCTGTAGATACAATCATTAACCAGAAGGGTCAGAACATGAAATGTGTGTATGTGGCTATTGGTCAAAAACAGTCTAAGATTGCACGTATTGTTTCAAAGCTTGAGGAAGCAGGAGCAATGGAGTACACAACCGTTGTTGCGGCCAGTGCGTCTGATAGTCCTGCGATGCTCTATCTCGCGCCGTATACAGGTGTTTCGATTGCTGAGTACTTTATGGATAAGGGAGAAGATGTGCTTGTCGTGTATGATGATTTATCAAAACATGCCGTAGCGTACCGAGAAATATCACTACTTCTTCGTCGACCTCCAGGACGAGAAGCGTACCCCGGAGATGTATTTTATCTTCACTCAAGACTCCTTGAACGAGCATGTCGGAAAAATAAAAACCACGGAGGTGGTTCTATTACCGCTTTACCAATTATTGAAACACAGGCAGGTGATGTGTCTGGGTATATTCCAACAAACGTAATTTCTATTACTGATGGTCAGATTTTCCTTGAAACAGATCTATTTTATAAAGGTATTCGACCAGCTATTAATGCCGGTTTGTCAGTGTCTCGAGTGGGAGGTTCGGCTCAAATTAAAGCGATGAAAAAAAATGCTGGAACATTAAAGCTGGCCATGGCGCAGTATCGCGAACTTGAATCATTCTCACAGTTTGATTCAGATCTTGATCCAGAAACAAAAAAAGTAATTGAACGTGGTAAGCGAGTTACTGAACTTCTAAAACAAGATCAGTTTTCTCCTATGTCGGTTGCATTGCAAGTCGTTTCTATTTTTGCAATGAATACAGGATTTTTTGACGATACCAAAGTAGAACACGTGAGAAGTCTTGAAAAAGATTTGCATGCGTTTTTGTTGTCACAAAAAAAATCATTACTCAAAGATATTGAAAAAGATTGGTCTGACGAAATCAAAGATGCAACCGTAGATGCGCTCAAAGACTTTAAAATGAGCATGTAAATGTATATATGGGACTAGCCACAAAAGCGATAAAGCAAAAAATAAAATCGGTGCAGAATATCAAAAAAATAACAAAAACAATGGAAATGGTTTCTGTATCGAAAATGAAGAAAACAACCGACAGAGTTATTCGAGGTCGAGCATATTCTCGATATGCATTAGAGCTTCTTCATCATATCGCCAGCGAAGACGGTTTGTCACACCCTTTTCTTGAAGAACAAAAAGGGGATAAAACACTTGTTCTGGTTATTTCTTCGAATAAAGGCTTGGCTGGCTCATATAATATGAATATTTCAAAAGCATTATCAAAATATGTTTTGTCGCTTCGTGATGATGACGTGTCTTGTATTACCATTGGTAAACAGTCAGAAAAATCTGTACGAAGAAGTGGATTGCCAATTATTGCAAGTTTTATTGAGTTTTCAGAAAAAAGTACCTCCGATGAATTTTTAGTTGTTCGAGATATGATTGTAAAAGAGTTTGCAACAGGACTTTATAAAGCAGTCAAAATTTTGTATACAGAATTTAAATCATCTACAAGTTATAAGCCATTTCTTATGCAAATTCTTCCACTCAAGGAAGAATTGTACAAAGACCTCTTACTTCCACAAGATGCATACTCAGAAAAATTAACAAAAGAGAAAAAATTTAGTCAGTACAGTTTTGAACCAAATGAAAAAGATGTATTACATACCGTTATCTGGCAACTTCTTGAGCAAGCAATCTTCCACACATTTCTTGAATCACTTGCCTCGGAACACAGTTCACGTATGTTTGCTATGAGAAATGCAAATGATAGTGCAAGCAATATGGTTTCTGGTTTGACGTTACATTATAATCGAGTGAGACAAGGTGCTATTACGCAGGAAATTGCTGAGATAGTCGGAGGCGCCGCTTCAATGAATTAGATTTAAAATATATGGAAAAAAATAAAACAATAATCGAAGGTGAAATAACACAAATTATGGGACCTGTTGTAGATGTTCGTTTTTCTGGTGCTGATTTACCGCAGATCTATACCGCTCTTGTTGTTCTGGATACTGATAAACATATTATTCTTGAAGTGTCGTCCCATCTTGGAACAAATGAAGTACGCGCAATTGCCATGACATCTACTGATGGTCTTTTGCGTGGACAAAAAGTACAAAGTACGGGTTCACCAATATCGGTGCCGGTTGGTCCAGAAGTTCTGGGTCGTATGTTCGATGTCGTTGGTTCACCAATTGATGAGAAAGATCCTCTGAAAAAAGTAAAAACATATCCAATTCACCGAGATGCACCGGCGTTTAAAGATCAATCACAAAAGACAGAGATTCTTGAAACTGGTATCAAAGTCGTGGATCTTATTTGTCCTTTCTTAAAGGGTGGAAAAGTTGGATTGTTTGGTGGAGCAGGGGTTGGAAAGACGGTCGTCATCCAAGAGCTTATTCACAATATTGCCTCAGAGCATGGTGGGTACTCTATTTTTGCCGGCGTGGGCGAAAGAACTCGCGAAGGAAATGATCTCTATCGAGAAATGGAAGATTCTGGAGTGCTTGATAAAACAGCACTTGTGTTTGGGCAAATGAATGAACCACCTGGTGCTCGAGCACGTGTTGCTCTTTCTGCTCTTGCCATGGCAGAATATTTTCGTGATGAAGAGGGAAGAGACCTCCTTCTCTTTATCGACAATATTTTTCGATTTACACAAGCAGGATCTGAAGTATCTGCTCTTCTAGGACGTATGCCTTCTGCGGTGGGCTACCAGCCAACGCTCGCAACAGAAATGGGAAATTTGCAAGAGAGAATTACCTCTACAAACAAAGGTTCTATCACTTCTATTCAAGCAGTGTATGTTCCAGCCGATGACTTAACCGATCCAGCACCAGCGACAACATTCACCCACCTTGATTCAACGGTTTCACTCTCACGACCACTTTCAGAGCTTGGTATTTATCCTGCAGTTGACCCACTTGATTCAACGTCAACCATTCTTGACCCAAATATCGTAGGAAAAGAGCATTACGACGTTGCGCGGGGCGTACAGAAGGTTTTGCAAAAATACAAAGACCTTCAAGATATCATTGCTATTCTAGGAATGGATGAATTGTCTGACGATGATAAGCTTGCTGTGTCTCGTGCTCGGAAAATTCAAAAGTTTCTTTCTCAGCCATTTTTCGTGGCAGAACAATTTACGGGAGCATCTGGAATATATGTGCCAGTAAAGAATACGATTCAATCATTCAAAGAAATTCTCGAAGGTAAATATGATCATATTGGAGAACAACATTTCTATATGAAAGGTTCTATTGAAGATGTGGTGAAATCTCATGAATCTACAGTAAAGAATTAAAAAGACCTCATGTCTCAGAAAAAACTACAGTTAAAGATTATTACTCCCGACTCCATTATTTATGAAGGAGACGATGTTTCCTATGTAAATGTGATGACAACAGCGGGTGAGCTCACGATTCTTGCCGATCATATTCCACTTATCTCAACAATCAAGACGGGTCAAATTAAAGTTGGTAAAGGAGATGACGTATTCGCGCTTGCAGTTTCATCTGGAATTTTAGAAGTACAAAAGGCTGGCAAGGTGGTGATTTTAGCAGAACGTTCTGAGATGGCACATCTTATTGATATACAGAGAGCAGATGATGCGTATAATCGGGCTGCAAAAATTCGCGAACAGATTAAAGACGAAGAAGATGTTGATGATGCTAAAGTAAAAGCACTCATGGAGAAAGAATTAAATCGAATCAAAGTCGGGAATAAGTGGAAGAAATAAAAAGCACCTCGTTTGAGGTGCTTTCCAGAAGGTGTATTGTTAGCGAATAGACCCAAGTTTCTCCAGTAAATTCTGCCACAATCGGTATTACCTGTCCCTTTGACCAAGCGTTAGGATTGCCTTCATAGTCAAGATCAACAAGAAGGGTGTCGTGCCAACCATCAACGATCGGTAATACACTCCATTTGTACAAGTGATGTCCATCTGGTTGCCCCAGAAGTACCCCCGCAAATGGTTTGCTGATTTTAATTACTTCCAGCTGATGGTAACCGGGCCCAGATTTGTACTCATCCGGCAAGAACTCGTTAACAACAATTGCGAGCGCAACTAAGCAGGCGAGAATTGCAACGATTGCAAGAAATAAGCTTCTCCAGAACATGGTTTGGTTTTTCCATTTTATACTAGACAAAATGCAGTAAGTCAAGTAGTATTCTTTCTATGGCAAATTTATATGTTATCGGTACTCCAATAGGTAACCTTCAAGACGTCACACTACGGGCTCTAGAAACGCTTAAAAGTGTTGATTTGGTGTTATGTGAGGATACACGCGTAACCAAGAAATTACTCTCCCATTACGGCATTTCTGTGCCGACAATGAGTTATCACGCAAACAGTAAGCTCTCAAAACAAGAGAAGATAGTCGACATGCTTCAAGGGGGTAAAAACCTCGCCCTAGTCTCAGATGCCGGGACACCAGCAATTTCTGATCCAGGTGTGTTGTTGGTGCAGCAAGCAAAAGCAGCCATTGGAGAAGATTTAAAAGTTATACCAATTCCAGGAGCATCGGCTCTTGTTTCTGCTATTTCTGTTTCTGGTATTCCAAGTCCACAATTTACATTTTATGGATTTATTCCACACAAAAAGGGAAGAGAAACAATTTTTAAGGAAATAGCCGACAGCAAGAGAACTTCTGCATTCTATGAATCTCCTCATCGAATTTTAAAAACTCTCGAGTCTTTAAAAGTGCACATCTCAAGCGAAAGAAAAATATGTATTGGAAGAGAGCTTACAAAAATGTTTGAGGAGGTCGTTACTGGCTCACCTGAAGAAGTGTTTAATTATTTCTCTTTACACACTGAAAAGGTAAGAGGTGAGTTTGTAGTGATTGTTGAATAAAAAAGACCCTGCCTATAATTTAGACAGGGTGTTGTTCTTGTTCGTTCCATTCTTTGCCACAATGCTTGCAAGAGCACCTATAAAAACTAACGTCGGTCTTGAATTGAACTCTTGTATAACCAGTATGAGGGCAGTTACTCTGCAAATCTGCCAATTCTTTTGTTGCTTCTAATATGTTCTGATTTGCCTGTTTAATACGAGTTTCTATATTTTGTCGTATGATCGCAATGTCTCTGACACAGGGAACGGTCTTCACTTCTATGCTCATGTAGAACTTATTTAAAAAGATTATATCTTAAATTATTGAGAAAATAAAAACCCCACTTATGTGGGGTTCTGTAGTACCTGAAAAGTTTCAACCTGTTTTCTTAGCGGAACTTCTGTATAGAGTTCTCCAATCTTTTGAAATTGACCAATATCGTGCAAGTTATACCTCAAAATGTGAACCATTGCCCCATGTTTTTCTGCACACATCAAGCATAGTACATAGGTTGCCGGTTTTGATATTAGTTGGCGTCCAATTACCATTTTCACAGCTGTCTTTTCTGGTTTTGCCATCAATGTTTCAAAGCCACAGACGACGCATTCTGGGATGATGATTTTTCCGCTCATTGTGCTTGGTTTGTCACTAACTATATCTAAGATGTCTGTACTCGTCAATCTGTGCTCGCAGCCTTAGTAATCCCCAGTTTTGTGTATAGTTTCTTTTAAAATATAATAAATCTATTACTAACTGATTTGTTGACTACGCCCCCATGCCTAAAGAAAAAACATTACTTGTTATTGGAATCTGGATTATCCTCCTTTCTAATTTTATCGGTCTTGCAACAGAGATTAAAAACTATCTTTTTATTGCTACAGGTCTTGTATTGATTGCAATGAGTTACGCGTCAAATTTTTCTCAAAAAGATACAGTAGAAAATTTTTTCCATGCATATAAAAAATCCGTAAAAAAACCCGAAACAAAACAAGAAAAACCTCTTGTGCGAGAACCTCTTATTGCTTCAATGAAAAAAGAAAAGAGGACTGAAGAATCTCCTGAGGTGATAAGTACGCCCGACCTCAGTAATCCTTTCGAAGATATGCATCGTGGTCAGTATGAACCCGTGATAAAAGTAAGAAAAGCTCGCACAAAGCCAAAACCTAAACTTGTTCGAGAAACAGATTCTGCACCAGAGTCGTACCCAACAATGCCCGTAGTTGATTCTTCGGAAGACGATGACGTTATTGTTATTTCAAGTGATAGTGATACTGGGCAAGGAGTATAATATATGAGCATACAAAAAACACTTGTTGTGATCGTTCCAATCTCACTCGGCATCCTAGGTGTTTTTTTCTTGTTGCCAAATAAAAATGTCTACGACTCTCAAGCTGTTGTCGTTCATGAGTCTTCATCACTACATGAAGCATCGGTTGCCAATGCACTGAGTACGACGGGGGATAATGTGGCGAGTGCCAAAGTAGAAGAAGTGGTGAAAGAAAAATTTATCGCAACACACGTTGAAACACCAAAGGAAGTGAAGGCTATTTACATGTCGAGCTGGGTTGCTGGAACACCAAGCTTTCGAGAGAAGCTTGTAAAGATTATGGACGAAACAGAAATTAATGCTGTGATTATTGATATTAAAGATTACACAGGAAAAGTTTCTTTCTTGGTTGAAGAAGAACCATTTAAAGAATTAAAATCTGCAGAAAATAGGATTGCGGATATTAAAGAATTTATTGCAAGACTTCACTCAAAAGATATTTATGTGATTGGACGTGTTTCTGTTTTTCAAGATCCTCACTTGGTTTCTGTCTGGCCAGAAGAGGCTGTTAAAAAGGGAAGTGACCATACTCTTCCGTGGAAAGACCACAAGGGCATTAGCTGGATGGATGCTGGTTCAACAAAAGTTTGGGAATACACCATTGATCTTGCAAAAATTTCCTATGACTATGGTTTTGATGAGATTAATTTTGACTATATTCGTTTTCCTTCAGACGGAAATATGAAAGATATTTATTTCCCGCACAGTGATGGTAAGGCTAAGCATGAGGTCATGCGATCATTTTTTGAATACGTGCATGATAATTTGAAGGATACGGAGATAAAAACATCTGCTGATATTTTTGGTATGACCACCACCAACACCGACGATCTAGGTATTGGTCAGGTGTTAGAACATGCGCTCGTTAATTTTGATTTTGTCGCTCCCATGGTGTATCCATCACATTTTCCTAATAATTGGGCGGGTATGGCAAAGCCGGCAGAAAAGCCGTATGATGTTATATATCAGTCGATGGGTAAGGCAGTGGCACGAGCAAAGACACTTGGCGTGGATCATCAAAAATTACGACCATGGCTTCAAGACTTTGATCTGGGTGCAAATTACACAAAAGAAATGGTTGAGGCTCAAATTAAAGCAACATATGACGTAGGTCTTACATCCTGGATGCTCTGGGACCCTAAAAATATTTACACAAAAGAAGCACTAATCACTGAACAATAATTATGAAAACAATAGCAAAAATTTCAACATTTATTATCGTAGGAGTTCTCTTTTTTGTAGGAGGTTTCTATATTGGGTTTAATAATATTCCAGAGGTTGAAAAAGTGTACGGCATATCAAATAAGGAAAATATTCCAAGTGATGTTTCCGATGCAGATTTTGCTGATTTTTGGAAAGCATGGAACATTATTAACGAACGTCACCCAGATGGACAAGAAACTTCATCTCAAGAAAAAATCTGGGGTGCTATTAAAGGAATGGTTGAATCTGTCGGAGACCCATATACATATTTCTTTACACCTGAAGAAGCAGAAGATCTTAATATTGACCTTTCTGGCGAGTTTTATGGTGTTGGTATGGAAGTTGGTGTACGAGACGGGAATCTTGTGGTGATTACTCCTATTAAAAATTCTCCTGCAGACAAAGCTGGTGTACAGGCGGGAGATATTATTTTGAAAATTGGTGAAGAAGTGGCAAACAAACTTACAGTAGATAAGGCAGTTGATTTAATCAGGGGAGAGAAGGGAACTCCTGTACTTCTTACTCTTGTACGAGAAAAAGAATCAACCCCAATTGAAATAACAGTAATTCGCGACTTAATCAAAATACCGACACTTGAAACAGAGCTCCGAAAAGATGGTATCTTTGTGGTTAGACTCTTTGATTTTTCACGAAATGCTGAACTTGATTTTGAAAAAGCACTTGATGAATTTGTTGCATCAAAATCTAAAAAACTCATCATTGATTTACGAGGAAATCCAGGAGGATACCTTGGCTCTGCTATCAATATTACTAGTTGGTTCCTTGAAGAAGGGAAGACTGTGGTGATTGAAAAATCGACCCATGCTGATAGTAATAACACATATAGGAGTAACGGAAATATGTTGCAAGGAGACTTCGATGTTATTGTACTTGTTGATGGAGGATCTGCGTCTGCCTCTGAAATTATGGCAGGTGCCCTACAGGAACATAAAGCTGCGACACTTGTTGGAACAAAAACATTTGGAAAAGGATCTGTACAAGAACTTATCAACTTTAAAGATAAGACAGAGCTGAAGATCACCGTGGCAGAATGGTTAACACCAAATGGTCTTTCTATCTCAAAAGACGGACTTATCCCTGATATCATTGTTGAATTTGATGAAGAAGTATATAAAAAAGACAAAAAAGATAATCAAATGGAGGAAGCAGTAAAGATCTTGCTCAAAAAATAAATCTAGCGAAAACCTCTTGGGTGTGGTAGAAATAAGGAACGTATGAAAGTTATATTTCTCAAAAATGTAAAGAAGCAAGGGCTGAAAGGGGAGATAAAAGATGTAAACGAAGGGTATGCCCGTAATTTCCTTATTCCCGGAAAACATGCTGTAGAAGCAACTCCTGAAGCGCTTCGAAAAATAGAAAGTTTAGATAAAGGTAAAAAAGAACACCAAAAAACAGAAGATGCAAAAGTTGAAAACCTTATTATGACACTTATGGAGAAGGGTAGTATTGTACTCAAAGTGAAAGCAAATGAAAAGGGAAACCTTTTTAAGAAAATAACAGCAAAAGATATTACTTTCTCTATCTATAAACAAACAGGCGTAGAAATTCCTGAATCCTATGTACAAGCACCTGAAATAAAAGGGCTCGGTACTCATGCCCTTACGGTGGGGAATAGTGTAATCAAAGAAAAATTTAATCTTATTCTAGAAAAAGAATAAAACAAAATCCCCTGTCAGTAGGGGATTTTGTTTTAGAGATTATTTTGTGTGAGGAAGAACGTGAACGATTTTTTTGACTACCACTTTGTTGTCAAAATTTGTTTTTCGTGTCTTACCAAACTTTACTGTACCGTCAATCATTGCGTAGATAGTGTGATCTTTTCCAGTATCAACATTTTTACCTGGCATCACGTCTGTTCCTCGTTGTCGAACGATAATAGCACCTGCTTTGGCTTTTTCGCCATCAGCAATTTTCACCCCAAGATATTGAGGATTTGAGTCTCTTAAGTTTCTAGCTGTACCGCCGGCTTTTCTATGTGCCATACTATACTGGTTTCTTCTTTTTCCCCTTTAAAATAAAGGAAATACTTGAATTTTTACTTAAATAATAACGAGCCCCAGTATACGATATATGTGTATAAAATGCAAGCCTCAAGGCTGTATATATGCTTTAATATCTATATGAAAAGGGAATATATGATTATTATCATTATGTTGCTCGTAGCCGTAGCCTCTTTTGGGCTTGGTAGAATGTCAGCACTTGAACGAATAAACGGGGAAGAAGAGGTAGAGTTTATCGTCCCAGAATTATCAGCCATAGACTTGAGTTTTACCGACTTTAATTATGTTGCATCTATTAATGGGACAAAGTACTATCCACGCGGCTGTAAGGCGGTAAACAGGATCAAGGGGGAGAATAGAACTTATTTTAAATCAGGGTCTGATGCAGAAAAATCGGGATACGGGTATACGAGTTCTTGCTAGCTTGAGGTCATTTGACTTTATACGGGGTTGTATTAATCTTTAAGCTAGACTGAACCTTAAACATTGAGCCCTATGAATCAATCAGTGGCTAGTAGTGAAGTTGTGAAGAAAAAAAGGGGAGCAAGAACTAAGACTGTGATTCGCGTCTTTGAAGCAGGAATCATAATAGGTGCCGGAGCAATCGGTATACTTATCGTGTTCTTGCTCTACAGGACCTCTCTTTGTCCTGATCAATTACTTTCAAGAAAAGGGATAATTTTTTGCATCAGTATTCCGATCATCACTTCTGCGATACTGACTGAGTTGTATGTGAGGAACATCAAGGTGCGCTCAAGAACACTAACGAGGTATGGATTTAGCTTTCTTCGTAAGAAAGAGCCCCCCTTAAGTTAATTAGGGAAAGAAAAGCGAAAGCGATAGTATATCTAGTACCATCGCTTTTTATTTTTTTCTAAAGATAAGCCCAGGGAAGAGGATTAATAAATTAGAAAAATAATTATACTTAGACGAAAAATATCTTTACTTCGGGTTTTAGGTGGGGAGCAGTAGTTTCTATTTATTTTGACCAGTACGTAAAGATTATAACAGTGTCGCACAATATATCTTTTACGACGCTGTTTTGTTATTAGATAAGGGCTTATTCTCCAAACCACTTCCCCTTCTCTCTAATTTTAAAATCTTAGGAATGAGGTTTGGTACGTCTAGAAATATATTTTTACCTCAAAGTTTTCTATCCCTTCCCTAGGATCAGCTCTTTCATAAATTACGCTAAAAACAACAAAGACCCTTTATGGGGGTCTCAGTTGTCCGCCCTGTACTTTTACATATTCTGTAAAAGATCGTTCAAGGAATCTTCACCTTGTTCCTTCAATAGTGTATCTAGATGCATATCAGAGCGGACTTCGAAATCTACATCATAGATCTCTTTGATTCGATTTGTACTAACGTGGGTATCGCCACGCTTCGCTCGAAGAGGACCACTATCATCCCCGCAGAGGCAAATGTAAAGTAGTCACAAGATCGGCAATGCTCAATGCGGTGAGACACTCAAAGACACTCGGGCTACTCAGCCAATTCTTTCAGTAAGCCAAATCCCTTCTTCCACATGCCTTCAAACATTTCTTTATACTCGCCATCAATATCCTGATCAACCGTTATCTCTGTACCACCCTCCACTTCTGTAAAAGAATAGTTTTCAAAGGCCGGTGCCCATTTTTTTGCTTCTGGACTTTCAGTATCTTCGACACCATTTTTGTAAATACCCAAATGCTCAAATGAAATAAAGTCGTATGGGCGAATATCTGCTACTCGACTCACCATTCCCATTTCCCCGCTTTCATCTGGTCCGATAAATAATATTTTCTCCCCAAGGGCGAGATTGCCTTTGTAGTATGACCCTTCGTGAAATGCTACTGTCCACATCTTATAGGTATCAAGATCTAACATTGTTTTCCAAACTTTTTCTTTGGGTGCATTAATAAAAGTTGAAAGATGTAGTTTTTCCATATGTGTTTTAATTAAGTTTAGTAATTAAGGTCCTTATGATTATACTAAATTATTGACCCTAAAGCCTATTACTGATAACATTTCCCCAGAAAGCCCTCTAACATAAAAACTCACAGCCATGAGCAAGCAAGTTATTACAATCCTAAGAAATGTTTTCCTAGGTGTATGGTTTACCACACTCCTAGTTGCTTCATGTGTCTGCTTGGTGTATGGAGATGAGATTCTCCTCTATCCCAGGCAGGTTTTGGTTCTACTGGGTCTAAGTATTCCGACTTACCTTTTACTAAGATCACATGGGCTCAATTTGCAAAATACCCCGTTATTCATAGTGATAGGGGTCGCTGCAATTATTGATATCACAATAATTATCATGACAGTGCCGTCTGTGTACCATACACTACCAGATAGTGGCTTTACTACCTACAACATGTACATTAAAACATGTCTGTGTGGAAATACCATTCTCAGCATCTGTGCTCTGTACTCCTTATGGAGAAACCGTTATTCGGATGAGATGCAGAACGCATAAGCCCAAAGAGCCTTGGAGTATTCCAAGGCTCTTTTATGTTAACTCTATTTTGTAAGCGCCGAGATGCTTTTATTGAATCGGTTGATATGGCTGGTAGCTATCTATATAGCTTGGCAGACTTTGATACGGCAAGTCGCCTTGCAACTCAAAACTTGTAGGACTTTGTCCTTCACGCAATCGTTGCATATTGAGCATAAAACTATCCCAAATCAAACCAACAAAAATATCATTCCAAAGATGACGTGCTGGCTCTGCGAGATACTGATTCCAAAAGTTAACCGCACCGGTCCAAACATACGAAACATTATCTTGAACATCTTCATTCTGTGCTACATCTTCCTCAATATTGATCCCAAACATGCCAAGTCCAACAAGTATAAGAATCACTAGTACGAGTGTTTGAAGTCTGATAAAACCAGCTTGTAAATTCATATTTCTATGGTAACAAAAAACTACAATAACGCACCCTCTTTCCTGAGGATAAGAACTTTATTATTCTTTCCACGATTATATTCACCGGTGTCACCATTGCTTTTTATCACACGATGACACGGAACATCTTCTCTATAATTTTTCTTGAGAACACTTCCAACAGCTCGAAACGCATTCGGGCTCCCCGCTTTCACTGCAACTTGCTTATACGAAAGAGTTTTCCCTTTAGGAATTTTTTTAACAACAGCAAGCACTTTTTCTGTAAATGTTTTCACGTAAAAAATTATTTAAACATAGCATCTGTGGCCTTTGGTAAATAGTCGAGTGGATTTAAATATTGGGAACCGGCAACAACAGGAGTTGTGTACATTTTGCCGGGACAACCCGCACTCGGCCACGTTGCAACAGACACCAATGATGCTGGCATCACGCCAACGTGAAGATGTGGCGCAGTTGAATATCCGGTGTTACCACTATATGCAACAAGATCTCCGGCCTTTACTCGTTGACCCTTTTTCACTGTTGAAGACGTAAGGTGGAAGAACGTACTCGCGAGACCATTGTCATATTTCACAAGAACCCAAATTCCTGTACTTGCTCGTGGGCACACACCGTCGGTATCTCCCGTTCCCATGATTACTCCATCTGCCATTGCAAACACCTTATCGTTGTTTGCTCGAAAATCAACCCCGGCGTGTTTACCTTGCCATGCACCTGTTCGATAGTTGTAGAGAGTTGGCGAGCTCTCCGTTAAACCAAAACGCTGCGTAATCAAGACCGATGCAAGTGGCCATGCTAAAATTCCATTTTTGGGTTTTGGATATGAAGAAGGATCTAGTTGAAATTGAATTTTTGATTCAAGATCTTGAAGTTCTGCTTCGAACTGTGCTCGAAGTTTTTCTTTTTCTGCGATTATTTTTTGATATTCAGCTTCCTGACTCTTTGTTTCTTTTAGAAGTGCTTCTTTTTCACTTTTATTTTTCTCAACAACAACCTTCTGCCCATCAACCTCCGAGCGATAACTGAGTAGTTTGTTTTTAGTCTCTTCTTTTTCTAAAATTGTTTCCGAGAGGTTCTGTTGAATGAGGCGTAACTCAGATACGCTTGCACGAAGCTTTTTATGAAAGTCTATAATTTCATTTGTTTCGTTGAGTGCGTCAGAGAAATTCTTCTGAGAGAGTATCGTATAACTTACACTTTGAGCATCAAGCTCATGCATTCTCTGAATACCAACACTAATTGCTTTTCTCGCTTTATTAATCGATGTTTCTTTATCACCAATTTCAATTTCTAAAATTTCAATAGAGTTGTTGGTTGATTTAATTTTATCCTCAGCGATCTTAATTTCAGTGAGCAACTTTTTTCGCGTTGTGTCTAAATCTGACACAGCGTTACCCAACGTATTTGATTTATCATTAATAACCTTGAGCTCTGCTTGTAATTTTTGAAGCTCTGACTGCAGAGCTTGCATGTCAGCATTACGCTCCTTTATTTGATCTTCTAGTTCAGATACAGACTGCGCAAAGACCTGTGGACTAGCTAGGAGCCCCATGGAAAGCAAGTAAAGAGTTGTAATAAGTATTTTCAGCATTATCCCTATAATACCCTATTTTATGGGCCTCATTGTGGATAAATACAAAGTACTTGACAAATATATTTATATATGCTATTATATATACAAATCCTGAACACCATGAAAAAGTTCATCCTGCTGTCGTTCCTTCTCATCTTCTGCTTCTCTACCCCTGTCTCTGTGTCGGCCACTGATGTGGTTGCCACCAGCGAGCAGGCTGAGTCGGGTTTCGATCGACCCAAGAAGCACAAAAAAACTTACGGTGTACGTAAGCAACCGAAGTTCCGTTCCTGCAAAAATGCCAGGAAGAAACTCCGTCGCTAAGCCCTAGGGCTTACGAAAAAAGACCCCCGCAAACACGCGAGGGTCTTTTTCTTTTTACGAAACTATTTCTTGTATCTTTTTATATGCCACATTCAATCTTTGGATTGTTTCTTCTTTTCCTAATATATACGCTAGCGTGAATGGGTCAGGAGATTTTTGAAGCCCCGAAAGCGCAAACCGAATTGGCCACAACACATCACCTCTTCCCTTTTCCTCAGCGTAATCCCAGACTGAAGATTTAATTGATTCTACAGAAGAAAAGTCAGCATTTCCCAAAAAAGAAATAACGTTTTCCAAATGTGTCTTAGTTTGATATTCGTCAGAATTTTTCCAAATGAGATCGCGTGTTTCGTAATGTGGAAGTGCATTATAGAATGAAAGGTTTTCATTCTTTAAATCACTAAACTTGTGAATTCTTTCAGTCAGTGTTGGTAGTGCTCGCTCCAACATTTCTTCTGGGATATGTGCAAAGTGTTTAACACCTAGAAGTACTTCATCTGGTGATTTTTGAACAAGGTACTGTTTATTAAACCAATCCAGTTTTTCAATATTAAACACCCCACCACCACGTTGCACTTTTTCAAGAGAAAATTCTTTAATCAATTCTGAGAGAGAAAATAATTCCTTTTCAGTTCCAGGGTTCCAACCAATAAATGCCAAAAAGTTAATCACGGCCTCCGGGAAATATCCCATATCTTTAAAATCAAGTAAGGCTGTTGCTCCATGTCGTTTAGAAAGCTTTGTTTTATCTGGCGCTAGCACAAGCGGTATGTGCGCGTAGATTGGACGAGTAAAACCGAGCGCCTCAAGAATGAGAATTTGCCGTGGCGTATTTGCAATATGTTCCTGAGCACGAATAATATGACTCACTTCCATAAGTCCATCGTCAACAACAACAGTAAGGTGATACAGTGGTGTCTCAATATCTTTTGCAATCACGAAGTCGCCCAAGTCAGTGGTGTCTACTTCAATGTCACCTAGAATAACATCATGAAATGTTATATTTGTATTTGGATTTTTAAAACGAATCACCGATGCTCTTCCTGGTCCAGTCCTAGTTAATTTGGTAAGTGCTTGCCCATTAAATTCTTGTGTTTCATCAGAAATATACGCATGTCCAGAATCAAGAAGCTTTTGGATGTGCTCTTTATAGATCTCTGTACGCTCTGATTGTCGGTAAAAAGAATCATAGTTCAAGCCAAGCCATGAGAATGAATCAATAATATTTTCTTCGAACTCTGGTTTTGAGCGTTCTTTGTCAGTATCCTCGATACGTAAAATAAATTCTCCTCCATGTTTTTTTGCAAAGAGATATGAAAAAAGCGCCGTACGAGCAGAACCAACGTGAAATTTTCCCGTTGGGCTCGGAGCCATTCTTGTTACAATTTTTCGTTCTGACATATTAGTTTTCGTGAGTCAAGCCTAGTTTAATAATCTCTTCTGCAATCTTATCTTCTGCATCAGGATGTACGAATTCTTTTGTTCCCTCCTTCATCTTTGTTCGAATTTCTTCATTTTCCAAAATTCGAACAAGTTCAGATACGAACAAGTGTGGGGTCAAATTTTTTTCTTCGATAACCTGACATGCACCGGTTGCCGCATAGTTGTAAGCATTTTTCCTTTGATGATCACCATTTGATTTTGAAATCGGCACAATAATAGAAGGCACACCCCACGACGCAATCTCGGCAATAAATCCTGCGCCAGCACGAGAGACAATAACATCGGCAACTCCCGCAGACATACGTAGAGCCAATTTGTTTAAATATGGATAACAGTTATAGCGCTTCTTGTGCATATTATCTTTTAATACCACATCTGCAAGACCTTGCATTTCTTCAAAATTCTTTGTACCAACTTGGTGAATAATTTGATACTTTTCAACAAGTTCAGGTAGTGAATTAATGACAGCATCGTTAATTGCTTTTGCTCCTTGTGAACCACCCACAATCATAATGGTTTTAAGACCAGTGTTGAGTTTCAAATATTCATATGCACCAACAGGTAGTGGGTCGCGTACGTCTTTACGCACAATATTTCCGACAAACGCTGTTTTTTCTTTTGGTAAATATTCAACCGCTTCTTTATATGAAATAGCAATTTTCTTTGCCCATTTTGCAGCCATTTTGTTCGCTCGTCCTGGATACGAATCAGATTCGTGGATTACTAATGGAATACCTAAAAATTTTGCTGCAATAACAACGGGCACTGCAGGATACCCTCCTTTACTAAACACCACGTCAGGAAAAATTCGATACAGCAACATAATTGCCTTAAGCGTTGCAAAAAATGTTTTGACTGCATCAAAAATATTTTCTATTGAAAAGTAGATTCTATTCTTCCCTGTTGGCAATTCGTAAAATCTAATGTTCGCATCGTCGAGAGCTCGCTGATCGTAGGGTGAGTCAGAGATATAAATAAGCTCGTGCTGTATAATTTTTTCTCGAAGCGCAACTTGATTAATCGCCTCAGCGACAGCAATCATTGGGTAGAAATGTCCTCCTCCACCTCCGGTTAGTACTATTTTCATATATGTATTGTAGGTTTTTGACGCGAAATATTTAATATAATACCCACCACCGCTAACGAAAACATGAGAGATGTTCCTCCATGACTTATAAAGACAAGGGGTACCCCGGTAAGTGGAAACGCTCCAACGCTCGAGGCAATATTCATAAATGACTGGGCAATAATCAGTATAACAAGACCAACCACCATAAGTCTAGAAAATGAATCTGGCGCATGAAATGCAATTCTCATGCCCCGTAAAGCAAAAGCTAGATACAGAACAATCAGAAGACAGGTGCCGAAAAATCCAAATTCTTCACCAATGACGGCAAAAATAGAATCTCCTTGGGGTTCTGGTAAATACGTAAATTTTTGGACACTTTTTCCAAGTCCTCGTCCAAAAATTTCTCCTGAACCAATAGCAATGAGCGACTGGTTAAGTTGATACGATGTATCCATGACATCGTGAGCAGGGTTAATAAACGTCATCACTCGATCGCGTAAATATGGTTTTGTGAGCACCATGCCAGCAAAGATGAGTATACTCACACCTGCAGTTCCTAAAATATATTTCCACGGAACACCCGATGCCACGAGCATTCCGCCAGATGCAAGCACGATCAAAATAATACTTTTATGATCGGGCTGTTTAACGAGAATTACAGTAATAACAGCAAGAATAATGAAAAGCGGTAATACACCGTATTTAAGTTCTTTTGCTTTACTTTTTACCCATGAAAGCCAGCCCGCAAAATAGAAAATGAAAGAAATCTTGAGAAATTCAACAGGTTGAAAACTGATACCGCCAATATCGATCCAACGTGTAGCGCCGCCGTGTTTTTGCCCAAGACCCGGGATAAACACCAGCAATGTACAAATAAGCGACGCAAAGAAAAAATAAAATGCATAGGTTCTCCAAAATTTATACGGGACACGAGAACATACATACATAAGCACAAGGCCGATCACGAGTCCAAATGTTTGACTAAACAAGACTCCAGCAAATTTTGCTTCATTTTTTGCTAAGATTCCAAATGATGCAGACACAAAAGAAAAAAGCCCAAACACCAGAAGTGCAATCACGATACCTAAAAATATAGTGTCGACTTTTCCTTTTCGTTCCATAGGTAATTAAAGAAGTGCAATCACAATACCTGTTATTGCAAACACAACAGAAATAATCCAGTATCGCATAGTAATCTTTGCCCGTGACCACCCGATTGCTTCAAAGTGATGATGGACGGGAGCTACTCTAAAAATTCTACCGTTTGGCCCATAGAGTTTCTTTGAAATAATTTGCAAGAAAGAAGAAAGTGAAGTGAAAAACAATGGAAATCCAATCACTGGAAGTAAAAGTACTTGATTGGTAAGAAACGCAATAACGGTAAGCGTAAGCGTAAGAGCTAACATACCTGTCTCCCCCATATAAAAACGAGCTGGTGGAATATTGAACCATAGGAATGCAAGTATTGCCCCAGCAACAACAGCAGAAAAAGCTGCAATATCAATTTGGTTTTGGAAAAATGCAATCGTTGCATAGGCTGAAAATGTTGTAGCCATAACGCCCCCCGCCAAACCGTCAATGCCGTCAATGACTCCACTTGAAAATACTGCGAGCATGACGAGTGCAAACACAGGAATAAACAACCAACCGAATTCAAGTACACTGTTAAATGTAAATGGAATATCGATAGCACTAATACCAAGCTTTGTGAAAAACCAATACCCAAAAGAAAGTCCTACGAGCGCCACAAAAGAAAACATCATTTTTCTTGGAAAACCATTTGCAAATTTTCCTTTCATGATAAACGAACACATGAGGTCATCTGCAAGCCCCCAGAGCGCACCTAATATGAGCGCAATAAATGGCAAGAGTGTTTGGTTTTTACTCACGAAATTTATTTTCTGTGTCGCTACATTTGGAAAAAACTCTGCCAAGAGAAATAAGATTCCTGCACAAAGAGCAATACTGAGCCAAATCACAATACCACCCACCCGTGGAGTTTTCAGTTCTTCATGTGCGTTGTTAATTTTCTGAAATTCAGGAGAAATATCACCCGGCCTAACACCGAACTTGTTGAGCGGTGCCTCCTCGTCAATTTTATTTTCTTTACGCGCAACCTTTTTCCAAAGTTTATATCTATAAAAAATATTGGTAAGTCCTGGAGTAATAAGAATGCCCAACATGAAGGTGAGAACAACTGGCAAAAAAAGTTTTAGGAGACTTAAATCCATATTTTATAATTGTACTTCATTTATAAGCTTTAGCGTAGTACTTGATAACTTCTCGATATCGGTAAAACGATGCGCAAATGTTGAACCTAAGACGTTAGCAATAATCGTTTTTCCTTCTGGGGTTTTGAACGAAACAATTAGGTTTCCACCTGAAATATTCGTAAATCCAGTTTTTGATGCCGAAATACCAGCTACAAGTCCTGGGTTTGGATTTGTATTTATTGCAGTGTGTGAGGTGTTGCTTGCTGAAGTAAAGAGTTGTGAGTTAAACGATGTTGAAGAAAAGATATCTGGGTAAATCGAAACAGCGTAGTCAAAAAGATGCACAATTTCTGAAGAAGTACTATAGCCACCATTTTTACCATCTTCTAAATCTAAACCTGATTCATTCAGAAAAACTGTATGGCTGAGTCCAAAACTTTGGGCTTTTGCATTCATAAGGTCAACAAAATACTGTACGGATGATTCTTCGGTGAGAAACCCTGCCTTGTGACCAACATGAAGCGACAATGCTCGTGTAGCGTCATTTGAAGATGTAATTAACATAAAGCGAAGTAATTCATCTCTTCCCCATTTTTCATCGGCTAAAAGACCATTATCGCCCGTGAGACTGAGCGCTTCTTTTGGAATCGTAATGATTTCAGTTTGACTGATCTGCTCCATCGAAACAATTGCTGTCATGATTTTTGTCAGTGAAGCAAGAGGCATCACGGTTTCTGTGTCTTTGCCATAAATCACCTGCTTTGTTCCTGAATCAACGATCAAGACTGATGAGGCTTTTAAATCTAAAGATTCAAAAAAAACACTGAGTTTACTGTCAGTCATTTGAGAGATCAGTTCGTCTTGAGTTTCTTTGCTGATTTCTTCTGCAGAAATGTGCCTATGTGTTCCAAAAATATACGAAGACGCAAGCAACAGTGTCAACGCAAGAACGCCCAAACTTTGGCGCTCGCTTTTTGTAAGTTCATCGGTACGACTATACTGCAGAATTTTCATGGGAAATTTGATCTACTTTTTGCTGTAAATTGTTAACAATAGTTTCGTAGTCTGGAAGTTCTGACACGTTTGAAACGCCAAGATATGAGAGCAGCTCTAAGGACGGACCATACACTGAAATTCTTGAGTCTTTTGCGTCTACTGTTTTATCGACAAGGCCACGCACTTGCAGGTTTCGTAAAATAAAACCAGAATTCACACCTCGAATATAATCTATGTCAGCTCTTGAAACTTTTTCTTTATACAAAACAATAGACAGTGTTTCGAGTGAAGCACGAGAAAGTTCTTTATTAAGTTCTTCTTTACGAAGTTCTTCAAAAAAAGAAGAGAGCTCTTTTGCGGTACCGAGCATTACCTCTTGCTCATTTACAACAAGTGACAACCCTCTGTGTGAAAGCGCTTCTCCAAGCATGGACACAGCATTTCGAATTTCCGCATCTTCAACTTTAAATGCTTTTGCCAACTCTTTAAAAGAAACAGGCTCTCCTTTATAAAAAAGAAGTGCTTCAATTTTTGCATCTAAACTAAGATCTGTGTGTTCCATAAATTAATTATCGTTAGATTCATCCTCACCCTCACTATGTATCTCGGTGAGAGGTTGTTGTAACTCCTGTTTTTCAATATTAATATCACCCGTTTCGTCCTGAAAGGCTTCCATAATACCCGATCTCACTAATTCTAGCACAGCCAAAAAACTTACGATAACTGTGACTCGCTCCTCTTTTTTACTGGCAAAATTTTGCCCTTTCCAAAGATCTTTAAAGTTTGTTTTCTCAAAACTTTTCATAACTCGGTCAGTCAGATCATCAATCATTTCTTTCAGACTTTTCACTTTTACCACTTCGACTTCTTTGAGTTTTGGTGCTCGAGGCAACGGTATTTCTGCAATGGCAGAAAAGCTGAGTTCTTTCATCAGATCTTTCGTTATGTGTTTATCAGGACTAAACACTCGGAGCTCATTTTTTTTTATAAGCTTTGGGAAAATTATTTCTTTACCATATTTTTTCTGAATATCTTGTCCAACATCTTGGATAATTTTATATAACCGAAGTCGTGCTTCCAGGTCATCTATTTGAGTTTCTTCTTCTGTCGTCAGAGTGAGGTTTGGGAGAAGCGAACGAGATTTAATTAGAATCAGTGTTGCCGCAACAGTGATAAAGTGCGCGTAGTGATCTATTTTTTTATTTTCTAGATTTTGAATATAACGAATATAATCATCAGTAATTTCAGCCAGAGAAATCTCATTAATAAAAAGCTTTCTTTTTTCAATTAGATTTAAAAGAACCTCAAGAGGCCCTTCAAATTGAGTAGATTTTACGCTATATGGAGTTTCCGTCACGTATAGATTTTAACACGACACTTAATATATTACCCATTTTATCTGGGTAATATATACATTGACAATAATAATTTAATATGTTATTATCAACGTAAACCAACACAACAACCATGGGAGAAACTCTCAACCTTACTAAGCGAATGATCTGGAACGGTCCAACGGAATTTGAACTTGTTCAATCACTCCTAAGGGGCTCTGAAGTGAATTTCTGGATCCTGTCCGAAGATAGTGATCCGGGCGAAATTCCACCAGACAACCGGCCTTGTGTCGTGGTTGGAATAGAACGATCTTTTGATGAACCAATGGAGTACCATCTTGCGGTGCAAATGATCGGACTCAAGACACCAGCACGACAATACTTCAAGTATCGGCCTCTCACCCACCAAGGTGAATGGGTTGGATGCTTGGACATGGGTCACAAGGCATACGAGGGTCACAGCTTCCGTATGCCTTGAGCTTACAACACGCACAAAAAAGCCCTGCACATCGCGGGGCTTTTTTCTTTTACTTATCTTTCTTCGTAATCTTAATACTTAATTCATCCATTTGAGCTTGTGAGATTTCACTTGGTGAATCCATCATCGGATCCCTTCCCTCTCGTGTTTTTGGAAAAGCGATTACCTCTCTAATATTTGGTTCATTTTGAAGAATCATCATGAGTCGATCAAATCCCCAGGCTATTCCTCCGTGGGGGGGCGTTCCTGAACCAAGAGCCTTCAACATGTGTCCAAAATTACTTTGAATTTTTTCTTCAGAGTGACCGAGGATTCCTAGAATATTTTTAAGAATTTCTGGGTCATGTGCTCGAACAGAACCTCCACCAATTTCATAACCATTCAACACAATATCGTATTGCGCTGCAATCACATCACCAATATTTTTTCTCTCTTTGAGATTCTCGACATGTTCTGGTTTTGAAAGAGAAAACGGATTGTGGGTAAATGTCCATTCACCTTCCGCTTGTGGGTTGTCAGACGCACTGGTCTTTTCAAAAAACGGGAAATCTACGACCCAGCAAAACGCCAAAAGGTTTTGATCGTCTTTATTCTCTCGAATATCTGGTCGGTCGCTTCCATATTTTTCCATTGCCTCTTTATATGGGATTTTTGGAAATGGAATTTGTTGTATTTTTTTCTCTGGGTAGAGCTTCGTAACAAGTTCGATCAGAAGATTTTCTGTGACTGACATAACCTCTTCTTCAGATGCAAAGGAAAGTTCCATGTCGAGCTGTGTGAATTCTGGCTGTCGGTCACCACGCAAATCTTCGTCTCGCATACATCGTGCGAACTGATAGTATCGTTCAATACCTCCAGCCATGAGAAGTTGTTTGTACTGCTGAGGAGATTGTGGAAGTGCGTAAAACTTTCCTGGATACACTCGTGAAGGCACGACATAGTCGCGCGCACCTTCTGGAGTTGATTTGGTGAAGATAGGAGTTTCGACTTCAACAAAGTTCTGTTCGTCGAGTTTTGACCGAACAAAATTTTGAACTTTGTGTCGAGTACGAAGATTCTTTTGAAGTCGTTCACTTCGTAAATCTAAATATCTGTTTTCGAGTCGTGTTTCTTCATTTACCTCTCGAGTGTCAGCGCCGATATTAAATACAGGTGTCTCTGCTTTATTCAAAACTTCCATCTCTAACACCTCAACTTCAATATCGCCATTCATCACCCCTTCTTTGATATTTCGTTCAGGGCGCTTGTTGATTTTCCCTTTTACAGAAACAACCCACTCTGTTCGAGTTTCTTTTGCAGTTTCCATGGCAAGAGATGCTGGTAACACCACGCCTTGCACAGTTCCTGTTGCATCACGAAAATCAAAGAAAATCATTTTCCCTTGATCTCGCCTGACAGAAATCCAACCTTTTATTAAAACTTCTTGTGAGGCTGTTCCTCCTAGGTTTTTGATATACGTTCTTTGCATATGGCGCTATTCTAGCAGAAAATTTGAAAATATTAAATGAAAAAGACCCCAGAGCATAGCTCCGGGGCCCTTGCGTCCTCTCTTTGAGGACACACTTCTTCTGCCTTTGTTAGGCGGGCACCTCTTCGGTGAAGAACTGTTGCGCCTTGAGCGTCTCGAGCGACTGCTCGTAGGTCGAGCGCGAGCTCTGCACCAAGTTCTGCGTCCAGCGTGCGATCGCCTTCATGGTCGTGTAGAAGTAGCGCTTTGCGAGGGCTTCGTACATCTCTTCGGTGATCTCACCGTTCTTCTCGATGTAGTCGTTCACCTCCTTGAGCTTCTTCGCACTCGTGTACACGATCTTGCCGGCGTTGGCTGCCGTGGTCGCCGCAGCGATGCTGTTGTAGTGGAGTGCGTTCTGAACCTCGCTGAAAGGTTCACCTTCGCTCACCACACCAGCGGTCTCGGCGATCTCAACCACCACGATGTTGAAGGGGATCTTCTGATCCTTTCCTTTTGTCACATCGAAGCTTGTGATACGTGCCATCATCCCCAACGGGAATCCGCTCTTGGGATACCCCTGGTGCATGACCACCCCATCCTCGGTCTTCGTGAAATCCTGGTTCTTCACGCCAGCATTCGCGAGCAGGTTATACACCTTCGGTGATGCCTCGATCTTACCGCCGAGCTTGCTCAAGCGGTTGAGTTCGTGCACCATCTCAGGGCTCACTGCCGTACCCATGACCAGGGCTTGGATGCTTCCTTTGGTCGTCTTGCTCATGTGCTTTACCGTCACCATCCTGTATATTGGGTTTTTGATGTGAACCTGCATTGGCTCACAAAGGAGTATATTAACCAAATAGAAAATATTGTCAAGGGCTCAAAAGGTGGATAACAAAAACCCCTTTTTGAGGGGTTTTTGAGTCTCTATTTTTTAAACATTACTGAGCCTGAATCGTATGGAAGCAAGAGTACAAGATTTCCAGAGGTGTCGAAGAAAACTTGATTTGATTGTGACACAAAATTACTAAATTCTGTCTCTTGTGACCCTTCACAGAACATGAGCGTACTCATAAACGGCCCAAACGTAATCATGTTATCGCTATCCACTTTATAGGTTCCAGAAAAATCATTACAGTCAGTATCACCAGAAACATTTCCATCTTTTGTAAATGTCAGTGAATATGCTCCAGCTTTTTTAGGAGTTACAACAGTATCATCGTTCATAACTGTCTTATCCCAAATCCATTTAGTGCCAACAAGTTCACCTTTTTTACTTGATTCACCCTTCGGCGCTTCTTCTGTTCAGTTAATAGTTGAGTCTTGAAGTGTTCCGCTGAAAATAACTGTTCCGTTTTGAGAAAGTACAGCAATTTGTCCAACATCTACAAATGTGATAGATCCATCTTCATTTTTATATGTTACTCCAGATGCGGTTGGAACTCCTGTCAGAGTAAGATTTCCTAGTCCTGAAAATGAAATCTTTGCAGATTCTATAGTTACCGTTGCCCGAAGTTCTTTTCCTGAACTATCCGTATACACTTTTGCAGATTCTACAAACTCTTGATCTCCTTCATTATTATTCATACCTCTATCTTTTTTTGCAAGGAATACAATTGCCACAACAACTAGAATTCCTAATATAACCCATACTACATTTTTCATACAATAACTTTTAACTATTATTAATAATTACTTTTTAAATATTGTCTCCTGAGACCATCGGCTCTACTAGAAATGTTACCACATAATCTTTTGGTGCAATAATTTTTGTTGAAAGTGCTGGTGGATTTGTGTTTACAATAGAAATCTTGTACTCAGCAAATTCAAGAGGAATTTCGTCCGATGGTTTGTTCAGTGTACGTTCTTCTTCCGGCGCAACAAGGGTAATGTTCGCAACAACGGCGCCGGCTTGGATACACTGCACATCAATTGGACACCTGTAGTCGGCAATAAATTCATTAAAGGTGAGTGAAAGATTTGAAAACCTGGCCGTTTCGCCAACAGCAAGAGAAATTTCTCCTGGTGCCATCACGCGCGAATTTTCGATGGTATCTTGAGGAACATCTTTCTTTTTATCAACATATAAGAAAATACTGATCCCCAAGAGTGCAATAATTACAATAATTTTTTTCATACCATCTATCATATAAAATCTAGCTGTTACATACAGACTGTTATGTGGAAAATTATTTGTCTAAATATGTAGTGAAGTAAATAGCGTGACACGTATATCCTCCAGGATTTTTTTGTAAGTAGTTTTGATGATAGCTTTCTGCTGGCCAAAATGTTTTGAATTCTTCAAGTGTAGTCACCGCTGGATCTTTCCACTTACCAGAATTATTCACAGTCTTAATAAAATCTTCTGCTATCTTTTTTTCTTCTTCATTTTGAAAAAAGATAGCAGAACGATACGAGGTTCCCTTATCGTTTCCCTGCTGATTGAGCGTTGTTGGGTTATGAATACAGAAGAAGAAGTCTAGTATACGTTTATACGAAATTATATTTGGATCGTACACAACCTCAAGAGCTTCTGCGTGTCCTGGGTGGTTTTCGTAGGTTGGATGTTCGTTACTACCACCTGTATACCCTGTTTCGGTTGATAGAACGCCAGGCAAACCTCGGAAGAGTTCTTCCATACCCCAGAAACAACCTCCTGCAAGATATGCTTTGTGTGTCATATTATTTACACGTCGCTGATAGATAGATTATTTCAGTAGCTTCTTTCGTTTTGTCTGGAACGAGCATATCGTCTTTATCAACAAGCGGATAGCGCAATTTAATCAAGTTCCCATCTTTTTGCATGTATTCTTCTTGTTCTTTTTGACTAGAACCTTCTACGGTGTAACTAAACACAACAGTTATCTTACCTTCGTCGACGTTACCCGAAAAGGTTCCTTCATATCCATTTGTCATATCCGGACCAGCCTGAGTTCCCTGTTTTGTTCCAAATACTGTACTGTTTTCAATCTTTAGCTCGATATATTCTTCTACTGAATACGGCGCATCTTCTGTTACTGATTGGGTACGAGCAAAACACAGCGCATTAGAAGCGGGAACTTTCGGCGTTACAACAGATTCTTCTTCCGAAATTTCTCCAGGAACAACTATAGGTTTTGTATCTAAAATAAACCAAAATACTGCTGAATACGCAGCGAGAGCAAGTATAAGAATGATAATTATTTTTTTCATATTTCCTAGCGAGGAGTATCGACAAGCTTGCTTGTATGATCTCCGAACGACGGAAATATACGAGACGAGCGAAGCGAGTGCTCTTATATTAATATAAACCTGTTTATTATATTAATCTATTTTTTGAATATTTGTTAGAGCGACATCATTTCCATTTCGTGTGTATGAAAAGCTTGCTTCGCCAGCAATATGTCCGTCTTCATACTTCATAGTTCCTGTTTTTGTAGCAGGGTCAATACGTATTGCAAAGGCATAAAAAGTTCCACCAAGCACGGGCTCTTCTGGCACCAGAGAAGTAATGTTCGCTCGTATGTATTCTGGTACTAATTTTCTGTCGTCGATATCAGAACATACAACGTCGCTAAGTTGTTGCCAGTAAGTCATATTTTCTTTATCAGAATATACGTACACACCATCACCACGATCAACAAGTGTTCCGTAGCCGACCGAGGCTGTGCCTTCGCCAAACATAATGCGAAGTTCTTGTTTTGTTATCATTCCTTCTGACATTGCATCCCACCAGACATCAGCTATTCTTACCATCATCTCCGGAATAACAGGAGTTACTGTGCCTTCAAACGTACCAACATTCCGATCTTTTTGTGCTGGTATATTATAAAATTCTCCGGTTACCACGCCGCCTTGCAAATTCATTCGAAGCCACGCTGCGTCAACATAGTTAGAGTCCATTGTTGGGGTTTCTGTGTAGAAACAAAGTTCAACTATTTTTGGCGTTGGAATTGGATTTACTTCAGTGAATTCTCGTTCAGGAGGAGCAGTTTTTTCTTGAACACCTGAAAAAACCAGAGTGGCAATTCCAGCAACAAGTATCATAAGTAAAATGTTTTTGAACATAGGAATATTTTACCATACATAACTTTAGCAATACATAAAATAAAAAGTCCGCCGGCAAAACCGGCGGACTGAAATTGTTATTCAAGACCCAAACTTTCCTTTTTTCTCACACCACGCTTGTAGGACTTGCGGATATCTCGCTCACGGAGTTTGCGTCCTTTACGTACTCGTACTACTTTTTCATAGTACCATATGTACTTCACCCACTTTTCATGGAAATCACGAAGCTCTTTGGTTGGCAACATTAATCTATTTATGAACACTTGAAGATCTCCCTTGCGTTTACCCTTCCACATATATGGATGAAGAGGAACATCTCCTGCACAAGACTCAAGTTCTGTTAGTAAGGTTACATTGGATTTGTCATGCGGACGCTTTTCAAGAGCAATTGAAAGCATTTCCATCATCCAAAGTGCTCTTTGTAGGAACTTCCCTGTGCGAGTAGTTTTCCAAGGAATTATTACTTCCTCCTTACCCTTCTTACTGAGGGTTGTGATGAGTACCCACAACTTGCCGGCTTTGGTAAACTTGTGCTCTTTAGGATCATAGCTCGTTATCACTCGTATTGTCAGGTTGTCTACCTGTTTTTGCACGATAACTTGTCCAGCAACCTCCCGAATGCGAGGACTATCAGGCGGGACGATACCCTGCATTACCTGATTACGAGCTTCACGCTCTGGAGAGATGGGTGCAAAACCCAGTTTCCCAGCTTTTGCGAGAAATGACTCGAACTTTTGTCGAGCATAACGAAGAGAAATAAACTTCTTTTTCATTGCTTTGTACGTTTGTTTCGTTCGTTATGTTGCCAGAGATTTTAGAAAATGTCAAAAGAAAAGACCTACCACTCTTGAAGTGATAGGTCTTGAGACTCAAAGCCTTTCAACAAGATCTGCGATCAATTTCGCAAAAGCTGGACCACCTTCTTTTGCTTTTAAAAGGTTATCCTTGTGAGACAAACCATGGGCACCAGCAACATTCGAGACCTGAGACAAAACACAGATCTCTATCCCATTGCGATCCTTCTTTGCACCAGCATCTTTTCGCTCTTCTGCACCGGCCATGTGGTTTAGGGCGGTTACATCGGGAATAGTTGACATACCCACCGTGTTAGCGCCGAGCATTCGTAAAGCACGCACGTCCGCACGGGTCTCAAACTCACGACCAGGACGCATTGCCAGTACAACCTCTTGAATACGAGGATCAATCTGTTTAACGAGATCAATCATTCTGCGAGAATAGGGTTGGCTCATATCTACATGAAGACTGCTGCCCACCCCACCAATCCTCTCGAGAATATCAGCATTCCCCATCAACGGATATGAGTCGGAGAAAAGAGAAAGATGATCCTCTACAACAACAATTGAACCAACGGGAAACTTTTCATCAAGAGATCCCACAAGGTTAGTGCTAATAAACTGAGAGCACCCCCACCACGCAAGAGTTCGAGATGTTGTCACGGTTTTGTGAATATCACCATGCTCGTTGAGGTGAGTTCTGCCGGGAAACCAAATTGCTGATTTTCCAGCAAGCTCTCCGTAAATAACATGGTGAAAGTGACCATCTACTGTTGGCAAAGGAAAATGATCTTCTAGTTCAACCTCTTTCACATGTGTAAACTGATCTCTTAGGTCATGAGGTCCCGAAGATCCGGTAATAATTGCAAGTTCTGGTGCCTTGCCGAACTTATTAGCAAGCCACTTTGCACCTCCAGTAATATTGTTAAAATGCTCCAGTGTAAGCATGGGAACAGGTTTTAGTGTTTAAAGTACGCCGACTTCAAATACTATAGTATTCTTTTAATTTTTACAATCAAAACAAAATACTCGCGATGGCGAGTATTTTGTTTAAACTATTTAAGTTTGATATAAAATCCTTCACTTCCATAGAGTGTGTATGTACCATCTCCAGAATCTTTTGCATACACCTCAACTTCTTTTCCAATATGATTTTCTAAGTCACCAAAACCTTCTACTCCCTGCACACTTCCCACAGTTTCCTGACTCCATCCCATAATAGCGGTTACATGTTTGCCATCAACCACCACGTAACATTCCCCGTCAGCAAAACATCCTGTGTTCACCTCTTCAAGTGGTCCAGAAAAATTAGCGACTTTTAATTTACCTTCAGATATTTGTGGCTCATTCACTGATGTATTTCCATGCATCTGCATATATACAACTACTCCAGCGACAATCAAAAGTATAACGATAATAAGTTTTTTCATGAATTTGGTTAATGTGAAATTAGTAATGCAACTAGTATATCACTAAATAGCGCTTGCCACTTAAAATAAGGTAGTGTTTGAAATAATTACATTTTTATGTAAAATCCTTGAGAAATCAGGAAATAAGCCTGATAAGCTCTTTAGCACAAAACAAACCGAAGATGGAGCTCATACCCCTCATCATCCCGACAATTTTTATCCTTGGGTACCTTTGTATAGCAATAGAGCATAGACTCTCTATCAACAAAGCTGCCCCGGCGGTACTGACTGGTTTTTTGATCTGGACATTTTTATCCACACAACAAGGAGACACGGCAGTTCATGAGTTTGGACACCATGTTGGCGAGATCGCTGAAATACTCTTCTTTTTGCTCGGTGCAATGATGGTCGTTGAGATGATTGATTCCCATCAAGGGTTTGAAATTATCACCAATACCATCAGGCTCACAAACAGAGTTTCTCTGTATTGGGTCATTGGGTGGCTGACGTTCTTTCTGTCAGCAGCCCTCGACAACATGACAACAGCAATTGTCATGTCGGCTCTACTACGGAAACTGATCGAAGATAAACGAGAGACTTGGGTTTTTGCTGGTATTGTCATCATTGCCGCAAACGCCGGTGGTGCCTGGTCGCCCATTGGTGATATCACAACGATCATGCTTTGGATGGGAGGACAAGTAAGTAGTGGAAATATCATTGCCGGACTTTTCATTCCAAGTGTGGCATCGCTCATAATTCCTCTTATTTGGTTTAGCGTGCGGAATCGTGGACACCTTGTTTTGAAATCAGAAGCAACAAATCCTGCTCACAACGGTGAGACAAGTGAAGGTGGCACACAAGCCAATCTACGAGAATGGGAAAAGCGACTTATCCTCATCGTAGGACTTCTGTCGCTACTTCTGGTGCCCGTGTTTAAGAACTACACACACCTACCTCCATTCATGGGGATCATGGGTGGACTTGGTCTCATGTGGGTAATCACAGAGATCTTCCACCATCGCCACCCAGATCACGAAGAGCGAGAGAGGCGAAAACACATCACAGCTGCATCCATCTTGAAAAAGATAGATCATGCTAGTATTTTGTTCTTTCTTGGTATCCTCGTTGCTGTTGCAGGATTACAAACAGGAGGATATCTCAAGGGTGCAGCGCATTTCCTCGACGAACGTGTTGGAAATGTGTACATCATCAATACCATGATCGGACTCTTGTCTGCGATTGTGGACAATGTTCCACTCGTCGCCGCTGCCATGGGTATGTATCCACTAGATATGTATCCACAAGATCATATCTTTTGGGAACTCCTTGCTTTGTGCGCTGGTACCGGTGGAAGCATTTTGATCATTGGCTCTGCAGCAGGAGTTGCAGTGATGGGGATCTTGAACATCAATTTTTCCTGGTATCTCAAGAACATTGCCCTGCCTGCACTTCTTGGATACTTGGCATCGATCGGAACATTCTGGCTACAGCAAAACATGTAGCCTTAGAACAAACTCAAATAAAAAGCACCAACCTCAGGGTCGGTGCTTTTTTATTGTCTTTTTTAATATTTACTCACTTGTTACTCCATCAAAATCCTCTTCGTGTCTCATTGCATCTTCTTTTGTTTCTCTGACAATACCATCTTTATGATGCGGCACAGCGTAAATAGTATAGAACTGTAGATTTTTTGTATTACTCATGTTGAGCACATTATGTTCAGAACCAGCCGGAACAATAATCACGTCTCCGTCTGTCACTTCATATGATGTTCCGTCGATAAACACTCTACCCTCCCCACCTTCGAAGCGGAAAAATTGATCATTATCAGGATGCACTTCCACGCCAATATCTTCTCCTGGTTTTAACGACATCAGCACTAATTGCATGTGTTTTGCTGTGTACAGCACTTTTCTAAAATTTTTATTTTCAAGTGTTGATGCCTCAACTGCATTATAGAATCCTCGTTTCATAATTATTTTTCTTTTAAGCTAATAATACTCACAATACCTTCCATCGTATATTCTTGCCACCACAGTGAACTCAACGCCTCTTTTGGTGTGAATGTTCCGTGAATTATATATATCGTATTGGTATCCACTTTTGACCAGTCAGATGTCTCAAGAAATTGTGCATCGATTGAATAGTAGTAGCCTGCATCACTCACAAAACCCTGTCTACACTCTTTCTCTGTCACCTTATTAACGAGCGGCAAGCACACAAACTTTCCAGTCAACACCGTAGCATTTGGCAAGCTTTCAAATTCAGGTGGAACTGAAATTTGTCTTATCGAAATAAAATACCAGCCAGCAAAACCGACGAGCACAAGCACAATAACTGATTGCCATAATTTCATGCACATAGTGTATCATGAAAAAATTTCAATGAGAAAACCCACACGCTTGGTGTGGGTTTTCGAGTATGTTACCCCGGACAGTTATCGGAGGGTCTTCTCTATGAAGGCTTCCACTGCTTTCAGGTGACCGTTTTTGATCGCTTGCTTTGGTGAGCACCCAAAGACAATATGGGGTGCATTAAGCCATTTCTCGAGCCACTTTTCAGGTTTTTTATCACCACAATACTTTTTTGAAAAAGCAGTGGTCAACTCCCCCGTTAAGAAGTCCTCTGTGCGATGTGGGTTTTCTTCTCTTCCGCGAATAGGAGTAACGGCTGTTTCAGCTCCGACGGTCATAAGATTCAAGTCGAGGTCCATGGGTTTGGTTTTAGGTGAAGTACGTTCTTCAACTATAAAATATCACAAAACTAAAGAAGTGTCAACTAATCCTTTCCTTTGTTATCGTCGATACGAGGGTTTTCTTTTTGAGGAAAAATTTCTTCTTGGAGATGAGGTCTTAGTCTCTGGTGATTTGTGTATATCAGATTCATGCACAAACGTAAGCGCTGTTCCCTTGTTTGCTCCACGACCTGTTCGCCCAATGCGGTGCGTGTAGTCTTCGTTTGTTTGTGGAATCGTATAGTTGATAACGTGTGTTACACCTTTAATATCAAGTCCTCGAGCAGCAACATCAGTCGCAACAAGTATCGTTACGTGGTTCTTTTCAAACGAATCAATCGCTTTTCTTCGTTGATTTTGTCTCTTATCACCGTGAATAGACTCAACCAAAAAGCCGTCTCGTGAGAGTTCTTTTGAAAGTTTGTCTACTTGTCTTTTTGTTTCAGTAAACACAAGCACTTTGTCAAAACCATCTTCACTCAAGAGTCGCTTAAGCTCACTTAATTTGTGTGCTTCGTCAGTAACTTTGACAATGTCTTGATCGATATTACTTACACTACTTCGTGACGCCACTTCAACAGTCACCGGATTGTTAGTGAATTTTTCAATCAAACTTTTAATATTACTTGGCATGGTCGCTGAGAAGAACAGAGATTGTCGTTCTTGTTTCAGGTTGTTTAATACAAGAGTAATAGGTTCAATAAAGCCCATATCGAGCATGTGGTCAACTTCATCGAGCACAATATTCCCGATCGTAGCATATCGAATATTTCCTCGATCGCTTAAATCTTTAACGCGACCCGGAGTTCCGATAATAAAATTTGGTTTTCTATTGAGGTCGTTAATTTGTTTCCAAATTGGCATACCACCAACGCACAGAGCAGAATACATGCCCATACCCATAGAAAATGCTTTAAATTCTTTATCAATTTGTATTGCCAACTCGCGAGTAGGTGCAAGGATGAGAACGATGTTACTTTTATCAGCAACTACTTTTGTAATGAGTGGCAGAAGAAAGGCACCCGTCTTTCCTGTTCCCGTGTTTGCAAGCCCAACAACATCTCGTCCTTCTAAAATATACGGAATTGATTGGTCTTGAATATGAGTTGGTGTAATAAATCCTTTTGCTTTTAGATTTTCTTGTAGTTTATTTGAAAATTTAAAATCTGCGAAGACATGTTTAATCGCTGGAAGCGTAACTTCTGAGACTTCCGAAGAAGCTTTTCGTACAAATTTTGAAATATCTGCAGTACTTTTTCGTGGGCCTCTCTTATTGTTACCCTTACCACCAAAACGCTTTCGCGGAGAAAACTTTTTTGAAAAACCACCAGAAGAAGAAAATGTTTTTCGTTCACCTGATTGTCCGTTTCCAGATTTTTGTTTTGAGAAACTTCTTTTTGGACGAGAAGAGTTTTTGCCTGATGATCGGCTGTGCGTCATATTGTTCATACTATACATACCGTGGCAGTGCCACTTTAAATTATTAAAATCTCGAATTGCCTCATAGAACATCGAAATTAATAACTTTTTCGGAAATCTACAGAACAATATTTGATTGTAAGACAATTATACCACGACTTTATTTAAAATGCAAGGCTCAATCTACCTATATAAATATCAGTCTCACTGTAATGGTCTCCCCAGCAAAAATATCTTCTTTTTCACGAACTGCTTTTTTAAGCGCAACCAAGTACGTCTCTTCCCTTGTATATGGAAAAAGTGATGTTTGCCAAGAGGTTTTTCCAACTTTTGCCAGAACTCTTACAAAACCACCACCATATGTTTTTTGAGTTTTTCGTATTTTTACTGCAATATCCTTTGGTAAATACACAAAATGCCAACCCAGATTTCCCGTCCAGATAACAACTTTTGCTGAAAAACTGACTCTTTTCATTACTAGAGCTTACTAATTTCTTTGAGGTCTCCGTCCGGAAGGAAAAGGATAAGAAGTCCGAGTAGGATACCACCAATAGCGGTAAAAGTGTGACTTCCCCCAAACACTGCAATGTCGATATAGTCGAGTATGTACCAAACGCCTCGCCACATCAGCACTAACCCGATAACAATTGAAAGATTTTGGGCAATATACCCGATACTTATATTACTTTTTTTCATGTACGAATTATATCATTTTTATTTGTATGATAAAATAAAAAAACGCTTGCGCGTACTTATTAGCTAATATAAAAAAACATGAAAATAGTATTACTACTTATTTTAATTGCTGGCGCCACTTTTCTGTATTTCAAATCAGATAAAAAAACAACAACTCCAGAAACAGCAAATGAATCTACTTCCCCACAAGGTGAAGAGGTTTCAAAAGATGTTGAAGGAACATTTGTTGTTGATGGTGACACGAGTAGTGCAAAATGGACTGGAAGTAAAAAAATTATTAAGAACTACTATGACTCTGGAACTATCGTAATCAAAAGCGGGTCGGCTTCTTTTGATCAAGGAATTGTGACAAAAGGTGAAGTTGTTTTTGATATGAAATCAATTACAGCAACGTCAACAGGTAAAGGTGACGGACAAGATAAACTGACTAGTCATTTACAATCAGACGACTTCTTTGCTGTTACAACACACCCTGAAGCAAAATATGTTGTAACCTCATCAGAAAAAACAAGTTCTGGTATTCTCTTAAAAGGAAACCTAACACTTAAGGGTAAAACTGCTCCGCTTGATATTCCAGCAGTAGTAACCATGGACAACGGAAATGTTGTAATCATTGGAACTGCAGAGGTGAACCGATCAACATGGGATGTAAAATACGGCTCAGAAACATTCTTCGATAACCTTGGAGACAATGTGATTAACGACATGTTTACTCTAGAATTTAAAGTTGTAGCGAGACCATAAGACACAATAAAACACCGTCCTTCCGGACGGTGTTTTATATTTCTTAAAACTTAGTAGTAAGCCACCCTTTCATTTGCTTCACTTCTTTGTCTTGAGCTTCAAGAATAGCATTACTTATAGTGATAATTTCTTCTCTTTTTGAAAAACCAAGTGCTTGCCCAGCCATCATGATCGCACCCATGTGGTGTACGATCATATCTTCCAAAAACACTTTATCTAATTCTTTTCCAGACAGTTTGGTTACATCTCTCATCATTGGTACATATGATGTATCTGCAACATATGGTGCGTCAAACCAAATCTCGTGCCAGCGTTTCATTTCTTGAATTTCAGTAGTTTGTGAAGAAACAATATTTTCTGCAAGAGTCTTTATCTCAGGAAAGCTTCCACCCCGAGCCAAAACCTCCTGTGCGGTATCCACTGCTTCTTGATGATGAGGTATCATACCTTGGATAAATTCCTGATCATTTTCTACTTTCATAGATGAGTGACCGCTACTATTCATAATCGTACCGTCTGACATAACGTGCATACCATTTTCCATCATTGCTGGATGAGATGTGCTTTTCAGGATAAAAAATAAAGCAAGTCCAAGCAGAATTATTAATGCGACAATTTTTATATTTTTGTATTGCATATATTATATAAAACCTACGAGTTTTTTTACTTCGAGCATTTTCTGTTGCGCTAAAATTTTAGCTTTTTTCTCCCCTTCTTCTAGAATAGCGTAAACTTTTTCTGGATTTTTCTGCAGTTCGTCATAACGTTCTTTCATCGGTGCAAAATATGCCAACACCTTTTCAAGCAACATCTTTTTGGCATCTCCATACCCCATACCACCCTCTGATAAACCTCTTTCCATTGCTTTTTGCTCATCTTCTGTGGCAACAAGTTTATAGAGCTGATAGATAACAACCTCTTCTGGATTTTTCTTGTCTTCTGGATTTTTCGAATCGGTTACAATACCCATAACAGCTTTTTTAATCTCATCTTCAGAACCAAACAGCGGTATAACATTTTTATAACTCTTGCTCATTTTTTGTCCGTCTATTCCTGGTACCACAGCCACTTCTTCACGAATCATTTCTTTTGGCTCCTTAAAGACTTCTCCGAAAGCTTGATTAAATTTACGGGCAAGCTCTCGTGCCATCTCAACGTGTTGCGCTTGATCTTGTCCCACAGGAACAACATCTGCGTCATACATTAAGATATCTGCCGCCATAAGCACCGGATAATCAAATGTACCGACATTTATTTCTTTATCCTTAGCTTCTGCGTCTTTAAAAGCATGAGCACGCATAAGCCATGGCATCGTTACAAGCGTATTGAGAATCCAAGTAAGCTCTGTATGTTCAGGTAAGGTTGATTGTCTATAGAGTGTCACTTTTTCAGGATCAAGCCCGACGGCAAGATATGCGCAGATTAAGTCAAAAGACAGTTTCTTCATTTCTTCCCTGTTTGAGATAGAGTTTAGTGCGTGATAGTCAGCTAAAAACACATGCGAATCAAACTCACCAGAGTTTTGCATTTCTACGAATTGCTTTATCGCACCAAAATAATTTCCAAGATGGAGATTTCCTGTTGGCTTAATACCAGACACTAATATTTTTTTAGACATAGCGTTATTGTAACAAAATTCACTTTATATACAAAAAGAACCCCGCTCTGGTAAGGAGCGGGGTTCCGGAGCGGGGATCACCTCTGTCACGCCTTCAACTTGGAACCAAGGTAAGGTTTTGGATACATTTGAATCAGGTTAAACAAAAGTTACCCCTACATTCTGCCCACAAAAAAGACGACCATTTTGCGGGGCAGCCAAAGAACGTCTGATCGTCGAAGAGAATTATACGCTTCTCTTATTAAAAATGAAAGAACCCATCGCCTTGGCGATGGGTTCTCAGTTGGGATTGCAAACCCCAGGAGAACTGCGATTCTCCAAACTGCAGAAAAATTTTTTGTGCGCGTGAGGTTGAATCTAACAACAGCTGCCGCCCCGTGGCGGGATTCAAAAGAACAGGAATTTGACTATATCATATTTAATATATTTGTCAAGCGTCTATAGAAACAACAAAGGAGCCTCTAAGGCTCCTAGGTTAGAAATTATTTCTCAATCTGGAGGGGCGCGAATCTCCGAATATGCCTTGCAAGAAATGATGGGTTCTCAGCCCTATTTCCTGTTTAGATTGTGAATATAACTCCTGTGAAAGAACTATTACGGCGGTCGTGACTGTGTCATCCGTTTTACTTTTTGTTTTGGATTTACTTTTTAAACTATTTTAAAGAAAATGTCAAGAAAAAAGCCAAACTCACCTTGTGAGTTTGGCTTTTTAGTAGGCACGTTGACCTACTTCTTCTTCCCGGTCTTCGTCTTGTGAGTATAGACAGATGATCGACCGAGCGCAGTAGTAAGCTGTCCGAATGGAACAATTCGAAGTCTCTTTGTTCCGAGAAGATTGGTGATGTACCGACGATCACTGCCGTCGGGCTTTGGGGACTCATCCTGATAAGGACTTGCCATGGGACGAACCTTGGCGGTAGCACAGCCAGAGGTCGCATGGTCCACACGATCATCACACTCGTCTTCGAAAAACTTGAGGATCTCAGGAGATGCCACATCTTCATCGGCACCACCTTCTTGAACAACAAGAATCTTCTTGTCTACTACTTCTGTCCTAAGCATGGTTTGGTTTGGTTTGGTTTTTTTTGGAAGATCAACTCAAGCAATATTATACTATATTAATTTTATATGTCAAACTCTTTTTCCACTCTATCCACACAGAAACTTCTCACCACATCAATATGCTAAAATCAGACCAATGAGTAATCCACACACCATGCGAATACCTCCCCACAGTCTTGAATCAGAACGGGCTGTTTTAGGTTCAATCATGCTTCGCCCAGATGCGCTGAACGAAATTATCGACACCATCTTCGCCGATTCTTTTTATGCTGAAAAACATCGGATGATTTATAAATCGATGCTCGATTTGTTTAATAAAAATGAACCGATTGATCTTCTTTCAGCTACAACAAAACTTAAAGAAAAAAACCAACTTGAAGCAATTGGTGGACGTTCGTACATTGTTGAACTCACCACGTCGGTACCAGCCTCAACAAACGTTAAGCACTACGCGCAAATTGTGTTTAAAAAACACGTCCTAAGAAAACTTATCGAGGCTGGAGAATTTATGGCTGAAACAGCTTTTGCTGAAAGTACCGATGCCGTGGAAGATATTTTAGATAGCGTCGAGAAAAAAGTATTTGCTGTTACCAACGCTGGTGGTGGTGATAAAAAGTTTGTCAGCATCAAGCAATCACTTCACGAAACATGGGAAGAAATCGAAAAACTCCAAGAGGCAAAGGGTGGCATGCGAGGTGTGCCAACAGGTTATCCAGCACTCGATAATATTTTGGCAGGGTTACAAAGGTCAGATCTTATTATTCTTGCTGCTCGTCCATCAGTCGGTAAAACCACGCTAGCGCTCGATATTGCTCGAAATGCAGCAACTAAACACGCGGCGTCTGTGGCTATTTTCTCACTTGAAATGAGCGCTAACCAATTAACACAACGAATGCTTGCCGCTGAATCAAAAGTAAATGCTTGGAAACTTCGAACAGGTAAACTTTCTACCGAACAAGAGTTCTCTGCTCTTCGAGACTCGTTGAACGAACTTTCTAAAGCAAAGATTTTTATCGACGACCAAGCCGGAAACTCTATTATGAAAATGAAGTCCGTTGCACGCAAAATGAAAAGTGAACATGGGCTCGATCTAATTGTTGTCGATTACTTGCAACTTATGATGACCAGTAAAAACCACGACTCAATGGTAAACCAAGTTACCGAAATTTCACGATCACTTAAGGGGCTCGCTCGTGAACTTGATGTACCCGTGCTTGCGCTTTCTCAGCTTTCCCGAGCCGTGGAGTCTCGTGGTGGTAAACCTCGCCTTTCAGACCTTCGAGACTCTGGATCTATCGAGCAGGACGCCGACGTCGTTATGTTTATCCACCGAGAAGACCGGGCTGGTAATACAAGATCAGATACTGAAAGTACCGGTATGACCGAAGTACTTGTCGAAAAGCACAGAAATGGACCACTTGGAAAAGCCGATCTGTACTTCGACGAAAAGAATTCAACATTTCTTCCTATTGAAAAACACATGGAAGGATACACTGCGGCCACCGAGTCTGGAGCGACTTCAGCGTTTAACGACTTTTAACACATGACAAATTCTATTGAAAAACTAGCAGAGCTTTTTGAAAAATTTCCTGGTGTTGGAAAACGACAAGCAAAACGATTTGTGTATTTTTTACTGCGTAAAAATTCTGGATACAGCAAAGATATTGCCGATGCAATCTTAAACCTTAAGAAAAATATCAGACTCTGTGAAGAAAGTTTCCAGTTTTTCTATTCAGAAACTGGACAGACGCTTTCACCTATCGCTCGCGACGAACACCGAGACAGTGCAAAACTCATGGTTGTAGAAAAAGATTCTGACCTTGAGAATATCGAACGCATGGGCGTTTACAATGGAAAATATTTTGTACTTGGTGGTTCAATACCAGTACTTTCAAAAGAACCCGCACAATATATTCGCGAAGCAGAACTTCAGAAACTTCTTGAAAAGAAAAAAGATATCATTAAGGAAATCATTTTAGCACTGAGCTTAAACCCACAAGGAGAAAACACGTTGGAATATTTACAAAAACATTTAGAAAAATTTGGTATTAAAATTTCTATTCTCGGACGAGGCCTCTCAACAGGTACCGAACTTGAATATTCAGACAAAGATACGTTTCTTTCGGCGTTTGATAACAGGAAATAGAAAAGAGCTAGCAGTACTGCTAGCTCTTTTTGCTTGACCACGCGTGGTCACAGTTTCGGCATCACCGGCTGGATGTAGGTCCCACCGTACAAGTTCCTGATCTCCAACATGTAGGTGGGGACACCGTTCGGAAGCAGGGTAAACTTCACACCCTGTACAGCTTCCCAACCAATAGCTGAATCTGCAGAAGTGATACGCTCAAGGGTATCACGACCCTGAATGAAGTACATCGGGAATTGAAGTGTGTCTTCTTTGTTGTACTTCACTGTTACGGTGCAGGTGCCTTTTCCTGTTTCAGGATTACGGCACTCCTCTTCCATACCAACGATCTCCACCGACCTGCCGGCCATGTTGTGGAAATTCAACCCGACAGAGTCATTCGTAGCCTGTTGAGCACTCAGCGTGCTTGTGAATCCGAAAACCATCGCGAACATGAGAAGGAGCTGTTTCATCATCTGTTTGTTTGTACCCTGGTAAGAGGGTGGTTCGTTATCTATTATACACAAAATAGCCTTTTTGTCAAGTATATAAATCCAAGAGGAAACCCCTGCTGTGTGCAGGGGTTTTCTTACGTTATGATGTCCTTATTCAGGAACCAAGCCGGATGATTGTTCTTCTGTCGGCCAGACTTCAAAGGCAGTAACTTGTTGCCCCCCGAAGCATAGCTTCTCATCTTGAACTGAGAACATAGCCGTAGTGGCAAATTCATAGCCACCAAAAACCTTGATAAGAAAGATAGGGGTTGTGCGAAAGTTCTCTTCTCCAACAACTCGTGGATAAAGGTAGAACTGTCCAACGACAGACTTATCCACGGCATCACCAGGAAGGAATAGTCGTGGTTTCCCCTCTTGTGTTGTGGAAACTTCGACACGTGACACATCGAACGAGATACCGCTGTGTTGCTGGTGTACAGGATTCAACACGTAGCCGCCATCACCAGTAGCTTTGGCATACTGAGCATTGGACATTACCGCGCCGATCAAACAGCAAAAAAGAAAGGACAGGAAAAATTTCATCTGGTTTTATTTTTTGCTATAGTATCTAAATTTTCTTATTATGTCAAGAAAAAGCCCCCTCTTTCGAAGGGGCTGGGAGTGTGGGCGCCGTAAATCTACGGATACCCTTGAGCGGTGTCGTCTAGGGTCACGCGCATTGCGTTTACCGGTAACTTGTCCACGTAAAGACGCTGGCCATCGAAGCTAAGGCGACCCTGGGGGTCAGGAACGAAAATCGCTCGTTCACCTTGAAGACTTTTCTTTATACGAACAGTAAACGTATGTTCGCATGAGCCAACCCCAAAGTGCACTGAGGTCACTGCATTCATTGATCCCTCATACAAGAAGATGAGGCCTATCGCCCCGTCACGATCATCTTGGAAAAGATCGATTTTGGGAGAAAGGACTTTTTCCTCCGTCACTTCTTGCACTTCTTTTTGCGCTGATACTGGGGCTGTCCAAGATGGGAACAGCACCAGAAGGCTGAAAATCTTAAGGTACTTCATGGTATCTTGGGTTTGTATTAATCGTAGCGAAAACAAGAAGGTGTGTCAAACAAAAAATCCCCTCTTGGGGATTTTTTGTTTAAGAGATTTTCGCAATCTTTACTTTGAAAAATGGTTGTCGGTGACCTCGTTTTTTAAAGTAGTTACTTTTTGCTTTGTATTTAATAACAGTAACTTTATCTTCTCGGTCAATTTTTTCTAGCTTACCTTCAACTTTATTTGATACCTTTGGAGTTCCCATAGTTGTTGAAGCTCCATCGTCAACTAAAAGCACATCGTCAAAAACGATTGTGTCGCCTTCTTTGTATTCTCCAGAAAGCTTTTCAATTTGGACAGATTGTCCTTCTGAGACCTTATATTGCTTTCCTCCTGTTCTAATTACTGCGAATTTCATAACAGGGACCATTCTAACCTATTTTAAGAAAAATGCAATACCCAGATATAAGAGCCCGCCAAAGGGGTGAGATATCCCCAAAAACCCATGGTTATAAGCCTTTATTTTATAAATATACGATATAATTTGACTAACATGATTTCTAAATATAAGCATAAAAATATCACGTGGATTGATATTGAAAAACCGACGCGAAATGAGATTATTGAAATAACTCCAGACTATAAAATCCCTAAGGTTGCAAGCGAAGAACTCCTCACTGAAACACTCAAATCTAAGGTTGATTTTTACGAAAAAGAAGAGGTAATTTACTTGGTACTTCATTTCCCTTTCTTTGATAAAAAAGAAAAAATAGTTATAGAAAAAGAGATTGATTTTCTTATTGGAAAGAATTTTTTGATTACCACTCACTACCAAGAGATAGATTCGTTCCACACATTTGGAAGAATTTTTGAAGATAGTAGTATTCTTGAAACAAACAAAATTGGAGAAAATCCTGGGTTTTTATTTGTCTACATTCTAAAACAACTCTATAAAACACTCGACAATGAACTTGACGGCATCGGTGTGAACCTCGAGAAAATCGAAAGTGATATTTTTGACAGCAAAGAACGAGATGCCGTAAACAGTATTTCATATGTAAACAGAAAAATTATTCGTTTTAAAAAGGCGCTCAGTTTCCATGGCGATATCATAAAATCAGTTGAACCAATTGGCGCCGAGATGTTTGGTAGTGGTTTTTCATTTAACATGAGCATGATTGTCAGTGAATACAACAAAGTAAACAGCACTGTTGCTTGGTATAAAGAAATCTTAAACGATATGCGTGACACCAACAACACACTTCTTACGACAAAAACAAATGAGACAATTAAAACACTTACGATCATCAACTTTATCATGTTGCCTATTGCTTTGATCACGCAAGTCTTTGGTATGAACGTAAATGATGAGATCGTTCTCATTCAAACATTGCCTGACTTTTTTGTAGTTATTGGCACGATGATCCTCACGGGCCTCATTATGTTTGTGTATTTCAAAGGTAAGAAATGGCTGTAGTGAACAAACCTATATATGTTGAAACTTTTTAATTCCCTCACGAAAAAAGAAGAGATTTTTAAACCAATTAAGCAGGGTCATGTTGGGCTCTATTCTTGTGGACCAACAGTCTACAACTATCCACATATTGGAAACTATCGAGCGTTTATCTTTGCTGACATACTTAAACGATATTTTGAATACTCTGGATACGACGTGATGCATATCATGAATATCACCGATGTGGATGACAAAACTATTCGTGACTCAAACGCTCGTGGAGAAAGCTTGCTCGACTTCACAGAACACTACACAAAAGAATTTAACAAAGAGCTTGGGAAATTAAATATCAAACCCGTAACAAAACAACCAAAAGCAACCGACCACATTAAGGAAATGGTTGCTATGACAGAAGAACTTCTTAGGAAAGATATTGCGTACAAAGGAGACGACGGCTCTATTTATTTTGATATTGCAGAATATAAAGACTACGGAAAACTTTCTGGACTTGATCTGAAAGCTATCCAACAACACTCACAAAGTCGAATCAAAAAAGACGAATACGACAAAGAACATGCTGAAGATTTCGCACTTTGGAAAGCATGGGACGAGAGTGATGGTGACGTGTATTGGGACACACCACTTGGTCGTGGACGACCTGGTTGGCATATTGAATGTTCAGCGATGTCAACAAAATATTTAGGAAATCATTTTGATGTACACACTGGCGGAGTTGACCTCACCTTCCCTCACCATGAAAACGAAATTGCTCAGTCTGAATGTGCCTCAGGCGAACATTTTGTAAACTACTGGCTTCACAACGAGCATCTTCTTATTAATGGTAAAAAAATGTCGAAGTCGTTAAAAAATGATTACCGATTAAGTGACCTTGAAGAACGAGGCTTTTCGGGAATTGACTATCGATACTGGCTTCTTCAAGCAAACTACCGAACGATTGTGAACTTTACGTGGGAAGGACTCGAATCTGCAAAATCAGCACTCAAAAAGCTAAAAGTGTTTGTGCTTTCTCTGGATCATCAGGGTTCTATCGCCCATACATATAAAAAAGATTTTGAGGAAGCAATGAATGACAATCTTAACACTAGTGAAGCATTGGGCGTGCTTTGGAAACTTGTAAAAGATGAAACTGTTTCAAACGCTGATAAAAAAGCAACGCTCCTTCATTTTGACGAAGTGTTTGGACTTGGTATGAAGCACTGGAAAAAAGATGAAATTCCTGCAGAAATAATCAAGCTCGTACAAGACCGCGAACATGCACGCAAAGCAAAAGACTGGAGCGCCGGAGACCACGCACGAAGTGTTATCCAAAACCTAGGATACGATATAAAAGATACACCAGAAGGAACAGAGATTTTTAAGTTATAAACGTATATGAAGCACAGAGATAAAATTATCTTAATCATCGAGGATATTTTAGCGCTCATAACGCTTATTTCTCTTATAGTAATAGCTTTTGAAACCATTCCAAGTGCAAAAGAATACTTACCACTCTTTCAAACTATCGAATACATTGTCGTTGCCATCTTTACCCTAGAATACATAACCAGAATCATGACGGCAAAAAACCCGTTTGCCTACATATTTAGTTTCTATGGAGTTGTCGATCTTATTTCTGTTTTACCAACACTCGTTGGTGCGGGCGGATTTGTATACCTCAAATCACTTCGTATTATCCGAATATCACGGTCACTCCGAATGCTTCGAGTATTTAAATTTGCAGAAGTAGCAGACGACATCAACGCACGAGAAAAAAAGGAACGAGAGATTGGATTTTTCTTCTACCTACAATCACTTGTTATTTTTACCGTCATTTTTGGAGTACTCATGTATATCGTTGAATTCAACCACTACGCTCTTATAACACTTCCCGACAGCTTGCTGTGGGCTCTAACACTTCTTGTGGGGATGACACCGGTTATAGAGCCGACCATGCTCGTAGGCGAAGCAATTAAAATTGGAGCCATGGTTGCCGGCTTTATGTTGTTTGGAGTTTTGGTGTATATTGTTAGAAACGTTATAGCAAACAAATTTACACGATAACTTAACTACTATGGAACAATCACCACACATACCAAATGAACTTGAGCAAAAAATACTTTCTACAAAAGAACTACTTACCTTTGAGGAATTTTGTGGCAACAGGTCTGCCGATCTAACAGTAGTAAGTGGTTTTTATGGTTTGTTTATTAAAGAATCAATGATGTCTGACATTATTCGTGGGCAAGATTTCTTTGTACGATTTCAGAATGAAAATAAAGAACTTGAAGCATCCCTCACCAAAAGAATTTCAGAGTGGTCAGAAAATGAGAATAAGAGCACAAACGCTATACCAGAAGATATGCTCGAAGATCTCTACAAAGCATATACAATTATGCTTGCCTACGATGAAGTAACAACAAACAGTGATCTACTGAAATAAAAGCCTCGCATATGTGAGGCTTTTATTTTATAGTCCACTTTCTTTTAGTTGTTCAATAAGTTTCTTTTGCTCTTTGTTTAATTTTTCTGGAATATCAAGATGCACAATAATGATAAGATCTCCTTTGTGAAATGCTCCACCCGGCACACCTTTTCCGCGCACACGAAGCATTTGTCCATGATTAATTCCCTTTGGGATTTTTACACCGACTTTTCCATCAACAGTATCTACGTCATAGGTTGCACCTAAAATACTGTCTGTGAGCTTTATCGACAAATCAGTAATCAAATTCATGCCCTCTTTACGGAGCGTTTTGTGTTTTTCAACAGACACTCTGATAAGCAAATCCCCTGCTTGTCCATCTTCTACTGGTTCACCATAACCTTGGACTTTCAAACTTTGACCATGTTCAATACCGGGTGGAAAATTTATTTCAATTTCCTTCTTTTGCTTATACATTGCACTTTCTGTCGGCACGCTAAACTTTTCAGTGAATCCTAGAATAGATTCTTTGAATGTTATATTTGTAGTGAGAGTAATATTTCTCCCTTTTCGTATTCGCTGACCAAAAGGGTTGAACCCGCCACTACCAGTGAATGCTCCAAAAATGTCGTTGAGGTCAAATTCAAAATCTCCGCCTTGTCCACCAAAACCAGAGAAGTCGAAACCGCCAAAGCCTTGCCCTCCTTGGCCACCAAAGTTTGGTCCAGCACTTCCAAAACGATCGTATTGAGCACGCTTTGTGTCGTCAGAGAGCGTTTGGTAGGCTTCGTTTATTTCCTTGAACTTAGCTTCGTCTCCTGTCTTTTTATCTGGGTGATGTTCATGTGCAAGTTTACGAAAAGCCTTTTTAAGCTCGTCTTTTGACGCACCTTTTTCAACTCCTAGAATTTTGTAATAGTCTTTTGACATTTTTTAATCTATAATTTTACCCATGGAACACACACTAGGGACAATACTTTTAATTGCAAGTTTGGGTGTGGTTTTTATTGCTTTCCCTTCTCAAATTTATAAGAACTGGAAAACAAAAAGTTTTGGGATATCTCTTACACTGGTTGGTTTTGGTATTTTAATTTACTTAACCAGAATTCCTTACACCTTTCTCAGATCAGATTATTATATCTTAATCCCAGACATTATTGGATTGATACTGCATATAATTTTAATCTATCAATTTTTCTTATACCGAAACAAATAGTTTTCGACCCTACACGAGAACACCGTTTCAAAAATACTAGTATGTTGCTTTAGAAAATGATGCTGTTTGAGGAAAGTAATGACTTTCCAAGTTCATAATTTTCTCAGCTAAACATTTAGTATTTTTAGGTGTGGAGTGTGGGTCTAGAGTTTTTGTTACTTTTTTGTCATGAAAAAAGTAAATTAAAACTATTTATTTTCTACCTCAGCATCAATAGTACCATCTTTATTCTCTTGCGCAGCAGATGCTGGATTAGCTTCGGCTGATTTTGCCATCGCTTCGTGAATCTTTTGCATTTCTGTTGCAAGTTCTTCTGATGCAGATTTAATCGCTGCTCCACCATCAGTGTGTTCTGGAAGCTCTTTTACAGACTTTAATTTAGCAACCTTTTCCTCTACAGATTTCTTCACATCTTCTGGAACTTTTCCTTCTGAATCTTTGATTGCTTTCTCAGCAGTAAACAGTGTCATCTCAGCATTGTTTTTAATATCAGCTAGATCTTTCTTTTGCTTGTCTGTTTCTGCATTTAACTCTGCGTCTTTTTGCATTTTCTTAATCTCTTCATCGGTAAGACCAGAAGACGCTTCAATACGAATTGATTGTTCTTTTCCGGACGTCTTATCTTTTGCTTTTACATTTAAGATTCCGTTTGCGTCGATATCAAACGTTACCTCAACTTGTGGCACACCTCGTGGTGCAGGTGGAATTCCTTCCAAGACAAATCGTCCGAGAGATTTGTTGTCTCCTGCCATCGGCCTCTCACCTTGCACGATATGAATTTCCGTTGATGTTTGATTATCTGCTGCTGTTGAGAAGACTTGAGACTTACTCGCTGGAATAGTCGTATTCTTTTCGATAAGTTTTGTTGCTACACCACCGAGTGTTTCAATACCAAGAGACAATGGGATAACGTCGAGAAGAAGTACGTCTTTCACATCTCCTTGAAGTACTCCTCCTTGAATCGCAGCACCAAGCGCCACCACTTCGTCTGGGTTCACTGAAAGGTTTGCTTTTTTGCCAAAGAATTTTTCTACCGCTTCTTGCATTGCTGGCATACGAGTTTGTCCCCCAACCAAAATCACTTCATTGATTTCGTTAATCTTAAATGGAGACGCTTCTACGGCTCGCTTGGTAATCATAAGAGCTCGGTCGATAAACTCACGAGTGATCTCTTCAAGTTCTGCTCGCTTCATAGTGCGAACAAGGTGCAGTGGTCCTGCTTCGCCAGACGTTACGAATGGAATATTGATTTCTGATTGAATAGCTGTTGAAAGCTCAATTTTTGCTTTTTCTGCAGCGTCGTCGAGACGTTGTTTTGCCAGGGCATCTTTTCGTAGATCAATACCATTTTCTTGTTGGAAACCATCCGCCAACCAATCCATGATCTTTTGGTCGATATCTTTACCTCCCAAGTGAGCATCTCCGTCTGTTGATTTTACTTCAATAGTATCTTCAGAAACTTCAAGAATAGAAACGTCAAAGGTTCCACCTCCGAAGTCGAAAACTGCAACTTTTTCATCTTTCTTTTTGTTAAATCCGTATGCAAGAGCTGCTGCTGTTGGTTCGTTAATGATTCGTTTTACATCAAGACCTGCTATTTTACCTGCGTCTTTTGTTGCTTGTCGTTGCGCGTCGTTGAAATACGCTGGCACGGTGATGACCGCTTCGGTTACTTTCGCACCAATTTTCGCTTCTACGTCAGCTTTAATCTTTTGCAAGATCATTGCAGAGATTTCCTCTGGTCGCTTCCAGTCTTCACCGAGTTTTACTTCAATACCACCGTTAGCACCTTTTCGAGTTTCAAATGGCACTGCTTTGATATCTTTTTGCACTTCTGGTTCGTCGAAGTTGTGACCAATGAATCGTTTGATTTGATAAATGGTGTTTTTTGGATTGGTGATTGATTGTCGTTTTGCGGTAACACCCACCATAATGTCTCCATTCTTCGCAAGCGCAAGAATGGAAGGCGTTGTTCGCATACCTTCTGCGTTTTCAATAATCTTTGGTTGACCACCTTCGATGATGGCAACCGCTGAGTTTGTTGTTCCAAGATCAATACCTATAATTTTACTCATATAAATTTAAATTGTTATTTAATAATGTTTTGAAATACTCCAATTATATTTTCTAGCGAGAACGCAGGAAAATTTATTTTCATGATGTCCGAGTGACGAAAATATATGAGACGAACGCAGTGAGTGCTCTTATTTTAGACATATATTTTTTATTATTACTTTATAGTTTTTAAATATTTTATTTAATAAAAACTGACACAATTGTTGCAACTACTTGTGCCACCCCAACAAAGACCAAAGCACGGGTTAGCCTTCTCATCGCCAAAGAACCCTTATCTGCAGAAGCAATCGCACCTCTTGTTATATTTGTGTAATCTTTTAATTGATAACCGAGTGTCTTCATTTCATCTGCAATTCTATTAAAACTTAAGTTGTGCATGATTGCCCGGTCGTCTTCTTTTGTAAACATATATTTTATCTTTACTTAGTAATAAATATCTTTACTTTTGCTGGACGGATAACACTTTTCGCACCCTTGTATCCTTTTTGGATAACTTCAGAAACGCTGTGGTCTTTACTTGTATCGTCTGTTGCTATTTCTTCTACTGCCGTGTGAATATCTGGATTAAACTTTTCTCCCACTTTACCTATAACCTCTATTTGGTTATTCGCAAGAATACTTGTAAGTTGGATATAAATATATTCGATACCTTTCCGCCAGTTTTCATTTACCGATTCCCACGTCTCTTTGTTCTTCATCGCCATATCAAACGAATCAAGCACCGGCAGCAATTCTTCTATGAAGCCTTCGAGAACATATCCTTTCAATTCTTTTACTTGTTCTCCTGAATCTTTTTTTAGGTTTGCATAGTCAGCGAGAGCGCGTTGCCAACCGTCCATATGTTCAGCTGCTTTCTTTTGAGTTTGTTTAAGCTCTTCTTTAAGCTTCTTGAGTTTATCTTTTTCTGTGGCGCCAAATTCTTCAAACTCTACGTCAGCATCTTCATCGTGCTCTAGCAATACTTCGTCTTCATTGTTATCACTTTTTATCATAGATTTTCTTCGCTTTCGCGTGATTAATTAAATTTATAACTTGATTATATAAACTTATTTAAATTTTGACAAGTTTTTTATGCTCGTAAAATACTTGTCAAATATTATAAGAATCTGCTAAAATATTGTCAATGGCGAAAGTAAACAAAATCCAAGAAAAAATCCTTGAATTCCTAAACGGCAAAAAAGCCTCAGAAAAGAGTGTTTTATTTGAAGGCGTAGAAAGTACTGAGAACAGCAAGTACGCCCTTTCTAGGACGCTTAAAGGCCTTAAAGAGGGTGGTTTAGTGGAGGAAATAGAAACAGAACGATCGGCTTTCTACAAAATAACCCCTGAGGGACGAAACAAGCTCAGAAATATCCGCCTGTCTTCCCCAACAAGCTTGGTGTCTACAAACTGGGATGGTTTTTGGAGAATCGTGATCCTCGACCTTCCAGAAGATCGAAAAAGTGAAAGAAATTCCCTGCGCTATATTTTAAAAAAGGCGGGGTTTGTGTGTCTCAAAAATTCAGTTTGGTTTTCACCTTACCCGCTCGAACATTTGTTTATGAATATTAAAAAAGATATGGGACTCGGTGATGAATTGATTATTCTTGTCACACAATATATCGACCCAATTTCTGAAGAAAAGCTATTAGAGGTTTTTAAAGGGTAGATCTTTGAATAAGCTTAGATTGAATCCAATCTCTTAGATCACTTTTCACATTTTCAAAATCGGTGGCGTTAGACATCGCTACTTCAAGAGCTTTATTTGTAAGTTCATTTGCTGTTACATTCATTTCCATATCATTAATAATTAAAAAGAAAAGGAGAAAGGCAACAGATAATCTTTTATTTCCATTAGGGAATATATGACCTTTATTAATCTCATAAAATATAAAAGCTGCTTTATCTGATAATGTTGGATATAAATCTAAACCATCAAATTGAACTTTGGGCATTTCAATGACATTTTTTATTTTTGATTTATCAATTATTTTGTATGGTTCTATTGGCTCACCAATATCTAAAAACCTGTCGTAAAAGACATTGTAAATAACCCTAGCATTTTCCATGCTTATGTAATTAATTTGAGAGGATTTTTTCTCCTCGATCATGACGAGCTAAATCACGAAAGGTTTTTTCGTACTTTGTAAAAATCCTATTTGACTCTTTTTCAACAGAAATGACAGATGGAGACTTATCCATCTTATTGTTATTTTTTTTAAAAATAAACCAAATATTTTTCATTAGTTAAATTATACTACTTCTTAGCAACTATTTGTCAATACAGTGTTAATAAATATATTGACCCAATTTCTGAAGAAAAATTATTGGAAGTTTTTAAAGGATAAGAAAAAGGGCGTTCCGTTTGGAACGCCCTTTGCTTCGCTTCTAGTGAGGAGTACCGATCAGTAATCTCCTTCAAACATTCTGTCGAACCGCTCATCTGCGCGTCGCTGATTATCGTCATCTTCGCGTTGCTGGTCACTTACTTCTTGCATCTGATCAGCCACCTGGTCCAGAGACATGTCATCGAGCTCAGGATCTTCCTCTTCCCAAGCCCTACTTTGTTCATGACTCCACTCAAGTTGCATGATCTTGTTCGCACGACTCTCATTGGTGATCTCATGCCGAGTCCGCTTCAATACAAAGCGAGAAATCGTTGGGATATTATTTCCCTGATCATCCCACTTCGTTGAAGAGTTTACCCGGCGAACCACGATAGTGCGAGTTCCAAAGAAGTAGAACTCATCACCTTCTCTGAAGAAGGTTGCCCACGACTCGGTATTTGAGACATGGATCATGGGTCGCGGTTCACCTCGGCGGACCCTCAGAGTATCATTGAGCATCCAATGAGAGCTCACCATGGCGATCCACCAATCACTGACATCGAGATTGATCGGAAGGCCGGCAACTTTCTTCGGGAGCACACTATCCTCGTGTTCTGTTTCAACGACCTCTCCCGCAAAGAAGTTCTTGAGACGTCCGATCAAAAGACCCAGCACTTTATCAGAAAGAATGATCTTCTGCATCTTCGTAGGTTTTGAGCCAAGTTTCCTCGGCGGTTTGTACTTATTTTCTTAACTATAATATAGCATATTTAATGCTATATGTCAATACTTACCTATTGAGGAACACTCTCGCTAATTGCACATCAAAATACGAAGTATTCCCCCCTACTTTACTTTTCACCGGTGAAAGATTCAGTTCGCCTGTTGCATCATAGAGTTTTTGAAACGTCACCAGAATATCTTTAAACTTCTTTCCCTTTGGCTTAAGATACGAGACTTCTTCTTTTTCAATCTTCCCTTCCATTACCAATTTTTCAATATGAGTTAAGACAGTTTCTTTCGTTAAGCCTCTTTCGACTGCAATATCATCAATACTTTTTTGTTCGAGCAGCAAAACTTTTGTTTTTTCAAACGTACTTGTTTTATCAAGTTCAGCTTCACGAGCTTGTACGTCAATCACTTGGATTGATCCTTCAGATCGAATGATAAAATCTTCTTGGGATTTTTGTATTTCCTCTGGTGTTTTTTTGTGTAAATAGTCTTGTATGTGGGCCGACTTACTTCGAAACTTTTTATCAGCTTCAATAATTTTTGGATGTACCATCAGCGCTTGAGCATTGAATCCCAAAAGCTTAAGCCCTTCTAACGTTCGTACACGAGAAAGCGCCACGTAGCCTTGTCCATATTCAAAAGCACGACCTAAATCGATCTCAGCGGCATCTAGGGACATTCCTTGGCTTTTGTGGACCGTAATAGCCCACGCCAGACGAAGTGGTACCTGGGCAATAGAGGCGATGATTTTATCGCCATCTTCAATACTCCACGACACAGGTTCGATGAGTAATTCTTTACCTTGATTCGTGACAATAATCGGGTACCCAGTTTCCTTTTCAAAATCAATCACCTCACCGAGTGTGCCGTTTACATACCCCACTTCGAAATTGTTTTTCGTACACATCACCACCGCTCCGATTTTCAAACATAGATTTTCTGGAGAAAGACAACTTTCTTTTAAACGTTGCACGTGGTTCCCCTTTCCCTTTGAAACCATCTCATAGTACTCTTCATCTTGATCAATTTTTGCGAGTTCTTCTTGGTTTATTTTATCGACATCTGCGTTGTGCGTATACAGTTTTGTGGACTTAATCACATCTTCAAAAGAAACATCGAGCCTGTCACGAAGTTCTTCAAATTCTTCTTCAACATCTCCACTACGGATACGGTCAAGAATCCCCAGCAAAGCATGATCTTCTTGACGGTGTTGTTCGGTGATATAGGCAACGAGCGGATTTACCTCTTTCCAAGCAGCTGACTCAAAAGCAAATTGGGTCGCTTCACCTTTTTTCGTGATTGGTGGAAGCTGAAAAAAGTCGCCCACGACGATAACCTGCATGCCACCAAACGGTAGATTATTTCTCCTAAACGATTTACAGACTTTATTGACCGAATCAAAAAGATCTCCGGAGAGCATTGAAATTTCATCAATGATGAGAACTTTTGTTTGCTCGTATCGCTTCCAAAGATATTTTTTACCTTCAAGTTCATCAACTTCGTAGTCAGTGATTTTCTGCCGAGCGCCAATGCCTGACCATGAGTGAATGGTTACTCCGCCAATGTGTGTTGCGGCAATACCGGTTGAAGCAGTTATTGCCGCAGAAATATCATGTTCTTTCAGATACTTTGTGTATTGATTTAAGACATATGTTTTACCCGCACCAGGAGCACCAGTGAGAAAAACATTGGCGCCAGTTTTTAGGATTGTGAGAGCGTCTGATTGAGTCATACAGAAAGCATTTTACCATGAAATAAAAAACGCCGACCCTTTAGGGGTCGGCGCTGCTTCTTTAGGTTTGTACTTTATCGTAGGGCCGCCAAGGCTTCTCCAATTTTATTGTCGCCGTCACGATCAGGTGCAATGGCGATGATCTTATCCAGAAGCGCTTCCAGTGCTTGATTAGTGCTGTACCCACCAACTGGAGCCTGGCCATCTAGCAAGTGCCCGCCTCCGTAGAACAATTTGAGTTTACATTTGGGCACGTGAGGCTGGGCATCACTGTCTAAAAAGAATATGACTTTGATGAGGCACATCTTTCTGATGCTGTACTGGGAGTTCAAGTTTCGAGGCATAAAGCCAAACCCTGATGGTGCATGATGATCGATACAGTAATTAACCATCACGTTTGATCCTTTCCAATTCTTCTCAACAATCGTCTTCAGATCGTGGAGCTTCAATAAGGTCACATTGTATTCGAGCATGTCTTTCATGGTACGTTGGTTTGGGTTTGGTTTCTATTTCATACTATGTCATGTACAATAATTTTGTCAACATAAGAAAGGCGCTCCGTAAGGAGCGCCTTTGAAGAAGCTAGCGATGTACTCTGTTTGCCCTGTAGACACTAAACATGATCACTTGGTGGAGTGTCTTTGGATCAACGAACCGTGCCCTGATGTAAGTACGGCAATTTTTTGGATGAACACCTTGTAGCCCATTCAAAAACTTCAGTTTGAACATCCGCCTATTGATCAGGTACTGATCTTCACTACTACCCACGCCACTCGGTGCTGGAGTTGTGAAAACATACTCCACGAGTCGCATATCGGAAGGTGGAACAAGAACCTCTTCTTCTCCATGCTCGGAAGAAGAGCCATTTTGACCTTCATACACAATTGGCACCGAAGCGTTGTTATAGAAGGTTCTATAACGCCAGCGTTTAATGCAACCTGCCTTGCGCCACATTTTACGGTCAAAGTCTCGCCACTGCTTGAATGCTTCGATGAACTGCCTCTGATGTTCAGGAGATTCTCTTGTTCCAGATTTTATAATCTGAAAAGATTCCTCTAAGAGCTTGGTCCGCAACATAACGAGCTGACGTAGTTTGTCTGTAGCCATGGTGGAACGTGGTTTGGTCTGGTTATAAAATACAAGATTTAAGAGTCGTGGTCAATAAAAACGAAAATCCCCCATAGGGGGGGATTTATTATCGTTTGCTCCATTGCTTTCTCTTTCGAGCAGCTTGTGCGAGACCGGCCTTTCGTCGTTCTCGTGATCGTGGATCTCGTTTGAGGAAACCAAGTTTCTTCATTGAAGACCGAAGAGATTCATCAAATTTTACGAGAGCTCGAGTGATACCATGTCGGATAGCATCTGCTTGTCCGTTGATACCCCCTCCGGAAACCATAACTGAAACAGTGAATGATTTTGGTGCTTCTTGTTTATCAAAAGGATCAGTAACAACTTTTCGTAGATTATCTACGGTAAAGTATTCGTTTAAATCTTTATCATTAATAACAAAAGATGTTTTTGACGCAGGAGAAATGCGAACACGCGCTGTCGATGTTTTTCTTCGTCCTACTGCTTCTATGTATTTTTCTTTTGTTTTAGCTGTTACCATGGATTAGTCGTTAATAGTTAAGTTCTTCATGAGTTTGTCTCGTAGTTTATTTCCTGGAAGCATTCCGTATACTGCGTTTTTGATTACTTCACTGTATCCCTTTTTCTCGATTAATTTCTTAAGACTGTCAGTTCGGAAGCCACCTGGATATCCTGAATATCGTTCATATTCTTTTTCTTCAAGCTTTTTAGGATCAATAGAGAGTTTTGATGCATTCAAAACCACAACACTGTTACCAGCGATTGTGTGCTTTTCGAAATCTGGAGTATTTTTACCCATAAGGATAGAAGCTATTTGATTAGCTACTCGTCCGATTTTCTTATTTTCTGCATCAATTTTATATTCCATAAAAGTCTATTTAGTATACTTATTTAACAAATTCAATCAATGCCATCGGTGCCGCATCTCCTGCTCGTGGAGGAAGTTTCATAATTCGTGTATAGCCACCTGAAATGTCTTTAAACTTTGGCGCAATTTCTTCTACAAGCTTCTTTGTTTCTGGAGCACGATTCATAAGTCGTGACATGATAACCCTTTTTGTGTTTACGTCACCTTTAAGAGCTCGAGTGATGAGCTTTTCTACCATTGGACGAATTTCTTTCGCTTTTGCATCAGTAGTTTTGATTCTACCGTGAATAATAAGAGACAACACTAAAGACTTCAGAAGTGCGCTTCTGACCTTTGTTTTTCTACCGAATTTTCTATTGTGATTACCGTGTCTCATATGTTGTTATTTAAATTATTTGACTACTTTAGCAGAATTCCAAAATTACTCAAGGCCCGCTTTATTTCTTGAATTCCCTTCTCTCCCATACCTTCTAGTTCCAGGAGATCTGCTTCACTCTTTCGAGCGATACCACCAACAGTTCGAATCTTACCGTTTGCAAGAGCATTAAGTGTTCGAGTTGAGAAATTAAGATCTTCAATTCGAGTTTTCATGATCTCTTGTTCTTCATCTTCACCAGATTCTTTTGATTCTTCTTGCACATCTTCTACTTCTTTTTGAACAGCCTCGATAATAGCTTCTGGCTTTTCATCGAGACCTTTAAAATCGTGGATAGCCTGAAGTTGCACGATCATTGTTTCAATAGATTTTTCAACAGCTTCTCGTGGAGAATATGTTCCGTCTGTTTCAACTGAGATGATGAGACGGTTATAGTTTGTTGAGTCTCCAACTCGCATGTTTTCTACATCGTAGGCAACACGTCGGATTGGCGTAAAGATTGCATCGAGAGCAATGTGTCCGATTTCCATCTTTTCTTTTTGGATCTCATCTTTTGATACGTAGCCAAGACCTTTTTGGATTGTCATTTCAATTTCAAGGTCAATCTTGCCTGTTACCTCACAGATGTATTGATCAGGAGTAAGCACCTCAACTTGTCCAACCCCTTTAATATCAGAAGCAAACACTTCTTTTGGCCCCTTTACTTTAAGGGTAAGTGTTTGAGACTCATCAGTAAGTAACTTAAATCGTATCTTCTTTAAGTTAAGAATGATGTTGATAACATCTTCTTTTACTCCGTCCATCGTTGCAAATTCGTGATCTGCACCAGAAATCTTGATTGACGTTATTGATGCTCCTGGAAGTGATGAAAGAATAATTCTTCTAAGAGAATTACCGAGCGTATGACCGTAACCTGGATATAGATTGTCGATCTCATATATTCCTTTGTTTCCCTCTTCTTTTACTAGACGAGGCTTTGACGGCAAGATGATGTTTGTATCAATCATAAATTAAATTGACTACTAATAATAAGTTAACAACAATGAATTAACGACTATAGAATTCAAGAACGGTGTTGAAATCAAGAAATGCATCTTCTTTCTTTGGTTTTCCTTTTATCTCTGCTTCAAGTTTTGCAGTACTGAGCGAAAGCCATGCTGGTGTTTGGAACTTTTCAAGCTTCTTGTCCATATCTTGGAAGAGTACTGAAGACTTACTTCCTTCTCGTACAGCGATTTTGTCTCCGATTTTAAGTCGATATGAAGGAACATTTGTTTTACTACCGTTTACTGTAAAGTGTCCATGAGATGCCATTTGACGAGCAAGACGTCGTGTTGACGCTAGTCCGAGTCGGTAAATAGTGTTATCAAGTCTTGTTTCGAGGAGTTCGTAGAGTTTTTCAGAAGCAATAGAACCTTTTGAACTTGTAGCTTCTTCTACATAGTTTTCAAGTTGTCGTTCAGAAATACCGTAAGAAAAACGAATTTTTTGCTTTTCGTTTAGTTGTTGACCATATTCAGAAAGTTGTTTTTTTGGTCCTTTCTTAGCAAGTTTAGATTTCTTGCCTTCAGACACCATAAATTTCTGCGTTTGACATTGATCAAACACTCCACTTCCTAAACGTCTACAAATTTTATATTTTGGTCCTATTATCATAACGGGGTCGTATTACTTATATTAAACTCTTCGTGGCTTCTTAGCCTTTGGTCCATTAAACGGAATTGGTGTTGTATCTTTGATTGAATTGAGTTCAATACCACGTGACATGAATGCTCGAATAGCAGATTCTCGGCCAGTACCAACACCCTTTACAACAACATCAGCTTCTTTTACACCAATAGCTTCTGCTTTTTCACCAATAAGGTCTCCCACTTTTGCCGCAGCAAATGGAGTTCCTTTCTTAGCACCACGGAAACCAAGGGCACCTGAAGATGACCAGAAAATAACGTTACCCTTTTTATCAGAGAAAGAAACTTTTGTGTTATTAAATGTAGCTTCAACAAAAAGCACGCCGTCTGCCAACTTTCGTTTCGAAGTTTTAGCCAAAGCTCGACTTTTGAGCTCTTTGTTAACACCTCCTGCTTTTGTTTTTATAATTCTTTTCTTTCCCATATGTTATGTCTTACTTGCGATAACTCTACCTGAACCCATTGTCTTTCGAACGTTTCCTCGAACTGTTCGAGAATTTGTTTTTGTTCGTTGACCACGCACTGGGAGACCTCGTGAGTGTCGTGAACCTTTATACGAGCCAATATCTTTAAGACGCTTAATGTTCGCAGAGACTGTTCGTTTAAGGTTTCCTTCTATCGTAAAGTTGTCTTCAATGATCTTTCTAATAGTGTTTTCTTCGTCAGTAGTGAGGTCTTTTGGAAGTTTACCGTATTCAACTTTTGCTTCATCAAGAATTTTGTGAGCTCTTGAACGACCAATACCATAGATGACGGTAAGCGCCATCTCAATTCTTTTATTATCTGGAATTGTTATACCTGAAATTCGCATAATCTCGTTATAAAATAAAACTAACCTTGTCGAGCTTTTCGGCGAGGATTCTTTTTGTTAATTCTGTATATTCGTCCGTTTCGTTTGACGATTTGATCTCCTTGAGCGAGATCTTTTTTCTTGATAGAAGTCTTAATTTTCATGAAAATTGTAACCTTTTTGTGAACTCAAACTAAGGTTTTTGAACCGTTAGTAACAATTCGGTATATTAACTTATAACCTAAAAAAAAGCAAGTAATGCACTGGAACACCCTACATTCTTCGAGATATTCTGCCTTTTCCGCCATATGGATCTATGACGACTTCAACTTTATCTCCAATAAGAACCTTGATTTTAAACCTTCTCATCTTCCCCGACAAATAGGCTATCATGGGGTCTTCTTGACCATCGAGTATGACTCGAAACATAGCGTTTGGTAAAGATTCCACAATAGTACCGATTGATTTTTGTTCTTGTTTTTGATTCATTGTAAGAGTTGTATAATCCTAACAGAAAAATATGAGTTGGTCAAACTATTCCGTTTCAACAGTGTTTACCACATCAATTCGCTCAAGGTCAGTTGGGACTGTTGTTTTCCAGATTGGTTTAATGATCAGTTCTGCCTTTTCAATACTCTTGAACTCAGAGACAACTGATTGGAATTTTCGCTCTTTAATACCAACAAGCACGTCTTTAATTGCTTCTTCATCTATTTGCCAAATTATTTCAGTATTACCTTTAGCTGAGATACTGATTGAGTCAACATCGGCTGGGTCAATTTCACTTGCTGACATCAGCGATATCGATAGATTTTCTATATCTTTAATGACAACTTTATTTTTATCAAAATCAGCAACAGCTTCTTTTACGAGTTCTCGAGTTAGATTTTCTTCTTTAAAGATAAAAGCATGTATTTTACCTTTTTGTACAAGTTTTGTTCCCTCACCAGACGACACAGCTTCTGGGGCATCTTTTTCAAGAATTACTGCTTCATCGTAAATGATAAATCCTTCTGGGAGTTCAGTACGTGCTTCAGTAAGAAGGTTTTCTTTAAGTTTTGTCTCTAGTAATAGTTGTTGTTCCTTTTCTTCCGCTTCAGAGAGCGCAAAAGTCTCACCTTTAAAACCTCCTGTGATTTCACCAATAGACTTAGCGTAAATTGTTTCGTATTTTGGATTTCCTTTAAAACCAAAAATTTTAAAGTCTGTTTCTTTTCTGTTGTATTCAGTACTAGCAACATCGGCATAAATGTCAACATCGATTGACCCTGCGACTTTTTTACCATCATCAGTTTTTTGCCCTGGCACGGTTACCGGTTTTGTTGTTTTGTAGATTTTACCATCATCAGCAACAAGTCGTGTATCGATCAACAATTTCTGAGGTTCAGCACTATGGTTGTTGAAAAAACGAACTTTACCTGTCGCCTTTCGTTCGATATATTTCTTTTCAGTATTTTCAACACTTACCGATTCTTCGCCGGAAAGTGTCACTACGTCGAATGCCAAAGCTTTACTATCGAGTGGGTCTTTGTTCGCAACAATGAGTTTATTTACCTCAATAGTTCCTTGGCGTGGAGTTACCAAGACCTTTGCGCTTGAGAAAAAGAATGAAAGAGCGAACACGAGTGCGAGAATGCAGAAAACAGCAACGTACCAAATTGCTTTTCCGCCACCTGATTTTTTCTCGTACATATACGGATTGTCGTATACTTCACGCTCTCGTCGTCTTCGTGGAGGAGCTACCTCTTCTTCTTGTTCTTCAAAATCATCCTGTTCGAGTCGGCGAGACGCATAACCAGGGCTTTTTCGAAGCTTGGTTGAAGGTTTAATATCATGTATTGAATTTCTTGGCATAGGTACTTATGTTTTGCTTATATTATTAATAAAAATTGATTGTATAGTAAGACGAGCGTCGTATTGTATATTCATGGCCGTCGCATAAAAATCGTGTAAGTTTTTACTATTAGCTAGTATAACATTAAACGAATTTTCGGTAGTTGTGAATTCCGAGAAATTATCTTTTTGTAGTAAATGTAAGAACCAGGTCTCAGACGATGGGTCGGTGATTAAGAAAATATCATGCGGTATCAATAAATCAACGAAGAGACTTCGGAAGACTTTTTTAATGGCACCTGTCCACAAAGAGCCTTCTGTACGAACAATCTGTTCAATTTGCTTTGCATACGATTCGTCCAAGTGACCATCTCTATACATTGCTAAAAGTGAAGCAGTGTGGGCTGCATCTTTACCAAGACTCTTTGCAATATGGTGAACAAGCGTGCTCTTGCCGTATGGAAATGATGAAGTTCCGACAAGAAAATCATTTCTCATCACTGAAACTTCTGTGGACTCTTCGTGAATATCAACAATAACAAAGTCGTTAAGCCCGTCAAACACATCTCGCACAACAAGAAAATCAGAGAAGAGCGACGAAGTACACTTAACCCGTCTGTCGTAGGTTTGTGTAATAACCTCTTCAACACGTTCAACGAGTTCCTCTGATGAAAGACTGAGGAAAATTTGCAACTCTAATTCTTTTACGCGTTTGCCGTGAGGCTTTTGCACTTCGTAACCATTCAAAAGAACATTCACCACACGTCGATCAATAATTTCATCGAACTCAGTGTGTTGTTTTTTGAATTTTGAAATTTCTTCTTTGATTAACTCTTTGGCATAGCTCTCAGTAAACACAAATCCTTCCTTTCGGTGTCGTTGTATTCTTCTGAGTTCACCTGTTGACCATGGCGAGGCGATAACCGCAAATACCTTATCGGGAACAGCATGAATATCTTTTTGGAGAAGCTGCGCGACTTCTTGTAGCGTCTGCAACAGCGGACGATGAGTACCGTTTGGAATAAAACGACAACGGAATGAAGAAATAATGGTTGGTTTTTTGTGCGATTCCATAAGCACTATCGCACCCCCAACAGAGCCAGATGCAATATCGAACACGGCAATAGTTTCTTCTTTATTTTTTTGAGAAAAGAAAAACATATACGCAATTAGTATATCACGCAACTTTTATACAAGCACTGCTTTAATACGTCGAACCCCGGCAGATGACGCTTCTTCTTTTTGGATCTTAAATGTTCCGAGAATATTTGTATGCTCTACGTGTGGACCACCACAAAATTCTTTTGAAATTGCATCACCTTTTTCATCTTCTATAAAATACACAGAAACAACATCTTCATACTTCGCACCGAATTCCATTTCTGCGCCAATCTGCTCTGCTTCTTGTTTTGGCATTTCTCTTTTTATAACCTTGAAATCTTTTCGTATACCCTCATTCACTATTTTTTCAACTTCTGCTTTTTCTTCATCTGTCATCTTTCGATCAAATGAAAAATCAATTCGAAGTCGTTCTTCGGTAATGTTTGAACCTCTTTGTTTTACTTCTTTTCCAAGCACTTTTTGAAGTGCAGCTAACAGTAAATGGTGGGCAGTATGCAGCTTCACAATAGCTTCACTCGTTCCAGCAAGACCGCCTTTAAATTTTTGTTCGCCACCAGCACGTGACTTGTCTTGATGTTCTTTCATTTTTTTATCAAAGAGATCTAGATCAATAGATTCTCCTTTTTCTTTGGCGAGCTCTGTGGTCATCTCAATCGGAAAACCATATGAAGTGAAGAGCAGGAACGCGTCACGCTCGCCTTTTTCAAATTCTTTTAACCCCTTCTCTAATGTATTAAGAAATTTTTTTTCTTCTCCATCAACTACAGATTTTATATGCATAGCATCTAGGTTGTACGAGTTCTTATAGTTCTCACAAATAGCATCAATGAGCGAAACGACTGAATCAAGTCCGAGTTTTTTTGCGTGTCGTATTGCACCACGTAAAAGCCTTCTTAGAATATAGGCTCTGTCTGAGTTCCCTGGAATTACACCGTCTTCAATAAGAAAACAACTTGCACGCATGTGGTCGGCGACAATTCTTCTTGATCGCTCGTCGCCACTTGGCAACACATTAAAAATATATTCAAAAGCATCAGTGTCATAGACACTTTCTCTTCCGTTCACCACAGCCGTGATTCTCTCAAGACCCATACCTGTGTCTACATTTTTCTGAGAAAGCTTTCCGATAACTTTGCCCTCTTTTGATTCGTATTCCATGAATACGTTGTTCCAAATCTCGATTACTTTTTCTTCTTTTTGAGCTTGTAAAAAGGCTTCAGGTGAAAGCTCACCGCACATACCAGTGACGTCGTAGAAAATTTCTGTATCTGGCCCACATGGTCCGTTTTCTCCTGGGCCCCACCAGTTATCTTCTTTACCTAGAAAATAAATACGAGATTCTGGGATTCCGTTTTTCATCCAAATAGTTTTTGATTCTTCGTCGCGTGGAGCACTGTTATCACCTTCAAAACAAGTAACATAGAGCCTTGTTGCATCAAGACCAAGACCTTTTTCTTTTGATGTTAAAAATTCAAAACTCCAAGCAATAGATTCTTCTTTGAAGTAGTCACCGAGTGACCAATTTCCAAGCATTTCAAAAAATGTTAAGTGACGATTGTCACCAATATCATCAATGTCTCCTGTGCGAAGACATTTTTGTGCGCTTGCGAGTCTTGTACCCTTTGGATGTTCTTTTCCCAGCAAGTAAGGAACGAGAGGTTGCATACCGGCTGTTGTAAAGAGGACTGAGTTGTCATTTTCAGGAATAAGTGATGCTGAAGGTAGAATCGTGTGACCTTTTTCTTCAAAGAATGCTAGGAATTTTTCGCGAATTTGGTTACTTGTCATATACAGCAAAGTATAGTTGAAAGAGGGTAAAATAGAAAGTCCCGTCAGCTTTGCTGACGGGACTTCTGCCACCACTTCACACACTGATCAACTGATCACCTCCGCTTTCGGGTATCGCTTCTTCCAGAACTCAAGCGCCTTGGAATTGGCGACAGTGATAACCGTTCGGTGATCAAGTTGAACCTTGATAGCCTTGAGACCCTCTTTCACTGGTTGTGTGAGAACCACCGCCTTCTTCTTTCGTGGCATGATAATTTGGTTGATTTGGTGAACTAACTCATTTTTATATTATAACATATTTAAGATTATTGTCAATTACGCAATAATACCACCGCCAATACACTCTTCACCTTTATATACAACAACTGACTGCCCTGAACTAACCATTGCTTGGTCCTCTTCGAAGACCACACGGCCATTTTCAATAACACAATTTTGTAGGGCTTGTTGATATCGTATTCGCGCGCCATATACCTTTCCCTCTTGCGGTGCAGTAATCCAGTTTACATGCTCTAGTTGTATATTTTTCTTCTCTTGCCCTGTTTGATGAACGTCTTCTGAAACCGTAATTATGTTTTTCTCTATGTCTCGATCGACAACATACAACCTTTTATCTTCTGTCCCCTTTTCGGTAATAGTAAAACCATGTCGTTCTCCCAACGTATGGAACAATGCGCCGTCGTGTTCTCCGACCACTCTACCTTCACGATCAATCACATTTCCTTTTTTCACATCAATAAAGTGTTTCAGAAAATCCTTCATATCAATTGGACCTAAAAAACACACGCCTTGAGAATCTTTTTTTTCAGCAGTCAGCAATCTGTATCGTTCTGCAATCTGACGAACTTCTGTTTTTTGTAAGTAGCCAATTGGAAATAGTACTTTATGTAATTGACTTTCTGTTAGTGTCCACAGAAAGTAGCTCTGATCTTTGGCATTATCAACACCTTTAAAAAGTTTACCGTCCTTTGTTTGTGCATAGTGTCCTGTGGCGACATAGTCAGCACCGAGCTCTAAAGCTTTTTTTAGAAACACTCCAAACTTTACTTCCTTATTACACATCACATCTGGGTTTGGCGTTCGACCAGCACGGTACTCGTTGATCATGTACATACCAACAGCGTTCTTATATTCTTCTTCTGCGTCAATGGTAAGAAATGGCACATTAAGTGAAGCACAAATGCGCATTGCATCGCGTCGCTCTTCTTTCCAAGTGCATTCTATAAAATCTGGTTGCCATGTTTTAATAAAACAACCAACAACATTGAAACCTTGCTCTTTCAGAATTGCCAAAGAAACGGAGCTATCAACTCCGCCAGAAACACCCACAAAAACTGTTTCTCTTTTCTTCATGAGCAAGAATCTAGCACGACTCAGAGAGTATTACAAATTCATCAATTTTTCGTAGACCAAAAATGTTGCTTTTGCATCCGCAAGTGCTGTGTGAGCACGTTCGTTGGTAATAGCAAAATATTCGCAGAGCTTTTGAAGTCGAAACTTATCTACTTGAGGATTGTCGTGCAATTTTGCATAGGCAACTGAAATCGTATCAAGTTTTGGGTAAAACATTTTATTTTCAACGCCAGTTTTTTTAAATGCATGCTCGATAAATGAATAATCGAAGGTAAGGTTGTGAGCAGTAAATATCGCGTTGTCTGTTTTTGCAGCAAAAATAGTCATTGCCTCAGTAAGTGTATTTGCAAAAATCCATTGGCTTGGATCATAGCCATTTACTTTAAGAGCCTGAGGATCTGCATCTTCAATACGTTCTGGCTTAATCTTTAATTCGATTTCTTCAAGTACTTCGAATTGTTTACCCGCATCCCCCAATTGCTTCACCAGAACAACACCGAGCTCAATGATTTCGTGCTTATCCGGATCAAACCCAGTTGTTTCAATATCAACAAATGCTAGTGTATGTCGTTTCATATATTAACGTAAGAAATTATTTTTATTCTGAACATGTCCTGCATGGTCAATTGCATAATACACCTGACCGGAGTTACTGTGAAGATAGAAGTAGTATGGCGATGAAATTGGATAGAGCGCTGCTCTCATCGCCTTAATACTTGGAGAACCAATCGGTCCTGGAGGTAATCCGTAATTCTTATAAGTATTGTAGTCATGTTCCATTGCCAAATCATCGAGTGTTAATTTTGAAGATGGCTTGCCGGTGATATATTTCAAGGTTGCATCAACTTGGAGTCTCATATTTTTGTCGATACGTTTCCACAAAATACCAGAAATAGTTTGTTGTTCACTGTAAATATTGTAGGCTTCTTTTTGAATAATAGATGCCATAGTAACAACATCTACCATAGTTTTACCCGACTTATCAATGTCGGCAAGTAACGGCGCAACCTTTGTATCAAAATTTGATAACATTTTATCAACAACATCTGAAGTTTCTGTAGTAACAAAGAAAATATAGGTATCTGGGAACAAATACCCTTCAAGACCTTTGGTCAGGAAAAGAAAATCATCTTGTGAAAAATTCAAGAGCTTCGCATCAAAGAGCTCCGCTATTTCTTCCCGAGTTGATCCTTCTGGAATCGTCACGCGGACAGAATCAATACCGTGGATACCATTAATAATTCTGTGAGCAACTTCAAGGACTGTAAGCGGTCTCTCGAACGAATAGTCTCCGGCCACAATACTTTTATCACCACCAAAAATAATTACAAAAGCATCGAGCATTCTTGGAAATTTCACCACACCTTCTGCATGTAACATTTCAGATGCTTCCATTAGACTGCTTCCCTTTTCGATTTCAATAATTGTATCTTTTGGGAAGTTGGCGGGCGCAGTAAAGAGAACTCCGAAAGCAAACACTACAACAACAAAAAGAAGTCCGAGCACAAGGAATATTTTTTGATGAACAGATATACTGCTTTTTGGTTTTTGATAATTTATATGTTGCATAGGTGTTAGATAGGCAGATTAGTAGGTGGCTCTGATTTATTAGACTCAATACGACTTAGGCTTGGTGTCTCAGATACCCGACCAGGAAAGTGAAATATAGTTGCAAGTTCTTCAGACGTAAGTACAAAGTGTGGTCTGACATACGGAGGATAGAACCAAGACCTTTGTGCATAGGCGTCTAACATCTCTCTCTTAAGGGCAATAGTCTTATTTCCTGATGGATCCTGCCATGGATAGTCAAAACCAGTTGTGTTGTTTGGCGCAAAACCGTTAAGGGTAAAGGAGTTGTACTGCTTCATAATACCAGTTAACCCGGTAATATTCATACCGTCAAAATATTCTTTTGGTGAAAGATAGATTGCGCGTATCCCACAATCAAAACCTTGTTTGTTGAGGGTTCGAGAAATAGCGGAAATGACTTGCTTATCTTCTTCAGTCATTGCCAAGCGCTTAAACTGATCATCACCCGTTGGTTCAAACTTTGCACGCTCTTCTTTAAGTAAGGCTTTTGTTCTCTCTTTATAGTCTTCATATCCACCCATGAGCCCACTCTTTCTATATGTCCATTTTGAAACACGAACAATAATTTGAAACCAGACTTGTTCGTTTGGACCAATACCTCCCATCCATTCAATCATAGGGGTAATTGGGTCGATTCTTTGGTTTTCTTCTGTTGAACCAATTGCTTTATCGAGTCCGTAGTCAGTGTAGGTTTTGATTGGGTACGCATCTTGTTTCGTAAGTTTAAACTCAGTACCAAAAAGTGCCCACTCACGTTTATGCATATCAGCAATTGCTTCTTCAACATAGTCTGCAGCTTCAAATATTTCTGCTTGAGGATACTGAGCATATATCTGTGTTTCAATAACTCGGCGAAAAAGAATTGGTGTGCGAACAAGGAAATGAATTTCTCCACCAAGAGAAACGATTTCAAGAGAAAACCAGTTAATCACTCGTCCTTGCCAGTACAGTTGATAGTTATTTCCCACACCACCACCTTGAGAGAGTGCGTTTGAAAGCGCGAGCTCCATAGCTGCTGGAGATTTAAAAACTTCTTTTGGTACTTTAATTTCAAGTAACACCCACTTTACGGTCGAGAGCCATTCTTCACGAATATAGCCGACCCACAGTTTCCAACCCAAAAAGACAAGTACGAGTGGTAACCAAAAACGAACTGTTTTAAAAATGATACCTGGGATATTTTGAAATGTTGTAAGAAAAATATCAGCTTCCATGTTCTTTATTGTACACCAACACTATGAATTAGCTTTGTCGACTGGCACATCGCTACTAATGGTAATCGGAATAGTCATTGTTTTTTCTGAATTCTGCAAACTTTCAAAGACAATCTCAAACGCACCCTCTGTAGCCGGAAGATCTTGAACTACAAAATGAAACTGAGTTGAAACAGGAGAAGTATCTGTTTGGTTACGAGGCACAAGAAAAGGTCTACCAATTATGTTCTTTTCAGCGTCATAGATTTTCATCGTGGCCACATAGTTAAGGAATGGTTCCCAACCACATCCGCTCACATATCCTGATATTTCAAGCGGTAACGACACCACTGAGCCGATTTGAGGCTGCGTGACCGAAATACCACAATACAATTCACTTGTATCAACACTTGCAACTGGCACAATTGGATCTTCTTCTATTTTTGAATTTGTAAAAATAAAGAGCAAAAAACCAAACAAAACGACAATAAGGAGTATAAGAAAGAGCTCAATAGTAAGAAGTGTTTTTTTCACTCTTCTATTATACACAAAAATTCCCCACAAACTGTGGGGAATTTTTGTATTACTTGAGAGCTGTGTATTTACCGTCTCCAAGCTTCTTGAAATGCTTTGAATTTTGAAGATTTACAAGAATAGTATTTCGCTTGAGGAAGCGTTCTTTAAGCACCGCATCAACAACTTCATCTTTTGTCATTGGTCCATGTGTTACCAAGATGTCTTTGATAACATCTCGTACAATACCTGGTTTATAGCCCCATTCTCGAAGAGCATATTTACCTCGGCCAACAAGCACAAATCGTGGATCTTTAATGAGCTCATTGTGTGTTGTTGCGGCAAGTGTTTTCTTGCCAAATGTTTTTGTGATCGCCTCTGCAACTTCTTTAAAGTGCATTGGTTCTCCGTGTTTTCGAAGCACTAAAAATGTATAGTCTTTTACTCCTCGTGTTTTTACATTTTTTGATTCTGCTCGCCCCCACTCATTGAGAGGATTTTTAGCAATTTTTTTCGAAAGTCTGAGCCATCGTCGTAGAATTTCTTCATCTCGATATTCGTCAGAAACATCTTTTACGTTTTTAAGGAAACGATTGATCATTTCACTTTCAGCTACGAGCTCATCTGCACTGAGAGATTTGTACAGATTTTTAAGAGCATCATGAATAGTATTGGCAGTTTCATCTTCGACAACCCATCGTGTTTTAAACTGATCATCTTCTTTGTGTTGCGTGAAAGCATCACCAAGCACGAGGTAAAAGTTAATATGGTTTTGTGTAGATTCATCTCCAGAAATGTGTTCGAGAAGTTCATCTTCGTGAACAACTGAACCAAGAGATTCTACTAATTGTTTAAGTTCTGCAAACACTGCATCCTCTGACTTCATGACTTCTGATTTTCGGATAGATGAAAGAGCAGCATTTTCTATTTGCCGTACTCGTTCTCGAGTGATCCCGTATTTTTGTCCAATTGCTTCAAGAGTTTTTCTCTTTGTGTCTTCTCCAAGACCGTATCGATTTGAAATAATATCAAGCGATCGATCCTTAAGAACAGACAGAAGCTTTTTGCTTACATGCTTTGGTCTAAATGAAATAATTGCCATACGTATTAACTGTTACTATAAGGTGAAATTATTCTAGCATTAATACAATTTTATGTCAAATCTTTGTCAAGAGCCTAGAAAAGCTTGGCAATGTCGCGGAAGGTAATAAACACCATGAGTGTAATGAGGATTAAGAACCCAATTGAGTTCAGCGCATTGGCAACTTTTGGCGAAATTGGGCCACCTTTTACCTTCTCAACGAGTAAAAAGAGGATTCTTCCTCCATCGAGCGCAGGAAATGGAATAAGGTTAATCACTCCAAGATTGACCGAAATCAGAGCGACGAACATGAGAAGATACACGAGACCTAGGTTGCTTGCGTCACCAACCAAAGAAACAATGCCAACAGGGCCAGTAAGTTGGGACACGTCTGCCTGTCCTTTAAATGCGTCGATAATCAGTATTACCAGACCAACAGCAATTTGCATAATCATTTCACCTGCGACTTTAAAACTTTCAAGAAAAGCTTTGAGAAAAGGTGGCTTATAGATGCCGACTGTTTGTAATCCAACACCAATTGCTGGTTTTTCATCGATAGTAAAGTCACCGATCGTAATAACTCGTTCAACAATATTTCCATCTCGGACAAATGTTACGTCAACGAAATTATTTTTTGTAGTGTTCATGCCTGAAAAATCAACATCAGTCAGTGATGTGTATGTTTTATTTTCAAAAGAAACACCTTTCACCACATCACCAACCATGACCCCTGCACGATCCGCGGGAGAATCTTCGATCACTTCGGTAACCACCGTTTGTATATTTTTAATATGTGCTTCATTTCGTGAATCAACCGCTGAAGGAAGACCGATGAAAAGGATAGCGAGCACGATAACCCATGCAAACAAGAAATTAAACAGCGGACCCGCAAACATCACCGTTGCCTGAGCAAATCTTGATTTACTCGTTAACGCCATCTGCTTTCCTTCCCCGTGAAGCGATTCGTCACTTTGGTCTTCTCCAAAAATTTTTACAAAACCGCCAAACGGAATCCAGTTTAAGGTAAAGAGTGTTCCCTTTCTTTTAAAGAGCACTTTTGCGCGAGGTGGATACCCTAGTCCAAACTCATCAACTCGAATACCCCATTTTTTTGCAACGATAAAATGACCGTATTCGTGGACGATGATAAGTACTGCAAGTATAAGTATGAAGATAAGGATAGACATTATTGAGCGAGCACTACCGATTCTTTTTGCGAAAAGATTTCTTCGAGTGTTTTATTAACTTCGTCGACAGCTTTTTGAACTTCGTTCTTTGCAAATTTTACATCGTCTTCAGACATACTCGCATCTGCTTTTCGAGCCTCAACATCTTTCATGGCAGTTTCTCGCTCTTTACGAACAGAAATACGAGCATCTTCAAGTTTGCCCTTCAAAACCTTCACAAGCTTTTCTCTTGTCTCGCCCGTAAGCGCTGGGAAAATAACTCGAAGACCAGAATCATCGGTTGCCACAGAAAGTCCAATATCCGAAGTAATAATCGAGTTTTCAATTTCTTTCATTTGGCTTTTGTCCCATGGAACAACGCGAAGTGTTTTTGGATCTTCAATAGAAATCGAAGCCACGTTTTTTACTGGTTGACGTGTACCATATGAATTAACGGTAATTCCATCAAGCACCGAAGGATTTGCCTGACCCGTATGAAGTGAAGAATACTCTTTTCGAAGCCATTCACTGATTTTAGCCAAATCAGCCTTTAGCGATGTTGTATTGTATGTCATATACCACCATAGTAGCAAAAAGTAAGAAATTACAGAAGGGGTCAAGAGCCCCGAAGAAAACAGTGCCTAGAGAGTCAACGCCAAGAGCTCTAATAGATTTTTTACTGAAGCTCCTTGGTCATGCAGATAATCTTTTACTTTCCACAGTAACGAAATATCAAAAAGGTGTTTATCATCTCTTTTTGAAAGACTCTGTTCTAATTCATTAATAAAAGAAACTGCGTAGACCTTAAGCGAAATACTTGTTTCTTCCTTTTCAAATTTTTTAATAATCTGACCAATGATTAAAAGTCTGTCTTCTTTTTCACTTGCTATAAATTCTTCTACTTGTTTTTGGATTTCTTTACTCGAAGATTCTTCTTTTTGGATTTCAAGATCGATGAGTCGTGAACGGAGTGTCGGAAGGAGTATTGCAATGACCGGAGTAATGAGAAAAAAGTGAACACCCGTTGCAGGCTCTTCAAAAACTTTCAAAAGCGCATGCTGAGATTGGTGTGAAAGATACTCTGCCACAATCACAATTATTTTTCTGTCACCCATCACAGGCTTTTCTGATTGAAAAACTTTAATTTCGCGAGCATCGTCAATCGTAAATGTTTCTACGTGCTTAGTGATAACGTCTGGATTGTTTTGAACAACAAACCCAATATCTACCAAACCATCCAAGAAACGCTCTAAAATACTCGTCTCTCGTGCAACAAGATACGCATGGTGAAGATTTTCTTTTTGTAACGTAAACATATTAACGTTTAGCAATAATTGAACGTTTATAGGTATCGAGGTGTTCAAGAGCAATACCTGTTCCCTTCACCACACAAAAGAGTGGATCGTCGGCCAATCTTGCTTTTACTCCTGTTCGTCGATAAACGAGTTCCGGCAGATTACGAAGCATCGATGAACCACCTGTCATTATTATACCCTGATCAATAATATCACTCGCTAACTCTGGCGGAGTTTCTTGCAATACATCTTTAATAGCTTTGATAATAAGTTTTAGTTCTTTATCGATAGCCTGCACAATTTCATTGGTCGTAATCCGAGCAGTTCGTGGCAAACCTTGCACAAAATCTCGTCCTTTAATGGTTGCAACGAGAGGCTCTTCTAGTGTAATCGCTGAGCCAATTTTAATTTTTACTTGCTCTGCAGTTCTATCACCAATAGCAAGATTAAATGTTTTTTTAATATAGTCGGCAATAGCATGATCAATTTTATTTCCAGCACACTTTACTGAGTTTGCTGCAACAATACCTCCAAGAGAGATCACTGCCACGTCAGTGGTACCGCCACCAATATCAACCACCATGTGCCCTTTTGATTCATGAATAGGAATACCGGCGCCAATAGCTGCCAAGATTGGCTCTTTCACCACGTACGCATTTTTTGCTCCAGCCTTAATAGCTGCTTCAACAACAGCACGCCTCTCTGTTGAAGTAACTCCTGCTGGTACTGAGATCATCACTTCTGGTTTAATGAGGCTAAACGACCCCAGAGCTTTGTTCATAAAATAGCGGAGCATTGCTTCAGTTACACGATAGTCAGCAATAACACCATCTTTCATGGGACGATACGCAATAATATTTTCTGGGGTACGGCCTATCATTTGTTTTGCTTCAAGACCAATAGCTAAGATTTTATTATCTTGTTCTGACACAGCGACGACTGCTGGTTCATTTAAGACGATTCCTTTGCCCGGCACAAAAACAAGCGTATTCGCTGTTCCAAGGTCTATTCCCAATTTTTTAGAGAAAAATCCCATAAGGTAGAGGGATTATAGCATACTTAAAATAACTATGAAAAATAAGATTTTTATGGTATTTTGAAGACAAACCACAGCACAATGCCGACCCCAAATGAAGCACTCTCCAATCAAGCATTTATTGAACACTTTTCAGAAGGCTTACTCATTGACTTTAAGCGTTTCGATTTTAAAAATGCTGACAAACTAGAACCCCTGCTTACGCATATAGGTGGGAAGGCGGTTATGTTGGAGTTCAGAAAACACCGCAGCATAACCAAAGAGGATTTGTGTTGGTCATTCGTTGATCTTGAAGTGGCAAGGACACTTATAAAGATGCATCTTTTCCACATACAAGAGAATATAGTGATTCGTTTCGAATCAACAGACATCATTAGGGTTTGTCTCTACGTACGCTCGTAAACCGAGCGTACTTTTTTATTCAGAAAACTTTTCTAGTTTATGTTTTTTCATTGCCTCTTTGTGCCCCACAAGAAAATCTTTAAATTCTTCTTTGTCTTGAATATCAGCACTCATATTTTTCTGTGTCGGAATATCAAATATTTTTGCAGGATCAATTACAACAATATTCCCCTTGTCGTCACGAAATTCTATTTGAAGATGCAGATGCACGTGAACCCCTTCTGAGTTCCCCGAACTACCCATGCCACCAAGAGTAGTGTCTTCTTTAATCTCGATAGTTGGATAGTGATTGAAGCTTACTTGTCGTAACATTTTTTGATATGAAGAAAACTTTACCTGTACATTTTTTAAGTGCATATAAATTGAATAGAGTTTAAAACCATCTTCAGTCAGAACTTCTGGATGTGAAAGAAAAACATAGTTTCCGTTCACCAGACCAAAACCAGAATATTCTAAGACACCTTTCAGAATCGGAGTTATGGGTGTCTTTGCTTTCCCGCTAATGTCTATACCGAGATGAAAATATTTTGGTTCATGTTTTGTAGGATGAAAACGAAAACCAAAATAACCAAAGTAAGGATTAATATGTTCTTCACTTCGAACTACGGGAAATGAAAAAAGAAAACGCGTTCGTAGTAACGTGTAGAATGCTTCCCAAAACTCATCATATTCGTCGTTCGGAACCAAGTGTTTGTCTTTACCTGCATCTCTGCCAGGACGAACATGGGTCATGTCTAAAATAGATGGCAAATGCTCCATAAACTCAATTCTACCATGTGTGTCAACCTATTTAAAACGATGGTGTTAGTGCTAAAATGCCAGTATGAAGCTTGTTACGATTATCCCATTTTTAAAAACACTCACCACAGAAACACTGACATATTTCTCTGGCAAAGAAGTGTCTATTGGAGATATTGTGGTGGCTCCACTCCGAAACAAACATATTGAAGGAATGATAACGAACGTTGAAGAAGTAAGTACACAAAAAGGAGACGTAAAAGATGCAGAATTTCATTTAAAAAAAATAAAAGAGGTGCGCGGCACATCTGTTTTTTTACCTTCATTTATTACCTCATGCGAACTTATTAAAGATTATTTTGTTGCAAATACTGGACAATTACTCAACACCCTCATACCAAATGTACTCCTTGCCTATTATGAAGATCTAAAAAAAGAAAAAGTAAACGACCATATTCGCGGGCCATTAGCTAGAGAAAAGTATGCTTTCCAAGCACCAACAGAAGACAGGCTCGTTATCTACAAAACCTACATACGTGAATCATTCGCAAAAAAAGAGTCTGTGTATTTGTGCTTCCCTACAGTGAGCGAAGCAAAATATTTTTATGACATTCTTCATAAAGGAATTGAAGATTATTCTTTTTTTCTTCACGGAAGCGTACCTAAAAAAGATTTTGTAATGAGTTACAACAGCATCGTTAGTAGTGAACACCCTATTGTGCTTTTTAGTACGCCAAGTTTTTTCTGCATACCACGAAATGATTTTGGCACCATTATTCTTGAACGTGAAAGTTCAAGCTCGTATGTATCACTACAAAAACCATATCTCGATGCACGTATTTTTGCTGAAGCACTTTCATACGAACAAAACACAAAAATTATTTTTGCCGACTCAATCCTTCGGAGCGAAACAATCTGGAGAACAAAAGTAGGAGAACTTGCTGAATTCAGGCCTCTGAACTTTCGTCTTCCAGAAAAAGAAGAGGAAGAGATTATTAACATGAAAGAAAACACTGACAAAGATTTTCAGATTATTTCACGGAAAGTGTTTCAAAAAATAAAAGAAAATATTCAAACTGGCAAACAGATGATTTTATTTACCCTGAGGAAAGGCTATGCCACAACAACCATTTGCAATGATTGTGGGACGGTTGTAACAGAAAATGGCGAACCTCTTATTTTATTCGAAGATCGAGAACGTGGGATTCGATACTTCAAAGCAACAAAAAGTAAGAAGGTGCTCAGTGCGGAAAGACTGTGTGATCACTGCGGAAGCTGGAATCTTATTGCCCTTGGTATTGGAACACAAAAAGTGTACGAGGAAGTATCGCACATTGTAAGTAAAGAAAAAATCTTCCTCCTTGATAAAGAAGAGGCTGGAACAGAAAAACGTGCTGAGAAAATTGTTCGCGACTTTGAAGGAACCCCTGGGTCGATTCTTGTCACCACCGAGATGGCACTCTTTTACTTAAAAAAAGATGTTGATACTGTAGCAGTTGTTTCATTCGATAGTCTGTTTAATATTCCGCATTACAATATTTATGAAAAAATAATTGATCTTGTGGTCTCACTCAATTCGTACACTAAGAAAAGTATGCTGGTACAGACAAGAAATTCTGATGAGAAAATTTTACATCACATACAGAATCGCAACCTGCTTCAGTTTTATAAAGATGATATTGATCATAGAAAGCAGTATAAATATCCGCCCTTTTATACGCTTATCAAAGTAAGTTATGAAAGCAATCTACAAGAAAAGACTGAGGTAGTGGCATATCTTGAAGCAACCTATGGCTCCTACAGACCAGTTATTCATGAGCGAAGAGTAGGTAAGAACCAAGTAACTATTACTATGATCATACGTATTGAGAGACAAGGATGGCTAAACCGCTGCATCGCTGTTGAAGGGGTTCAGGACAAAGAACTTCTTGAAAAGCTGAGAACCCTTCCCTCATATTGGTCAATCCAGATAAATCCAAGCCAGTTGTTTTAGTATAACTAGAGAGGGTTAGAAAAGGTAGGAAAAGCCTTGCATTCCCTAAAATACTATGTTAATCTATCGAGACATATGGCAAAAGCGTTAATACAAGTAGCAAAAAAACAAGGTGAAAACAGTGCAAGTCTTATGCGCCGTTTTTCTCGTAAGGCAAAAGATTCTGGTCTTGTAAAAAAGGTTAGATCACTTCGCTATGCAGAACGAAAACTCTCTGCATTCGTTCTTAAGAAAAATGCTCTCAAAAGAATTAGCCGACAAGCAGAACGAGAACACCTACAAAAAATGGGTAAAATCAAATAATGAACATTATTGAGGCGCACAATCTCACTGTACAACGAATGACAAAAGGCAAGCTTCCCGGCTTGCCTTTTGTTCGTATGAAAGAGCAGATACTCGGAAAAAACTACGTAGTAAGTATTACATTTGTTCACAAACACACCATAGAAACCTTAAGTAAGAAATTTAAAGGCAACAAAGATCACAAAAACATCTTGAGTTTCCCTCTTGATACACACTCTGGGGAAATTATTCTTAACCTAGAGACAATACGACGCGAAGCAAAGAATTTTGAAAAAACATACTTCAATTATTTAGGGTTTTTAGTTATCCACGGAATGCTCCATTTGAAGGGAATGACACATGGTAGTAAAATGGAATCTGAAGAAAAAAAATTCGTAAAGATGTTTCATCTTTAGTTTTTCTTTGTGAAAAATTCCAATGTCAAAAAATATCACAGTAGGAATAGATCTCGGTAGTCACTTGATCAAAGTGATGATTGTTGAGCATTTAAAAGAACGTGATAAAAAAACGTCTCGTATTATTGGTACCGGAAAATCAGAAGCTCGCGGTATCAAAAATGGATACATTAACGAACCTGAGGAAGTTGTGAGAAGTATTATGAAATCGGTTCGGGAAGCTGAACACCGCTCAGGTATTAAAATTCGCCAAGCAACGCTTGCGGTTGGCGGCATTAGTCTTGAATCAAAGCTTGCAAAAGGCACCGCGATTATTTCACGTGCTGATAATGAAGTCTCTGCTCTCGATGTTCAAAATGCCGTACGAGAAAGCGAACAAGGACTGAAACTTTTAAACCGACACGTTATTGATTCTATCCCCTACATGTATCGCCTCGATGGAAAAGATTTATACGGCAGACCTGAAGGTCTTCGAGGAGTAAAACTTGAAGTCACTAGTTTGTTTGTGACCTGTATTAACCAACATCTTGAAGCACTGGTGAATTCAGTAAACAACGCCGGTGTGGATGTTGTAGACGTTATTGCTGCCCCACTTGCATCAAGTGTTGCCGTACTTTCAAATCAACAAAAAACTGCTGGTTGTATTCTGGTAGACATTGGCGCTGAAACGGTGTCTCTCTCAGTATTTGAAGATGGAGATATTATTTCTATTAAAGTATTACCGCTCGGTGGTATGGATATTACAAAAGACTTAGCGCTTGGTCTGAAAATTAATCTTGATGAAGCAGAAAAAATTAAAAAAGGTGAAATTACTGGCAACTTTACCCAAAAAGATGTTGAAGAAATTGCCGAGGCTCGTATCACTGAATTTTTTGAAATTATTCAAAAGTATTTAAAAAAGATTAACAAAGATGGACGACTTGCTGGTGGTGCAATTATTGTTGGGGGCGCAACAAATAACGAAATGACCGAACGTATTGCTAAAAATATTTTAAATTTACCAATCACTATGGCAGGATCAGTAGGATCTGGCGTTCTCAAAGACCCCGCATGGTATGTTGTGTATGGCCTCTGTATGTCTGGTAAATACAACCAAGGACACAACAGCTATTCAAACCCTTTTGTTAAAATCATAAAATCTCTAGGCGACTTTTTCAAAAACCTTGGAAAACAATTAATGCCCTAAATGAAAAAGCACTCCGCTGGCGGGGTGCTTTTTGTTGGTTCAGATCCTTATTTAAATAATCTTCTTCTCAGTAACACTCAAACCAGCAAGGGCGAGAGCAATAAGTGAGAAAAGTACCAAGGGCCCAAAACCAAGCTTAGGAAACTGTATCCACGCAAACAGGACTGCAATCAATGCTACCAGGCATGGAATTCTATATTGTAAGCTCATGACTCTTAATTTTAGATTCGTTAGCTTCTTTTCGCGTAAATATATCATACAAAAATATTTTTGTCAATCCTTTTCCCTGTTTTCGCTTTTCTGGTATTATGTGTGAACACGATTATTACTAGAAATTCGAATTCACCCCGCCCTGGCGGAATTAACATATGGCAAAAATTACAACTGACGTCGAAACATTTGCGAGAATCAAAGTTGTTGGAGTTGGTGGTTCAGGATGCAATGCGGTAAACCACATGATCGCTTCTAAAGTAAAAGAAGTTGGTTTTATTGTGATGAATACTGACACACAAGACCTTCACAAATCTCTTGCAGATCGAAAAATTCACCTTGGAAAAAACCTGACAAAAGGTTTGGGTGCTGGTATGAACCCAGAAATTGGAAAGAAAGCTGCTGAAGAAACAAAATCTGAAATTCAAGATATTTTAAAAGGTACTGACATGGTATTTATTGCCTGCGGTATGGGAGGTGGAACAGGAACTGGTGCTGCGCCAATTGTTGCGCGAGCAGCAAAAGAACAAGGTATCCTCACGGTTGCTGTTGTTACAAAACCATTTTTCTTTGAAGGCCAACACCGCCTTCGACTTGCGGAACAAGGTATCAAAGAGCTTGAAAAAGAAGTTGATGCTATTGTGATCATTCCAAACGACAGACTTTCAGCTATCACAGAAAAAGAAACAACGCTCAAAGACGCATTTGCCATGTGCGACGACATTCTACGCCAAGCAGTTGAAGGAATTTCTGACCTTATCACCACTCCAGGTATTATTAACGTTGACTTCGCCGATATTAAAGCGATCATGTCAGACGCTGGTTCAGCGCTTATGGGTATTGGTCGCGCTGCGGGTGACAACAGAGCTGAAGAAGCTGCACTTAAAGCTATCAACTCGCCACTCCTTGAAATCTCTATCAATGGCGCACGAGGAGTTCTCTTCTCTGTTGCAGGAGGAGATGATCTTGGTCTTCAAGAAGTACAATCTGCTGCTAAGATTATTACTGAATCTATCGACAAAGACGCTCGTGTAATCTTTGGAACAACTCGAGATGAAAAACTTAAGAAGGGTGAAATTCAAATTACGGTTATTGCAACAGGATTCCCTACTGGAAATCCAAAGAAGTCTATTACACAGTCACAAAATGAGATTACTATTCAAAAACAATTGAATGCAATAAAAGAAGAAAAGAAGGACGAAGTAATAATAAAACCAAAGAAAGGCATTGAAGAATTTGAACTCGATGATATTATGCCTCCGAAACACACAAAGGAACCAATTGAAATTATCGACGGAGACGCCTTTGACACCGAAGAGGATGATGAGGATGACAAAGATGATTGGAGCGCAGTACCAGCATTCCTTCGAAGAAAGAAATAATTAAAAAGAGCCTCACACGAGGCTCTTTTTAATTATGCTATAATACGAGGGTTATAAACTTAGCGTATAAGATAGTATGTTTGATTTAATAATCATTGGAGGAGGTCCAGCAGCAGTTTCAGGGGCAGTATACGCTGCACGAAAGCAACTAAAAACATTACTCATTGCAGGAGAATTTGGCGGACAATCTGTTGTCTCAGAAAAAATATTTAATTGGATTGGAACACCCGAAATTTCTGGTACTGATTTGGCAAAAAATTTAAAGGCCCACGCCACATATTACGAAGGTGAATTTTTAACTATTAAAGAAGGGGGTCTTGTAGAAAGTGTCAGTGAGCAGGGTGAAAACTTTAGTGTACTTACCAACAAAGGTGAATCATTTGAATCAAAAACCATTCTCGTTGCTTCAGGAAGCAAGCGAAGAAAATTACCGAGCAGTGTATTAGGCGCAGACAGACTTGAACACAAAGGTCTTACCTATTGCGCCACCTGTGACGGCCCACTCTTTTCTGGTATGGATGTAGTAGTGCTGGGTGGAGGAAACGCAGGATTTGAAACTGCGGCGCAACTGCTTGCTTATACAAAAAGCGTCACCCTTATTCACCGAAGTGCTGAATTTAAAGCTGACAAAATTACTGTTGATAAAGTACTCGGTAACCCAAACATGAAAGCAATTATAAATGCAGAAGTGACTGAGGTGCTGGGCGATAGTTTTGTTTCTGGTATCAAATACAAAGTAAATGGAGAAGAAAAAACTCTAGAAGCAAAAGGTATCTTTGTTGAGATTGGGCAAATACCAAATACAAATTTTCTCGAAGGAATTATGAGCCTTGATGAATACAAACGAGTAAAAATTGACCCATGGAGAAAATCTTCTGAAGTGAAGGGTATTTGGGCAGCCGGAGATTGTACTAATATTCTTTATCATCAGAACAATATTGCTGCTGGAGATGCCGTCACCGCAATTGAAGATATTTACATGTATCTACATACAAAATAAGACATGACGCCTACTGAATTTAGACAAACATTTGAACCATTGTTTCAAGAAAAAATAACCTCACTTATCACAAGGGCACAGCAGGTAAGCAAGAACGCAGAATTTAATAAGGCTATACATCATATTGGTAAACTTGCAAAACACGGAAAGCGAATACGTCCGTATATTATAAATCTTGCATATAACAACAAAAAATTTAATCAAACTATCGTAGGTCAAATGATTGGTTTGGAACTTCTACATCTTTTTGCCTTAATCCATGATGACATAATGGATACTTCAACGATGAGACACGGGGTTAAAACCTTACATACTCTTTATAAGGATAAAAATTTATCAAGAAGCTACGCAATGCTTGCTGGAGACATGGTGTTTAATTGGGCATACGAATGCTTTATTCAAGATAATAGTAACAAAAAATCTATAGAAATATTTAGAACCCTTGTTGAAGAGGTTATTGTTGGTCAAGCGATAGATGCAACACTTCCCAACAAAAAACAAATATCTGAGGCTGAGCTAACAGAAAAAAATATCCTTAAAACTGCCAGATATACTTTTAGAAGACCTGCGGAAATAGGCCTTGTTTTGGCTGGTAAAAATATACATAAGGCGCATCAAAAAATAACAGAAAATCTAGGTATTATCTACCAAATAGATGACGATCTTTTGGACATTTTAGGTGATGAGAAAAAACTGAAAAAGAAAACATTTCAAGATATAGAATCAAAACAAGCCACGTTAGTCTCTCTTTACCTTAGTAAAAACACTTTGTTTAAAAAAAATTTTGGTAAAAAATTGAATACACAAGAAAAAGAACAGATAAAAAAACTCCTGGAAACCTCTGGGGTTTTGGAAAAGATTCAAGGCCAAAAAACATCTTTAGTGCAGAAAACAGAAAAACTAATAGACAGCATTAGCCAAAAACAAGATTGGCTCATATTACTTAACACAATAGCCTTACGAGAAAAATAATATGAATGATTGGCGATATTGTAAAAGGGTCATAAAAAAATATGGTAGCAAATACTATATTGCTACACGATTTTTTCCAAAACAAACACGATATGCAGTATATGCACTGTACGCATGGGTTAGAGCACTCGATAATATTGTTGATGAGATACCAAACAAGCAACAGGCAAAAGAAGGTTTTGATAGATGGGTTCAGGACTGGGAAAAAACTGAGTTTGGAGAACGGTCGAAAAGACCAGAGATGCGAGCATTCCTAAAAGTAGTAAAGAAATTTTCTCTTGGTGTGCAGTACCGAGAAAGTTTCATATGGGCCATGGGTATGGATTTAGAGAAAAAGGAATATGAAACATTGGCTGAGCTCGAAGAATACATGTATGGTTCGGCAACTGTTGTTGGACTCATGATTATGCAGATTGTTGGTGGTATAAAAGAAGAGGCGCTTCCCTACGCCAAAGCTCTGGCAGAGGCCATGCAACTCACCAACTTTTTACGTGATATTAAGAGCGACTGGATGGCGCGAGGTAGAATCTATATACCAAAAGAAGAACTCGCTCGATACGAACTAGATATTAGTGACATCAAACATAATAGACTCTGTCGACCGTTTGTACAATTCAAAATAACCCAAGCAAAAAAACTCTTTGTAAAGGCAGAAGAAGGTATACATTTGCTTCCTAAAAAGGCACGGTTCCCCATCTTACTTTCCGGTCGTTTATACAGTGCAATATTAGACCAAATAGAAAAACAGAATTATGATGTATTTATACAAAGAGCCAAGACAACACTGTGGCAAAAATTTGTTATCACTTTTCAAACATATCTATGGTACAGAAAAAACATGTCGTAATAATTGGCGGCGGTATTGGTGGACTTGGTCTTGCGTGTCTTTTGAGTAAAAAAGGCTACGAAGTAAGCCTTTACGAAAAAAATCCAAAAGTCGGCGGTCGCGCAAGTGTATTTAAAAAAAATGGTTTTGTATTTGACATGGGACCATCATGGTATCTTATGCCGGATGTTTTTGAAAACTTTTTCAACCTTTTAGGCGAAGACATAGGAGAACATTTGAAACTCACAAAACTATCACCTTCTTATAGAGTCTTTTTTCCTGGTGATGAAAAATTCCCCGCGCTCGACATGTATTCAGATCTTTCAAAAGACCTAGAAACTTTTGAAAAACTAGAAACGGGCTCAGGAGAAAAAATAAAAAAATACCTAAAAATATCTGGGAAACAATACGAACTTGCCAAAAATAAGTTTATGTACAGAAATTACAATTCTATTTTTGATTTTTTACAAAAAGATTTTCTGAAGGAAGGGTTACGTATGAATCCATTTCAAACCATGGAAAGCTATTTAAATAAATGGTTCAAAGATGAGAGATTGAAAAAGATACTAGAATATACTCTAGTTTTCCTTGGTAGTGCACCAGATAAAACTCCAGCTCTTTATAATATGATGAACTTTATCGATTTTGATATGGGAGTATATTATCCAGATGGCGGCATATATACAATCATCCAAGCTCTAGAAAATATCGCCAACAAGCACGGTGTTAACATCTACACCAATTCCTCTGTGTCCGAGATCTTAGTAGAAAATAAAAAAGCTACTGGAATACAGCTTTCGTCCGGTGAAAAAGTTATGGCGGACTTTGTCGTTTCAAACGCCGATATGCATTTCACAGAGATGAATTTAATAAAAAAAGATAATCTGCGAACATACAAGAAAAAATATTGGAATAAAGCAGTAATGGGACCGTCAGCTTTTATTCTCTTCCTTGGACTTTCAAGAAAAATAAAAAATCTCACCCACCACAACCTTCGCTTTTCACAAGATTGGAAGAAAAATTTCAAAGAGGTTTTCGACAACCCCAAATTCCCTGATGATCCTTCGTACTATGTTTCTTGTCCTTCAAAATCTGACGCATCTGTCGCACCAGAAGGAAAAGAGACTTTGTTCGTACTCGTACCCGTCGCGTCACACCTGTCTTTTACAGATACACAGAAAAAAGAATACAGGAATAAAATTATAGGAATGATGAAAAAAGATTTAGATATCCCTGACCTTGAAGAAATCATCGAATACGAATCAATATATGCTCACGAAGAATTTAAAGTAGACTACAACGCTTTTGGTGGAACAGCTCTTGGGCTCGCGCACACGCTGAAACAAACTCTCATGCGACCAAACAACAAAAGCAAACATATAAAAAATCTTTTCTATGTCGGTGCTGGTACAAATCCAGGAATTGGCATGCCAATATGTCTCATATCCTCTGAGCTCGCATTTAAGAGAATTGAGGGGATAAAGCACCCAAATCCACTGAGAGAGTTATAAAATAGGATTGCCACGCGCCAAAGGCGCGTGGCAATTTCTTATCCTACCCAAACTTTGTCACCATATACAAAATTGACCACGCCATTGGTGTGACAAAATTCACCCATGGGAAATATGTATAAATTTTAAAAAGTTTTGTATCATCTTTTTCTCTAAGAGACCAAAGCATAAGTCCGACGTACAGGAGAACAGCAATGATTGGAAAGATACCAATGAGCGTGCTAAAAAGAATTGCCGAACTAGTATACAAAACAAGACAGACATAGATTGTTGTATTTCTCCCAAGCCATGTCGCAATCGTTCGAAGTCCTGCATCAGTATCTGCTTTGATATCTGGCACAGCAGAATACGCGTGCATCGCCATCGCCCACAAGAGCCCAGCAATACATCCAACGAGCGGAAACCCTTCTCCTCCTGCTAAAAAATACCCGAACACCCCAGTGAAGATATAATGTCCAGCAGAAAACAGAGAATCGAAAAATGGGCGAATTTTTGCACGTATCGGATACGCAGAATAGAAAAAGGCAAAGAAGTAAAATATTAAAAGATAAACTCCTGTTTTTGAATTCAAACTAAAGGCGTAGATTATGAACGGAATGTTCGTAGCCAAAACCCAAGCCCAAACAGACTTATGCTTTTCTGGCACAAGTAATGCTTCGTACTCCACCTTTTTTGGATTTAATTTATCTGTCTCGTAATCAAAAATATCGTTCACTCCATAGATCAAAATATTTGCCGGAATCAAAAAGAAAAATCCGAACATTAAAATTTCTGGTCGCAAAAAATCTTTTAAAAAATTTGTTGCGACAAGCACACCGATAAAATACGTTCCCATTTCATAGAGCCAAAAACGTGGTCTTGAAATATGTAAGATGTGTCTAAAATTTACCATAGTATTTATTTTTTATATCTAAAAGTGCGGAATTTATATCTTCAAATTTAAAATTAAAACCGGCATTTTTAATTTTTGACGAATCGATTTTCTGTCCTCCTAAAAGTGCGTTTGCAAATTCTCCCTTTACGATTTTTGCAACAAGAGCTGGGACTGGCAAAGTAAACAAAAATCCAAAAACTCTTTGAATACTTTTCATAAATGTTTTTTGGTTTACAGGATTACCAGCGCCTGTGTTATACGATCCAGACATTTTTTCATATTCAATTGCAAAAAGATATTGTGAGACCAAATCATCTATATGAACCCATGGCATGTACTGTTTTCCATTGCCAAAGTAACCACCAAAACCAATTTTAAAAAGCTTCAGCATCTCTGCCAAAATTCCACCTCTTCCTAAAACATGGGAAGTCCGAAGAGTGACAACTCTTGTTCCAAGCCTTTCAAATGTAAAAGCTTCTTGCTCCCAATCCACGCAAATATTTGCAAGAAAATCATTACCGGAGGGTGAATTTTCATCTAGTAACACATCTCTTCTATTTCCATAAAATCCAACAGCTGAAGCTGATACGAGAATCTTAGGTTTTAAAGACTCTTTTTCAAAAGATCTGAAAAGATTTTTTGTTGTTTCTATTCGACTATTTCGTAAAACTTTTTTATAGTCTTTTGTCCACTTTCCTGAAATTGGCGCACCGGCAAGATTTATAACGCCATAGACATTTTGTAAAGCCTCGCGAGGTAATAACTCCGCATCAAGTGGTATCTTATAAAAAATAAGGTGTTGATTTTGAGGGGGCACAATATCAACTACCACAACCTCATAACCCTTTTCCAAAAGTTTTTCTGAAAGTAAACTCCCAACAAAACCTGATCCTCCCGTTATTAGAATCTTTTTCATTGCGTATATTTTAACATGTAAGAAATCCAAGAGCAGACGACTACTCTACAGATTTAAACAATTTATTATTTATCTTTTATAGTGCCCTACCCCAAACAAAAATCATTCACCGCAGAACGTGTAAATGGACCAACAATACCATCAATGACAAGGTCTTGTTCGAGTTCTACGGCTCCATTTAAAAGATTCTGGAGTCGTTCAACACCTTTTTTGGTTAATGGCCCAAAAATACCATCAATAGGGCCAGATGCTTGGATATACTGATACATAAAAAGCTTGTTCACAAATGATTGAAGTTTAGATATTTCTGTTACAGTATCCTTGTAGTAAGCACTGTAACGACCGTCAACATCTTTTTTCTTCATGAAGTTTGTAAAAGAGGCGTTATCACAAAATGTATATTCAACATGATGTTCTAAGGTAAACATATCTGGATATTCTTCAATCAACTTATACGCCTCTTCAAATTTACCCATAATAACAAGGTTTCTAAAACGACCGTGCACCGACGTTCCCGTGCTACCAGCACTTTGCTGCCCACCACCTGAAGAGATAAGAGAAAAGTTTGCGGTCACAGTAATATTCGCTGTTACACCTATGTCTGTTCTTGGATTATCATTCACGGCATCTGACCACCCTGTAAATTCATAGCCACTATTTGGAACAGCGGTTACTGGAGTTCCGTCTTCACCATCATCGACAGTTTGTGAGGTGTTTCCCGTAATCGTTCCGCCTGCACCCGGAATATAACGCAGCATACGAGCATTACATACATATGGATTTCCTGTGTTTAGATCATACACATCCACCTCTTGAAATCCATCGGTAATATAAAGCTTATTATTAACAACATCTACACTATACGCAGGGGCCATAATATCGATTGAATCTATTACCGTATTTGTATTCGTATCAATAAAACTGATGGTTCCTGCCCCAGAATTTGCAACATATAAAATTCCGTCATACCATGCTGCATCTAAAGAGCCAGCGCCTGTTGTTATCGTATCGGTGAGCGTATTTGTATTTGTGTCGATAACAGAAACTGTGCCAGACTCATTCATAACATAAAGATCAGTACCTACTAACTCCGCAGAACGAGGACCAGTACCAACAGCAATAGTGTCAGTAACGGTGTTAGTAGCAGTATCAATCACAGAAATATTATCTGATCCTAAGTTGACAACATAAAGATCAGTACCTACAAGAACTGAATAATGTGGACTATTACCCACTGCAATAGTTGCCGTCTCTGTATTTGTAAGGACGTTATACACAGATACTTGCCCAAGTGTAGTAAAAATATTGATATACACATTATCCCCTATTGTGGTAGCACTAATAGCACTAGGATAACTCACTGTGTCAATAACCGTGTTTGATATCGTATCAACAACCTCAAAACCGTTGTTTGTATCAAAAACATAGAGTTCGGTGCCAACAAGAGTTGAGTAATAAGGGGGCAATGACAACGGAATAGTATCAGTGACTTGGTCAGTGAGCGTATCAATAACAGAAATACTATTGTCACTACTGTTAAGCACATAGAGATCAGTACCCACCAAAGAGGTAGAAAACGGACCAAAACCAACAGTTATAAACCCGCAACTTATACTATTGTTGACAACAGCCTGATCAGAGAAAGAAAGTGCATCATTACCAGCTGGGTCTTGGCTAGGATCTTCAGTACTTGGAGCAAAATAACTCAACGCAACATCATCTCCATAAACTACTTCTGTTGCAATAGTTAGGATCACTGTATCATCAACAATATCAACAGCTGTTATGGCCACCATATTCCCATTTATTTCGAGTAAGAAATCACTGATATCAGGCACGGAATTCTCATCAAGATTTTCATCATACGTTAGTGTTATTGTTTCCCCTGTTACTTCTGCTGTTAGAAGAAGTGGTGGACATGTGTCTCTCACTTCGTTGGTTAATGTATCAATGACAGAGATACTACGTGAAGTATAGTTCAAAACATAGAGATCGGTGCCCACCAATATTGAGAAGTCAGGATCAGTACCAACGGGAATTGTATCAACGAGTGTATTTGTATTAATATTGATCACAGATACTGAATTTCCCGTATACTCTGAAACATAGATAAAAGAACCAACTTGTGATATGTATTCGGGCATACTCATTCCAGAGATAGTAGCAGTAACACTGTTTGTATTTGTATCAATAACGGAAACACTTCCAGCACTAACATTTGCAACATAGAGATCTGTATTAATTAACAGAAAACTGTGACCACCTAACCCTACTGTTATTGTATCAGTCACCGTATTTGTATTTGTATCAATAACTGAAAGAGTATTCGTCAAACCATTTGAAACATAGATATCTGTACCCACAACCACCTGTGAATACGGGAAATCAAAACCAGTTATCGTGTCGGTAACTGTATTGGTAGACGTGTCAATAACAGAAGCTGTATCGCCTACGACATTGAAAACATAGACATTGGTTCCTACAGCAACAAGACCAGAGGGTTCAACACCAACAGAAATAGTGTCAGTAACGGTGTTAGTAGCAGTATCAATCACTGAGACAGTGTCTGCGTCTGTGTTTGAAACATATAAATCAGTTCCGACAAGGACCGCACGAAGTGGTCTGTCACCGACAGAAATAGTGTCAGTAACGGTGTTAGTTGTAGTATCAATCACTGAGACATTGTCTGAGCCGGCATTGATTACATAGAGATCAGTGTCCACAAGAGTTGCATATTGTGGACCAGTACCAACAGTAATATCAACAAGTGTTCCATTGGTAGTATCAACAACTGAAACAACGCTATTAAGAACGTATAGATCTGTACCGATTAAGGTTCCATGGAGGGGCGAGGGTGATAGTTCGATTTCAAAACATTCGTCGGCAACTAATTGGCGAGCTGGTAAGAAAAAATAACCCATAGCAAAGAACGTAGATGCCAAAAGAAACAGAGCAATTATTTTTTTAGAAAAAATAATGTTTGAAGCCATACTATATGATCCTATAGTAGCACTTTTCTAGATAATATTAGTGGGGATTACTAGAGTAAATGGATTAGTATTTTGGTGACCCTACGGGGAGTCGAACCCCGCTTCTCACATTGAAAACGTGATGTCCTAACCGATAGACGATAGGGCCAATATTTGTTTGCATCCCTCCCCTTCTCTTATTCGCATTTTCGTATTGAAAACGTGATGTCCGCTATAGTCTTCCAATTTGGATAGACGATAGGGCCAAATGCTTCATAAATACACAAGATTTTGAAACGAGAAAAGTATATCATTTTTTTATTTTTTGGCAAGAATAAAGACCAGCGCCTTGGCGCTGGTCTTTTGATCCATAATTCCCTATCGCAAGGCCTCCACAACTCTGAGGGAATCACCTTGAAGATCTAACCGAAGAGCAATACCCTTAGGAGTCTCTACATGTATCGAATGTGCTCGATATCGAAGTGTAACTCCTGGATCTACGTAGAATATGGATGCAGAACTTCGATCCATCAGTTCGGCAATGTCCACAGAGCCTCCTTGTTTTGAAGCTGGGATTTCCTTCAGCATTCCCGGTGCAAAAAAAATACATGGTGCCTTACGGGCAATTTTATCCATCTCAGATTGGGGTGGAAGGGCTGACAGATTGGAAGCTGACACCTTATACAAATAACGAGGACCTGGGTCACACAAGAAGTTGTTCAGAACTTCCTGATGTGAAGAGTCTACGCCAATGAAAACGTAAACGTTTTCTTGCTTTGTCATGGGTTGAGAATTTTGGTTTGAACGTTTAATCACAAAATAACATTTTTTGTAAAAAAGTCAAGGAAACGAATCTTGCGAAGATCACTGTCTGCTGATACTCTGTAGCCATGCGCGGTTAGCTCAGTTGGTAGAGCGACTCATTGACGTTGAGTAGGTCACAGGTTCGAATCCTGTATCGCGCACACTGTAAGCGATATGTGAGCAAACTGCTTTGCTCACATCAGGATGAGAAAGACTTTTCCGTGCGAGTAAAACGAGGCGGAAAAGTACCAGCGACCGTAGGTCGAGAATCCTGTATCGCGCACATAAAATATCGCCGTCCTAGATTTTGTTTTATACTTACACTATGTCAGGATTTGCACTTAAACTACTTGCAGTGGTCACGATGGTAATCGACCATGTTGGGTTTTTGTTTTTTCCTGAATCGATTGCTTTTCGCCTCATAGGCAGAATTTCATTTCCCCTATTTGCTTTTCTTATTGCAGTTGGGTTTATTCATACAAAAAATGTTCATCTGTATTTGAGACGTCTAACGTTTTTTGCTGTTATCTCTCAGATACCTTTCGTATATTTCGAAACACTCGCAGGAAACACAGATCCGGGCTTAAATATTTTATTCACTCTCACTGTGGGAGTGCTCACCCTTTTGTGTATTACAAAAGTAAAAAACATATATGCACGAATAGGTATTGTGCTTGCCTCGCTCGCTTTAGTATACTTTTTACCTTTCTCATATGGTGTATATGGCGTGTTATGTGTTCTCGGAAGCTATCTTTTTTTACAGAACAAAAAACAAGGATTCATTACTTTGACACTTCTACCCTTTCTTGAAACTGGAAGACTCTTCATCATGAATATATTTTTCTTACAGTTTTTTGCCGTCTTTGGTCTTATTCCTATCTATTACCACAACGGTAAGCAAGGATACAAGATATCGAAGTGGATATTTTATTGGTTTTACCCACTTCACCTTGTCATATTATCTGCTTTATTTCTTTTCCTGCGATAATTGCCGAAACAGGTTTTACCTGCTAATCTCCTACATATGAAAATTTTGTCGATAGAAACAAGCTGTGACGAAACAGCAATTTCAATCCTTGAAGCGCATGGCGATCTAACCTCGCCAGTTTTTAACGTGATCGCAAATAATCTTATTTCTCAGATTGATAAACATCAGCAATTTGGTGGCGTGTACCCAAGTCTTGCTAAACGAGAGCATGCGAACAATCTACCGATTGTTTTAGAAAAAATATTACGTGAAGGAGGTTATGACACAAAAGAAAAAACCACTGTGCCAGAAATTACACTTCGCCAGATTTTAGAACGAGAACCAGAAATGGCAGACAGGCTTTTACACGTATTACAAACTTTTTCAAAACCTAACATAGATTATATTGCCATAACAACAGGACCAGGGCTTGAACCAGCACTTTGGGTTGGGATTGTGTTTGCGAAAGCTCTTGCCTGTGCTTGGGGTATTCCTCTTGTTCCTGTGAACCACATGGAGGGCCATATTCTATCTGTTCTTTTGCAACCTGGGACGACAGAGGTGCACAAAAAATTTACATTCCCTTTACTTTCTCTTCTTATCTCTGGAGGACACACAGAACTCGTATTAGTAAAAAATTGGATGGAATATGAAAAAATCGGCGAAACAGTTGATGATGCCGTTGGAGAGGCTTTTGACAAAGTTGCAAGAATTTTAGGATTACCGTATCCGGGTGGCCCACAAATTTCAACGTATGCAGAGCGAGGAAAAGAAAATGAAAAAATAAAACTACCAAGGCCGATGATAAAGACTGATGATTTTAATTTTTCTTTTTCAGGGCTAAAAACAGCAGTGCTCTATCTTGTGCGGGATCTGGGAGAGCTGTCATTGCAAGACAGATATGACATTGCTCGAGAATTCCAAACAGCTGTTGGTGACGTCTTCGTATATAAACTCAAAAAGGCAATCAAACAATACAATGTTTATAAACTTCTCGTTGGAGGTGGTGTTGCAGCAAACACATATCTACGAGATCGATTTACACGCGAACTTGGTGTTGAGGTTGTGCTACCGACTCACGAATTAGCCACAGACAATTCTTTAATGATTGGTATTGCAGGATACTTTGGTGCACTTTCCGGAAAAGAAAAGAGCCCGGACAATGTCCGGGCTCAAAGCAACTGGTCAGTTGACGATCAAATGCAAACTTAGGCGTTTTCTTCTAGGGCCTTCTCTCGAAGAACCTCAACCATTCGACTCTCTCCGACCACGTACAGATCGATTTTCGTGTCTTCAAAATTCACAACACGAAAATAGAATGGCAACCCTTCAACGTGAACAATCTCAGGGCTCACAATGATTGCTCCGAGCTCTCGCTGAGCATCAAAGAACTTACCGATACCAGTCTTTCCTGTAAGACTTTTTCCACCAGGAGGAAATCGTTTACAGTATATGAGCTCTGTATTGGACAAGGCTGCTGCAAAGAGCGCTGCGGTAAGATCACTGCCTTCTCGACGCATAAGAGACACGACTTCAGGTGATCTTCCCAGTCCGCCAGCCAGGAAACCTTGGACGACACGAATGTGTGATTTTGATGAAGACGAGGGCACAAGCTCTCGAATTCTTTGACCTGTTACCACTTGGTCGATCGTCACATTAACATATCCGCTTCCCTTCTGAATCACACAAGACCGTGCATCGAGACCTTCAACATCATAGCTTTTCATGTGCTGAACAAGATACATCGTGACAATAATCTGAGCAAAGTCTTCACCCATAGCAACAAGCTGAGAGTAGTGCCGACCGTTGGGGTCATTTTCTTTAGCAAGAGACAAGATGTATTTTGCCAATTCTGCTGCTTGTCTAAAGAAATCGTCAAGCATATCAAGGCCGAGTTCTTTTGCTATTGCTCGGTGAGGTAAGAGAAATTCTTTTAAGAAAATATCAAAGGAATATTCCTTTGCAGCACGAACAAGCACGTTGGTCATGCCATAAAAGGCGGACACAACGATAATGTTTCCCTCAAGAATCTTGAGGACAGCAAGAAGTTTCTTAACATCCTTTCCTGAGTGAAGGCAGCCTCCACCAAATTTTACGATGCGAAAGAGCATGTGTTTTCCTTTTAGGTTTCCAATGAATATACAATATTTAAAGAGTAAGTCAAAGACATTTCATAAAGCCTTATATTATGGTATATTTTTTGAATGAACGAGAAATTTCTAAAGCCATACAACGCAGAAAACACGGAGGACAGAATCTACAAAATGTGGGAAGATTCCGGTTTCTTTAACCCTGATAATTTGCATGGAGAACGAAATCAAATTTTCTCAATAGTACTTCCTCCTCCAAACGTAACAGGTACACTCCACACAGGCCACGCTTCGATGCTCGCAATAGAAGATACTATTGTTCGATTCCAACGAATGAACGGTAAAAAAACTCTTTGGCTACCTGGCACAGACCATGCAGCCATTGCAACACAATCAAAAGTAGAAAAAAATCTTGAAAAAGAAGGCGTACGTAAACAAGATTTGGGGCGAGAAGAATTTCTAAAAAAAGTTCATCAATTTGCTCAAGATTCTCACGACACAATTGTTTCTCAATGTCGAAAGATGGGGTCTTCACTCGATTGGTCACGAGAAGCATTTACACTTGATACAACAAGGCATAACGCTGTAGTTGTTGCGTTTAAAAAAATGTATGCCGATGGTCTTATTTATCGAAAACACAGAATTGTTAACTGGGATCCAAAAGGTCAAACAACAATCTCTGATGACGAGATTGTTCGAGAGGACAGAAAAGCTGTCATGTATACGTTTAAATATTCACCTGACTTCCCATTCCCTATTGCAACAACAAGACCAGAAACAAAATTGGGAGACACGGCAGTGGCTGTTCACCCAGAAGATACGCGATACACACAATATATCGGAAAAGAGTATTCTTTTAATTTTGCTGGCGAACCAGTAACAGTAAAAATCATTGCTGACGAAGCTGTTGATCCGGAGTTTGGTGTTGGAGCACTTGGAGTTACTCCTGCACACTCCATAACTGACTGGGAAATTGCAGAGCGACACAACCTCCTAGTAAAACAAATAATCAATGAACACGGTAAATTAACCGTTGGCATGGAAGGTATAAAAGACACGAAAGTTGCGGTAGCTCGTGAAGCTGTTGTTTCATGGCTCAAACAAGAAAACTTACTTATTGAAGAAAAAGAAGTGAATCAAAGTATTGCAACAGCAGAAAGAACCGGCGGTATCATTGAACCGTTGCCTAAAATGCAATGGTGGATTGATGTAAACAAACCAGCACGAGATGGAAAGAGTCTTAAACAACTTATGATTGAAGTTGTTCGTCAAAAAGAAATCGACATCTTGCCTGACCGTTTTGAAAAAACATACTTTCATTGGATTGAAAACCTGCGAGATTGGAATATTTCAAGACAAATTTGGTACGGACACAGAATCCCTGTTTGGTATAAAAACAATGAAATAGAAGTTTCTTTGGCTAGTCCTGGTGAGGGATGGATTCAAGATGAAGATACTCTTGATACATGGTTTTCTTCTGGTCTTTGGACGTTCTCGACACTCCTTGATCCTGCCAAACAAAATGATGACATGATAACTTGGCTACAAAACTCAAGAGACAACATCTACCACCCAACCACACTTCTTGAAACTGGTCACGATATTATTTTCTTTTGGGTTGCTCGTATGATACTCATGACAACATACCTACTCGGAGAAATTCCTTTCAAAACAGTCTATCTACACGGACTTGTTCGAGATAAACAAGGTAGAAAAATGTCGAAATCTCTTGGAAATATTGTCGATCCTCTTGATCTCATTAAAGTTTACGGAACAGATGCGCTACGAATGGCGATGATTGTTGGTATTGGACCGGGTGCGGACAATAACCTGAGTGATGACAAAGTTAAAGCCTACTCAAAATTTGGAAATAAGATCTGGAATGCAACTCGATTTGTATTAGAAAACACCAATGGTTTTAATGACTCACAGAAACCAGAGCTTACTCCTAACCACCAAGCATACATCGATGAATGGAAAAATCTCACAAAAGAAATTACAAAAGAAATGGAAGAGTATAAGCTCTATCTCGTTGGAGAAAAACTGTATCATTTCTTTTGGCACACATTTGCTGACGTTATCATTGAAGATTGTAAGAAAGATCTTACCGATTCAGCAAAATACACCCTGCTCTACCTACTCAAAGAACAACTAAAAGCTCTTCATCCATTTATGCCGTTTATTACAGAAGAGATTTGGGGACTTATCCACGATGGAAAACCGGAGAAATTGCTTATAATTGAAGCATGGCCGGCGTAGGCTTTAAAACTATTTTTTTTGCACTGATTGGAGGCATCATACCAGCACTTTTGTGGCTGTGGTTTTGGCTTCGCGAAGATAGTAAAAAACCAGAACCAAAACTTCTGCTCTTGCTCACATTCCTGATTGGTATGATCTCGGTACTTGTCGTACTTCCCCTTCAAAAGCTTTTTATCGGAATGAATATTAACGAAACAATACTTACGATCATTTGGGCAAGTATTGAAGAAATCGTAAAGTTTTTAGCCGTGTGGGTTATTGCTTTAAGCAGTACGTCAGCAGACGAACCAATCGACTTTGCGATGTATATGATCATCGGCGCTCTTGGTTTTGCAGCTCTTGAAAATGCATTGTTTTTAATAGATCCAATAGATTTGGGCGAATCAACGGTTGCCCTTATCACCGGAAACCTTCGATTTTTAGGCGCAATGCTCTTACACGCCGTTTCTTCAGCAACAATCGGTATTATGCTTGGTCTTTCGTTCTATCGCGGTTGGTTTTCAAAAAAAATCTATCTTATTCTTGGTATTGGCGGCGCAATTGCCTTGCATAGTACGTTTAACTTTCTTATAATTAACAACAATGGCAGTTTACTGAATGTCTTCAGCATACTCTGGGTTGTAACTATTATCGTATTACTGATGTTCGAACAACTTCGAAGAATGTCGTAAAGAATTTTTATAAATTATTGCACACACATCATGTTTAAAAAGAGATCTTTTTTTGAAAAACTAACAGGAGGACTTTCGCTTCGTGACTACAACGAAGATATTTTCGACGAGGAAGATGAATTTGCAGAAGAAGACGAGTTTGAATCAAAAAAAGAGTCAAAGAAAATCCAAGTAACCAACGAAAAAGAGTGGGAACAAGAAGAAGAACAAATTGGTGAACTGTCAGTAGACGTATATCAGACAGGCAATGATATTGTTGTACAGGCTATGGTTGCTGGAGTTCGTCCTGAAGACTTAAATGTTGATATTACACGAGACACAGTTACTATTGGAGGAAGTAGAAAAGAAAGCAAGACTGTTCGAGATGAAGACTACGTCACTCAAGAACTCTACTGGGGTTCATTTTCACGAACCATTGCATTACCAGAAGAGGTTGATCCAGATGAAGCTGAGGCAACAGAAAAACATGGACTTCTCATTCTCAAACTCCCAAAGATCGATAAGAACAGACAAACAAAGCTCAAGATTAAGTCTATATAAGTAATCAAAAACGCCATAATGGCGTTTTTTGATTTTGTGCTCAGAACCAGGTTCGAACTGGTGACCCTTCCCTCTTCAGGGGAATGCTCTACCAACTGAGCTATCTGAGCGTTGGTAATGATATCTTAATATATCCGTCTTTGATTATTTTTTCAATATAATCTCTTCTTTTTAATTTCTTTAACTTTTTCTCAATATACCTTGCGTCTTTCAGTGTGTTATATTTTTGAGAAAAAGCACATTCAACAAAAACTAATCTTTTTGTAGAGGCTGTATATCCTCCCGAATGGTGTTTCATCCTTTGTTCTAAATTATCAGTACTGCCTATATAATATTTATCTTTCTCTGTTTTTAATATATAAACCCAAGACATATTAATGTACAAGTCGACTGAACCCCGACGTTATGTCGGGGGACCGACCCAAACTGGCGTCGGGCTAAAAGTCGTTATAAAAACGACAGTACAAAGATTTTAAACGAAAACAGCCAAATAATCAACCCTAGAAAGGTAACCTGTCACGAGCCTCTTGTATTTCATCGAGCGATGACCGTGCACTCTCATATGAAGCCCGAAGCTCGTTCACATACGGCATAATAAATCGGTAGGTAGCAACAAGAAGCGCGATGTAAATCAAAAACTTAAGGAAACGCCAAAAAGCAGCTCGCTTCTGTGCACCCCGCATCTTCCGAAGCATTTCATTATTTTCTCGAGAAAGACGTACTGTCTCTCGTATCATTTTTTCTAGTTCTTGATCCATGGTGTATATAGTAACATACATAGCTACAAAACCGTCTGTGCCCTCGCCAGGAATCGAACCTGGAACTATTCCTTAGGACGGAACTGTTATATCCATTTAACTACAAGGGCGTAGATGCATTGTATGAGAAAAAACAAAAAAGCGCCACTTGGCGCTTTTTTGTTTTAGAGACCTAGAAGTTCTTTAATTTTTGATTCGTTGTAACCAATAACCATTTCGTTATCAATAAAGATAACCGGTACGCCCATTTGGCCAGATCGTTCAACCACTTCAGATCGTCGCGCTTCATCTTTTGAAACATCATAGTCTGTAAACGCTACACTGTTTGCAGTAAAGAAATCTTTTGCCATGTGACAAAAATGACATGTTGGCGTCGAGTAAATTTCTACTTTTTTCATGAAATTAAGGACGGCGAGATATTACCTCTGGCGTCACGCTAAGCTAGTATGGTGCAAGTGTAGCACAAACTTTTGTGTTTAAAAAATATTCTTTATAAACTCAAAAAAACCTTTATTTTCCTTTTCTATTACATCATTTATCTCCTCTTGTGGTTCAATAATAATGATAGATTTTTCCCCATCTTTGATAATACCAAACTTTTCTCGTAACGATTTTTCAACACCAAAAGGACTATTCATGTCGTTGAGTGAATTTGCAAGACTAGCTTCTTGATCCTTAAGTTTTTCAAGCTCACTTTCAACTTGTCTTGTTTTTTGTTTAGCAATTTTACTTTTTTGGTAGGTCGCGATTGCGCTATATGAAAACAACAGAGCAAGCGAAATCAGAACAACATAGGTAAATGGATGTCTGATAACTTTATTAAGCCAGCGCTCTTTTCTGATGTGCCTATTCATATGTGTTATTATAGTATATAATCTGCAAATATGATTTTCAATCCGAAACACAAGAAAAAAATCCAAAGAATATGGGCTGTTGTGGCCTTTTTGGTCATCATAAGCTTTATTTTCCTCTACGCACCAGCAATCTTCCAATAAGGAGCTAATTACTGTCTCCTGCTTTCATCATTTTTAGAAAAACATCTTGTGGAATGTTTACTTTACCCATTCCTGCCATTTTCTTCTTTCCTTTTTTCTGTTTTTCACGAAGTTTCATTTTTCGGGTAATGTCTCCACCGTACATGTGCTGTGTCACATCTTTTCGGAACGCTTTAATCGTTGCAGATGAAAGAATGCGACCAAGAGCTTTACCTTGAATCTTCATTTCAAACATTTGACGTGGAAGTATTTTATGTAATTTTTCAACCGCTTTCTCTGCTTCTTCTGCAGCGCGACGTCGTGAGATAACTCGACAAAATGCGAGTACTGGTTCATCTGCAACCAAAATATCAAGTCTCGTTACATCTGCTGGCCTATCTTCAGCTATTTCATATGAGATTGATGCGTAACCAGAAGAAGTACTTTTTAGATTATCGAAGAAGTTTCTCATGAGCTCGCGAAGCGGCATTTCAACATGGAGTGATGTTCTGTCTCCAAAGTTTTCAATTTCCTTTGCTTCTCCCTCATGTTCGAACAACAGTTGCATAATAGCGCCAATATATTCTGTTGGAGAAATAACTTTAACAAGCACCCATGGCTCAAGAACCTGCGTCGTCTCACCATCATTTGGAAAATGATGTGGAGAATAAATCATTTCTTCTTTTCCGTTTTTATATTTTACTTTGTAGGTGATAGAAGGTGTTGTTACCACGAGTGACAAGTTGAATTCTCGCTTAATTCGTTCAGAAATAATTTCAAGGTGAAGCATTCCTAGAAAACCACAACGAAAACCTCGTCCGAGCGCACCCGATGATTCTTCTTCGTACGTGAGCGATGAATCGGAAAGTTTCAATTTACCAAGTGACGCTTTGAGTTCCTCAAAATCGTCTTGACTTTCAGGATACAGCGAAGCCCAGACTACAGGAGATGGATTCATATACCCCGGCAGCGCAGGCAGTACTTTCTTATCAAACGTGATCGTGTCTCCCACACTTGCAACACCTGGTTTTTTAATACCCGTTACAATATAGCCAATCTCACCAGCAAAAATTTTATCTTTAGGAACAGGGTCTGGAGAAAAGGTCCCTACTTCAAGAGAGATAAACCGCTCATTCGCGCCATGGAATTTAAGCGATGTGTTTTTAGTAATTTCACCATCAACAACACGAACATACACGATCACACCTTTGTGATTTGAATATTCAAAATCAAACACAAGAGCTCGAAAACCATCAGCGCCAACAAGAAGCTCTTGTGGTGGCGGAATCTCTTTTACAATTCGCTCAAGAAGTTCTGGCACACCCTCACCTGTTTTTCCAGACACAGACATGATCGATTCTTCGGAAACACCGAGGAGCATCGCGACCTCTGTTTTTACTTCATCGACACGGGCTAAAGGTGAATCAATTTTTGACAAGACAGGAATAATTTTTAACCCTCCTTTTTGCGCCATACCAAGCGTCGTGAATGTTTGAGCCTGTACACCCTGTGTAGCGTCAACAAGCAAAATAGACCCTTCTACGGCTTTGAGAGCTCGAGATACCTCGTATGAGAAATCAATGTGCCCTGGAGTATCGATAAGGTTCAAGACATATTCTTTACCTCCAGTATTAAAATTCATGCGTACTGGCTGCATTTTAATAGTGATGCCTCGTTCTTGCTCAAGCTCCATTTTATCGAGCACCTGAGCTCGCATTTTCCGTTTTTCAATAGTATTCGTCACTTCAAGCATTCGATCTGCAAGGGTCGATTTTCCATGGTCAATATGGGCAATGATTGAGAAATTCCTGATATTTTCTAGATTCATAGGTGAATGCCTCTAATACTAGCAGATTTTTGTAAAAATTCTAGCTGGTTTACTTCCTCGTGGTTTCTGGCATAATTTTAATTATATGCCAAACGTACAAGAAATTTTCGATGCATTCCCTAAAAAAATACACCTTTCTGAAGGTGATAAAAATTGGATCACCAAAGGTTTTACCTTTGCAGAAAAATCACACGAAGGACAAAAGAGAGCAAGTGGTGAACCATACTTTAACCATGTGTTTGAGGTTGCCAAAACATTGGCACGACTTGGCATGGATGCAAAAACGGTTATTGCAGGAATTTTACACGACACCATAGAAGATACTCCGGCAACTGAAGAAGATATTGAAGAAGAATTTGGAAAAGAAGTTTTGTTTATGGTTAACGCCGTTACCAAACTTGGAACACTAAAATATCGTGGACGTGAACGACATGTTGAGTCACTACGTAAGTTTTTTGTGGCGATGGCAGAAGATGTGCGAGTGATCATTATTAAACTCGCTGACAGACTACACAACGTATCAACACTAGAACATCTCAAGCCAGAAAAAGCAAGACGCATAGCACTTGAAACTATTGAGATTCATGCCCCGCTCGCAAACAGACTTGGTATGTGGAAATTGAAAGGCCAACTTGAAGATCTTGCCTTTCCTTTTGCTTTTCCAAAAGAAGCACAAGACTTAGATAAAATTCTGAAGACAAAAAGTAAAGCAGATCAAAAATACTTAGATCAAGTCTATAAGTCATTACAAAAAGAACTGGTAAAAAATGGAGTAAAGACACTTGAGATCAGTTACCGTGTAAAGGGACTCTATAGTCTCTATAAAAAACTACAGAACAAACAGATGGATATCGACAAGATTTATGATCTTGTGGCGTTGCGTATTATCGTTCCAACAATAGAAGATTGTTATCGAGTCCTTGGCATTATCCACGGATCATGGACGCCGATCCCAGGACGCATTAAAGACTTTATTGCGTTGCCAAAACCAAACGGTTACAAAAGTCTTCACACAACTATTTTTACTGGCAATGGCGGCATAGCAGAAATTCAGATTAGAACACCTGAGATGCATGAGCAGGCAGAACATGGGGTTGCCTCGTTTTTTGCGTACAAAGAAAATGTATTCGAAGGTGGCGCTCCAGGAGAATCAAAAATTGGGTGGATTGAACAATTCAAAGAGCTCCAGAAAAATGTTTCGAATCCAGATAATTTCTTAAAAAATTTGAAAATAGATTTCTTTTCAAAGAGAATCTTCGTCTTTACACCGCAAGGTGATGTGATTGATTTACCAGATGAATCGAACGCGATCGATCTTGCCTATGCAGTACACTCTGACATTGGAAATCACATCACTGGTGCAAAAATCAATGGTAAGTTTACAAGTATTTACACAAAACTAAAGAATGGAGATATCGTCGAAATAGAAACAAACGAGAAATCAAACCCAACAAGTAAATGGCTCGACACCGCAAAAACAACACTTGCTCGAAGACATATCAAAAAATATCTGGATGAGAATAGTTTGATCAATAAATTTATCAGCAGATTTAAATAACAAAAGCGTGCCCCCTAGGGCACGCTTTTTGCTTACAGAGAAAAGTTAGAAATATTATAGAGATCTGCCTCCTCTTCTGATTTTTCTATTTCATCTTTAGATCGATCATCAAGAAGAGCTATTTCTTCTTCGCTGAGCCCTAAGCTTTCTGGTGCTTGGAGTTCGTCATTCCCTACTTCAGCCGTTTCAGGCTCACTATTACTACGAGCCATATGGTTCTCTAAGAGATGATTTTTACCAAGTGATGATTTTGATTGAATTGTATCGAGAATTGTTCTTAAGTCTTCTGGAGAGAAGAAGTCGATAGTAATTTTACCTCCTTGATCTTTCAAATTAATATGAACCCGAGTACCCAACGACTCTTGAAGCCTATTTTGTATCTCTTCTATTTCCGGATCAGGTAATGTATCTTTCTTGCGTACACGGTCGGTTGCGATTTCTCGAGCAATACGTTCTGCTTCTCGCACCGTGATTTTTTTATACACAATTTCCTTAAACAGCACTGCTTGTTCATCTGGTCTGTCAGAGAGCATTAGGAGCGGTCGTGTATGACCTTCACTAATTTTGCCTTGACCGAGGGCCTCTAAAATCTCTTGAGGCATTTGTAGGAGCCGAAGTGAGTTTGAAACATATTCACGACTCTTTCCCACCTTTTTACCAATTTCTTTGTGAGACAAATTAAACTCAGAGTTGAGTCGAAGGAATGAACGCGCTCTGTCGACAGGGTTAAGATCTTCACGTTGAAGGTTCTCAATGATTGCAAGTTCAAGCTTCATCATTGGGTCTTGATCTTTTCGAATCACTGCAGGAACTTGGAGAAGTCCAGCAAGTTTTGAAGCTCGAAGTCGTCGTTCACCAGCAATAAGTTCATATTCTACAACAATTCCACCGTCTGGCTTTTCATGCTCAACTCTTGTAACTACAAGCGGTTGAAGCACTCCATATTGACGAATTGAATCTGCTAAATCTTTAAGTCTCGCTTCATCAAATTCACGACGTGGTTGATATGGATTTGGATTTATCTTATTTACATCAATAAAAAATATTGAATCGCTGTATAATTCTGATTGCATGATGCTATTTTAACATAAAACAAAATCCCCATTATGTGGGGATTTTGTGTATAGGCTCATGTGCCGGAAGAGAGAATCGGGGTCAAGTTTCTAATTCGCTACGCTCATAAGAACTTCCTCCCCGGACTCGGCGACAAGCACGAGCTTCGCTCGTCTTGTATACCGCCTCCGTCTTTCGATTCTCTCGCCAACACTAAAACAAAAAGCCAAAACGTGGTAACGTTTTGGCTTAATATTTTATGTGCCGGAAGAGAGAATCGAACTCTCACATCTTGCGATACACGATTTTGAGTCGTGCGCGTCTACCAATTCCGCCATTCCGGCATACTTATGTATTTATTCAATAACCTTGAGATTAGAGGCGAACTTAAAAATGTCACAGCGTCTACCTCTACAGTCAATTTTGCACCATTCCGGCTCGTACTGAATTCTACTTCAAGTTTTAAATGTTGTCTAGAAAAAAGTTGAGCCCGGCACTTACGTGCCGGGCTCGTTTCATTGAGGCAAACCAAACCACACCATGTGTAGACCCTCAATAAAACATGAGAACGGTGACACTGAGTGCCTTACCGACTCGGGTTTCTTCCTCATCAAAGACGGTACTGTTCAGGCGCCCTTGACCCAGAAGAAGTTCTAGCAACTTTATATTACATTTCAGAGAAAGAGTCAAGTACTGAAAAAAATAAAGCCCGGCACTTACGTGCCGGGCTCGTTCTCTGACACCTCGCATTAGGAGGTTGATCACCACAGCTCGTTCACCAGGAACTAGAACCCGGTTATCAGACCTCCGTCTGGTGTTACCCAAACTTCATCTCGGCCATAGCAACCCATGTGTCAGAGAATTCTCAATATCTGCCAGGAAACCCCTGACATTCAAAGAACGATGAACTCAACTTGTCCACTTGTCTTGGATTGTTTTAAGAGATCTCTCCCCCACGTGACGTTGCTTTTTCTCTGTAAGAACAGAATGTTGTCCGACCAAGCTGAGCATGCTCATGTTGGTTCCGCGCAAACACAAGGGTTTATCCTAGCTAGAATTTTATAGAAAGATTAGATATAAAGCAACATAAACGCAGACAGCCCACCCGGTTTCGGGTGGGCTGCTTTGCTCGGCCCTAGTTACCTTTCGGAAACATCAGGCTATTGAGCTGAATCGAGCGGGTCAGTCATCCAAGACTAACTTCACCATAGGCCTCAGGCATGGGAAATAATGTGTGGTGATGCTGCACGTGGCAAGCACTTTTGTGTTTTGATATCCTACGGGGACATCACACGCCAGTGAACCCACCTTACAGGACAGGTTATCAAGACAACGTGCAGCCTGTTATACCACGAGATCCCTAGTCGAGCTTCTGATTCGATCGCTATTCTTAAAAGACCAACTTGGTTAAAATATTACTCCTTACAAAATATTTGTCAATACTCTCAAAAAAAGTATGATACAAGTATGCCAAAACCTACGGTATATGTAGTCTGTGGACCAACAGCTACTGGAAAATCAGACAGGGCAGTTGAACTTGCACTCGCCTTGAACGGCGAGGTTATTTCTGCTGATTCACGACAAGTGTACAAAGGTATGGATATTGGGACTGGGAAAATAACAGAAGAAGAAATGAAAGGAGTTCCCCACTACTTACTCGATATTAAACATCCTGATGAAGATTTTTCCGTTGAAGAATTCCAGAGGCTCGCGTTTGAAAAAATCGAAGATATTATTTCGCGTGGTAAAAAACCAATCATTTGTGGTGGTACTGGATACTATATTCAATCAATAACCGACAACATTATCTTTCAAGAAATACCAAAAAACCAAAAACTTCGAGAAGCTCTCGAAGAAAAAAGTATAAATGAATTACAAGAGCTACTTTCAAAAATTCCTCAAGAAGAAGGCGCGAAGGTGGACACAGACAACAAACGCCGGCTTATCCGCGCAATAGAAATTGGAAACTTTTTAGGAAAAATTGCATGTGTTCAAAAAGGTGAACAAAAATACCAATTTGAATATATCTATCTAGACTTCCCTGATGAAATACTTAAAGAAAGAATTAACAAACGGCTCGATGCACGGTTTAACACAGGAATGATAGATGAAGTACAAAGACTTCATGATGAAGGAATATCTTGGGAAAAACTTATAAGTTTTGGACTTGAGTATAAATATATTTCCCTATTTCTCCAGGGATTTATTTCTAGAGAAGAGCTCACAAAAACTCTACAAACAAAAATCTGGCAATACGCAAAAAGACAAAGGACTTGGTTTAAACGAGTACTACAGTAAAAAGAGTGCCACGTGTGTGACACTCTTTTGTCTTATTTCTTTTCCTCTGGCTCCTGACTTGGTAAAACATCTTCGGGTTTTTCCTGCCAACATTTTGTGCAGAATATCCCAGAAAGTAAACCTGTCATCGGTTCAAAGGTGTGTTCGCCACCTTTTTGGCAAAACTCCGCTTTCTTGGTTTCCATGATATTGGAATTAAGGTTAAGAACGAAAAAACACCAGCTCTTATGAGCTGGTGTTTTTTCTAGTTCTTGTTAACGAGAAGAAGCACCAACCCACAAGTCGTTGGTGTTGTAATAAGAAAAAAAATTACCATTTCTTATATTCATACATTCATTATTTCAAATTCATAGAAACTTGTCAAAGACATGCAAACTAGATTTTTACCCCTAAATATTATAGAATCAAGTAACTCGTTCTTTGATTTTTAGGTTGATAGAAAGTCTATCAACCAAGGCCCGACTTGTTGGTTTGCTATGCAAATTTTGCAAGAAGGGTCATGGGCGATTAGTTTAATGGTAGAACAAAGGTCTCCAAAACCTTTGGTGGGAGTTCGATTCTTCCATCGCCCGCCATTTAGAGACAGGTCTTGGGTTATGAGATATCTAATTGTATAGAAATTTACATATGGAAGGATTCAAAAAAATAAAACAAAACCCAATTGAATATCAACAACCAAACATGGAAGAATTGATGCAAAAGGTTGTTGAAGAAGCAGAAAAATTGGAAATTAAAGAAAGGGATAGAAATAAAGAAGGAGAACTGCTTGTTTCACCAGATGGCCAAGTTTCTAATTTAGGTAAACAAAGTGAGTTGTGGTGGAAAATTACACGAACAGAGACTTTTAAAACTTTCTTCGGTGACTGGCAAAATGATCCAAAAAACTCGAGTAAGATTTTAGATAAAAATAGCGAACCTATTGTTTTATTTCGGGGTATGAACGGAAGTATAACTATTTCTGATTTTTATAGACCAGAGGCCTATCAAGGAAAAGATAATGAAACAGGAAGAGTCTCTCTGGGCAGAAAAGGTGTTTACGCGACCTCTGTGCCAAAAATTGCCGAACAATATGGTGACCAGGTGTATCCATTTTTTGCTAATGCCAGACACCCCAAATACCCAGGACAGATAAACGCTTTCATTGATGAAATGAAAGATATAAAGAATCAGCTTATTTTTCTTGTTTCCAAGAAGTTATTTAAAGATGTACCAAAACCATCATCTCAAGAAGAAAAATATGATGTTGTTATAGGAGAAAAATATCTTGATCAAAATAGTAATTCAAAAGACGCAGAAAATGTCTATCAGATTCTAATAAAAGACCCAAAACAATTACTCTTAATCCCTAATCCGACTAAAAAAGTTAAGGAATCTATTACCACATAGACTGTCTGTTCCTAAATATCTTGAAATGCTAAAATAAAAACACCATAAAAACCCTTGCGGGGTAAGGTCTAGAATTTTCAGAGACCGTGATGGTCCCAATCAAAAATCCCCTCACGGGGATTTTTGATTATTTCTTAGTCTCTGTAAACGTTACGTGTTTTCGTAATGTTTTATCATATTTTCGGAGCTTCAATTTATCAGGATTCTGCTTCTTATTCTTCACAGTTCTGATAATGTGACTTGATTTTTCGCTCTTTAGTTTTATTAGTGTATCTTGTGACATAAATTCGGGCTCTAGATGCTTACTCTAGGCAGTGGCTCAATACTAGCATAGGGTTTTTTATTTGTAAATACGTGGTTTATATAAGAATATACACGACAATAGGAAGCATCCAAACTGCAAAATCGATCATGCCTTTTTGAAATTTTTGACCATAGTAGTGTGGATGCAGATAAAATTCTTGAATATACAGCAACACAACAACAAATACAAGAAATGAGAAACCGTTAAAGAAGCTCATTGTCCGGAACATACCATGAGCAATTAGCACCAAAACAACCGAAGGTACAAAATGAAACACTTGTCTCCAGAGGAGTAATTTCGGAGATTGCAAACTATACGCGTCGTCAAACTTGTTTTTATTTTTCTCTGCTACGTACTGATAGGCCTGTTCACCAGTTAACACTTTTCCACTCTCTGTTGTTTCAGTAAACGGATAGAGTCTCTCCGGAACAGTAATAAGGTAATCGTAGAATTTTTTGAGCTTTGTCCACATAGATTATGAATTTTTTCGTTTCCATTCGTAGGCAACAATTGCCGCAGAAACAGAAGCATTCAATGATTCAACATCTCGTTCCATGGGAATTTGAATAGTGTAGTCACATGATTTCTCTACTGAGTCACGCATACCCTCACCCTCATTACCAATCACAATTGCTGTTGGTGTGTCATAGGCCTCATCCCAGACACTTTTTCCTTTACCCGTATCAAGACCAATAACCCAAAATTTCACTTCTTTTAGCTTTTTAATCGCGTCGTTAATATTTGAAACGATAATAATAGGAACTTTTGTAATAGTTCCGGCAGATGTTTTAAACACCGTACCGTTCACAGGAGCTTGGCGATGTTTTGAGAGAATAACTCCCGCAGCACCCGAAGCTGCCGCAACACGAATCACCGCGCCCACATTGTGCGGGTCTTCAAGTTCATCCATTAAAAACACGAGTGGATTTGAGTCGAGGTCAAGAGATTCAACCCATGTGTGAAAATCTTCACCTTTAAATTCACGAAGTTCGGCTATGACACCTTGGTCGTTCACATCACCGACAAGAGACTCAATCTTATTTTTAGGAGACTTAATAAAAGGAATTTTATGCTTTCGAACATAATTTTTTAACTCTTCGAAAACTTCATCTTTTACGGATTCGTGCACAATCACCTGAGCAACGTTTTTAGGATCATGCAAAAGAGCCTCCTCAACAGGCTTTCGTCCATAGATATAGAAATTTGACTTCTTCTTATACATAAGCACACAATACATAAAAACCTTATTTTTAGCAATGGTTTATTGAAATCTGGTTTTTATTGTGCTATTGTATGAAAGTTCGCGTCGGTGGCGGAGTGGTCAATCGCAATTGACTGTAAATCAATCGCCTTCGGGCTACGCAGGTTCGAATCCTGCCCGGCGCACCAAATAAAAAGAAAATCCCCAAACGGGGATTTTCTTTTTATTTGGTGATTATTTTCTTATCTGAAGTTTCGTGCATTTTTCCTCGTTTACGAGAGCCTTTCATAATCACTACCGTAAGTTCACCTGCTTTTTCATCCACTACCACTTTATCTCCTTGCCCAACACCTTCACCAATTATTTTTCCAGCAACAGGATTTAGGATTTTTGTTTGAATAAGTCGATTAAGTGGCCTTGCTCCATATTTTGGATCATACCCTTCCCGGCCCAAGTACACCAGCGCTTTATCTGAAACCGAAAGAAGAATTCCTTTTTCAAGAAGTCGCTGTCCAACTTTCTCAACTCTAATCTTTACAATGTCTGCAATAACTTCTGGTGACAGAACATCAAAGACAATAATTTCATCGAGTCTGTTTAAAAATTCTGGGCGGAAATGATTTTTAAGCGCCTCCATTACCTTATCTTTTGTACTGTTATATTCCTCTTTATCAGAATTATCAGAGAAACCAATTCGTTCCATCTTATCAATAAATTGTGAGCCAATGTTTGATGTCAAAATAATGACCGTGTTTTTGAAGTTAACTACTCGGCCTTTTCCATCGGTTAAACGACCGTCGTCTAACACCTGAAGTAAAATATTAAATACTTCTGGGTGAGCTTTTTCTATTTCATCAAACAAAATAACTGAGTATGGTCGATGTCGTACTGCTTCAGTAAGCTGTCCTGCTTCGTCATGACCAACGTAGCCCGGTGGTGAACCAATTAATTTTGAAACACTGTGTCGTTCCATGTACTCAGACATGTCAACACGAATCAAAGCTTTATCGTCATTAAACATAAATTCTGCAAGAGTTTTAGTAAGTTCTGTTTTACCAACACCCGTTGGACCGAGTAAAATAAATGAACCGATTGGTTTATTTGGGTCGGAAATACCAGCTCTGTTTCGACGAATGGTGTCAGAGATTTTTACAATTGCTTCGTGTTGACCAACAACGCGTTTTGCAAGTTCATCTTCCATGCGAGCAAGCTTGCGTCGTTCCTCTTCAAGCATTCGTGAAAGTGGAATTCCTGTCCATCGTGATACAACATGAGCAATATCTTCTTCGTTAATTTCTTCACGAAGAACACGTCGTGATTTTTGCAATTTCTTCAAACGTGCCATTTTCTTGTCGAGCTCTTTTTGTAGAAAAGGAATTTTTCCATAACGAATTTCGGCCGCACGACCAAGATCAGCTTGGGTTTCGGCTGTTTCAGCTTCGAAGCGAAGCCCTTCAAGCTTTGACTTAATCTCCTTTATTTCTCCTAGAGTTTCTTTTTCATTCTTCCACTTGAGTTCAAGTTCTTTTGTTTTTTCTTTGAGCTCACCAATCTCCCTTGAGATTTCTTTCATTCGCTCTCGTGCATTTTCAGATGAAGAAGTTTTATTTTCCAAATCTTTATTTAATGCCTCTTTCTCAATTTCAAGACGCATAATTTTTCGATGAGCATCTTCCAAAACCTCTGGCTTGTTTTCAAGCTCCATGCGAAGCGCAGATGATGCTTCGTCAATTAAATCAACTGCTTTGTCTGGCAAAAATCTATTTGTTAAATATCGTGTACTCAAATCAACCGCTGTTAAAATAGCGTCGTCGGTAATACGCACTCCGTGATACAGTTCATATTTTTCTTTGAGGCCTCGCAAGATAGCAATAGTATCATCACGTGTTGGCTCTTCTACATACACGGGCTGAAACCGTCGTGCAAGCGCCGCGTCTTTTTCAATATGCTTTTGATATTCCTTTGTCGTGGTTGCACCGATAGCTCGAAGTTCACCGCGCGCAAGAGCTGGTTTTAATAGTTGAGCAGCGTCCATTGAACCATCGGAACTTCCCGCTCCAACAATCATGTGAATTTCGTCGATAAAGAGAATTACTTTTCCTTCTGACTTTTCTATCTCTTTCATAATCCCTTTGAGTCTTTCTTCAAATTCTCCACGATATTTTGTTCCGGCAATCAAAGAACCAAGGTCAAGCGACACAAGCTCTTTGTTTTTTAGAGAATCGGAGACGTCGCCTTTTGCAATACGCACAGCCAGACCTTCTACTACGGCCGTCTTTCCTACACCCGGCTCTCCAATAAGTATGGGATTGTTTTTTGTTCGTCGAGAAAGAATCTGCATGATACGCATAATTTCTGAATCGCGACCAATAACTGGGTCGAGCTTGTCTTCCTTTGCAAGTGAAGTTAAATTTCTTGTATATTTCGAAAGAAGTCGAAACTGAGACTTTCCTCCAGATGCCTTACCACCTTCTTGTCGTAATTCATCAAGTGCTTTCATTACCTCTTTCTTATCAATTTTAAATTGAGTGAGAATATCTTTCATTTCTCCTTGCACATCGAGCGTTGCAATAAATAAATGTTCTGTTGAAACAAAATCGTCTTTTAAAATTTTAGCAACTTTACTTGCATTTTCGATCACGCTTGCTAAGTCTGGTGTGAGGTAGAGTTGAAACGATGGAGATACTGTCGAAGTATTTTCTGGTGGATCAATACTTTCAATAACATGGGAGCTCAGTAAGATGGTATCAACTTCAAGCTTTTCCAAAATAGAGAGAACCATTGATTCATCTTGCAAAAGAAGTGCCGCAAAAAGGTGTGAAGAATTTACATGGTTTTGACCACGTTCAACAGCCAATTCGTGCGCTCTTCGAATCGCATCTTTTGCTTTGGTTGTGAAATTGTGAAATGGAGGTTGTTGCATAGAAATATATGTTAGTAAACGTATAATACGATATTTTGAGGGCTTGGTCAAAAATATTTAGATGATGACTGAACTACCCTTTTTATATGGTCTGCTTTGGAAAATCTTTATATTTATCTAAAATTTTCCTGAGAGATTGGATAACATAGTCCAAATCTCTTTGCGACGTATCCTTACCAAGACTTATCCGAAGTCCACCAATTCTTGCATCTTCTTGTGGGTAAAGCTCCGTCATAATAGATGACTCATCGTCTCCCGATTCATTACAAGCACTTTTAGAAGATAGTGAAATACCGAGTGCGTCGAGCTCAATAACGAGAAGCTCGCTTTCAAAATTATGAACAGTAATATGTATGTTATTTGCTATTCTGTCTTCTCTACTTCCATTAATACGAATTCTTTCACCAAATTCTTTTTCTGCTTCAGTAAAGAAATATTTTTGCAGCTTCGCAAGTCTTACAGATTCTTTTTCTCGTTCTTGTACAGCCAGCTCCACAGCCTTCGCAAAGCCAGAAACAGATACCAAGTCTTCAGTTCCCGGCCGAAGACCAAACTCCTGACGACCACCAAACAATATTGGCTTGATTGGCGTATTTTTTCTCGCATATAAAAGTGCCACACCTTTTGGACCGTAGATCTTTGAGGAGTTAAACGTCATAAGATCAGCAGGAAATGTATTCATACGTATATCTACGTATGCAAGTGACTGAGAGGCATCGGTGTGCAGTAGTGGATAGACGGATGCGTGATCACCTTTTGTATATTTTTTAAAATGACGAATTGTTTTCGCGATTTCTTTTATATTTTGTATGGTACCAATTTCGTTATGTGCGTGTATAAAAGAAACAAGGATCGTGTTTTCTTGTAGAGTTACCTTAAAAGATTTTTCATCAATACAACCTTTTTCATCTACAGAAATATATGAGACTTCAGCCAAGTCTTCCCTTTCGAGCGCTGCGCATATTTCTAGTATTCCCGCATGCTCAATGGTTGAAGTAATAATATGCGGCTTCACTGCTCCATGTTTTTCTCGAAAAGCATTAACCACACCTCGAATAGCCAAATTGTCACTTTCTGTACTTGTTGCGGTAAACACAATTTCGTCCGCTCTGGCAGACAAGTGCTTTGCAATAGATTCTCGCTTCTCTTGTAAAATCTTTTTAGCCAAAAGTCCATCTTTGTGAAGCGAACCTGGGTTTGCGAAAAAACGAAATGTATTATTCATTTCTTCTCTTACTTCTTCTCGAACGGGTGTAGAAGCCGCGTAGTCAAGATAGATATTTTTAGGTTGTTTTTTAAACAATGAAAACATATTGCAAAGTCTTCGTTCTATTATATAATTTCCCAATATGGAACAAAATCTCATGTACGCTATTGGCTTCTTTATTATCCTCGTTATTGGCTTGATTGCAATGATAGTAAGGCTCAATAACCGGATCACAAAACTGCTTGAAGGGAAAAATGCTAAAACGCTAGAAGACACTTTAGTGCATGTCATTAACGAAATCAAGCGAATGAATGGAGTTCAAGTTACCACTGACTCTATTATTAAAGATATTAATAAGCGACTCAAAACAAGCTTAACCGGTGTTGGGGTTGTCAGGTTTAATCCATTTGCTCACTCTGGAGGAAATCAAAGCTTTGCACTGGCTCTTCTTGATGAACATGGTAACGGTGTCATCATTTCAACACTCTACGGAAGAGAAAAGACAAGTGTTTTTGCAAAACCAATTAGCAAATATAATTCTGAATTTGAATTAACTAAAGAAGAAGCAGAAGCGCTAGAAAAAGCGAGATAATAAAATTCTGACAGACAAGTTGTTCCGGATAACGGCAAAGGTGGCGTTTTTTTACTTTTTACGGTATAAAGAAGACTATGTCAAAAGACTCTCTCCAAAACCTCATAGAGAGACCGCCTGTTGTAGCGGTAATGGGACACGTTGATCATGGTAAATCAACGCTTTTAGACTATATCCGAAAGACAAATGTTGTGGCTGGTGAAGCGGGTGGTATTACCCAACACATCTCAGCATACGAAGTAAACCACAAGACACAAGATGGATCAGTAAAAAAAATAACATTTCTCGATACACCAGGACACGCAGCCTTTTCAAACATGCGACAACGTGGTGCAAAAGCAGCAGATATTGCGATTCTTATTGTTGCTGCGGACGACGGCGTCAACAAACAAACACTCGAGGCATATCAAAGTATTATCGACAGCAACACGCCGTTTGTTGTTGCGATTAATAAAATCGATAAAAATGGTGCTGATGTCCAGCGAACAAAAAATAGCTTAGTGGAATCTGGTATTTATATCGAAGGATATGGTGGTAGTATTTCATGTGTTGAAATTTCTGCAAAAAATGGAACAGGCATTGAGAATCTTTTAGAAACTATTTTGCTCACCGCAGAACTTGAAGAACTTCGTGGGAACGCAGAAAAAGGTGCAATGGGGCTTGTTATTGAATCTGACATGGATGAAAAGCGCGGTATTTCTGCATCACTTGTTATCAAAGATGGAACACTTCGACGTGGCATGTACGTTGTTGTTGGTGACGCACTGTCTGCAACAAAGATTTTTGAAGATTCTCATGGTAAAAGTATCGATGAAGCAACATTCTCTTCCCCAATACGTGTAACAGGTTTTTCTTCGTCGCTCAAAATATTAGGACTTACAAAAATTCCTCAAGTTGGAGAAACATTTTACTCATTTGAAACAAAAAAAGAGGCAGAAAATTTTATTGAAGAAATGAAGGATATGAAAGAAAATAGTGTTGAAGACACGTACCATATCCGAGAACATATGATTCCAGTTATCCTTAAAACAGATGTTGCTGGTACTGGTGAAGCTATCGAAGCAGAAATACGAAATATCGTATGCGACGACACCTGTTTTAAAATTATTCGAAAAGGTGTGGGAGATATTACTGAGTCCGACCTTACGTTCGCAAACGCTGACAAGGGGGTTATTATTGTTGGCTTTAACGTAAAAACAGAGCGAACAGCAATGGATGCAAACGAACAGATCGGTGCAACCATAAAAACATTTAACATCATCTACGAACTTACTGATTGGCTACGGAGTGAATTTGAAAAGCGTAAACCAAAGAAAGATGTCTACGAAATTCTAGGAAGAGTAAAAGTTCTAAAGTTTTTTTCACGAACAAAAAATACTCAGCTGATTGGTGGACGCGTACTTGAAGGATCAATCAAAAAAGGAATGGTGGTGAGAATTATGAGAAACGACGAAGAGCTAACAAAGGCGAAAATCGAAGGGTTACAACAAAACCGAAGTGAAGTTTCTGAAGTCAAAGAAGGTCTTGAGTTTGGTTGTATCGTTGATTCAAAAATAGATCTTCTCCCTGCTGACGTGATCGAGGCATTTGAAATTACTTCAAAATAATATATGTCATTTCGAAAAGAAAAAGTAAATAATGAAATCAAAGAAGTGGTGGCAAACTTTCTAGAACGAGAAGGCAACAACCTTTCGCTTATTACCGTGACATCAGTTGATGTGTCACCTGATCTGAAAAATGCAAAAATTCTTATCAGTGTACTTCCTGAAAACAAAGAAAAGGCTGCGCTGGATTTTTGTAAGCGAAAACGAAGTGAGATTAAACACGAACTAAAAAAGAAAATGGATTTACGAGTAATTCCATTTGTCGATATTGAAATTGACAAGGGTGAAAAAAATCGACAAAAGATTCATGATCTACTCTTAGAAGAAGGTTTAGGGTAAAATATATTTTGACCCCAATTTGGCTGGGTGGCGAAGTGGTAACGCTGCGGTCTGCAAAACCGCCATGCACGGGTTCAATTCCCGTCCCAGCCTCAAAAAACTAGTCTAAAAAAATAATATGTGATACTATCTTTCTGTCACCCGACAAATGCCCAGGTGGCGTAATTGGTAGCCGCGTTGGTCTTAGGAACCAATGGAGCAATCCGTGGAGGTTCGAGTCCTCTCCTGGGCACATTCACCTCTCGTAGCTCAGTTGGTAGAGCAGCTCCCTCTTAAGGAGACGGTCGTAGGT
>CAZBAG010000002.1:0-193108 GCA_964490365.1 uncultured Candidatus Saccharibacteria bacterium
ATGCATTAAGGATACCTGCAGTAAGAGTTGTCTTACCGTGGTCAACGTGTCCAATAGTACCTACGTTTACGTGAGGCTTTGAACGATTAAACATTTCTGCCATATGATTTATTGGTTGATGTCTCTAATTTTGTGCACGAGAACAGTGACAAAGTGAGCGACACCAACATAATTAATACTAATTGTTAATGTGCACTTCTTGGGCTTTTTCTCCTCAAAAATCGATTTTTGGGAAATAAAAACACGCTTAAGTGCGCTGGGATGTATTGTATAGGAGATGGGATTATACGTCAAGTTTTATTCCCTAAATAAAAAGACCTACGCCTTAGCGTAGGTCTTACCTATCAAACCTTGAGTGCCTTGGTTGGAACAACCAAAGTGTAAGCACCTTTCATGTTGGACTCTTTTCCACTCAAACAGTCTGGTGGACCATAGTACGCAGGGTACTGTTTTAAATATTTAGGGTCGTGGAGAGATTTTGGAGAGAAAACAACAGGAAGACGAGCTCTTTTTTCTTCAGTGTCCCCAAATGGAAAACTCACTTGAAGGATATCGAAATCACCCTTTATGCCAACAGGTGTGTTGGGGTGTTGTCGCACAAAGAAAGTATCTGCAAAACCAGATTGGTCAAAAATCTGCTCAAAATAGAGCTCACAGATATCAATGACTTGAGATTCAGTGAACGCAACATCCTGGGGACGAAAAATTGGGAGTGACCCGAGCATCCGGAAGTAGGTTGCCGCCTTGTGAAGATTAAGGAAGGTAATCTCCGTCTTTGGACGTTGCCAAGAATGCAGCCACGGGACTGACCAGTGATATTCGGAAAACCTATTGTGAGAGAAGACCCCGGGACAATCCCTTATGAGACGTTGTGTTGTCTGTTCTGGAATAACGAACTTTTCTCCAGGATACTTATCCTCGAGAAACTCATTCCGAAACATAGTGGTAATTGACTGTTCCATGGGAACTTGTTTGATGAACTTTTTTAAAAGACTACTCTTATTAGATATTTTTTGCAAGAAAAAGACCCGAGCCTTGCGGCTTGGGTCTTGGTCGCTAAAGCACTATTGGCTTAAGCTTGTAAGTACAGGTAAACTGTTCATCTCGAAACACAATGTCATCTCGAAGAGGACTTGTTGGTCTAAACCCCGTCACAACCTCTGTTTCAAAGTCGAGTTTGCACTGTTCAGATACCTCGATGGTCCGAGCAACAACCAAAGGAACAAAATCCTTTAATATTCGCTCTTTGATCATCTTGTTAGAAAGGGGTTCGGCTCGAAGAGCTAGAATATTGCGCTGATCTTCATTTGCAACTGCCCGATACCCTGTTTTGATTGTCAACAGAAAACCTTTCACTTCAGTGGTTGAGGTAATAGTGGAATCTTCCCATACAAATCCCCCACTATCCCATTTCTGACCAGGAAGACTAAAGGGGTCTTTTGCCTTTTGGAAAAAAGAAAGGTGTGGATACGACGTTGATCGATTCACATCACCATCACTTAGAAATATCGGACTTTCGTAAATCCAAACACCGTCTTTTTCAACAGCCCAATATCTACCTTGCCTAACTATAGAGGCTCGACCAACAAAAGGAACAACGATATATAGCCCAAGAAAAACCAAGAACCATATTCTAAGGAAACAATCTTGAAGAAATATACTACTGAGTTTTTGACCATAGTAATTTGCCCACTTTTGATTGTTGCTTGCTTTCTTCCAACCTGCCTTAGCGTCAGAAATACGGACATCAATGACAAGCCAATATACAAACGATGCCGAGGCTCCCAATAGAAACATGGAAGTATGTGGCACGGCATATATAAAGCCAAACCAACTACTCGCAACCAACCAAACTAAGCCGACAACTAAAGAAGAAAGTATGATGGGTCTCTTATACTTCCAAAAAAATCCTCCTATCACTGAGAGGAAGGTTACAATGCTCGTGAAAAGGTCCTGGAAACCAAACTTTTTAGCAGCAAGAGCTTTCATTGTGTAGGTTTTAGATGAACACTGTTTGGCCCTAGACTACGTGATATTTAAATATTTTGCAACCAAAACAAAATCCCTTTCGGGGATTTTGTTTTAAGAGTATTAAGCAGTTTGTCGTTTTTTAATGATTTCTTCTGAAACGTTCTTTGGAACAGTATCGTATCGTAGGAATTCCATCGTAAAGTTTCCTCGTCCTGCAGTCATTGATCGGAGATTGTTGATATATCCGAACATTGATGAAAGTGGTACCACAGCTTTAATAGCTTGAACCATACCCCGATCTTCTGTTCCTTCAATCAAACCTCGTTTTGATGCAATGTCTCCAGTAATGTCTCCCATGTATGAGTGAGGAGCAACAACTTCAACTTTCATCATTGGTTCAAGGATCACCGGTGAAGCCTTTTTAGCAGCTTCTTGGAATGCCATTGATGATGCAATCTTGAATGCGATTTCAGATGAGTCCACATCGTGGTATGAACCGTCGTAGAGATCAACTTTAATATCAGTCATTGGATATCCAGCAAGCACGCCTCGTGCCATACCTTCTTTGAATCCTTTTTCACAAGCTGGAATGTATTCTTGTGGAATAACACCTCCTTTGATTGAGTTTACGAATTCGAAACCATCTTCTCGAGTTGCATTCTTTGGTAGATCTTCTTCGGCCACAGAGTAATCAATTGGAGCAACTCGGATACGTACGTGTCCGTATTGTCCTCGTCCACCTGATTGTTTAACGTATTTATTTTCAACATCAGCTGTTCCAGAGATAGTTTCTCGGAATGCTACTTGTGGAGCACTGGTATTTGCTTCTACGGAGAATTCTCGCTTCATTCGGTCTACGAGAATTTCAAGATGTAGTTCACCCATACCTGCAATGATAGTCTCTCCTGTTTCTGGGTCAGATGATACACGGAATGTTGGATCTTCCGCTTGGAGTCTGTTCAAGGCAAGGCCCATCTTTTCTTGGTCAGCTTTTGTTTTTGGTTCAATACGCATTGAGATCACTGGCTCTGGCGCAACAATCTTTTCAAGCATGATTGCATTATCTTCATCACAGAGTGTGTCTGATGTTGTTGTATCTTTAAGACCAACAGCAGCTGCAATTTCTCCCGCAAACACAACCTTCACTTCTTCTCGTTCGTTTGCGTGCATACGCAAGATTCGTCCTACTCGTTCTTTTGTTCCTTTTGTAGCATTGTAAACATATGATCCAGCTTCAAGTTTTCCAGAATATACTCGGATAAAGGTAAGCTGTCCTACATATGGGTCTGATTGAAGTTTGAATGCGAGCGCAGAAAGCGGCGCAGTATCTGAAACCTCTCGTTCAATAGTTTCTCCTGTGTTTGGATCAATACCTTTTGGTTTTGGAATATCAAGAGGACTTGGTAGATAATCAATCACCGCATCGAGCACAAGCTGTACTCCTTTGTTTTTAAGAGCTGAACCACAGAATACTGGGAAAATTTCATTGTTGATAACAGCAGTTCGAAGAGCTTTTTTCAATTCATCAACAGAGAAATCTGTCTTACCTTCAAGGTATTCTGACATCATTACTTCATCAGTTTCAACGATCTTTTCGATCATTTCCATGCGAAGTTTTTCTGATTCTGCTTTGTACTCTTCTGGGATTTCAATTTCAACAATATCTTTTCCTTTATCTCCTTGGAATTGATACGCTTTCATTCTAATAAGGTCGATAACTGCTTCGAATTGATCTTCAAGTCCAACAGGAAGTTGTACTCGAACAGCCTTTTTCGTAAGTCGTTCTAGAATAGATTGGTATGATCGTTCAAATGACGCACCTGTTCGGTCGAGCTTGTTTACGAAACAAAGTCGTGGCACATTTCCTTCATCAGCATATCGCCAGTTTGTTTCTGATTGTGGCTCTACCCCAGCCACTCCATCAAACACAACCACCGCGCCGTCGAGTACGCGAAGAGATCGCTTTACTTCAATCGTAAAGTCGATGTGTCCTGGTGTGTCAATAATATTAAAACGAGACTTTTTTGAAACATCTTCCTTTGGCATGTAGGTTGGGTTCCAGAATGCTGTTGTTGCCGCAGAAGTAATAGTAATACCTCGTTCTCGCTCTTGCTCCATCCAGTCCATCACTGTTTCTCCTTCGTGCACTTCTCCGATTTTGTGACTTACTCCTGTATAGAACAAAACACGCTCTGATGTTGTTGTTTTACCAGCATCGATGTGTGCAATAATTCCGAAATTTCTAACTTTAGCGAGTGGGTAGTCTCTATTCATATATAAATTTAAACTTTGTACGTTATAAAATAATAATACCTATTAATACAGGCTATCATACACCATAATGACGAAGTATTCAGTAACGAATACTTAAATTACCAAGCAAAGTGAGCGAATGCTTTGTTTGCTTCGGCCATCTTGTGAGTGTCGTCTCGTTTTTTGATAGCAGCACCTTCGTTATTAAAAGCAGAAAGAATTTCTTCTGTAAGAGCGGTGTCCATAGTTACACCTTTTCGTCCACGTGCAGCTTCAATAATCCATCGCATTGCAAGTTGAAGACGTCGCTCAGCACGAACTTCTCGTGGTACTTGGTAGTTTGCGCCTCCTACTCGTCGCGATCGCACCTCCATAACTGGTGACGCATTTTTAAGGGCAAGGTCAAACACCTCAAGTGGATTTGGATTTTGAGTCTTGTCAGAAACCTTCTTAAGAGTCTTGTATACAACAGTTTCTGCTGTTGTTCGCTTTCCGTCCTGCATAACATAGTTAATAAACTTAGAGAGTTTCTCTGAGTTATACATTCTGTCTGCTTCTGTAATATTTTTCTTTTTAATTGGTCGTCGCATATTAATTATTATTTAGCAGCTTTTGGTCGCTTAGCACCGTACTTACTTCGAGCATTTCGTCTCTTGTCTACTCCACCTGCATCAAGCACTCCTCGAACAACAGTGTATCGTACACCGATAAGATCTTTCACTCTTCCTGATCGTAGTAGTACCACTGAGTGTTCTTGAATATTGTGTCCTTCTCCTGGAATGTACGCTGTTACCTCATAGTGGTTCGTAAGACGAACTCTGGCAATCTTTCGAAGCGCTGAGTTTGGCTTCTTAGGAGTTGTTGTTGTTACCTTTGTACATACACCTCGTTTAAAAGGAGAAGCATATGACGTTGGTCGGTTTGCAATAGAGTTGAATCCACGTCGAAGAGCGAGAGTTTTCACTGCTCGTGTTGCCTTCTTTCTTCCCTTTTTAACTAATTGACTGATGGTTGCCATAATTTGAAAAATAGCCTCGAAAAGACTAGTCCGCATACTTTACTATGTGTATAAAAAAAATGCAAGGGTTTTTAACCTGCCATGCAAAAAGCCCCGACCTAAGTCGGGGCTTTTTCTTTGTTCCACGTTGTGGAACTAGTTCATTACAACCCTCACGGTTTCTTGAGTGTCGTCGGCACCAAGAAGTGTGACAAGGTAGACACCTGGCGAAGCTTCCAAGACAAGCTGGTTGCCATTCCTTTGTACCCTAACTTCTTGACCGAGCTGGTCAAAAGCTTGAACACTTTGAAACGAACCTTTCACGTTGATCGCATCACCCACAATTGCAGGGTTTGGATACAACGTATAGCTCTGGGTGAAGCCTTCGAACGACACAGGTACAACATCTGAAAAGTCATTCGACCCGTCGAGGTCTACTGACTCAAGTCGGTAGTAGTTCATCCCCAAGAGAGGATGTTCATCTACGAAGCGATAGCTTTGCAACTGCTGACTATTGCCAACAGAGGATACATCGCCAATCGTTTCAAATGCGAGACCATCCTGTGAACGCTGAATGTTGAAGTGACTACTTCCTCGTTCGCTGGCAGTTCGCCAGTTAAGAAGAGTTGTCTCTCCGTCTTTCGTTGCGTCAAAGGATAGAAATTCGACAGGAAGCAGCACGAGTGAGCAGTTTGTAACATTGGAAACATACGGTGCATGATTGACAACCGTATTAACCACAGGATTCATGGAGCTTTGCACCCTTGTTACACTTGTCCGTGTTATCACGGGGAAATTGACAAGAGCATTGTTGGCATCCATGAATGTTGGACTATTACAGTAGGAGCCAAGTGGCAGTCCAACTGAAGACAAGGCTGTTACAATTGTACCTCGTATTGAGCCAAACATTGTACCATCCTTTACATCAACAAACATCACGTCACCGTTTTGGCGAACCATCGAGTGAAGTGATATTGGTGCAGGACCAGCCGGATGACCAGGCGTTACCTTTTTCATCCAGGAAATAGTTGAAAGACTTTGACTGACACTCAGTGCATATGACCCAGTGTAGCCAGAACCAACAACTGATCCAGAGATGAACAGGCTTGTACCATTCGTTGCTAGTGTTCCCCCAGAGATATTGTCAAAGGATGGAAATACCAACACCGGATCACAGACCAGATTCAAACTGGCGCTTATCTTACCAATGATTGGTCCGTAGCCATCTGACGTGAAGGTAAAGCAAAACCCTCCTTGAAAAGGAACAGCATCAACGAAAAATTCGTTTTGCCCGTACCCATAGAAGAAGTGGTTCAGAAGAACACCGTCACTCAGTCGGTAAACCGACAGAGAAACATCCCGTCCATTACTTATACCTGTCCCAAACACGTAGATCGAGTCTCCTTGTATAAAGACTTTCTCTGCATATCTCGAACTGCCAGATCCTTCGAGTTTACTCACCCAGAGCACATTCCCGCTAGAAGAAATCTTCATGGTGAACTCTCTTCGTGTAGTTGCATTCCAGTAATTAATATTGCCGACGGCAACAATGTTACCGAAAGTGTCAATATCAACATCTTGAAACACAAGAATCGAGTCAGTAATCCCAAACGATCGTGTCCACAAAACTGTTCCGAATGGATCAAGTTTTGCGACAAGGGCATTCGTGTTACTCGAGGAGCCAACGGCAACAATTTCACCGCCACCGGTTTTTACAGAAGCATTGAAACGTGACCCTAGGTCAAAGAGTTTTGACCAGAGCGTTGTGCCAACAGGAGTAGTCCTCTCGATATAGGCTTGCTCTTGAACTCCCCCTTTCCAGCCAACATGTATGAAGTCTCCTCCAACTTCTTCAAGCGATTCGACAATGAGAGACTCAGTCGAAATCGCCGGATCTAAGGTGATCTGCTGACCAAAGGCGTGAAGCGATATAGTCAGAACGACGAAAACGATTAGGTTTCTCATGGGTTTGTTGGTTTTATGTGTGTACCCGCATACGCGGGTGGTTGTAAATGACAATGTACGGTCTTCTAATATTTATACCATTTTTAGACTAAAAAGTCAAGCATTTCCACATATTCTTTCAAATAGCCATATTCCCTTGCTTTCTTCTTATTTATATGGTATTATGTAATTAAATAAACACCATCAAACGATGAAAAAGCTCATGCTTCTCTTTGCTTTGATGGTCGCCACAGGCACCTTCAAAGCTTATGCTCAGATAGTTGAATACCGCTTTGATGCCACCTGCAATTACACAGCGTGCACAACAGATAACTGTCATGGAAGGGGTACAGCATTACCCTTTTCATTTAACTCTGGTGTTCTTGCCTCTGCTAGCGCCTTTAATCTTGGACCAGGACTTACTTCTAGCAGTACAACATGTGGGGGATCACCTATGAATGGATATGCCGCTGGTGACACTGGTCCTCCTGCTCCTATTGTTGGTAGTGGCAGAAGAGCGAGATGGGCAAACAATTGGCTAGTAGCGCCTCTTGCTGTAAACCCTAGCTCAGATTACTTTACTTTTACACTCACCACACTTCCGTTTCTGAATGTTCAGATAACAGAAATTAGATGGAGAGAACGAAAAAGTTCACAAGGACCAACGCTGCGCCAACTCAGAACCAGCACAGATGGTTTTGTAACTTCAACAATCTTTGCTGTTGCAAGTAATACAGACACCACAACCTGGGTTACGAGAAATGTAACAACTGGATTACCCGTCTTTACGTCTTCAATTGAAATACGTATTTATGGATATTCAGCGACCAGCACAAATGGAACGTTACGAATAGACAATGTAGTTGTCTTCGCAACACCACTCAACCTCCCTATCGAACTTCTCTCTTTCAACGGAGAAAAAGTTGGCGAGGATGTGAACCTTCACTGGTCAACAGCAACTGAGCAAAACAACGAACGCTTTACACTCTATCGATCGCCCGACGCGATGTCGTGGCAAGAGATCGGAAGGGTTCCTGGAGCGGGCACCAGTCAAATTCGGATCGACTATCAGTTTGTAGATGGGTCACCACATGTTGGGACAAACTACTACTGTCTTCGTCAGACCGATTTTGACGGAACCTTTGTTGATTCAGAGGTCATCGCTGTTGATGTGGATGTTGGTAACTCATTTGTTGCCTTCCCTAACCCCATCCAACGCGGTGAACCAGTACAAACCTCCAAGAAAATCGACTTCATATTCGACGGACTTGGAAAACTGGTACCCTTTGATCCAACGAGCATCGTCATCGAAATCCCCGGAGTCTACACTCTAGTGCATCTCGATGAAAACGGTTTCTCGGCTACTAGCCGACTTATCGTCAACCCCTAGCCTCTAAAGACTAGAAGACCTTCGCCCTTGGGCGAAGGTCTTTCTTTTTATATGTTGTCAAGAGAATAGTTGACAAATATTATTTTTGTGATATTATTCGCGTAAATAAACCCTGCCCTTTCCAAACCAAAAACCATGAAAAAAGTACTGACGTTCATCTTCTTGATGATGACTTGCCTTGTGCATGCACAAGACCAGATCAACTGGGTTCCTTTCGAGTGTAACGACGGAAGTTCAACGAGATATGTCTCGCTTGATAATCGCAAGACGCTGTTCAAAGTGCATGCATCGTGGCCCGAAAATGAAACACGGCCAGTGGTGAAATGGATCAATAACAGCTACCCTGTTTCGATGGGAGATATGGCTGGTGGAGAATACTTCATCACACTAGAACATCCTGACGAGTGGATGAATCCCATCATTGGATATCAAAGCATCTACATCGTGAGTTTAGAAGTTCAAACAGGCATCTATCTTCGTTCCGAGGATTGTGATGTTCGCACTGAGCCAACACCTGTTGTTCAGACAACGATGAGTACCACTTCTTCTGAAGATGGATCGTTACTCACGATAACTGGCATCTCACATACATCAGATATGACAGCGAGTGATGAAGATGGTTGGGGTGGACTCGGTATTCCGTGTGCATTCCATGAGATCTCTATCATCACTGATGTAGTCTCGGGAAACACGCTCGTATTCTCTGACACCACCATCTGCGTACCAGGTGTACCAACGGAGTTCTCTACTGAGTTTCTCTATGAGGGTCCGTTCGCAGAATTGTGCGCACGAAGCCGAATGGAAAAACGGAGCTTGAGTAATCCGCCCACGTTCCCGACACAAGTAATAGCCTCTGGTAATGAAGTGTGTCAGTTTGCGGGACAGATTGTGCCAAGTGTTCAGTTACTTTTTGACTGTGAAGACGACTTTGTCGGTCGTCCACCAACCACAGGAGGAAGAGAATTCTTGGTTCGATTCAACATCAACTGGCCAGGAGATGAGGAAGAAAAACTCATCTACTACAACGTACCTAATCATCAAACAGGCTGGGCGGATCGCATCAGTAGTGGACAATTTGTTCACCGTGGTGAAAACTACATTGTGATACAGCACGATGATATACAGCCTGTGGTCGGAAGTACGTATTGGCAAGAATGGCACAGTCGGTTGTCGTTCTACCATGATGGAGGCTTTATCGAAAGCCAACTGTTCATACCACAAACTGAACCAGCTCCTGTTGTTTATGGGGAATGGCTTCCAGCACATGGAGACTCTGTCTTATTCTCATACGGAGAACACTCTCAATTGATGGAAACGCTCGGATGGGGATCAATACCTGATATTTGCCCCGAGTACGAGCTCATCCTCGTAAAGAGTGTGACGAACGTTGATGGCGAACACATTTTCACAGACACAGTCTTTGTTGCTCCAGGACTACCCATGAGCGAAGAAGATGGATTTTCGTATACGGGCGAACTAACGGAACTCTGCCTGGAGGTGAACATGCAACGTGTCCACCTCTCTAGCTCACCTCACTTTGAGCCACAGACAGTGGTGGTCGTGGATGGTGGATGTATTTCCGTAGGAAGTCCGACGACAATTACCGAAACATCCATCGACAACCAAGTTCGAGTCTTTCCCAACCCAACAACAGGTCAGGAAGTTCGAATACTTGGTACAACATCAACGTCGAAGTGGTCTGTGTTCACCACGTCAGGGAAGCTCGTCTTCTCTGGTAACGGTGAACTAATCAATACTTCCCCGCTTTCTTCTGGTGTTTACATTGTGAACATCGAAAGTGTTGGAGTTGTCAGACTTATTCGACAATAACAAACGAGAGAGCCCGGCCAAACAGCCGGGCTCTTTATTTTTGTCTTAGTTAGTTTTTGTTTTTACCTCTACTTTTGTTTCTGTTGGTTTAGTTGTCGGCTTCATTATCAGTCCATCTGATCCTACAACTGGGTGCGGTACAACATTTACCAGATCATGGGCGTGTAATTTTTTTTCACTTGCTGAAAAGCGGTGTTTCCTTACTTCACTTTCTGTAATATTTCCATCATCCACGTCACTGCTTCTTACATAATCTATATGACTAAGAACCATTCGTAGATTTTGTAACTCTGTAAATTGAGAAGATGTAAAATTTGCTACGAACGAAAAGTCTCTTGTCTGACCAGCTGGAATTAAGTAGGTGCCAGTATTAAACGGTTCAGCAAAATAATTATAGATAACACTGTTTACACAATCGATACAATTAACATTTTCAGAAGAAACCGCACCGCCAAAAATAGTGGTATCATCTGGTCGTGTTACAAATTCACCTAGACTATTTCTATACTCTGCATTAAACAAATCAAACCCTCCGAAATTAGTAAATTCCTTATACAGCTTTAAAATTCTCACATCATAGGTACATCTATTTCGTACAGAGAAATAAGAAATGAAATTAGAAAAACGATTTATTTCACTATTTTCATTCGTGAAATAATCGATCGAATCTTCATTATATTTGTGAGACACAGTTAAACAAGTTCGACTTATGGGATTAAGGACTTGAGCATTTTGGTTGTCGCTTACCTTACCCTGAATATTTAAAATTGCACTTGTTTGAACAGCTGACCCTATAAACAAAAGAGAGAGAAGCCCCATCAGGACTTTATTGTTTTTAATATCGAGACGTTGTAATAATTTCATATTTCCTAAACTACTAATAATATACGTATATAAGTATAGCAACCTTCTTTATGAAGATATACAATAAAAAGAAAGGGTTGTGGAAAACACTATTGATTGAGAGCTTCAATACCAGCCAAGGTGCCAGAAGAAAGGAATTCAAGCATTGCCCCACCGCCCGTAGAGATAAATGAGATACTGTTTTCTAAATTCATTTCTTTAATCAACTTCACCGTATCTCCCCCACCAACAACAGAAAAAACTTTTGACTCTGCAATGGTTTTTAATATTTCCTTTGAAGACGTATCAAAACCTTCTTCATAAAGACCAAGTGGCCCATTCCAGAGAACTGTTTTTGAAGACCGAATCGTGTTTTTCAGGTCTTCCAAAGTTTCTGTACCCATGTCAGTAATCATGTCTGTTGGAAGTAAACTATTAGGAGCTTTTGTCGCACCAGTTTTCACTACAATATCAAACGGAATTTTAATATTTGGTTTATCGAAAAACTTCGCCACGTTCACTGATTCATCTAACAGAGAAACACCTGTTTCAAATCCGATTTTCTTTATAAAATTGTTTGCTAACGCCCCGCCAATAAAGATATGGTCAGCAATTTTAGAAAACTTTTCGATCAAAGGAACTTTTGTTTCAAACTTTGCTCCACCAAGAATAAAAAGGAATGGTTTGTCTGGCGCATCTAGTTTTTTTAGGTTTTCTACTTCTTTTAAAAACCAAATACCCACATATGAAGGTAAGAATTTTGTTACTCCTGTAATCGATGCATGTGATCTATGCGACACAGAAAATGCTTCATTCACATAGAGATCTGCTAAACTTGCTAAGTAGGCTGCAAATTCTTCAGTATTTTTTTCTTCACCTTCATTACTTCTTAGGTTTTCAAGGAGAAGAATTTGTCCTTCACTCATATTTTCAGCTATTCCTAATACTTCTTCCCCGTAAAGCATTGGCACAAACGTAACTGGGATAAGTGTATTTAAATAGTCAGCCACAGGCTTTAATGATTCTTTCGGGTCGCGGCCAATATGACTAATGAGTACAATTTTTGCCCCCATTGTAGAGAGATGCTTAATCGTATCAAGCGCTTTTTCTATTCGTGAACCTTCCGTAGGCCCAACAACACCGTCTTTACCGATAGGTACATTGAAATCAACTCGCACCAAAGCCGTTCTTCCTCGTAAGTTATTAATTTCAAGAATTGATTTCATTATTTTTTTAAGAGATCTACTTTTTTAATAATGTCATTAAATTTTTTAGGATCGAGACTCGCACGCCCAACAAGGACACCGTCAATACCTCCGTGTTTTAAAATCATTTCTATATTTTTTTCATCAACAGAGCCACCGTAAAGTATTTTTGTTGGTGGGACCGACTTTGTGTCATAAATATCACTGAGTACTTTCTTGATAAAAATACTTACTTCAAAAATTTCTTTTGCAAGAGGTTCTCGAGTTGCCCCCGTACCAATAGCCCAGACTGGCTCATAGGCAATAACAATATCTTTGATTGATGATTTTGAAAGACCGGAGAGTGCAGCGAGAAGTTGGTCTTTTAAATTTTTTAAAAAGCCACCTGATTCATCACGCTCTTTCTCTCCAATGCAAATAATAGGGGTTATCGTGCCACGTAAACTCGCTTTTACTTTTTTATTCACCATTTCATCTGATTCACCTTGTACTCTTCGTTCTGAGTGCCCAACTATCGCGTATTTACTACCAAGATTTTTAAGTTGCAAGTAAGAAATATTTCCGGTGAAAGATCCTTCAGCCTCTTGAAATATATCTTGTGAACCCAATACGCATCGATGTCCCGATGTTTTTAGACTTTCCATATAGATATATGGCGGACAAATAACCGTGTCAGTGTTACGTGTCTTGTTTGCAACTTTTTTAATAGAAGAAAAGATTTGTTTCGCAAGCTTTCCCGAGACCGGATTCATTTTCCAGTTTCCAACAATAAGCCATTTTTGTTTATCTTGTGCCATGTCCCTAATTATATCAGATCTTGATTAGTCAGAAACAATGGAAAACAAAAAACACTCTTTCGAGTGTTTTTTGTAGTAGTCATTTCATTACCATGAGATTCGTACTCGTCCATCTTGTGCAGAACCTTGGTACACGTTAAGTGTAGGATCAATACATTTTCTTGGTTCACCCTTACCGAATCCAAGAGTTATTGGCACGTTCTCACCAGCAAGATTACATGGCGACCCTCCATTATCTGGCGGCAATCCTTCTTGACCCCTGTTATAGTCAGGTCCCGCAACGTGTCCAGTATAACCATTGGTTGGCGAACCTGGGTTACTTACCCAACCACCACCTTTTCCTGCTGCATCTGGTGCACTACTGCTTAGACCCCATCCCCCTTGAGCAAGCTGATACTGAGATCCGTAGCCACTTACCTGTGTTGTTCCACCTCTAGATCCATTGACACCCTTTGCACCAACTGTGAAAGTCCTGTTAAGGAGTATAGTTCTAGGTAGTGTCATTCTTATATATTCACCCGAACCACCGCCTTGTGTTCTAACAACTGAAGACGCTGTTGCCGGAACTGGACCAGCACCTCCTCCCGCCCCCCAAAGTTCAACAGTAAAGTTTTGTACGTCGGAAGGAATCATGTTATTGATCTGGAACTGAGTAAGTGAGTGATTTCCTGGTGTATCAAATACTATTTCGCTTACTTGACCTCCTCCTGGTAGACCAGAAATGAGTACATAGCCGGAACCACCACAACCCCCTGTTCCACCTCTGAATTTAAACCCACCATCAAAACTATTTGCTCTATAGTATCCACCGAACCCTCCACCTCCACCTCCACCTCCATGACCTGGTGCACCACAATATCCAGCTCTTCCAAATCGATCAGCATACGAATCTGTTCCACCAGGTGTTCCTCCTCCTCCTCGTGCACTTGTTTGATTACTCGTCAAGTTTGTTCTTAGAGTTCCATCTGAATCATATGCTTCACCCCAACCTCCGACACCTCCACAAGATTCACATGGCGCAGTGTTTATTGTTGCTCCTGCACCACCGTTAAATCCCCATGCATATGAGCCAGTTGCTAAAGCCAGGTTTCCGTGTAAACCAATAAGAGGTAGTCCACCCTGAAGCCCTTCTCGGACTGAACCACCCTTACCTCCCCCAAAACCACCCAGAACTGTTTGACCAACCTGAGCATCAGGGTCAGCACCTGCTGGATCAAACGAAATAGATGTTGTTCCTCCTGTTTGACCTGAATAGGCGTTGTTGTTTTCTGGACTACCATTAGTGACCACTGTCCAAGCTGCACCATATCCTCCATTTCCTCCTTGTCCGATATTCCATCCAAGAGAACTTCCTGGCTCTACGTTAACCGATTCTGTAAGACACTTTCCTGCCTCTCCACCTCCTCCTCCACTACCGCCTGTTCCCCAGCTATCCATACCAGGGTTTTGTCCTGGTGCACCAATTCCTCCGCCACCTCCTCCTCCTCCGCCACCACAATACTTTACAGTAACTGTTCCTGTAAAATTAAATTGATGTCGCAAGTCGTTATCTTCAACAGTATACATCACGGTTCCATTTCCTGGACCACGTGGAGGTTGGTTTTCTGGATATTCACCATCATAGCTTGTTGCTGTAGGACACTTTACAACCTTCTTATCTGTTTCTATATAGCAAAGGTGTTTTACAAGCCCATCTGATACCAAGTTTATGTTTGCACCTTCTAACCCTTCAAGATATAGATGACCATTGTCACTAATTATTGTATCGTTTCCAAGCCACGAGACACCTGCGTTAGCGAAGATTGCAAGTGAGTTTTCTGGATTTGCAAGAGTAAGTTGTCCAACATTTAGACCAGGAATCAAGTCAAATTGATTGTAGGTTAGATTTTTATTCCATTTAAATGTTCCGTCTGCGTCCACAGACATTGGAATTCTACCAACACCAGCATCTAGATACTCTGGATGTTGGGGTGGTCCTTTGAATTTAACTGAAGAAGAATTGAAAGTTACAGATTGAGGAACATAGTCATCCCCCGCAATACCGAAATCGACTGTATCTGATTGGATGTCGAGATCTTGATCTTCTGTTGGCGAAAAGGGATTAAAAACAACATTTTGTGATCTTAAGTGTGTTTTAGTAGAAGGTGTATTTACCCCATTCATCACACCACCTGAACCTAATGTAATCGTATTAAACCCTCGTACATTGAATGATCTACTATTTACTACAGTTTCATTTGTCCCCGTTGATAGTGGTAATTTACCAATAGCTACAATTGGAGAATTCAACATGGTCACGTTAGTATTTGTTCTTATGGTATCCATGTTTGCACCAGTATGTTCAATTTTGTTTGTAGCCTGCCATGAGTTTGTTGTGTTATCAAACCATAGTGTTTGACCCGCAGTACCCGGAGGCAGGGCTGCCCCAGTTACAGTTGTTGGTCCAGTAGTCCAGCAGTTACAAGTTTCATCCCAGATAAGTGTGTCTCCATCATTACCGCCATTTGGCATACCTGGCCCCCACACAAGACTTCCTTGTGCATCTGCTGACTTCAAAACATATCCAGCCATAGGTTGCGCACCTTGAACATCAGAGCCATTTGGATTTGTTGGTTTATATTTTAGTCGTCCAAAAATATTAAAATCAACACCAGCATTTTGCTGACCAACATCTACACGGTTAAGAAAAGTAGCTGGAATAAAGGATGCCATGAAGTCATTTCCTTGTCCGGCTGTATCAAAGAAGGTAAACCCTTTAAGGTTTGAACCATATTCAACACTAAGATCAGAGCCAGCTGTAAGAGTACCTTGCACTCGAAGTGGACCTGCTTTTGTTTGTTGGTTTGGACCAATATTTACAGGAGCTGGAGTGTTAGTGCCTGTCACTGGACCACCCACCGGAGGAGTCCAGTTGTTTTCTTGAGCGAACAGAGATGTTGGTGCTATGAATACTACAACAAAAATTGCTAATAAAACCTTTGATAAAAATGCACGCATAATTATTACTAATAAATTTATAAATTGCTTCTTATATAATAACACTTTTGTAGTTGTAAATTGACAGCAAACATTTATAGTGTGGAAAACTTTCGCGTAACAGACTTAAGAAAAAATAAAAAACATCTCGCAGTGCGAGATGTTTTTTATTTTTTAGAACTCTTCGTAACCTGGAATATTTGAGCCCGGTGGAGGTGAACATGGAGGAATCATTGTCGGTGGACAAGCCATGCCATCTACGAGAACAGTAACCTGACTACTGTCTGAAGCTCCGTCATCATTTGTACATGTAAGAATAAATGTTGAGTTTGCATACGATGCTGAGCTAGGAGTCATATCCATTGTTCTTGATCCTGAACTTGGAGCAAACGAGTAACTATCCCAACTATTATTTGAATCTTGGAATGAACCAGTTGTGACAACAGATGAGCCTGTACATGACGTCGCATTCTGAACAGACCATCCAAGATTGACGATACCACCAGTATCCGGAAGAATTTCATAATACGGACCATATCCATTATCAGGAGTAAGAATTCTTAGATCAACAATTGGAAGTGGAGATGGTGGAACTACTGCACTATCCATAATAATCGTATCCTCATCTGTTAAGGTTGTTCCGCTTGTTGTCTGACAACGTATCATGAACCTGAAGATTGTTCCATCTGGCGCACTGTTTGCAAAACTTGCTACGTTAATGCTTGCGATTGATTGATTTGGATTAGCTCTTGAACCAGACCAACCAGTAAGTGTTTGCAGTGTACTGTTTACCCGGAATGTTCCTACGCATGAATTTGGCTGTATGAGAGATGGATTGCTTGAAGACCAAGTAATAGCTTCTGTACCATAGTCACTACTTCCAACAATAAACACATCTTCTTCTACTTCAAGATTAAGGGTTGGCGTTTCTGGCGGTGTCATATCTTGGAAAACAACTTCTGCTCCATTACCAAATGGATTACCCTCAATATCAAGACATTCTATTCTAAACGCAAAGATATCTCCTGCAACCACCGTTCCTGAAGATGCAAATGAGCCAACATTATGAGTTCCAGAGTGAGGTCCAACCCAATAACCATTGTTTGCAGTAGGTGTTGCTAAGTCAGCATTTGTCCAACCAAGAAGGGATTGTTCATTTCCATTATCATCGAAGAATTTTCCTGTACAAGAATCAACGCGTGACGGACTGGTAAATGTCCATCGTGGACTTAGTTGGTAATCAAAAGGTGTAGAGCTACCGACCGGTAAGAAATTTGGTGGGAAGTTCGTAACAAGAGTAAGGCTTACTGATGGTGTGTCGGTGTCATACGTACAATCATCTGGCATTGTAGCTAATGGATTATAGTTTGTAGCAATTGGATCCATACAACCTTTGATTGCTTCAACAACGGTTACAGTAGCTATCTTTTGAGGTAATGTGCCTCCATCTGAAGTCTGACAATTTAATGTATATGTAGTTGTTTGAGTCAATCCACCGATCGGATGACTTCCATTTGGAAGGTTACCTGCCCCAGTGCTTATCGTCCCAACATTTGTACTATCTCCACCAGTTGATTGCCAGTGTGAATAGCCATTTGTATTGTTGTATGTCGTACATGAGACAACTGATTTTTGAAGACTATTTACGGCTTCCCAACGAAGCGTGGTACCTTGACCCTCAGGAACAACAGTGTCTTCTGCCCAGAAATTAATATTTGCAGTTCCCGGTATTGAAACCGAAGTATCGCAGTAACGACACTCTGGGTTTTTAAAGCTAATCCAACCGACAACATCACTACCCCACGCCCAACCTGCGAGATCACCCGTTGCGAGATCGAGTGTAACCCCATATGGTTCTCCTCCATTAAAATTTACACAGCCATCCCAGCCGTCATTAGGATCATCATCGCCAGCAATAAATTTTGCCCAACCGGCAACCTTTCTTGTATTTCCATAGCTTGGATCTGTAATATCTAGATTGGTAACCCTTGCAACATTATTTGATGCGGTTGTAGAGGGATTATTTTGCCAACAACTTCTTACGATCGTAGGGTCAAATGAAAGCCATCCGTAGTTATTACTCCATGCTTCACCAGTCAGCAGACCCTGGCTTCTTCCAGAATCAAGATTAATTTTTACCCCCCAAGGACGTGATAACCGACCCGAATCTTCACAATATTCGGGTTCACAATTAAATTTAAGCCAACCACCACCACCTTCACTTTGTTCTGGATTTTCAATACCTGTTCCCATCCATGCAAAACCATAAATGTTTGCGGTGCCTCGCATTGGTGCAGGTCGTATTGGTCGTCCTGGTCCGATTGGATTGATAACCTGGGCAAATACGGTTGAAGAAATACCTAAGATAACTCCTACCACTGCAAAAATAGCGAGTTGTTTGGAGTATTTTTTAAAGAAATTTCTAAAAGAAAAGATCATACAACTAGTATTTTCTCTTTAAGTCCTCTGTAATTTGAGCTTTTTGTTCTGCTGTAAAAGTAGTTTCTGTACTATTATTTTTTTTAATATTTTCAACAGCTCTATCTTTTTGTTCTTGAGTTAGTGCCGGCTCATTTGCCATTGATTGACGTAGTTGATTCTTTATTTGTTCTTTTTCCGCCGCAGAATACCTTTCATTTGAAGGAATTATCTGGATATTAGGATTTTTCTTAATAAGGAGAGCAATTACAACAACAATGATGACACCGAGAAGAATAATGATAATTTTTTTACTACTATGTTTTTGATTATCCATAAAAATGATTTAGAAATTATTAACTATTACTTATCAACATCATAACACCACACATATAAGAAAAGAAAAGTTTTACACAAGATATGTGGATATCGATGTTAGTTTTTTTCTTCTGGTGCCTTAAGTGCTTCATATGCTTCTGCATACATTTCCTCTTCGGTTAGTTGTGGAACTTCGCCTGGACTTTTCAATGCTTCATATGCTTGGGCGTGAAGTTCTGCTTCTGTATAAGTTGGGATTTCACCTGGACTTTTCAATGCTTCATATGCTTGGGCGTGAAGTTCTCGCATCTCTTTTCTTTTACCCAAATATTTCACAAACACAATAAGGAATATAACAACTAATGCGATGATGAGAATCGTCATTGTTTTTTTATCTCGGGCAGAGAGTGCTACGTTTGACTTCATAATAGATATATTTATTATTAATTATTTTACGAGATAATTATACCACCTCCCTTTTTAAAAATTTCTATATTTCAACACCATTTGTGGATAATTTGACCAAGGAAAAAAAATAGTTTATGATGTGTAGGTAAATCGTCCTGCTCGTGCCGGACTTTTTTTAATGAAATAACCATTACAATTAAATATAAATATATGTTAGATCTAAAAGCGTTAAAGTCAGCACTGTTACAGCTCGAAGAAGAAAAGAAAATTCCGAAAGATAAGATTATTGATGCCATTGAGCAATCATTAGCTGCTGCCTACAAAAAAGATTACGGAAAGAAGGGCCAAATCATTCGAGTAAAGCTCGATCTTGATTCTGGTGCAACAGAATTTTACCAAGTAAAAATCGTTGTTGATGAATCAACCGTACGATTTCTCGAAGAAAACGAGAATATTGAAGATTTCCTTGAAGAAAACACCGACAATCTTGAAGAAAATGTAAAACCAGTATTCAACCCAGAAAAACACATTCTTCTTGCTGATGCAAAAATGATGAAGAATGATGCAAAACTTGATGAAGAAATCATTTTCCCTCTTGAAATGAAAGATGATTTCGGACGTGTTGCTGCACAAACAGCAAAACAAGTTATTATCCAACGTATTCGTGAAGCAGAACGCGGAGCGGTCATGGAAGAATACGGAGACCAAGAAGGTGAAATTATTAATGGTATCGTTCAAAAAGTAGAACGAGGTATTGTGTTTGTTGACTTTAACAAAGCAACAGGAATTATTCCTCGAGAAGAGCAAATATTTGGTGAACGATTCATGACAGGGCAACGAATAAAAGCATATCTAACAAAAGTTGAAGAAGGTCACCGAGGTATTAACCTTTTCCTTTCACGAACACATCCAAAATTTATTGAAAAACTTTTTGCTGTTGAAGCACCAGAAATCGCTAACGGTGTTGTTGAAATTCGAAGTATTGCACGAGAAGCTGGTGCACGATCAAAAATTGCAGTGCTCTCTCATGACAACAATGTAGATCCAATTGGAGCATGTGTCGGTCAACGAGGAGTACGTGTAACAACCGTTATGAATGAGCTTGGTGGAGAAAAAATCGACATTATTCCATGGAGTGAAAACCCAGAAGAGTTCGTAGCATCAGCAATATCTCCTGCAAAAATCCTTTCGATTAAACTTGTAGAACGAAAAAATGAAAAAGGAGAAGATGAAAAGGTTGCAGAAATCGAAGTAGCGAACGACCAGCTTTCACTTGCTATCGGCAAAGGAGGACAAAATGTACGATTGGCTGCAAAACTCACCGGATGGAAAATCGACATTAAAGGATCTGACGCCCCTGAACCAACTGTAGAGTCAGATGAAGAAGTTGCATAAATTTAATTACACATTAATTACAAAAAATATATGAATCTTTGGCACGAAGTATCAAAAGGTGAAAACATTCCAAACGAAATAAATGTTATTATCGAAATTCCTAAAAACTCACCAAACAAATACGAGATTGATAAGGAAACAGGATTGATCAGTCTTGATCGAGCAAACTACAGTTCAGCGCCCTACCCTTTTGATTACGGATTTGTACCGCAAACTCTTTGGGAAGATGGTGACCCGCTTGATGTGGTAGTGCTCACTACGTTTCCTCTCCACCCTGGTATCTTAGTAAAGTCACGACCAGTCGCTGTTATGGAAATGATTGACGACGGCGAATCTGACTACAAGATCATCGCGGTTCCTGTTGATGACAAACGATGGGACGACACACATGACCTACAAGACTTGAACAAACACATGATAAAAGAATTTGTTCACTTCTTTGAAACATATAAAGAGCTCAAGAAAGGACAAAAAGATGTAGTAAAAATTCCAAAAATATCTGGCAAACAAGAAGCGCTGGATGCAGTACTAAAATCAATCGAAATCTACAATCAAAAATTTGGAAAATAATAAAAATCTGGCACAAGTTGTGCCAGATTTTTATTTCTTTACCTCACTACCCATAAGGTATACAATATACGTATTATCAGATTAGTTAATATATATCATGAAATCATATACATATATCACCATATTTATAGTATTAGCGGCACTTTTCCCGGCAACAGGAAAAGCGATGATTGAATTAGAATCTGAAGCAAAAGTTAACGTTGAGGCGAAGCAAGAAGGTGGCATACATTTACGAAAACTAGATCTTCAAAAGAGACTTTTCCAAGAACGAGTAGAAGATCATCGAGCTGATTTTCATAAGGCTCGAGAAGCATATAAAAATGCAGGACCAGAGACACGAAACATGATGAGAGCTGACTTTCGACAAAAGTTTATCAATCGTTTTGATTTCGCGTACAAAAAACTAGGTGACTTCCAAGCCCGAATGGACGCTCGAATTACAAAAGAAGCGGGTACCGATGTTGATACGTCAAAAGCAAAGATGAAGTTAGATGAATCAATTTCTGTGATGGCATCAATCCAAGCTGATATTGCAAGCTTAAAAGATTTGCTCAGCGAGCGATACACCGATGAAGAACGAGAAGCAAAGAAGGAAGAAGTAAAGAAACTTGTTGAAGAGTTAAAAGCAGATATTAAGTTCTCTCATAACACCCTTAAAGAATCATTTAAAGAACTTAGAGCGGCAATGGAAGCAAAGATGAATGTCGAAGCATCTATTAATACTAACGCATCTGTAAACTAGTAACCTTACCTATGGAACCAGAAAAAAAGAGCGGAGTATTTGGTATCATTTTAGCAGTCATCATTCTCTTGGGTCTTGTTGTCTACTATCTTTCAAACAAAAAAAGTATGGAGGAAGTACCAGAAACAACGATAAGCCAAACAGATGAACGTCAGTCTATAGAATCAAATACCCTTGAAACAGATGCCTCACTTGAAACTGAAGTAGAAAACCTAGACACCAACTTCGACGACATGAACTCAGAAGATCTGGATATGTAATACATACTAAAACTCGCCGGTTATGCCGGCGAGTTTTAGTATGTGTAAAAAGTAGACAAAATGAGTCATATCAGTAATATAATGATTATGAAAATACATAATCTAGAAATAACAAAGAAAGAGGGGTCGATTGTTGAGATCAAAGGAGAAGTAGAAAGTTCTGACTTTGAACTATCTCGAGAAGGAGCTATAGCAAAACTATCTGAACACATCGAACTTGATGGATTTCGAAAAGGCAAAGCCCCAAAAGATATGGTGGTGAAGAAACTTGGCGACCACATTATCTTAGAAGAAATGGCACAAATTACTTTAGGAAAAGTGTATCCTCAAATCATTACTGAACAAAAAATCGACGCAATCGGCTATCCTCAAATACAAATTACAAAATTAGCAAATGGAAACCCTCTTGGCTTTACTATTCAAACTGCTGTTATTCCTGAAATCAAACTACCTGACTACAAAACTCTTTCAAAGAAAATTCTAGAAACAGAAGAAAAAGCCGAAGTAAAGGATGAAGAGTACGAAGGCTTTATCAAACAAATCAAACGTGCAAAAGCTCACGATGATTTTCACAAGGCAAACCCTGATGTGAAAGGTCACGATCACGCAGAAATTAAAGATGAGGATTTGCCAGAGTTAGATTTGGAATACCTAAAAACTCTTGGAAACTTTTCTGATATGCAGGATTTTGAAACAAAAGTGCGTGCAGATATTTTAAAAGATAAAGAATTCAGAGCAAAAGAAAAAAATCGACTTGCACTCATTGAAAGTATTGAAAAAGAAACAACGATTGAAGTACCTGAAATACTCATTCAATCAGAAATAGAAAAGATTATCGCCAGAATGAAAAGTGATGTTGAACACATGGGACTCAAGTACGAAGACTATCTAACAAGTCTTGGAAAATCTGAACAAGATATGCGAAAAGATTTCAGAGCTGACGCTGAGAAACGAGCAAAAATTCAGATGATCGTCGGTGAGATAGCAGTTAAAGAAGGATTAAAGCCTAATGAAGAAAAAATCAGAGAAGAAACAAAGAAAGTTATGGATGCCTACAAAGACGCTGATGAACGCAACGTGAGAATGTATATCGAAAGCGTTCTGGTAAATGAAGAAGTGTTTCAATTTTTAGAAAATCAAAAATAAAACCATATAAAATCCCTTCGGGGGTTTTTTGTTTACCCTTACTTTTTTCATGACAAAAAAGTAACAAAAACTCTAGACCCACACTTCACACCTAAAACTAATAGATGTTAAGCCAACAAAACTTCAAACTCAGAACGTCTATACGTTCCTCAAACAGTGAAGTTTTGTAGAGCAACATACTATTAGTTTCTTAACGGTGTTCTCGTGTAGGGTCGGAGGATCTTAATTAAAAAAAATAGAAGAGCAATATATAAAAAGAAAAAGGGCGTCTCGATGTCGAGACGCCCCGTTCTGTACACAACTCCACGTAGGGGGAGAATATGCAAAGAACACCCTATTCTTTGTGGCTTGTCGCCACGAACCTGGACTTACAGTCCATCTCGTGCACGACGCACTTTTGCGATCACGTACGCGCCACTCGGCACGCGATCATCAGCATCGCAAGGGCACCGCCATCCAGGCAGGACGCCTCATCACCGACGCCTCAAGGCGCGGGTGCAGGGCTGCCATACTGGCAAGGCCGGTCGCATGTTCTTTGAGGTTATCGCTGATGTTCACTCGCATATTGCTGGCGCACGATCGTCGATCGCACCAGGCCCGCGGATGTTCACCATCGTACTTGCCCACGTTCACCAACTTGCTGCTTTCACTGCCGAAGAAGACCTTCTTGTTCAAGATATAATGCGTCGTCGCGACCGAATGGTCGGATCGATGCAACACGGTCTCCTGGCCGCTGGCTTGCACCGCTGTGCTGAAATAGTTGTTGGTGATGCTGACCTGGAAAACCCCTTGCTCGGGCATGATCAGGTTGGCCGATGCGCTGTTGTGGTCGTTTACTTCGATGTTGTCCACCTTCGGACCCGTGTCGGGTGCCGCGAAGGCGGGTTGGGGGCTGAACACCAAACAGGCGCCCAGCACCATGGTAAGGTGCAAGATCTTCTTCATGTGTATGGAAAAGATTGGTTTTGTCGGATTGTGTGAGCCCGACGTTCAAGTGCAAGTATAGCATATCTAAAAAACTTGTCAAGTCTTTTATTTCATGGTATAGTCAAAGACACAAATAAGCATTATTTATCAATATATTTTATAGTATGTTAATCCCAACAGTAATCGAAAAAACACATAACGGTGAACGAGCGTATGACATCTACTCTCGCCTACTAAAAGAGCGGATTGTCTTTCTTGGCACAGGAGTTGAAGAAAATTCATCAAGTAACATTATTGCCCAACTTCTTTTCCTTGAATCTGAAGATCCTAAAAAAGATATTTATCTGTATGTAAACTCTCCGGGAGGAAACGTAAAAGATGGCCTTGCTATTATCGACACCATGAACCATATCAAACCAGATGTTGCGACAGTATGTGTTGGTATGGCAGCTTCAATGGGAGCAGTCATCCTTTCTGCAGGAGCAAAAGGAAAACGATTTATCCTACCAAATGCAGAGGTGATGATTCACCAACCACTTGGTGGTGTAGAAGGACAAGCTTCTGATATTGCTATTACGGCAGACAGAATTATTAAGACAAAAGCGAAATTGAATAAGATCCTCGCAGAAAATACTGGACAAAAACTTGAAAAGGTTGAAAAAGATGGCGACCGAGATTACTGGATGGACGCAAAGGATGCATTAAAGTACGGCATCGTTGATAAAGTGATGGAAAAACCAAAAACAAAGAAATAGAAAATAAAAATCCGATGCCAGGGCATCGGATTTTTATTTAGAGTTTACTTAAGTTTATTCCGTACAAGTTCATATCGTGTTTGTTGATAAAGATGAAGTAGTCTTGCTTGTCGTTTACCATAGGACTTGTTACATCCATCTGTGCTGATGCTTTAGCACTATCAAGAATAATTTTTGAAGTATTTGTTGTTGCATCAATTTTCCATAATGCATCCATGAACAGAGACTCTCCTTTGTACCAATCATCAGGATAAAGAGCGAGTGGAACAGATGTTGGGGCTCCGCAGTATAATGTCTTGCTGTCTTTTGTCCAAGTACATTTTTCTGGAAGTGTTGTCGGAGAAAAATCAGACACCTTCCCTGTTGCGATAGTAAGTAACATTGTTTTCAGTGCGCCATTTTCATATGAACTATACAAGACCATCTTACCGTCTGGACTCACGTTTGTTGTCAGTCCATTTACGTTGGAAATAATATTCTTAAGGCTGTTGTTTTTTATATCAAGCATGTACGCATTTCCAGGATAGCGACCAGAAGCCCTTGTAGTCAGTGACACCATATTCTCAGTAATTACTTGTGGAAGAAAATCAGAGAACTTTGTATTCCAGACTCTCTTTGACTGACTTGTCTTAAAGTCATAGAGGTTCACACTCGCACCTGTTGCTTCTTTGGTCATATAGAGCGCCTTTTGACCACTTGGTAACAGTGACACGAACGATATTTTATTCGTAAGAAGAGTAGTATCGAGTGTTGCGTAGGTTCGCGCTGTTTCTGAAATGATGACAGGTTTTTTAATAGTTGCGACGAGATTCTCAACAACGTTACCTTTTAAATAACGCATAAGCACGATATTTTTTGTAGCATCAAAATACGCTTCGTACACTTTTGCAATCTGAGAACTTGTAACTCTGGCGAGTGGTTCTTCACGAGTTGTTGTTTTATCGTACACATAGCCATTTGCACGGTCAATAAAACGAACAAATTCTATTGTTTCTTTTTCAGGCGCTTTTACAACCTTTGGTTTAATACCTTGAAATTCATTTAGTTTTTTATAGGTAGTAGCTCCCACTACCCCATCTGGAGTAAGTCCATTTTTTGCCTGAAATTCAATAATTGCATTTTTAAGTGTTGTGTCAAAAGCATTATCAATAGCAAGCGCCGGTGAAGGAATTTGTCGATTGAGTACTGTCTTTATGTCGACAACTTCTTTTCTATCATCGCCAAATTTAAGCGATGGATACCCTGTAAAATCATAACCTTCAACAAGGTTTGCAGACACTTCTTCAGGAAGTTTAATTTCTCGCTCAACATACATGAACGTTGCACCAGCAACAGGCTCTTCACTTATTTTTTGCATGATTGGAGAATTTTCGTTGGCTATGAAGTCGGGGGTAATTGGTGTTTGGTCTTCACCTGTTTCTCCGTTTTCAGTAGTGCCTCCATTTGAGTTGTTTGTGCCACCAAGAGATGTGTCGTCTGAATCAATACCGAAAGGATTTTCTATATTTGTTTGTATTTGCGTTGCATCTTTTTTATTTTTTGCCCGCACAAGAATAACACCCAAAATAACAAGTCCGATGACTAGCACTGAGATAAGTAAAATTTTAAAAAGTTTTTCTGACATAAAATAATTTATTGAAACGTAACATGCCAATGCTGGGCAGTAGTGTTGTTTGTAGAACCGGAAGGTTCAGCATAAAAACTACCAAAACCAGGAACATTTATTGTAGCACCTCGCGGAAAATTTGAGCTTTGATTTGGTCCACCAGGTAACGATGTAAGATACGAATTTAAGGTTAGCGTTGCTCTCATATCTACTACTTTTTTATTTGGGCCATGAGTTCTATGAAGCCATGCCTCACTCCCTCCCGTTATAACCAAATCACAGTTACATTGATTTTTAAAACTAATTATTTGAGAAATAAGATCAGAGGCTGAGCCTTCAAAATAAACAGATGTACAGCCTGATCCTCCTGCTGTTGGAGAACAGTCGTTGGGAGTATTGACAGTAACTCCAGCCGCTGCAAGCTGATTTCTTTGAGCAGTATCACTTGGCCAAGGCATTCCCTGGACAATTGGCTGACCACCAAGACTTGCAGTTGGGGCAATATTTGTACCTGGAGCAGCGTTACCATTGTTCCACTCCTCTGTTGGACCATCAAGAGAAACTGTTGGTATCTCTAGACTCAAATCTTCTGCTAAATCTGGATTTACTGTATTTAAAATAACCCAAGCACCTAATGCCAAGATGAGTCCCACAATGGCGTTAATAATATATTCTTTTGCTTGACCCTTTCCTCCAAACGACTCAGAAGTCATGTAGGTAATACCGCCAACAATAATCATAATGAGCGCAAGAAGACCCGCAATAACGATTAGTATCGTAAACAAAGATTCAAACCATTGCCCAAGGTTTAGGTCAGCTGTAAAACCAGGGAGAGGCGCCAGCGGTTCGGTTGAATATTCGCTTGGTACAACAGTATTACTTCCACCGGTACCTGGGGTAGTAACATTTACTGTTCCCGTGTCGGTTGAACATATGTTTGGAGGGCCGTACGACAACACATTTGGGGTAGAGCCTTGACCCTGTGGACAACCAACAACCCAATCAAAATTACATATAAAATCACATTCGTACTGTATTCCCGTAGAAGGAAGATCAAAGAGTTCTGGACTACCTTGAGCGCTTGTATTAAATATTTTTATCGACAAATTACAATCTTCAATTGTTGGAGTTGCCTCGCACGAACCAAGATTCCCTTCTTCGCCCACAATGAGCGGAATAGTAAAGTTTGAACTTGTTGTTTCAAAATGAACACTTCCTCCCTGCTGAGAGTTTGATCCTACTTGTTTCACTCGAATTCTAATATCCTGAATAGGTTCAACCTCAAATGTAGGTGCTGATGGGTTTACTGAGATATCCACATCAACATTTTGAATCAATATCCTTAAAACATTTCCAGTAGTAGTATCACAGTTCGTAGTCTGAATATCCATATAAAAATATGGCGGTGCTTCATCGTTATAGTTGTTGATTGTTGACCCTGTCGGTATTCTTGGTGTAAACGATGTTACCTGACATGCTTCTGCAGACGAAGTACCGAAAAACAAAAAGAAGCCGAGACAAAAAGAACTTACTAAAAGAAATTGTTTGAAAAGCTTATTCATTGTTTGCAATATTTAATCGTAATATTCGTGCATTTTGCTGTAGTAACTGTGAAGTATTATTTGTACTAAAACCAACCTCAACATTTGTTATCCTATCTGCAATGGTAAGAAGAATGCTGTTTTTAACATCGGTTGGAGTAGCACGCCCGTTAAGCTTCCATTCTGTTTGAAGTGATGGATCGTTTAAACTATTGGTAAATATAAAATATGGCTCTGCAATAAGATTGATCGATCTCTTTGTAAACGTTTGATTGTTTTTAACTGCCTTGTTATACAAAGGTCCGTACGAAACATTGTATTCATAGAAATGAATTTCGCTTGATGCTGGAGCAATAAGAATATTTCGAGCAAGAGATCTTGAAAAGCCCGTTCCGGCAACTTCAATCGTGTTTTCTTTATCAAGAGCAGAAGACAAATACGTAAAACTATTCAGGCCGTATCCTGATTGTCCTGCAAAATTAGAACCATCTTTTCGCCATGCATAGCTGTACAAAGCGGCGTCAGGAACAAGTCCTTTGTCGTTTTTTATTTGAGGTAGTGCTACCACTTTAACCCGTGAGCCTTTAATCGGAAATACTTTTCCTTTATAGAAAGGTGGTTCGTAGCCACCAACAACCTCCCACAACACATCAATAGATGAAGGTTGTATTTTAATAGATTGCTCAACAAGCTGATTTTTTATTTTAAGTGTCGCACGTATCGTATTTCCACTATCGCCAACAACGAAGCTGTAGTTTTTCATGCCAATTCCCTTTTTATCAAGCTTTCCATCTTTATACCAAGACACTTCTACAGCGTTTATGTCGGTGTCGAAAGACGTAAGAGATAAAGAAACGCTATCACCCGTTGGTGGATACAGAGACGACGCCTGTAGCTCAAGCGACTGCGCATGAGAAAAAAGAGGTAGCGCTAAAAAAAGAAAGGTTCCACCTATAACTTTTTTTAGCAATGAAGTACTCATAATAACCTAAGATTTTAATTCCTCTGCAACTTCTTTTTCTATGTTTGATATTTCTCCTGTCAGAGTTTCTACTTTATGTAATTGATCTTCGATTTTTCCTTTTGAATCTTCGAGTTCTTTAATATTTTGAATTCCTTTCGCAATATCTTCTTTGACATGTTTTAGATTATCGAGTTCTTTTTGAACTTCTGTTTTTTTCAGACCAAGCTTTTCTTGGATTTTTGACAACATGCCACGAAGACTGAAGACTTTTTCGTTTAATGATTCATTTTTTACTGGGATTGTTTGTCCAACAGTTTTTTTAAACTCTTGCTCAAGATCCGAAGCACTTGCCATAGTTTCTGCTTGTTTTGGAGCAGGTGCCACAGGATTTGGCACTACAGGCGTTGTAGGTTTGGCGGCCGCAGCATTCATATCCATTTTTTCTTTAAGTGCGCTTAGGTCTTCTTTGTTTTCTGGTGCAACAAAATTAATACCAATATCTTTAAGATCTGCATCATCTTTTGAAGATGGTGCACTGTCTATATCGACAAATGTTTCTGTTTTTTCTTCTGTAGACGACAAATCAACCCCTGCATTGTGTAGTGTGTCCTTTTCTCCTCCTGTTATATTATTTGCTGTTTTATTATCTGTATCCATTGGCATTATTATACCAAGAAGATTCAGAAAGAGTATTTAACTATTGTGAATATTAGGCCTGTTCTTTGAACATTCGCTCAAGCTCTTCAATTTCAGCATCAAGCCGTTTACGTTCATCTTCCATGGTTTCTGCCTCGGTTTTTGAAGTAGGAGAAGATTCTAGGGCTTCTGACACTACTTCCGCTTGTTTTTCCATGACAGGCCCTGGTTCAACTGGCTCAGGAGACGCCTCTACAGAACTTTCGTAGGTTATAGGGTATTCTTCTTTTGCTGGCTGACTTGACCCCTCTTCTTCTTGCATATACTCGTCTTTTGCCTTTTTAATAGCAAGGATTTGAGACGGATCGGAGGTAATAATTTGATCTTCAGTATATGAGGCAATGATTTTAATGGCTACGTGCTTAAGACCCGCAAAGAAAATTCCTTCTCCAACTTCAGATTCAAGAAGTAGGTATTTTTCTTCATCGGTTAAATTAAACACTTTTTGCAAAGCATCAGCAGAGCTTGTCGATTGCTTTAAGAGAAGTTGCATCGATGAGTTTGTAACGATCGGCATGCCGTACGGAGAGTTAATAAAATCATTTACGTCCTGAGTAATTGTTGAAAGGCCGAGATAATATTTTCGTCCTCGTTTTGCGATCGAATACAAGAAACTCGCCGTATCCTCAGATTTCATCATCCACCACGCCTCATCAACGATCAGTAATCGTTTTTTTAGATTTTTTCTAACCGCGTTCCAGATAAAGTGCGTAATAATATACATAGCAACAGGTTTGAGGTCGTCTTCCATGTCTCGCACAGAGAACACAATAAATTTTCTATTAATATCAACGTTTGTTGGCTGATTCAAGAAATTTTTCCATGTTCCTTGTGTATATTTTAAAAGTCGTGTTACGACTGACTCACTTCCCTCGAGACCAGAAAGAACCATTTCAAAATCAGAAAGAAGCGGTGGTTCAATATTTGCAAAGTCTGACTCTGCAGAAATATCTTTCATGGCATAGGTTTCCGTAATTGCCTTATCGATCAACGCATCTTCTTCTGGTGTAAGACCGCCGAGCATAATACGAAAGAGTCCAACAAGCTGAATCGTGTTTCCTCGAAGTACATCTTCAGGTGTTTCGTCGCCTGTCGGCATTGGAAGGTCAAATGGGTTGATATGATGCTCTGAAGAAAGCGAAATATTGAAATATCGTCCACCAATCGCCTCGGCCAAATATTCGTATTCTCGTTCAGGGTCAATAACAATCACCTCTGCATCAAACATAAGCGTTCGAAGAATTTCAAGTTTTGTTGAATATGATTTACCGGAACCAGACTTCGCAAACGTTACCGAGTTATAGTTTTCAAGAGAAAATCGATCGAAAATAATGAGCGACGAGTTGTGTCGATTCACCCCATACAAAATACCCTTGTCTGAAGATAGGTCAAACGAAACGAATGGAAACAGACTTGAAAGTGGTTCAGAATTTAATTTTTGGTGAATTGCCAGAAAGTCATTCCCTGTTGGAATCACACTGTTGAATCCAACATCTTGCTGGAACAATGCTGGCTTAATGTATACGAGCTTTGATTCGAGCATTGATTTCACTTCGCTCTCTATTTTTGAAAGCTCTTTTTCATTGTCAGCATAGAGTGTGATATACAAACCAACATCAAACATTTTTTGTTGGGCTTGTTGTAAGCTGTCTCGAAGACTTTCAAGATCTTGATACGCTGTATCAAGCACGGGGTCGCGAACCAAACCTTTTGATTCACGAACATTGATTTGACTTTGCACTTCAGCAACTTTCTTTTGGAATTTTTTTAGAATATCTTCAGTGTTGATGTCGTGAATATGAATTGCAACATCAAAAATTTTGTCGAGGTTAATGATTGGTGTAAACCAGTTATCTGACAAATATCGTGGATATGAGATCACGAAATATGTTCTTGTTATTTTGTCACCAAGGTTAAGATTTTTTGGCGACACCTTAAGAGCAGAAGGAGCGAGAATATCTTGAAGCTCAAGCGTAGCCGCTTCATAAATCTCTTTCGGCAACACTGGCATGATTTCACGCTTTTTTGATCCGGTTTTATTTGATTTTAAGATAGTATCAAGAAAACCCATATTATTCTTTATTAAAACTTATCTTTGATTCAGCATCTCCGGGGTTAAATACTCGGTAAAAAAGCTCAACTTCTTCGTCTGTTTTCAGTGCCACGGTTCGCACGCCGACACGAGAAAGACCCTGTTGCACAAGTGAAACTCTTTGTTCAAGTTGAGATCTATATGATTCAAATTCTGCCTTTTTATCCTTTTCAATTTTTGAGCTTGGTAAAATTTTATCAAGAAAACCACCAGAGGTTGGCAATACTGCGGGTGTATACGGAACAATGATAAAGAAGTGTTTCGTCATAATATTTACATTATCCGTGAAGTTTTGGATAAATTGCATATATTCTTGAGTTTGTATTTTCAAAAGAGGTTCCGTCTGAATTTTCAACTTCTCTTCAAGTGTTGCTAGGTACGACGTAACATCATATTTTCGAGATTGAATTGAAATTTGCACTGAGAAATCAAGTGTATTTAGGAAGTTTTGAAACTGCATGATAATTGCATTTTGTTCATCTTCTGACTTAAGCGAGATGTTTACCGATGACGCCATCAACACTGAACGCAATCCGCCATCTTTTAAAACAACGATTCCATCTTGAATCTCTTTTATAGGAACAAATTCTTGTGATGCGCGTGCATTTAATGCCATAGAGGTAAGTATATTCTATCACACAACTATTTTTGTCTTTTGTTCATATCCAATACATCGAGACTCCATGATATGTCTTTTAATTTACTTTCGGTAAGCCGAGGCAAATTATCCGAAGAAGTGGGGTTCAGCGATGCACGACTTGGTAAGACTTTTTCTTTCTTTGGAGCTCGTTGTCGCCAAATAAAAAGTTTACTTCTGAAAAAATAGACGAATGATGATTGAAGAACTTCTGAAAATTCTCGGCCATTTACTTTGTAAAATGTGAGAAGGAGTGCAAGTCCAACAATAACAAGTATCGCTGGGATAGCAATAAGGATAGGCAGTGTTTTATAAAACACATATCCCCCACCAGCGCCACCTAAAAGATAGATGAATTGTTTAAAGGTAAAAGGACCAAAAATTTTATCTTCTATTTCAATAAATTGTGGAACTTGGAATCGCATGTCTTTATTATAAATCAGGAAGTAGTAAGTAAAAAGTAGGAAGTAGTGAGTAACTATTTATTAACGAAATAGTTAAGAAGCTTCATGGTTTCATTAAGAAGGGTATCTGTCTTTGAAAAATCAAATTTCTTTGTTAATTTCAATCGTTTAATAATCTCTATTTGTGTTTCAAGCTCAGCACCAGAACCAAAAGCAATGAGTAAGAATTGCTTAAATGATTTACTTGAATTTATTCTAAATCCCTCTGCAATATTTGATGGAATGGATACTGACGCTCTTGTTATTTGTGATGATAAACCAAATTTTTCTTCAGAGGGTAATTGTTTTACAAGTTTGTAAATCTCCTCAACAAGACTCATAGATTTTTGCCATACAATGAGATCTTTATGTCCGTTTTTCATAAAGTTTTTACTTACTACTCTCTACTCACTACTTTTTACTTGCTATTCTATTGGTTCACGGTATGGATCAAAAGCAACTTTTGGCATAGTAACCACATTATCTTTCACTTGTTGTTCGGGAACACTGACTGGTGGTTTTTCTGGTTCTGGAGGAGGAACAGCCACTACTAACTTTTCCTGTGTTGGTTTTTGAGTATCCACCATAGTAATAAGGGGTTTTTTGTCAGTTCGTGGAACATAGTTATCCTCCAATTCAACACCAGCATGGTGAAGTTCGTCTTTTTCTTCATCGGCCATAATTTCTCCTGCACTTACCTTTTCATAGTGCACTTTCAGAGCATCACGAATCTTTGAAAACAGTCGATTGTTTATTTCGTCAACAATATTCATGAGTTCGTCATCGTTTAAACCAATTCTTTTTTGAATATTGTCGGGAAAGTGTTTTGGGTGTTCAAGTCCGATCATGGTTAAGATTGTTTCAACAGACAAGATATCGATGTCATCGATATGCATTTTATGTTCACGACCAATGTTGAACACTGTTCTCTCCCAATCAGAAAGCTTAATAGCCTCAGCAACTTCTGCTGGAATTTTATGCATTTGATCGGCTATTAACTTTTTTTGATTGTCATCCATATATTATTTTCCACCTTCATCTTTCTTTTCCTCCTTTGGTTTTTCGTCTTTTTTCTCTTCTTTTGGTTTTTCGTCTTTCTCTTTAGATTCTGATTCTTGTTCTTCTTTTACAAATGCTAGCGCCGCCTCTGCTGCCTTTTCCTTTTTACTCTTTTCTTTTGAAAGTCCTCTTATCTTTTCAGCAGTCTGTTTTGCATTACCGGTTGCAAGATCGTACGGATTAAACACTCCTTTTATCCAACCATCTTCAACTTCTCGAGCATATTCAAATTGTCTTCGCTTAGTTTCATCCTTAACGATTGCATCCTTATTGTTAAGTTCTTTTTTCTTTTTAATATCATTGTCAATTTCAGAAATTTTTTCATCTTTTTCTTTTTTAGCCTTTTCAAGATCTGCCTTAAGTGTTACCTCTTCATCTCTCTCTCTCTGACTCATGGCACCGAAACCTGCTTTAGATTTTTTACCAAGTTCTTCTAGTCGTTTAGATATTGTTTCTGTGTTTGTCTTGAAACCACTCTCAACGGCGTTTCTATTTTCTTCTAAAGCATTTATTTCTTTAGTAATTTCTCCTTGGCGTTGTTTAACAAGCGTATCTTTCTCTCCGGAACGCACAGTTCCTAATTCTTTAGCGAGTTCAACACGACGTTTTTCAGCAGACTCTTCATATTTCTTTCTGCTCTGATCACTACCCTTACCAGCGTTAAAATCTTTGCCACCAAAACCAGTCATGCCGTACCCAAGACCAGTTCCAACCACTCCTGAAATCTTACCTGCTAAACCTTTTGCCTTTGATGCATTTCTAATATCCAAACTGCTTTCATTTACTTTCTTAAGTGCACTTCTTTGAACCATAAGCTGCCATTTGTTTAGACCTTTTGCATCAGCAATTCTTTTTTCATAATTACCAGTCTCAAGGGCACCACCTGCAAACCGTCCCACAGTTGCTCTTCCCACAAAAGCGGTTGCACCGAGTGCCGCGCCACCAACAAACCCAAGTGCTTTTCCAACAAAACTTTTAACCATGCCGCCAAATTCACCCGCCATACTATCTGCTGTTTTTTTAGCAACTTGCAGGAGTGTGATAATAAATAGGAATGGGATAAACACTTTCATAAGAGCCACAAACATACTTGAGCCCTCTGCAGGAGCTAATGATTCACCTGTTCCTAGAATTGAGAGGAATGAAATAGTTAAGTAGAGAAAGAAAATAAACACAGGCGCAAGAAACGCAAGTTTGATCACATTGTCTTTCCATGAATCGAAGCTCAGTTGCTTGAAGAACCCACCACTACCTGGAACAGCAAGCGTAATAAACGCAATTGGAGAGAAGATCATGGCAAACCAAAGACCAATTACTCGACCAATAAAAGTGAGAGAGACAGATAAAAACGTCCACGCTAACACAAGGTTAACAACTGTCATTAAAATAAATATGAGGAAAATTGTACCTGTGTTTCCAGATATATCTGGGGTGACTGTTCCTTGAAACTGACCTGTCGTCTGATCAATGGAACCAATTTGCCCGCCCGCACCAGATTCAAAAAGTGCCGTGCTTAATAAATTCTGAGGATTAATCTTGTCGACAATACCATAGGTGATTGATTTGTAACCTTCAACATCTTCGTATGTTGTATCATTTTCAATAACAATACTGTTGTAGAATGCTCTGGCAAGAATATTACCAGCATCAATAACAACTTTAGTAAAAAAGAGACTGAAGTTAAGAAGCAAAGCAACGATAATAAGCGTTGGAATATATTTTTTAGAACTTGATCCTAAAATATGTTTTATCGCAAGATAGAGAAGTGTAAAAATAAATGCAATATTTGAAATATCCCTAATCAAACCCCAGCCTTTCACAATAAAGTCTGATCGGTAGGCATTTGAATCAAGACTGTAACCAAGGAAGAAGTCGAGAAGCTGAGCAACGAGCCCAACTAAACCAAAGCTGGGTTGCAAAATAACGTTATAAAAAGCATAGAGGAGACAATTTGCACTAAATGGATTAGATAGTCCTGAACAATTTTGATCTACAGCATTTTCAATACCTGTATTAACAGAGAGAGCTGAAGGCGTAGTTGTTTGTGCGTGCACAAAAGAGACCGGAGAAACGAAGTATCCACTAAAAACAACGAATATTGAAGCCGTCAAAATTGCTATTTTTTTCATTACACGCACATAAAATGCACTATGAAGAAATTATATCATTCTTCTTGAAAACGATATGTGCAAATCCCTAGAAAAGAGACTGGAGAGCGTCGGCAAAAGTTTGTGTACTTGTTGTCGGCACCGTAATGTTTTGACCGTTAAAGTCTGAAAGATCAATTTGTCCAGCGTCATCGCCAAAACTCATGTTATTGAGGTAGTAGTTTGGATTCGGTCCTGGTGTTGGGATTTGTCCAAATGATGGGTTTTGAGAAATTGATGGGAATGGATAGGTGGTTCGTTCGTTGAGTCCAGGATAGCCACTTGCTGTAACCTCTTGAATACATTGACCAATATAGTTGTTTACCGCAAAAATCTGAGATTCATAATTTAAAATATCCTGAGCCAACTGACTTAATTGTGATTGGTTCACCAAAACACCTTGATTAGCAACTTGAGCCAAAAGCGATGAGATAGTCTGCATTTCTGGACTACTTGTATTAGCCTGCTGAGCCGGTGTAAGAGCGTTTAACTGACTTTGAATAAGCTGAAGTTGTGGCATAACAGACATGAGGCCAGTAATTTGACCCTGAAGCGTCGTAATGCGGTTAGTGAGAGTATCTAACTGTAGATAGAGATTTGTGGCAATTGGACGAACGGTTGGGGGAGTGCCGACAAGCGGATATGCTGCGAACATTGCATCTCGATACTTTCCAAACGTGAAGTTCATAAACGACATAAACTGTTCGTAGTTAGGAACAACAGCATCTGCAATGTTGATACCCGTAATAGACTGCACTTGGTCACCATAGTACGCGTTTGTTTGACCTGGTAAAACACTGCTCAAAGCATTTTGTAAATATACCTGGCCGTCTTCATACCATGCTGGATTTGGTCCCGGTATACAGTAATCAAGTGTTTGAATATCTCTAATAAGGGTTGTAATAGAAGTAATAGCTTCAGAAGCTTCAAGTAGGTAATTTTGTTGCACCATAACCAAACCTGGGTCAGTTGGACTTCCGTTCACTGCCGTAGTAACTGGTGTTTGTTGAGAGCCTGCACCAAAACCAGGATTATTATTTTGTGCCCATACAGGGTTATAGTTTGGATCATTAGGATTTGAACTGTACTGACTACCTGTTTGATAGAGCGATCGCAGACCTCCTGCCACACTCTTAAAGAGCTGTGCTGCCAATGCATCAAAAATAAGTCCGAGATTTTCGTTTAACTCATCGCCAAGTTCAAGATTACGAAGCGGAGAGCCCAATACCTGTGTGGTTTGTTCTGCAAGAAGTCGTCCTGGTGTTACGGTGGTCCATTGAACACAAGTACTTCGTTTAACAATATTATTATACTCAAGCGCTTGAGCATCTGTACCATTTTGAGCATCAAGATAATCTCTTACCGCTTGAGGTAATCCTTCGTACACTGTCTGGGTCATGGTTTGGCCAGCTGGAATAAGTGGGTAATTCCCCAGGTGAAGTGGATTTGTTGGATCAATATAATCATCACCTGAGGTGTAGAAGCTATCGCTCAGTGCAGTTCGTGCACATTCTCGTTGGTTTAAAAAACCGGCACCTTCGTTAAGCTCTGCTTGGAAATTTTTCGCAATCGTAATGTTAGTGCCTGCGGTTTGACGCGCTAAATAACTATTTGCCATCAAATAGTTACCGAATACGTTGTTGTTTGGTTGTGCAAATGCAGTGTATCCCGCCCATCCACCAACACTAAATCTCGCTTGGAAGTTTGAATAGCTCGCATATTGATTATTATGTTGTAATACTTGATTCAAAGAAAAACGGAGATTGTCTTGCAATCTGTTTTGAACAGTAAGGAGAATTGTTTCTGAAATAATTTGTCCAAAAGGATAATCTTCTGGGTTTGCAGAAAACCAGCTTGTAAAGCTGAGCACTTCATCTTTTGCAATTTGTTCAAAGAAGTTTGGTCTATCTTCTGGATAAAATGGATTTCCTTGGAAACCACTATTAATCCATTCAACAGTCATAAGGGTAATTTTGTCGATAACTTTGAGCACTGCGTAACGAGCGATGGCGTCTAGACATTGTTCTTTTTTGTTATTATCCTTTACCTCATCTCGAGTTGCGCTTGTATTAGCTCGAGTACCGCGATCTTTTGTCGGAACAGCAGTGGCATCACTTGCTGCAATAGCAGCAGCTTCCGCAGCACCTGCTGGATCAGTAACATCGCCACCAAAACCAAGTGCATTTCCAATAGCATTAAGACCGTCAGAAATAAGCCCTGGTAAATCAATACAGCTTGCAGCCACAGCGCCAACACCTTGAATATTAAAACCTCCACTTGCATTTCCGGCACCAGCAACTTGAGCAGAGGCAGTTTGTGGAAGTAGTGGAAATGAAACAAGAAAGAGGATAAAAAACGAAAGTATAACGTTTTTAAAAAAGTAGTTCATAATCGCGCTTACTGTAGTATACCATTTTGAGAAAAATAAGAAGCCAATGTCCCCAAGGCACTATCAATATTATTTGAATATTCGTTGTATTTACTCAAGTACGTAGTTACTTTGAGCGGATCGTTGTTAATGTTTCTTGACTCAACAAGAATTTTAGAAAGTTTATCGATATTATTAAGCAAAAATAGATGTCCACCCGATGCACCATATGGTACATCCATACGAACAAGTCCGTCAATCAACTTGCTATATGAAAGATGAATATTTGATATTTTTTCAATAGTTGCTGTATCCTCTGGATTTTGAATAACCAGAGCAAGTGTTTCAAGTTCTGGAATACCCTTATGTGGCAGTGAATTATAGAGGGTTTTAAAAGAGGTATAGTATAAATCAGCTGAAATAGGAGATAATTTTAAATCTGAGAGTGCATACGTGTCTTTAAGATTGAAGTTCACGATTGACTGATCAACTCCTGACGAAAACTGACCAATTGTTTCCTGGTTAAATGCACCACCTTGATTTAAAACTGCGGCCGTTGTAAAAAACTGTTTTGCAAACACTTCTGTTTCGTTTGATGAATCTGGTTTGTATGTTTCATCAAAATCACTTTCTTTTCTTTTATTTTCGACAAATTTTTTATCGTCTACTCCGTCACCATCAGTATCTTTGAGTGCTGGGTTGGTGCTCCAAAGCGCCTCTTCCCAATCATAGAGACCATCGCTGTCGGTATCTTTTGAAAAAAAATCAGTGCTTGCAGATGCAGAAGCAACTTCATCTGAAGAATCATTGTTCCATGTTGTTTTGTTATTTAAGAGTTTGCCCCCAAAGAAAATAACAAGTCCGACTACTGCAGTTACAAGGATTATCCTTACAAATTGTTTACTTGGTAAATAGTTTTGCATATTTTATTGAGCAACCTTTACAGATGTTCCGTGTAAAAAGGTCCGGAAACCAGATACTGGAGCCGGCGGAGCTGATTGTGTGGCACATTCTGGTATTGGTATAGGGTTATAAAGACCTAATATCCAGGCCCCTGGTACTAGTTGATAGTTGAGTGATATTGGATGATAGTCGCCCACAAAAGGTCCAACTACCGATGGGGTGTTCGGTGCTAGCATAAATGGACTTCCAGGCTGTCGACCAGCGGGGCAACTTATTCCTGGGGTTGGAGCTGTAATAATTTTTCCACCAAACGGTTGAAGTATCGAGATTTGTGCAAAAGCCGTGTTTACGAATAACACAAACATAAGAATGGAGCTTAGAAATATGACTTTCTTCATAGGATTATTATATACCAAAGGAGGAACTTCTCGTGTGGATAGTTATAGAGATTTGACCAGAGAAATCCAATCAGAAATTTTAAGGTTTTCAGCTCTTACAGTAGCTGGAAAACCTAGTGAATTTACTAACACCTCGAGTTTTTCTTTATCAAAGCCTGCTCCGCCTAGATTTTTTAGTAATGTTTTCCTTTTTTGAGCAAAACCAGCCTTTACAAGCTTGAAAAATAGCTCTTTTTCTTTGTTTTTGAGCTTATGTTCTATATGATCAATTAGTAAAATTGCCGAATCAACCTTTGGTTCTGGAGAAAAGTATCGTGCAGGGATTTTATCAACAAATTTTGGCTCTCCGAATACTCGAACACTCATTGAAAGAATGCTCTCTTTTCCATCACGAGCAACTACACGCTCGGCAACCTCTTTTTGAACAATAAGCCCCATACAAGCCGGCTGATTATGAGATTCAAGAAATTTTTCAAGAATAGCACCAGTAATATAGAACGGAATATTAGCCACCAGCTTATAGCTTTTTGGTAATTTTGAAATATCAAAGGTAAGAATATCATCCTGAAGCAACACAAGCTTTTTACTTGCAATTGCATCTTGAAACATCTCGGTAAGTACCGGTATAAGATCTGTATCTTTTTCTATAGCAATCACTTTTCCGGCAGATTCAAGAAGTTTTACCGTTAAAGCACCTTTTCCCGGGCCAATTTCAACCACCGTGTCAGCTTCTGTAATACCGGTTGCAAGAATAATGTCTCGGAGAGCTTTTCCAGATTTTAAGAAGTTTTGACCTAAATGCTTTTTCGCTTTCATCCCGTTAGAGACCGCAGTCAAATAGTGATAAACTTACTATACGTAACAAATACATAAAGATAGTATATCGTTAATCTACGATAATGTCTCGGGCGACTGAGACCTGTCTCTAACGGGATTCATGTATATTAAATATACACAATATTATTTCCAAAACCACTATTGTCTCGTTCTTCCCTATAGATCAAATCTTCTGGAAGATCATCAAGAAATTCTGATCGGTAGCGAAGTTCGGTATTTCCAAATACCATCCGAATAGTTGCATAACTTAAAAACAATTTCTTTTTTGATCGGGTTACTGCAACATAGAAGAGTCTCCGCTCTTCTTCTTCGTTATAGTCTTTATTCATCGACTTTTTGCCGTGAGGAAATAGATCATCTTCGAGCCCTACGATAAACACATAATCGAATTCAAGACCCTTTGAAGCATGCACAGTCATAAGTTTTACTCCACGTTTTGGTTTCTTTTGCACTGTTTCACTCAATGTGTCCTGGTCTGATGCAAGCGCAGCTTCTTCAAGCAACAATTCTATCCCTTCAGTTCCAGGAAGTTCATCATATTTTGTAGCAAAGGTAACAAGTTCTTTCACGTTTTCTAATCGCTCAAGATCTTCTTCAAGTCCTGACGCCTGTAACTCTTTTTCTATACCGGACTGCTTAATCGTATAGGAAATGAGCTCTGAGGGTTTGTGATCGAGAGAAAAGTTTTTAATCGCTTCAAGCAACTCATAAAAAGATTTTATCTTGAGGCGTGTTTTAAGTGGTAGTTCTTCCTCTTTTCCAGAAAAATATTTATCGAGCGTAGTTTTACCAAGACCACGTTTCGGTTCATTAATAATTCTTCGTATATCCGAGAGCGATTCAGGATTTAAGCTTGCACGAATATATGACAAAACATCTTTAATTTCTTTTCGATCAAAAAATCGCACACCAAGAACTTGATACGGAAGCGAATATTTCAACATATATTCTTCAAATATTCGTGACTGAAAATTTGCTCTATAGAGAACCGCAATCGTGTCTGGATTAACCCCTTTATCAAGAAGTGAGGTTACTGTGTCAGCGACAAATTCAGCTTCGTATTTATCATTATATGCTTCAAAGAGTGAGATTTGCTCACCTGCTTCGTTTTCCGTAAACAAATGTTTGTGTTTTCTCTGCTTATTTTTTTGAATAATATGATTTGCAACCTCAATAATATTTTTTGTTGAACGATAGTTTTGCTCAAGCAGTACGACATCTGCACCAGGATAGTCTTCTTCGAAGTTTAAAATATTGGTGATGTCAGCCCCACGCCAACTGTAGATATTTTGATCTGAGTCACCAACAACACAAATATTTTTATACTTCTTCGCAAGAAGCTTTGTCAGCAAATATTGAACTGTATTGGTATCTTGATATTCATCAACATGAATATACTTCCACCTCTCATGGTAAAGCTCTAAAATATCTTTGTGATCTTGAAACAAAAGTACTGTTTTCAAAAGAAGATCATCAAAATCAAGCCCTTTTTCTTTAACTTTCTTTTCTTCATATTTTTGCCATACACGAGCAATCACTTGGGCTTGGTATGAATTTGCATTTTTACCAAACTCATCAAGACTTGTGAAATTATTTTTTTGATTCGAGATAACACTCTTAAACATTCTCACCGGACTTTGCTTTGGATCAATGTTCAAGTCTTTTAAAACTTCTCGTATCAAAGAGTTAGTGTCAGCATCATCAAGTATCACAAAATGGCGATGAAGACCTATTTTTTCAGCATGTTCCCGTAAAATTTTTACCGCAAGAGAGTGAAATGTAGCAATCATCGGACGAAACGTTATATCTTTTGGAAGCATGTGAAAAACACGCTCAGACATTTCTTTCGCAGCTTTGTTTGTAAAAGTAACCGCTAAAATATGTTGCGGTGAAACACCTTTATGTATGAGATGAATGATTCGATGCGTGACTGTTTTTGTTTTTCCAGCACCAGCACCAGCGATAATGAGAAGTGGTCCTTCTATATGAAGTACAGCCTGTCGTTGTCGTTCATTAAGTGAAGATAGATAGTCCATGAGGGATACTATACCATAAAACAAAAAGCTCTCGGTCGAGAGCTTTTTGTAGAGCTATTTCAATATATCAACATACTTTGCTTTGAAAGCATTAACCTGTGAAAGTAAATATTTGTATTCTAGAGAATTTGGTGTGAATTTTCCTTCTTCAAGAATAATCAGGTGCTCTTTGAGAGCCTTCATATCACTGCGAATTTTTTTAATACCAGTAGCTTCATCAATACTGTATTGTTTTACTTTTGTCATCCAATCATCTTTCAGAAGTGTCTCAGGACGATCAAGCCCTTTAATAACGGTAAATGTTGAATCTTGAACATCGGTAATAGCGCCACGTTCATCAAAAACAAATCGTATTTTACCTTTTATATTCTCGGTATTAAAAGAATATGTCTTTTCGTTTGCACTCAGAGAAACGACACTGACTCCACTTTCTGAAGGGCTTTTAACTGGGGACTCAGGTGTGTTAGCTTGAGCTAATTTTTCTTCACGTATTTTTTGAATTCTCTCAAGTGCATCAGCTGGCTTTCTTCTGCCTACACTTTCTTCCGCTGGAACAGTTGCTTTTTGACTAGTAGACGGTGAGTCTTCAATTGTTGATGTTATACTCGGATTTACTTTTGGCTCTATCGGATTATCAGTACTGAAATGTATTGGCTTTCTGCCAAGTTGCTCAGCAATAGCTACTTCATCATACTTTCCATTAAATGCTCCACCTGTTTTTAAGACAATTTCTTTGTTTAATTTGAGTACATTTTGTTTTAAGAATAGTGATTCTTCAGCGGTTAAGTTGGCAGTCGGTGTATTCAAAATATTTTTCTGCACAAGAAGTTGCTCAATTAATTCCCTATTATTAGTTAGTGTTTTTACAGCAAATGAGTCAGTTTTTGCGAGAAGTGTTGTTGATGAAAGATCTTCAGTCATGAAACTTCGTGGATTTCTGCGGAAGCGAAGTACGTCTTCAGAAATTGTTTTTGAAGTATTGATACCAGTAATTTTACCTTCAGGAGAAGTGGTAAATTTCCACTCGCCACGAACAGAAGGGTTCGTTGCTTCTAGCGGATTTACCACGGTTCTCTGTCCTGGTCTCGTGTCCGCAATGCTTCCCCTTTCTTCTGGTATTGATCCCCTTACTGTGCTGTTTTGATTTGAAGTATCCAAAGCACCAGAAGTAGCAGGGGTTCGTGATTCAGATAATACTTCCGTTTCAACAACGGATGGCTTTTGAGCTACATTAGCACTTTCCATTTGACTTGCATCAAAAAACTTTCTTTCTGACCCTGGAACAGTAACATCTTTTACATTTTCTGGTACATACACCTCCTCAGCACCATTAAGTCCGGCAAATCGAATAACACCTCTTTGATCGATAGAGAATCCTTCCCCCTTTTTAATAACAGCGCTCTCCTCGGCTTCGCCAGGTTTATAGAAACCCCATTCTTGTGCTAATTTATTTGGATCTTTCGACAAAAACTCTTGGTATTGTTCTGGAACCGCTGTGCCAAATTTGTCTCGAAGCTTGTCTTGCAAATCGTCGATAGCTCCAATGGCACCGCGTGCACCGGCCATAACTTTTTCAACCTCGACATTCGTTTGATTAGGGCTTGGAGTATTTGAAGATTCGAGTATTGCACCCTTTGATGTACCAAATTCAGCATCTTCTGAAGAGAGACTTGAAAGTAGTTCTTTTGCTTTATTGAAACCTTCTGCACCTTTTTCAGAGATTACTTCCCATACTGCGCCCAAGTACCCATGTTCTTGTGCATATCGAAGTCCGTATCCAATTTCAAAACCAAGCAAACCTACAGCCGCACCCTTTGTAAGAGCTAGAGCTCTTACAGTATTTTTTTCATTTTGAACATCGCTGTCTTGTACAAATTCTTTAAATCGCTCAAGAAGTTCTTCTTCTTTTGTTTTTTCTTTAGTAAATCCACCATTCATTTCAACTGAAATCGCTGCTTTCGACATCATTTCAGCCAGCTTAAATTCATTGGCGGTTTGTTCTTTTTGATTACCAAAGTTAATACGTCCATCGCGCATTAATTCTTCGGTGACAAAGATTCTTGTTTTTATTGTTTCAAGGATTTTTTGCTTGCTCTTTTCGTCTGTGGTTTTTTCTAATTGACCAACAAGCTTCTCGAGTCTTCCGTACACGTTTGAAGAATTTGCAGGCTTTTTAAGCCATAGATCATTTGATTCTTTCCCATACCGTTGTCGCAATTCTTTTTCTGTATATTCAAGATTTTTCTTTCGGTATGCCATATAGCCACCAACTGCTGCTGATGCCCCAAGACCAACACCTGTAACAGCCATTGATCTTCCAAGCCACTTAGTTGCAAAGCCCGCACCAGCAAACAGTGCGCCACGAGTAAAATCATTCGCTTTGGCACCTAACACTTTTTCAACGAAGCTCGCTGACAGTGTTTCCATTTCTGGATTTTGCGTGATAAAACTGCCAAATCTTACTTTTGCATCTGTGCGCATCATTTCGAGTCGTGCTTTTTTTTCAAGTGTCGTTCTTTCTTCAGAACTTAGATTCGGATTTTTCTTCGCCGCTTCATCAAGAATACTTTTTACGTATGACTCTTTTGCACCGGTATAACTTGAGAAGGCTTGTTGGTACATTTCACGCTGTCTACTTGTTGCAGAAGGTAGTGACCATTCAAAAGGAACTTCACCAAATCGACTTGCTGAAATATTGAGGAATGTTTTTGGTGTTTCAAACTTTTTGTCTGATGAAGCAGTATCAACGTATTCAAAATACGGAACAAGACGACCTTTTTCATTTGGTTCATAGCGAAGTTCTGGAGTATCAAGCAAGTAGGTATTAAGCGCAGAAATATCTTGACCGTATTCAAGAATACCGCCTGACTTAATCTTTTGAATCATTTGTTCACGCAAAGAAACTTGTCGTTGACCTTTTGCAAAACTCGCACTGAGTCTTTTCCAAAAACCCATCTTCTTCATTTCTTCTTCATTTTTATCTTTTGAAGCAAAGTCAGTGTCTCGATATATTTTTTGCTCGAGCTTCGAGAAAAGATACATCTGCTTTTCAGAAGAAAGAGAGAAGAATTCAGGCGAAAGTTTGAGCATTTGCTTTTCAGACAAACTATAGTCTGCTAGTTTATTTTTTACCTGTTCACTCGCAAAACCAAAGTCTTCTCTATTTTTTTCAGCATCGTCTTTTGCGATCCTTTCTATCAGAGTCTGATTGTCTCCACCTGAGGGAAGTCCTCGCCCTTTTGCGATTTCAATAAGTTTTGTCTTGTCAAAGTTTTCATAACCTTTTTCTAAAACTTCTGCAAAAGATTTTTGTTCACGCGCCACTTCCGCTGCACCTCTCTCTTGTTTTAGGAAGACCTTTGCACCTTCAGAAACCCCTCGTGCGCTTAATTCATATTGCTCTTTTCTTTGAGCGTCTCTTCTACTCATTTCTGCATCGACTTGATCTTTGTACTTGTTGTAAAAAACCATCTCTGACTCTGTCAAAGAAATTTTTCCTTCTTTAATTCTATCTCCTGTAACAAGTGAATCAACAAACTCATCTACTGTTTCTTCTTCTGAGGCTTGTTCAGTAGTACTCTCAGTTGAAACATTTCCATCTCCTTCTTTTTTAAAATCTCCTGCTTTCACATGGTGCCAAAAGACAAACTGTCTTTCTGTTTCGGTGAGATTTCCGTAAGTTTCAAGACTCCAGCCATTACGCTCGAGCTCTTCCTTATTCTTTTCAAAATCATCTAAGGCCTGTCTTCTTAACCTCTTTTCTTCGATGAGTTTTTTGATTTCTTCTGGGTTTGCTGGGGCAACTTTTTCTATAACCGATGGTGTGAGCCCTCCTACGGTTTTTTGTTCAGCAATACGAGAAACATCTGCACTATTTTTATTGTTTAATAAATCGATGAGTTCGCCCTTGGACACTTTACGGGTTGATGAATAGTAGCTTCCATCATGGCCAGCATATTCTTCTTTAAACGTATAGAAACCTTCCCCTGAAGTAACAGGTGCTGACTCTTTTAAAGAATCTTGTTGTGGGAATTGTGCAACAACAGTAGGTGCACCTTCTTTTCGTATTTGTTTTTTAAAAATTTCGTCTCGTTCTTCAATTGAAAAATTGAGGATTTCTTCTCGAGAGTAACCAAGGTCAAAAAGAGATAGGCTGCCAGATCCTTCTTTTGTAGTATCGAGTACTTCTTTTACCTCTTCAACAGATGCACTTTGTTCATCAATTTTGAATGGATCAACAAGATCTTTGGCTCCTCCGCGAAAAACTTCTGGACTCAAGGCTGGAGTAACAGGTGGCCAGTGACGAACAACGCCGTCTTTGAGCTGGACGTCTTGTGGCGGCCAATGATGTATTTTTTCACCACCCTTAAGTGAAGACGCTCTAGACATTAAGATCTCTATGTCTCCATCGATTTTTCTGACTTCGTCTTGATTCTTCTCCTGCTCGGCCTTTCTTCTGTCTTTTCTAAAAGCTTCAATGAGAAAATTAATATTTTTTAACTCATGTTCACTGGTTGACCTTTTAAAGGGATCCTCGAGATCTTTCGCCCCTCCACGGAAAGTTTCTGGTGATTGAACAGAGCTTTTATTTTCATTTGAATATTTTTTACGACTCTCGACAATCCATTCATCGCGAGACATTTTTTTATCAAGAATATTTTTTCTATCTTCTTCGGAAACAACATGAAGGATTTCGTTTGCACTAAATCCTAATGCTAAAAGATCTTTAGATTCGGGAATTTTATTAAGAGAAAATTGTATTTCTTTTTCTTCTGAATCATCGAATGAAGAAATCCAGTCCTTTTTGTTGATATGCGTATGTAAAATAGTATGAATTTCTCTATCAGAAAGACCAATAACATCTTCATTGGAAAAACCTAATTCATGGAGCGAATCTATGTTATTTCCAAGAGATTCTATTTTTTTTATCTTTCGTCGTTCTTCAATATAAAAATTAATGTCTTCATCTGAGAAAGCTTCGATTTCTTTTAAATCAATACCTGTATCAATCATTTCAAGTAATGATTCTTTATATTCAAGATCATTACTTATACGATCAATGAATTGATTGAGGCCTGCTATTCTAGAAGATAGCTCAGTGGTGTCTTGACCTTTATTTGTTTGATCTTTCTCCTCTCTTGTAAGCTGTGCAATAATTCTTTGTGTTTCAGGAATTTTCTCACGAAGCTTGCTCACCTCACCTTCAAGATTAATGCGCTCACTGACATATAAAATATTTTCTCTATCTTTACTCTTTTTATTTTCGCGTAGAGCAGCAAGTTGATCTTCCACAATTCCTACTGATTGTTCTTTAGAGTAAGGGCGTTTTCTAGAATCTCCACTTGCAGTGAAATATCTTTCGGCAATAGTAAGATAACCTTTTGCATGTTGCAATTCACCATTATAGGTATCTCCGTCTTTTACCCTCCTCTGTTCTTTAATTTCTTCCAATCTTTGTAATACCCTTTCTTTAATTTTAAGATCTCTTTTATTTGGCTCCTTTAACTCTTGAACCACTTGAGTATAAAAGAGGCCTTTTCTGTCCACGGGCTCTCCGGAACCTTGGACAGCATCGATTAAGCCTAGTTTTGGTGTCGGATTTTCTTGTGTTTTATCATAGAAAACGTGAGCAGAAGAAAAACCCCCTCCGGCTTTCTCTGACCATGTATCATCGGCAGATTTTCTAGAAACTAGCCCCTGTGAAGGTTCAGAATTGGTATCCTCGACCTCACTTACTGTTGATACGGGCGATGATTCTTCGGCTCTTTTTCTTCTATATTCAAAGGCTTCATCAGATAGTCCAATTCTTTGCCTCTCTAATCTATTTTTGGGAGCCATAATGAAATTATTATACAACAAATTTTGACAAAAACCCCAAGCTTTGGTTTATCCACAAATCGATTGACTCTCTTCTTGGGGTAGGATACCATCTTACTTACGTGTTGATTTGAGGGTACGAACTGTAAACCAAATTTCAAATATACATTGTGAAATAAAGGTTTTTCTGGAATGTTAATCAACAATAAACCAAAAAGGCTTATTAAAACACCACAACAAGACCCAGATTCCTCTCAATATAAAAAGTTTTCGGGACGGGTATCAAATAGCTTTAAGAAATGGCTTTTCATTGGAAAAGCTTCTATCCCTTTTGCCCTTACATTCTCTCTTGTGGTGTTACCTATCGCACAATCAGGTGCTGATGAAGTGATAAAATCAAAAAATTTGAACTCAAATTCTCAAAATCTTAAGATTTTGAGATCTGAAATGTCACTTGGAACTGGAGGACCTACCGGCGGAGCTGAAATCATGATTGAAGAAAACGCCCTTATGGCAACAGCGCCAGGAACAGAAGGTGAGAAAACAAAGATAACAAGCTCTACGAACGATGAAATTAGCGTCTATACAGTACGAGAAGGAGATACTCTCTCTCAAATAGCAGAAATGTATGGTGTAAAAGTAAGCACGATACGAGGATTTAACAACATTCGAAAAGATAGCGATCTTAAAGTGGGACAAGAAATTCTTGTGCTTCCAGTAGATGGTGTTGCTTACACGGTAGAAAAAGGAGACACGCTCGCAAGTGTTGCAAAAAAATGGAAGAGTGACGAAACAGATATTGCTATTTTCAATGATATTAGTGAAGATGGAAAACTAGTTGTTGGTTCTGAGATTATTATTCCAAACGCGGAGGCGCTTCCTGTTGAACCAGTAAAACCAGCCACAGGAACAAAGGTTACGGTGTCTACAAAAACATCTACTGCTCCAAATGGTAGCTATCCGGCAGGGTTCTACGGCCACCCAGTACCACGAGGTTCTGTAAAAAGCCAAGGGTTCCATGGTCCATACCAAGCACAAGATCTTGCGGCAAAAGAAGGGACTGATATTGTTGCTTCATCTGCTGGTCGAGTAATTGCTGTTCGATACGGCTGGAGCGGAGGATACGGAAATATGATCATCATTGACGATGGACGAGCAAATGTACTCTACGCTCACATGAGTAAAATCGAAGTAACCCAAGGTCAAACGATTTCACAAGGAGAAAAAATTGGTGAAGTTGGAAACACGGGACGTTCAACAGGTCCACACCTACACATTGAATACCGAGGAAAGAAAGGCCCGATGAAAACCCCAGTATGGTAAAAAAACGCTCTCAGTTGAGAGCGTTTTTTATATATACTCTTTTGGTCGATAGGCCAATGCTTCAAGAATATGCTTGTTTACAATATTGTCACTATTATCAAGATCAGCGATTGTTCGAGCGAGCTTAATCACTCGATGGTACGCACGTGCGGAGAGTCCAAGTTTTTCAGCCGACATATTCAAAATCTGCTTCACTTCAGGAGAAAGAATAACTGTTTTTTCTAAATCTCGAACAGACATTTCACTATTTGTTTTAGCTTCAGAATTTTGAAGCCTTTTGTTCTGACGTTCACGAGCTCGCAACACTCTTTGTGTAATAACACTACTTGATTCTCCACTTTTTTCTTTGGTACTTAAGAGTTCATAGTCAATTTTTGGAACATCAACCCACATATCTATTCTATCGATAATGGGTCCAGAGATTTTCTTTTTATATCTTACAATATCACTTGCCGTAGCATTGTCTGGTGGAGGGTTCATCGCCGCAATAAGAATAAAATTTGTAGGAAACACTGCTGTACCTTTTGAACGAGCAATATGTACAACTCTATCTTCAAGTGGTTGCCGAAGAGACTCAAGTACTCGTCTATCAAACTCTGGAAATTCATCTAAAAATAAAACTCCTTTGTGAGCGAGTGTAACCTCTCCCGGCTTTGGAAATGTTCCCCCGCCGATAACAGATACATAACTTGATGTATTGTGGGGCGAGCGAAACGGTGACTGTGTTACAAGAGCTCCGTCCAATATTCCAGCAACACTATGTATTTTAGTAATTTCTAAAATATCTTCTTTCGAGAGTGGTGGCAAAATACCAGAAAAAGCACGAGCCAACATTGTCTTACCTGTTCCCGGTGGTCCATACATGGCAATATTGTGTCCACCAGCAGCCGCTATCTCAAGCCCGCGCTTTGCAACATCTTGTCCGCGAATATCAGAAAAGTCATTATGTGCTTTTGTTTGCTGTGAAATAATTTCTGTTATAGGTTGGACCACCAAAGAAAACTGCTCTTCTTCTTTAAGATGGTTAATAACGTCGAGCAATGTTTTTGCTGGGAAAATAGCTATTCCTTCTACAAGAGCGGCTTCTTCTCTATTCGCGAAAGGAACGAACACCTCTTCGAAACCAAGATCGTAAAGCGTTGTTACAAGTGCCAAGATTCCTTTTACCGGTTTAAGGTCACCATTTAAAGAAAGTTCTCCGATAAATGCCTTCTTGTCAGGGTTAAAGAGTAGTGCGTCATTAGAAAGCAAATAACCAAGAGCTATCGCTAAATCAAAATATGATCCTTCTTTCTTAACCGAAGCAGGAGAAAGGGAAACGGTAATTTTTTGATTACTCTGTTTAGGAGATGTAAGCCCTGAATTTTTGATAGCTGAGCCGACTCGATCACGAGCCTCTTCAACAGCTTTGTCAGCAAGACCAACAACCGAGAAGTTGTGCAGACCTCTCGAGATATCTGTTTCTATGGTTATCAATTGCCCGTCCAAAACATTCACTTGAGCAGAATACACTCGTGAGAATGACATATTTCTATATTAACAACAGATAGAACATTTATTAAATAGATAATTTTAAACGTGTGTAAAAATCCCACACAGAGTGTGGGATTTTTGTTAGTCGTTCATATGCTCTTTACATGTTCGTGCTGCAGGGTTTGCAAGGAGTCTGTCTTCTTCAATATCTTTGCCTGAAATTTCACACTTTCCGAAACTTCCATCTGCGCGCTCAATTTTTGCAAGTGCATTTTTAACATCAAGATAACGTTTTTCAAGTTGCCCCAACATATTTGCTCGTATCGCAAAATCTTCATCAAAATCTGCGGCGTCATTTTTGTCTGAGACTTCTGCTTCGCCTTCTTTTTGATATGCACCCCAATCTCCTGTTTCAGGATCCATAATACCAAGATCAGAAAGTTCCATTTCAAGTTTTGCACGTTCTTCTAAGAGTATTCCTCTTAACGTTTGTATATCCATATAGTTATAGTAACAATTATTTAATACTTTGTGAATTTATTCTTTTAACAATTTCTTCAACGGAAGCACTATGATTTGTCATAAGAATGGTACTTCTGTCGAGATACACATACGAAAACACAAGTGTCCCATCTTCATCATATAGATTTCTTGATTCTTTATTAAAAGTAACACCACTTTGAAATTCTCTAAAAAAGATATCTCCCGTAAACGATTTTGGATCTATCTGGAAAAGTCGTACGAGGTCATTTGCCATTGAAATTTCCCAATCTTTCATAGCAGAAAATGACTGATTAAAATCTTTTACTTTAAAAATTAAGAAAAGATTACCTTCATCTTCAACCTTGTATACACCCAGCATAAATTGACCCGTTAGGGTGTTCACAACACTTTCTGGAATTTTTATACCAAGCTTATTAAATAAGATAGTGACAGGAATAAGTGTACGACCAGCGGCTGCCTGGCTCGTCATAGACATATTGGTAATGGTTTCATTTTCAGCGAAAGAAGCTTTGGCTGTGGTATGTATTGTAGTAAACAGATTTCCTCGCGTGAGATTTGTAACATCTGTCTGAGTTTGATTTTCAGAATAAATAAGACTTGGAGATGTAATTGGTGCGACCACAGAAACCGGTGCCTCTCTGTTCATAATGGTATATACAAAAATAAGAATACCGGCGACGATAAACATCACACCAAGCAAGATGACAATAAGATTTCGTGTACTTGTTGGATCTTTTTGCTCTTTATAGGCTTGTCGTCGTTCCTGTTCGGCGAGAGCAATCTTAATCACCGAACCTTTTTCACGCCGCATAATATCACCAATATCGGCAGCATACGTTCGAATACCAACACCAACTTTTTTGGTTTCTGTTGTCTCCTTTGCTCCAGAGGTATCGGTTGTTTTTTCTAATTCATTTTTTAAGATATCTCTATCTTGATCCAAAGTCATAGAAATAGTTTACCATACGTTGTTTGTTTTAAGAGAAAGAAAAAGCCCGCTTGCAATTGCAAACAGGCTTCGTGGAGGGGACAGGATTTGAACCTGCGACACCAAGACTTATACCCTTGTGCTCTACCAGCTGAGCTACGCCCTCCTCTCTAATACTAAGGTCCTTAAACTTCGAGCTGGGGGTGGGACTCGAACCCACGACCTTGTGTATGTGAATCACACGCTCTAACCAGCTGAGCTACCCCTGCTTATTTCCGAACACAATGAACGTACTCGAACTATATTACTTACTAGTTTAAAATTGTCAAAGAAAAAACCAGCATCTTATAGTGCTGGTTTTTTCTTGTTTATGCTTTAGGATTTTTTATAAAATCCTTGTTAGCTTCTTTAATAGAAAGTCCAAGTTTACCCATTTCGTTTTTAATAACTTTAACTGGAACAACTTGTCCGAGTTTTAAAACCTCTTCTACTTTTTCTACTCGAAATGGTGCAATTTCAGAAATATGTATCATGCCTTCTTGTCCATTCATCATTTTCGCAAAGGCGCCAAAGTCTTTAATACCGACAATCTCTGCATTCGAAACATCTCCTACTTTCCACTCGTGTGTCATATTTTCAATAATCTTTTTCGCTTGTTCTGGACCCTCTGCCTTTCCTGTAATAAATACCGTTCCGTCATCTTCAATAGTAATTTCAGTTTTTGTCTTTTCTCGAATTTCATTAATTGTCTTTCCTCCCGATCCAATCACCATACCAATTTTTTCTGGACTTATTTTCACCACCACAATCTTTGGAGCAAATGGTGAAATATCTTTTCGCGGCGCTGGTATTGCCTCTTTAATTGTCTGTAAAATTGCACTTCGTGCTTTCAAACTCTGCATCATTGCTTCAGTAAGAATTTTTCTTGAAACACCATCAACTTTTACATCAAGTTGTATCGCAGTGAGCCCATGCTCTGTTCCGGCAACTTTAAAATCCATATCACCATAATGATCTTCTGGGCCTTGTATGTCAGTTAAGATTTTATAGTTCTGTTCATCTTTATACATAAGCCCCATAGCAATACCTGCAACAGGTGCTTTGATTGGAACACCGCCATCCATGAGGGCAAGCGTCGAAGCACAAATAGAAGCTTGAGATGTTGAACCGTTGGACGACATAGCTTCCGAAACTAATCGGATCGTGTACGGAAAATCAACCTTACTTGGTAGCACAACTTCAAGAGCTTTTTCTGCAAGTGCCCCGTGTCCTACCTCACGACGGTTTACAAAACCTGCTCGGCCCATCTCACCAACTGAAAACGGTGGGAAATTGTAGTGATGCATGAAGCTCTTACTTTCTTCTGTTTCCATGCCATCAATAAGCTGAGCATCTTCTGGTCCACCCAAGGTAAGCGCTGTAAATATATGTGTTTCACCTCGATAGAAAATACCACTGCCGTGAAGCACAGTCGAAAAACCACCTGCTTGCGCGTACAGTCCACGAAGTTCATCCATGGCTCGGCCATCTGCTCGCACATTGTTTTCTATCGCTTCACTGTGCAAAAAACTATCGAGCTCTGCTTCAAAATAATCTATCTCTTTTTTAAAGTTTTCTTGTTCTGGAAACTGTGTCTTTAGGAGCTCCTTCCACATACTTTTTAGTTCTTCCATTTTCGCTTTTCCAGAGGTACCAGTAATTGCATGCTCCTTCAGCACAGGACGAATCTTGTCTTCAAACAACGCCAATACTTCATTGGTTAACGTTAAAATTTCTAAAACTTTTTTCGGCGCTCCAATATCTTTACGAATCTCTTGTTGCCACATTTCAAGTTTAGCGATTTCGACTTCTGCTTTAGCTAAGCCCGCTGCAATAACATCTTCGGGTATTTGATATGCAACTGCTTCAATCATATTTATTTTATTATCCTTTCCGCAGACAATAAGATCGTATTCAAAACCTTCTCCTCGAGTTTTTTGTGATGGATTCACAAGGTATTCTCCATTTCGTTCTATAACACGAACCGCGCCAATTGGCCCATTCCAAGGAATGTTTGAAGTATGAAGAACGAGAGAGGCACCATTCACCGCAAGAATTCCAGGGTCAATACTTTCATCCATCGCCAAAACTGTAGCGATCACCTGCACGCCATATTCCATGTGCTGATGAAAGAGTGGCCTGAGTGTTCTATCGATAACACGCCCAGCGAGAATCGCTTCATCGGTTGGCTTACCTTCTCGCTTCATAAAACGTCCACCTCCAATTTTTCCTGATGCGTAAAACTTTTCAATATAGTCAACCGTAAGATTAAAGAAATCAGTAGTGCTTTTTTCTTTTGACATCACCGCTGTCACAAGCACCCTAGTTTCTCCACACGCCATAATTACAGATGGTGATTGTTCTACTAAATTAGAAAAAGTTGCTGTTATCTTTTTACCTCCAATCTCCACTCCATATTCTTTTTTATTCATCCCGTTAGAGATAGTACATTTTTAATGTGCGTATCTTATTATAAATTTATAAATATCTTCTATCTTCTACTTCTCCACCATGTTCCGTAGAGATTATATAAACTGAACATCTCTAACGGGATAAATCCTCTATAAGCTTATTTTCGAGCCTTAGGATTGAAACTTTTGTTTCAACGCTACTCGCCCGAAAATAAACAAATTAAATTTAATATTTTGAGTATAAATTTTTCTACATATAAAAACAAGAACACCGACCCATTGGGTCGGTGTATCTCTTTGGTTGGTTTGATCAAGCAATAATGCCATTCCTTTTCAGAAGAGCCACTTTGGCTTCAATATCTGATTTGGACAGGCCACGTTTTTGGAACTCGAGCCTTGCATCATGTTCACTACCGTACCATGTCTCGTGGTAAATATGAAATCTCCACGATAACAGTGATATGACGAAGGAAAACAAAGCGCACAGAGTAAAAACCTGTGCTCTTGCGTAGAAACTGGGAAAATGACCATCTTCAGCTGTATGAGATATAATGAGCATTCCCAGCAATAATAACAATGCGATGCTGTAAAGCAAGACCAGAATGCTAGGTAATCCGAGCACAGAGAATTTTCCCTTCTTGATAATACCAACTCCATGGCCCGTCAACTGAGACGAAGCGTAGTACATCTTGAAAGACACGTAGGCACTAATCACTCCGACAATAAGAGCAAAACCTGGGTCACCATCTTTTATCCATGTATACCCTATTGTCGATATCGCAATCACCAGCGCTATTAGAAATGGATGAAAGATGGTGTGCACCACTTTGCTATGTGACGGAAACTTCATGAGATGAGAACTCATGAGTTGCTCGTATGTCATCCCTTTGTCTGATTTGTTTTGTTGCTTATTCATAACTTAATGTTCTTTTAGAAACCTTATATCATATATAAGCGGTTTTGTCAATAATAAAAGACTTCTTTTTGAAGTCTTTTATTATTGATTATTACTCTGGTTTTACTCGACTTATCGTCACGTTTCCTTTTGTAGCTTGATGATGTTTCTGTTTTTTCTTATTTTGTTTTCGCGGTCGGAATCCAATCAAATATTTTTCTGGATGTTTTGATAAATCCATAAAATCGTCTGAGGCGTCTATCAGTCTTTGAGATGACGATTGCCCAAATGACGCAACCTCTACTTGAATACCAGAGTGAATTTGTAAATATTCAACAAGTGGAACAAAGTCTCCGTCTCCAGAAACAATAATCACGGCGTCTAGTTTTGGCGCCATGGTAATAGCATCAACAGCAAGACCGACATCCCAGTCACCCTTTTTAGATCCTCCAAAAAATACTTGTAGATCTTTTGTTTTTGTTTCAATACCATTCTTGTGAAGAGCTTCAAAGAAACCTTGTTCGTCTCCCGCTTCAGACGTAATCACATACGCAATCGAGCGAATGAGTTTTCTACCCGCAAGAGCGTCTTTCACAATTTCTGCAAAGTTCACTTTGTGACCAAACAAATTTTTTGCTGAATGGTATAAATTTTGTGTGTCGATAAAAATTCCGACACGTTGTTCTGTATGTTTTATTATCATATTTAAAAATTAAATCTTCCGACCCTGCACGAGAGCACCGTAAAAAATAATATTGTTTTGCCTTAGAAATGAGTACTGTCTGAGCAAGCCTCATGGCTTGCGAGTTTAGTCATTTCTTGGCTTAAAACATATTATTTTTAGGTGTGAAGTGCGGGTCTAGATTTTTATTACTTTTTTGTCATGAAAAAAGTAAGCAAACATCTTTTATAAAAATCACAAGAGTATGAAACTCTCACGTATATATAGTAACACCTAAAAACAAAAACCCCTTTCGAGAAGGGATTTTTGTTTTGATTAACTGATTTTTAGATCAGCGACAATCTTATCGTAGGCAACTTTATCTGTTCTTTCAAGATATTTGAGGTGCTTTCGTCTCTTTGAAACCATTTTGATAAGTCCTCGTCGTGAGTGATTATCTTTTTTGTGAGTCTTCAAGTGAGAAGAAAGTTCCTTAATCGCTTCAGACAGCAAGGCAATTTGAACATGTGAAGACCCTGTGTCTTTGTCGTTCAAAGCTGCTTTTTTGATTATCTTACTTTTTTTCGCTGTTTTTAACATGGGCCTGATATTACTATATAAATTTCTATTTCGCAAGAGTCTCACCCTTCGTTTGACCTAAGGCCACCCATACGGCAAGAGTATTTTAAAAATCCCTTTATGAAAATATATTCTTACGAAACTGCATACATAATAGCATAAAATATACTTGTTTGTCAATAGCTCATCTTTATGTGTTTTATTTTCCGACACATACGATACAATAGAAGATAATGAATACAAGCTCAGCAAAAACACAATTTCTTGAATACCTAGAAATCGAAAAAGGTCTTAGTTTAAAAACGGTTGAAAATTACGACCGATACTTAACTCGTTTTTTTGAATTTGCAAATGTAAAAGATGTTTCAAAAATTACCGAAGACAAGCTCAGAGAATTTAGAATCCACCTAAACCGACAACTCGGTGTAAAAGTAAAGGGCCAATCTCAGGCAAACCTGAAAAAAAATACCCAGAACTACCATCTCATAGCTCTTCGAACTTTTTTAAAATACATGATGAAACGTGGTGTCACCACAATGACTCCGGACAAAATAGAGTTGGCAAAGATTTCACAGCGTAGCCTTGATCTTATTTCAGGAAACGAACTCGAAAGACTTTTAAACGCCCCAGAGGGTGACTCCCCTTCTGCTTTTCGTGACAGAGCCGTACTTGAACTTTTTTTCTCAACAGGACTCCGAGTATCCGAGCTCGCAAGTCTTAATAAAGACCTAGATCTTTCAAAGGATGAATTTTCTATTCGAGGAAAAGGAGAAAAAGTTCGTGTTGTATTTCTTTCTGAATCTGCAAAAGACGCTGTTCGTAAATATTTAAAGTCACGGAAAGATTTTGATGAAGCAATGTTTGTACAATTTAGTAACAACAAAAGCGAAAAGAAAAATATGCGCCTTACTCCTCGTTCAATTGAACGTCTTGTTAAAAAATATGCGATTAAAGCTGGTATCTCAAAAAAGGTAACTCCTCACGTTATTCGCCACTCATTTGCCACAGACCTCCTTCAAAACGGCGCCGATATTCGCAGTGTACAAATGATGCTTGGCCACGCGAACATTGCAACAACACAAATCTATACCCATGTCACTGATAGCCAACTAAAAGATATTCATAAGAAATTTCATAGTAGGAAAAAATCTGATCTATAAAAAGTGAAAACCTCTTGCGAGATTTTCACAAGAGGCTGTATGGTCTACGTAGAAATGTGGGAGGGGTTGTCGGAGCCGACTCCGCACCTGCTGATGATGAAGAGAGACCCTGAGAAAAGTATGGCGAAAAGCAGTACCGCATCCATGGCAGAGAAGGGTTTAGTGAGTAAAAAACAATCTTTGCTCATCTTATACACTTTTGTATAAAAAATCCAGAGGACAACATGATAAACTATTCCTAACATGTCGTACGAGGAAAATAAAAAATATTTTGAACTCGCCTATCGAACTGGTTCTGATATTTGGACGCATAAAAATTACCGTTCAAAAGTATTTGAATATATTTCATATATTCCTAAGGGTGGCACAGTATTGGACCTTGGTAGTGGTCGCGGGGTTTGGCCTTTTCTTTTTGTTGATGCAGGATTTAAAGTAATTGGTATTGATTATATTCAAAGCATTATTGATGCAAATAACCAAGAAGTATATTTTCGAAAAATAGAAGACCGTATTCGATTTCTTGCTGCCGACATATTTGATATGCCGTTTGCTGAAAATGCATTTGATGTGATTACCGACTTTGGACTCGTGCAACATCTTCACTCAGAAGATTTTAAAAAGTATCGAGAAGCGCTCCATAAAGTATTGAAACCTGGTGGACATATATTAAATGTATCGTTTTCTAAAAACACAGAACAGTTTCTGTCGTTTCACCCTAAAGAATCAGGGGTAAGTAACTACGAGGCTGAGGGACTACCTTACTATTTCTTTGGTGATGATGAAATTATAGATCTTTATGGAGACAACATGAATGTTATCAACCAGGAACATATTATTATCCCTGAACACCACAACGAAGTATTTGTCATTACGCTTCTTCAAAAAAACTAAAGAAAAAGCCCCGCATAACGGGGCTTTTCAGTATGGCGATCTTCCCGCTCAACAAAATCCAGTACACGCGAGCAAAAAGATTATCAGAACAAGACCTAGTGAGTATGTCCCACCCTCACTTTCCACCCAATTTCGAAATTGTTCCATGCTCTATTTTATCTTAGAGTTTTTCCAATATCATTCTCAGCATGGTGAGGGCTGGAAGGATCGACATAAGGCCGATCGTGAGAAAGCGCGACTTTACTTCCTGACATGTCGTATGTTTCATGGTACGAGTGTTTGGTTCTCTATATTTATATCATATTTATACTATTTTGTCAAGTATCTCTCCGTATCTCTTTTTCAAAGGCTACGATATAATCACACTATGCGAATTATCTCATGGAACATAAATGGTATTAGGGCGGGTGTAAAAAAGGGTGCATTTGCTGAAGCTTTTAAGCTAAAGCCAGACATTCTCTGTCTTCAAGAAACAAAAGCGGAAATTTCACAGCTCACCAAAGAAATCCTAGAGCCAAAAGGATACGTCTCATTTTTCTCGAGCTCAAAAATAAAAAAGGGTTACAGTGGAGTAGCTATCTATACAAAACAAAAACCAGAAAAGGTTACCTATGGTATTGGTATGCCAGGTGATGACGATGAAGGACGAACCGTTGTGGCGTACTTTAAAGATTTTGTATTAATTAATTGCTACTTCCCTAACGGTGGAGGTGGTCCAGTACGTTTAGCGTATAAATTAGAATTCTATGATGCATTTTTAACATTCATCAATAAGCTAAAAAAATCTGGTAAACAAATAATCTTCACAGGAGATGTAAACACTGCACACACAGAAATCGATCTTGCTCGCCCAAAAGAAAATGAAAAAAATACAGGATTCTTACCCGAAGAACGCGCATGGATCGATGAAGTGATTAGCGATGGATATGCTGATGTCTTTCGAAATTTCTATCCAAACAAAAAAGATGTCTATACATACTGGGACCAAAAAACTCGAGCGCGAGAACGAAACGTTGGCTGGCGTATCGACTACTTCTTTGCTTCCCCAAAAATACTTTCAAAAATACAAAACTTTAAAACACACGCAAACTTTATTGGCTCAGATCACTGCCCGATTGAAATTAACTTGTAGTACACTATATCTATGAAGAATAAAAATCATAAATCAGAAAAACAAATTTTTAGTATTGTAAAAAGAGTACAGAGTTTTGAAAACGCTTTTTATGGTTTAAAAGTTTTTCTCACAACAACACACAACTCTTGGATACAAATTAGTGTTGGACTGATCACTGTTTGGCTTGGATTTGTATTCGATATTTCACAGACTGAGTGGTTATTTGTAGTTCTCTCAATCGGTTTTGTATTGGCAGCAGAAGCATTCAACACCGCCCTTGAATTTGATATTGATCTTACCTCTCCGGAATATCACCAATTTGCAAAGTACACAAAAGACGTCGCTGCTGGCGCAGTACTTATTGCTTCTATTACAGCTTCAGTTGTAGGACTTATAATTTTCCTACCTAAATTCTTGATGGTGTTGTAGTTGGGTATACTTGACAATATGGTATATTTATGTTATATTTAATCTTGAGAAACGCTTGTTCAATTAACAAAACCGTCTGTAGAGATGAATAGCAACACCCTCCTAATGTCTCAGACCGATCTCGTTAAAAAGATCGGTAAAGTGATCGCTGGAATGCAAATCCACAAAAACGAGAAGTCTACTGTGGAGAATCTCCGTGTTCTGCTGGGACAGAAGATCATTAGCCGAATGACAAAAAGCGAATATCTCCGGAATAAATTCGCCGAAATGTTCGTCGGGGAAGATGCAGACACGAACGAGTTCGCTGCCAAGTGCTTGGCCATTGCTTTCGACAACTACTTCAGCGAAAGGGTCAGAGATGCGGCAATGGGCCAACTCATGAATGCGCTCTGTCTGAGTAAGTTTGGATACTCTTTCGAGATCCAAACGATCGTAAGGAAGATGGCACCATTCGAATGGGAAGCCCCCGAAGGTATGGCCGCCGCATAGTTATATACAGATCATGACCGAAGCCCGCCCCATCGGCGGGCTTCTTTCTTTTTATAATTGACAAAAATAACTTACTCAGTACTATCTATGTAAACATACATGTACTAATACAACAGAAAATGGTACGGATTGGAGTATTTTACGATGGTTTTCATTACGGCAAGATCAACAAGTACTACAAGTACGAACACTCTTGGAAAAGCCCTTTATCTTTCGAGGGTCTTCATATGTATATCGAAAAACAAGTTTCTAGATGGGAAAGAAAAAACCCCTTAACTTGCAAAGTTGTTTCTGCTCACTATTTCAGAGGCAGACTCAGAACACAAGAGATCAAAGAAGATGCGTTGGATAGGCTGACCAAAGAGAGGGGGTTTGATGAAACTTTACAGTATCACAATATCACTACTCACTACCTCCCTCTTCGAGAAGACTCGAACGGCACCAAAAGAGAAAAAGGTATCGACAGCCTTATGGCAATTGAAGTACTCGATCAAGCGGTAATTAGGAAAGAACTCGATATTGTAGTTCTTATCACTGGTGATGTAGATCATGTAGGAGTTGTTCGAAAACTTCATAAGTATGGAGTGCCAACACTCCTTCTTGCATGGAATTTGGAATACAAACATAGCGAAACCGGTGAGACCGAGTCAACGTGGACAAGTAAAGAACTTCAGGCGGAAGTCATGTCTTACTTTCCAATGGGCAAGATCATTGAACGTGGCATTGAGCAAAAAGACCCTCTCATTCTAAATATTTTTCGTAACGAGAAACCGATTCAACCAGAGGAGCGATCTGATACCGAAGAAAAAGTCGACGAAGTACCTCCAGAACTCTACGGAGCAGGTCAAATCTTTGACCCGAACATGCGACACTCAAGTACCATCTCTCGTGTCTTTACACAGCATGGGTACGGATTCATTCATTATGAATATGGTGGCTTGTATTTTCATAGAAGCGATGTCGCGGGAGAAGTTCCATTTGAACAACTAAAGAATGGTGGTGGACTTACGTTTAAGATCATTCTGAACACGAAGATGCAGAGACAAGCTGTGGAGGTCTCTGTTGACGATACTGAACCCAAAAAAGAATAACGACCTGAGGGTTTCGCTTTCGCGAAGCCCTTTTTCTTTTTAACACGCCGATTAATATTTATAGACAAAAATATATTTTTCAGTATTATAAAAACGAACCAGCTCTTTGAGCACAAACCAAACCAAACATGCAATTAAGGAAAAGGAATGGATTTCGTCGAAGAAATTACTCGAAACTCGTCCAGCCCCTCGAACAAAAAGAAGTGCCTCGAGTGGTAGTATGGAAAATGTCTTGGACACCCTCAACTGAAAAGGAGCGTGTCGACACTAGGGCCCTCCATTCACTTCGTGACAGATTACTAAGGATACGAGCAAGTCACTACGAGAAAAGACTCACCTTTTTGCTCCTTCTGGCATTCTTCAAGGAATTCCCCCTCGAAGAACTCGGGGAACGAACAATGAAAGAGATCGCTTTATCGATCTCACGAGGCTCGATGAGTCTTGATGAGTCTTTGTCCATGCTTGAAATGTACGAGATAGCAACAGAAACCCTATCAAGGGCTGAAGTACTATGCGAGAAGCTCCAGCATGTTGGATTTCCTACAACAAAGGAAGGATTACAAAAAGCAAGCAGGCTTCACCTTGCCATCAAACATTGGACGAGGAGCCTGCAACAAGAAAGAAGGATTCACAACATTGCTGCCTAAGGCAGCACAGGTGCTAAAATGCCCGACCTCACAGGTCGGGCATTTTCTTTTTTATTTCACATTATATTCTTTGCGGATTTTTTTTACTTCAGCATCTTCAGCATCATCTTTTGCATCCTTCCCTGCTTCACCTAATGCCTGTAATCTTTCTTTCGGTAATGCAAAAAGTTCTTTTGATTTTTCTTCTAAATATTCTTTTGTATTTTTCATTGGATCATCTAACACCTCTTCAAGAAGTGTGTGGAGCACCCATCCCATTTCCCTTCCCGGCTTATACCCCATCTCCACAAATCTATCTCCACTAATATTTAGCATGGCTACCGACACAGGATCTCGCATCACCTCTTCAATCATCGATTCATATTTACGAAGTCTATATGGCTCTTCTTTTGGCCTACCCATACCAATACGATCACAAATTCGCAGATTAACTAAATCCCACACATTCTCCTTCCCTACTTTTGCAACAAGTCTTCGTACTGCTGAGTGTGTGATCGTATCTGGATCAGCAAAAAACATATGGTGTCTGACAAGTTTTGTTACTGTTTCAGTAAGATCATTTGAAAGTCGCAGCCTTTCACAAATCTTTTTTGTTATTTTTGCACCAACAACTTCGTGTCCATAAAACGTATAGTCGTTTTTTTCTTTTGACCATTCGCGAGTTGCCGGTTTACCGATATCATGAAGTAATCCAGAAAGACGAATATGAAGTGGCCATTCTTTATCTGCTGCGTGTTGCATGGTGCGAAGATTGTGTTCCCAGACATCGTAGACATGGCTTCCATTTTGTTCTACACCAATTCCTATTTCAAGTTCTGGAATAATATATTTTAAAATCCCAAGCTTTTCAGAAAGAATAATTCCTGTCATTGGTTCTGAAGACATAAGCATTTTTAAAAACTCATCACGAATACGCTCAGCAGAAATATTTCCAAGTAAATCGGCATGGTCCACAATCGCGACCATCGTTTCATGAGAAATCGCAAAACCATGTTGTGAAGCAAAACGCACTGCTCGCAAAATACGCAAAGCATCTTCTTTAATGCGCTCGGTTGGATTCCCTACCGCAATAATCATCTTGTCGTAAATTGCCTGAACACCGTCATACAAATCGATCATCTCTTGCTTCGAGACAGAGTATGCAATGGCGTTCATAGTAAAATCTCTTCTTTTTAAATCATCTTCTAGGCGCTGACTAAAAGAAACGCTGTCTGGATGCCTGTTGTTTGAATAACTACCTTCAACTCGATATGGGGTCACTTCTACAACTTTAAGTTTTTCATCTTCAGCGTTTTCGTTTTTAACTCCAACCGTTCCAAAACTGTTTTCATAAAAAGATTCTGGAAAAAGTGATTGAATTTGTTCGGGAGTAGCATTTGTGGTTACATCCCAATCTTGGGGAGTCTTCCCTGTTAAAAGATCTCGGACACACCCTCCGACAATAAAAGCTTCAAAGTTATGACTTTCTAGCTTTTCTGTGATTATTTTTATTTCTTTGGGAACATCAAAGATTTGCTTCATGATACACATTTTATAGCAATTCCCTCCTTTGTGCTATTTGTAAAATGGTAAAATCGTGTATAATGACACAATCCTGCACCCGTGGTGAAATGGATATCACAACGGTCTTCGGAACCGTTATTCCAGGTTCGAGTCCTGGCGGGTGCACAAAAAACAATAGTTTGATATCATTGTTTTCGATGATCACTTTGCGGCTATAAAAGCGTAAACCTTGTATAGCCGCTACATTCGAAGAAAATAAGAATATATGGTATTCTTATTTCACTTCTCACTTGCGGCTATGGTTTAGTGGTAAAATACGTCCTTGCCAAGGATGAGTCGGGAGTTCGATTCTCCCTAGCCGCACACAAATATAAAAGCCTAGATATTCAAATATCTAGGCTTTTATATTTGTCTTTTATTATTCATGTCCTTTATAAGGGACATCTTATCAAACTTATTGTATATGTCCTTAAATTATACTAAGTGGTAAGTTGTTGATAAATAAGGTTTTATTTACAAAGATATGTGGATAACCATGTTAGTATTGTTGGTAACTAGCCTATTTTGTCCCTTTTATACTAAAAATTATTATGAGTTTTTCTAAAAAACGTTGATAAATAAGGGTTATATACTAACATTGATTATATATGTTTCACGTGAAACATATATAATGTTTCATCTGAAACACTTTGATATATACTGAACTCAGGTTTCACCTGAAACAATCGCGTCCCGTTAGTGATTAAGGTTATTAGAAAGCTGTTTTTGGTAAATCATAAAATTATGAAGTTTTAAATAATCACTATTGGGATGAAAAAATTTACATCAAAAACACAGAAAATAGGGGAAATTGGTGAAAACCTAGCCTGTAGAAAGTTTGTAAGGCTTGGATTTGAGATATTGTGCAGAAACTACACCAAACAAGGTGGGGAAATAGATATTGTAGCTCAAAAAGAGGGCATTCTTCATTTTATTGAAGTTAAAAGTGTTTCATGTGAAATATCAACGATATATAAAGGAGGAAATGTTACATATGAAACAAAAAATACTTATAGACCTGAGGAAAACCTTAGTTTTCAGAAATTTTTAAAAATAACAAGAACTATAGAGGTTTACTTCTTGGAGAACAATGTTTCAAATGAAACACCTTGGCAAATAGATTTAGCCTGCGCCCATATTGACCCTCAGAGAAAGATAGGGAAGGTCGAGATCCTAGAAAATATCATTTTATAAACAAAAACTTATTGACGAATCAATTATTTGGGATTATAGTATTCTCCTGCAACGTTCATTCATTTAAAAACCACAGGACAATGGGAAAGGAGGATCTGGAAACGGTAGCTGCAGAGATAGGTATACCTATCGTAGTAGCCAACGACAGGGGTGTGGTTAAAAAAGAATAGGCGCATAAAGCGCATATAAAGAGGTGTGTCAAAGGACGCACCTCTTTATCTACCTACAACACTTTTGACAAAATCATTCTTTTGTTTAAACTGCAATCAAACGTTCCACATGAAACATGGATTGATAATCATTGGTTTTTTTAAAGAAGACATTTCTTTGGATGCTCCATATGAGACCCTACTTGAGGATATAGACCTTAATATGGCCATGGTAAACATAAGCACAATCATCCTCATGAATAGCAACCGACCTCCTGTGGTGGATATCCATGAAATGATAGTTCAAGAAGCACAAAAAGTAGAACCTATCGTCATCACCCAGAACCATTTAGACATTCCATTTGTTCCAAAGCCAGCTCCTAAAGTTTGGCCAAAGGATCGCCTGCTCAAGCAACGAAAAAACAAGGTTGTTGGGGGAAATCGATATGGAAAAAAGATATATCGCAAGAGGCCGTTCTGACGGCCTCTTTTATTGTATTAAATAGAAAGTATGCTAATATATCTTTTGTTACTACACGGGGTGTGGTGTAACGGCTAACATTCTCGTTTTGGGTACGAGCGACTCCGGGTTCGAATCCCGGCACCCCGACCAATAGGGAATTGAGAATATGTTAGATATTTGATATCCTTGTTTTATAACAATTGCGGGATTAGTTTATCGGTAAAACAACAGTTTTCCAAACTGTGGTGAGGAGTTCGACTCTCCTATCCCGCACACATAGCAAAGAAAACCTGGTTTAAACCAGGTTTTCTTTGTTTAAGATAATCTTTTCGAAAAGACTATGATTATTAGCGACGTAGGGCGAGAGAAATGAAAACATTTTCATTTCCGAGCCGAGGAGCTAATATGAGAGATTATATCTGCTCTTATTTAACTGCATCTTTAAGAGCTTTTGCGGCTCGGAATTTTGGTACTTTTTGTGCAGCAACTTTTACTGTTTCTCCTGTTCTTGGGTTTCGTGCTGTTCTAGCAGCTCGCAACTTTGCTGAGAAAATACCGAATCCTGAGATTGACACTTCATCTCCTTTCTTAAGAGATTTTGTAATAGTGTCAAAAATACCATCTACAACTTGTTCTGCTTGAGTTTTTGTTCCTCCAAGCATTTCGTGTACTGCTTCAACAAGTGATGCTTTATTCATACGTTAATATAATCTAAAAATAATAATAAACTATCTTACCGCACAACGCGGTGACAAAAGCCTAGGTATATTATATAGCAAGCAAAAAACCTTGCAATAGCAACACAATTAAGTGTTGGGGAAGTAGAAAACCCTCATTTCTGAGGGTCTTCCAATTTTAACGTGCGTAATTGATGATTCTTTGTTCTCGTATAACCACAACTTTTATTTCTCCTGGATATTTTAGTTCACTTTCTATCTTTACTGCAATATCTCGAGAAAGGTCTTTTGCCGCAATATCTGTTATATTTTCAGGGTTTACGAAGACTCTCACTTCTCGTCCCGCCGCTATGGCATAGGCTTTTTCAACGCCATTGAATCCTGTAACCAAAGACTCTAGTTCTGTAAGACGTTTTATGTAGTTTTCAGCAGAATCACTTCGGGCACCTGGTCGTCCACCAGAGATAGCGTCAGCGGTTTGAACAATGTGCGCTTCTATTGTTTCATACGGGAATTCATCGTGGTGAGATTTCATTGCATCAATAATCTTTTGATCAGTTCCAAACTTCTGAAGAATTCTCATTCCAATTTCAACGTGCGTACCTTGTACTTCATGCGTAAGTGCTTTTCCAATATCATGAACAAGTGCTCCAGCTTTCGCCACAGCAACATCCGCTCCTAGTTCTTCTGCGAGAATTCCTGCAACATGAGCCATTTCTACAGAGTGAGCTAATACATTTTGGCCGTAACTTGTTCTAAAATGTAGACGACCAACAATCGCAACAACACGTGGATCGAGATTAAATATTCCGCACTCGTACACCGCTTCTTCTCCTTTTTGTTTAATAATCTTATTAATATCTTCTTGGGCCTTTTGGATCATCTCTTCAATTTTTGCAGGCTGTATTCTTCCGTCGATAATGAGGTTTTCGAGAGCAACACGAGCAACTTGTCGACGCACTGGATCAAATGACGAAACAATGATTGACCCAGGAGTATCGTCAACAATAAGCTCGACACCAGATGCTCGTTCAAAAGCCCTTATATTTCTACCTTCTTTCCCGATAATCTTTCCTTTAATATCTTCGGATGGAATATTTACTGTCGTTGCCATCATTTCTGAAACACTGTCATTGGCAATACGTTGAATTGATGTCGCAAGAATATCTTTTGCTCTTCGCTCAAGCTTTTCAGTTGCAGTATTTTCAAGTTTTTGCATCCGTACCAGAAAATCTTCTTCATATTTTTCTTCGATTTGTGCAACGAGTCTTTCTTTTGCTTCATCTTCAGAAAGTCTTGATATTTCTTCAAGTTTTTTCTGTTCTTCTTCTTTTTTTCTTTCTACGTCTTCTTTTATCTTTTGAACTTCTTCAATTTTCTGTTTTACTTTTTCTACTTCTTTTGAAAGTTCTTCTTCTTTTTTAAGTAGGGAATCATCTTTTTTATTTAAACGCTCTTCATTTTTTCGAATCTCTTCATTTTTCTTCTTTTCCTCTTCTTCAGTTTCTTTAAGGCGCTCTTCTGCTTTTTCTTGTGCCTCGGTGATTATTTTTTGAGCTTCTTCTTTGGCTTCAATCATCTTTTGCTTTATTTCAAGCTCTACACCCCCTTTTTTACCCAAAGAAATCGCAATTCTCAAAAAATAACCAGCAACACCTCCGACCACAAGAGAAGTGATGAAAATTACTATACTAACTGTACTCATAAGCGATTGTGTCGCTCTAAAAAATTACCTAGAAAAGGCTTTGATGTTTATGAAATAGGCTTACGTCTTGAGAAATTTTATAAAACATACGGAAATTCTGGTTTTTCTGGAATAAATCTTAGATTGACTTTGTTTAATTATTAATCGGTACCCTCAATATACCAGAGGAAAAAGTTTGTGTCTAACTATATAAAAGAAAAGGACATGGGTTCACCATATCCTTATTCCTTTTAATTTTCCTTATTAAAACGTATTACTACGTGTCGATCCTTAGCAAAACCAGCTGATTCGGAAGACAAGTCACTATGTTTAGAAACATATTCATGAACAATCCTTCTTTCAAATGAATTCATGGGTGGAAGCTCGATACTACTTTTGAAAAACCTTGCTCGTTCAGACATCATATGCGCAATCGTTTTAATTTTATCTATTTTTGCTTTTTGATAGTTATTGATATCAATCAATATTTGGGGTGCACCTTCCTTATATTTTTTATCAAGGAATCTTTTTACAAGATAATTAATACTTTGGATAGTTTCACCGTCTTTTCCGATCAAAAATCTTGAGTCGTTACTCTCAATACTAAAGATAAACGACCCAGAATCCATATCGAGATCACTTGAAACAGCACTAACATCAAAACCAGTCTTTGTGAGAAATTCTTGTATGATGTTTTTGATATCTGTTTCCATAAAGCTTTCTGTTATTTAGTAATAACCTCGGCTTCTATAATGTTTTGTCGTTTTTCCATCTTTTTATTAATAACAACCTCTTGGATGGTGGTGAAAATATTGTTCACAGACCAGTAGAGCGCAATTGCTCCTGATATTTGGTATGAAATAAAACCAACAAAGACTGGCATAATAAATCTCATTTGTTTACTCATCATGTTTGAGATATTTGCCTGCATTGAGCCATCATTTTTAGTTTGAGGGTTTCGTTTTACCGCTAAATCAATTTGGAAAAACTGCGTGATTCCAGCTAAAACAGCCAAGAAAAGATTTCGCACTGAAAGATCAAATACTCCAAGGAAGTTTATATTTACTGATTCTGGAGATGAAATGAATGAATAGAGGTGTTCTCCTGAAGAAAAATCAAATCCGTTAAGAAATACTTTGTAGAGTGCAAAAATAATAGGAAGTTGTATCAAAATTGGCAAACAACCTGAGAGCGGGTTTATTTTTTCTTGTTTATAAAGTTCAAAGGTTTTTGCCGCTTGTTCTTGTTTGTCAGTATATTTTTCTTTGATTTCGTTTATTTTTGGCTCGAGTTGTTTGAGTTTTATTTGACTCACAATAGCCTTTCGGTGAAGGGGAAGGAGGATGAGTTTAATGATAATAGTAAGTAAAATAACAGCCAAACCAATATCTCCGCCTGGAATGGTGTCTACAAGAAAAACAAGTGCGTTATATATTGGTTCGTAGAAAATTGTAGTAAACATTTCTTGATTTTAACGCACAATAGATGATTTTCAAAATCTGTGATGAATTATGAAAATGTTTATTTTTCTTTAATTTTATAAGCTTCGAAAGCTTATTTAGGAACTTCATCTACCCCCGACCCTCCCCACGGATGACACCTTGAAACTCTTTTTACTGAAAGCCAGAAACCCTTCATAAATCCATATTTTTTAAAGGCTTCCATTGAATAATGAGAACAGGTTGGGTAAAACCGACATCTAACCCCTAAAAAGTAAAAAATAGGAGATATGAGCTTTTGATAGAGCCATAATAATCCAATAAAAATATATTTCATAAGGTTTTTATGCCAAAAGTCCTGTTTTTTTAAGCGCACTAAGCACTCCTTCTTTTGTTTGGTCAAAGCTTTGATCCAAAGCACCTGGTTTTATGTAAAAAACAACAAAAAACCCTTTTTTTATAGCATTTTTATGATTACTCAGAACCGAAAGCATTCTTCTTTTAATAAGATTCCTTTTTGGGGCTATTTTTGAGACCTTTTTAGACACCACAACAGCAAAAAGGCTTATTTCTTGGTTATTTTTGAGATATTTAATAGAGAAAAACGGGGAAGAGAAACCTTTCCCGTTTTTACTAATTTCCTCAAAATAACCTTTAGATATCCTATTTATTTTAGGAATCATAGAGATAGTTATCTAGGTTTAGATACAGTCAGCTTAGCTCGGCCTTTTCTTCGGCGATTTGCCAAGATTTTCTTACCACTTGTTGTAGCAGTTCGTGCTAGAAAACCGTGAGTTCGAGCTCTTTTTTTCTTTTTTGGACTATATGTAAATGACATAAGTAAGGGGAGTATATACTAGACACAGAAATAAATCAATGGTTAATGGTAGATAAATTTTAAAAAAGTTTTTTTGTTTTATATAATATGAGTTATCCACAGTTTATAAACATTTTTGTTCATAAAATTTTTTTCCACAAAAAGATTATAATACGTCTAACTTACTTTAACTTTAAATTTAAAAACCATGATTGATAACAAGCAGATCTGGGAAAGTTGTTTAAATGAAATTGAAAATAATCTTTCGAGAGCTAATTTTGTCACGTGGTTTAAAAATACAAAGCTAACAAAACAAGAAAATGGCACAGCGCACGTTGGTGTTCCTAATGAATTCGTAAAAGACTGGCTAAAAAACAAACATGAGAAATTGATTTTGAAGGTTTTAATGAATTATTCAAACAATATTCGAAATGTTGAGTTTAATATCTATAAACACAACCTAAATAAGAAAGATGGTGAGATTGGGGGCTCTCAAAACATCATTATTAACAATGAACTACCACTGAGTAGTCTTTATATAGATAAACGAGATAATTTAAACCCTCGATACGTCTTTGACACCTTTATTGTTGGTTCTTTTAATGAACTAGCATATGCAGCAGCACAAGCAATTATTAAAAGTCCGGGTAAATCATACAACCCATTCTTTATTTACGGACCAACAGGCCTTGGAAAAACACACCTTATCCAAGCGGTGGGGAATTCAATCAAAGAAAAGTTTCCTGGAAAGACGGTTCACTATATTCCTCTTGAGAAATTTGCTGTTGATTACGTAAATTCGCTTCGAAACAACAAACCAAACGAATTTAAACAGAAATATCGCCAATATGATGTGCTTATTATGGACGATGTTCAGTTTATTTCTAATAAAGAGAAGACTCAGGAGGAATTATTCCATCTTTTTAACAGTTTGTATGAAAATAATAAGCAAATTATCTTTTCATCAGATAAGCATCCTAACTATATTCCTGGGCTTGAAGACAGACTTCGGTCACGTTTTGGTTCTGGAATGATTGTAGATGTAACAGAACCAGAGGCAGAGTCAAAAATAGCTATTATTAAAGCCAAGCTTGAGGAAAATGGCCTTGATTTAGCCGATGATATTATTGAATATATTGCCATTTCTATTAGTGGAAGTATTCGAGAACTTGAAGGAACACTCAACACGATTATTTGCCAAATTCAATTTAAAAAGAGAGATTTAAGCCTTATAGAGGTTAAAAAACTCATAAAAAACAATATAAAACCAAAGAAAAGTGTTTCTGTGCAAAATATTGTTAAAACAATTAGTGATTTTTACGATATTACAGAAGATACTATCTATGAAAAGACGAGAAGGAAAGAGATCGTTAAGGCTCGCCAGATAATAATGTACATTTTACGTGAAGATTTTAATGTTTCATATCCTCTTATTGGACAAAAACTTGGGGGAAAGGATCACACAACAGTTATTCACTCATGCTTGAAGATTAAAAATGATTTAAAAGAGGATCCGAAGTTAGTTGAAGAGATTGAACAAATTAGAGTAATGTTTAATTAGAATGTGTTAGTAACCCTGTTAATAAGTATCTGGTTTTGTGTATAACATTCTGTGGATGAATACTAGTTATACACAAAACTGATATAGAAAGATTTAATTATCCCGATAACTATCACCTTATTAGATAAGATACTCACAGATTAGAAGTTGTTACGGTGTTTTAAAATAACGAGTTTCACGAATTATCCACACTATCAACAGGGCTAATAGAAATAATCTTTTATATACAGAGTTTTATACATTTAATATATTAGTTATATGAAACTAGAATGCAGTACAGACACTATTAAAGAAGCAATCTCTCATGTAGAGAAGATTGTAAGTAAAAGCTCTACGCTAGAAGTGTTAAATTCTATTCTTATAACAGCGGTAAAGAAGTCCTTGAGGTTTAAGGCAACAAACTTAAGTCTAGGTATAGAGATTGAAATACCTGCAAATATTGAACGAGAGGGTGAAATAGCTATTACTGGATCTATTTTACACAGTACTATTTCTAACTTAGGTAATGAAAAGATTGTTTCTCTCGAACAAAAAGAAAATACACTCGTTGTGTCAAATAAAAGTAGCTCAGTTGTTCTTAAATCAACACCTAAAGAAGATTTTCCTACTTTGCCAGTAGTTGAGGGTAATAGTTTTGAAATATCTTCTACGGAGCTTATAGAGGGTATTAAAGCGGTTTCATATAGTTCGTCTGTTTCAGATATTAAACCAGAAATATCAAGCGTGTTTATGTATACACACGAAGACTCCGTATATTTTGTTGCGACAGACTCCTTTAGACTTGCTGAAAAAGCTCTTAAAAATAGAAAAGAAGCTGATATTTCAACATTACTAATCCCTTATAAGAATATTATCGAGATAGTAAAAGTACTTACAGGAATAACAAGCGATGTAAAAGTTATTTATAATAAAAATCAAATATCTTTTAATGCTCCTGGTCTATTTCTTACTTCTCGACTTATCGACGGTGTATTTCCTGATTATCGCCAAATTATTCCTAAAGAATATGAAACAAACGTTATTGTGCTTAAAAATGATCTACAAAATGCACTTAAACTGTCTCATATCTTCTCAGACAAGTTTAATCAAATAACAATATCTATTAAACCAAGTGAAAAAAGCTTTGAAATATATTCGGAAAATAAAGATGTGGGAGAAAATAAGACAAAATTAGAAGGATCTCTGAAAGGAAAAGATGTTCAGATGAATATAAACCTAAAATATCTTCTTGATTGTTTCCAATCAATTAACGATGACTCAGTAACACTTAATTTTAATGGATCAAATAGGCCACTTATTGTAAAAGGGAACAGTGATCGAAGTTTCCAATATTTAATAATGCCGATGAATCGTTAAATATGTTAAATCTACAAGATTTATTAATACACACTAAAAATACTCTCTTTAAAGATTCGTCAGAAAAAGACATTATTGTTTCAGTTTTTAAAAAAATTATAGATATAACCTTAGCACGAGAAGATATTTCTACTAAAAGAGATATTCTTTATATAAAATCTAATGCATATATAAAATCAGAGATACAACTCAATAAAACTGCTCTTTTACGGGAGATTCATAAACAAAAAATTGGAAAAGTTATTAATGACATACAATAAAACCCTCACACTGTGAGGGTTTTATTGTATTTACATATCGACTGAGAAGGTTACACTTGCTTCTTTTTTGTTGAATGCCTTATCTCGAATAATAACCCTTAACTCATTTACCGACTGGATATTATCTACTGAAGATGGTACGAACGAGAAGTTAAATGGTGTGTTCTTTGTGTTTCCTAAATAGGTGTTATTTACAAAGATATCGAATGAATCAACCGGAGAATCTGTTTTATAGTCTAGTTTAATAGCTATCGGTTCGTCTGGTTGATAAAGGTCAGTGTTATTTGGATACTCAATGTCTAGTTTTGGCTGGCTTGTTTCTGTGTGAACATTATCGTATCCATTTGGTAGATCAGCTTTTGTGATAATGTCGTAGTTTTTCTTATTACTATTCCACCAATTCTGTACACTGTATTCCCAGTTCTCGTACTGTCTTCCTCCTGGGACTGCTGGATTTGGTCCTGTTGGGTTTAATCTGTCGATCCAGTGAAGTTCGTTGTGCACATTTGTTATGGTCATTTCTTTGAGCGTTTCCTCTGGGGTAAATTCCGTTGCAAGTTTTCCTGAAACAGAGTCAATGAGGACACTTTCTCCTCCAAGCCAGTTTCCTCGAAGGAGTGGCTTTAATTCAAGAGACTCATTGATGAACGGTGGGGTAAATGATTCTCTTGATACTTTTGTAAGGGCGAAATCCATAAACTCTCTCCATAGTCTTCCTGAAATAGCAGAACCTTTTTTCATTGGTGTATTGTCGTTGTTTCCAGACCACACCCCAACAACAAGATTTGGTGTATATCCCATCATCCATGCGTCTTTGTTGTTGTTGGTTGTTCCTGTTTTACCAGCAACATCTCGTTCTCCGAAGTTTAAGAATGAGTTAACTCCAAAAAGGGGAGTTCGCGCTTCATTATCTTTTAGCATATCAGAAATAATACGAGCAGAGTTTGCATCAACAACCGTTTGACCACGAGATTCTTTATACTCTTCAAGTACGTTTCCATTAGCATCTTCTACGCGTAATATCGATACTGGTTCATGGTGTACTCCTTCGGTCGCAAAGACACTATATGCCGATGTCATGTCAAGAAGTGTTACTTCGCCACCTCCAAGCACGAGTGTTAATCCATATTGGTTTGCGTCGGCAAGAGTCTTGATACCCATATTCTTAGCTGTTTTTAGAGAATCAGCAATTGTTGTTAAGTAGAGAAGTTTTACCGCAGGAACGTTTCGTGATTCTCCCAACGCTTGGCGTAGTGTTACAGGGCCCTTATATATATCATCATAGTTTTGTGGTTTATAACAATCAGCCTGACTACCACTTGTTGCATTTCCTTGAGGACTACATGTTGTCTGGAATTCAGTAGGAGTATCAAACAATACTGAGTTTGGTGTAAAGCCTTTCATCATCGCGGTGACATAAATAAATGGCTTAAACGATGAACCTGGCTGTCGTTTTGCGGTTGCAATGTTGAACTTACCATCAATTTCTTCGTCGAAGTAATTTCGTGATCCAACCATGGTTAAGATTTCACCGGTTTCTGGATTTATGGCAACAAGTCCTGCATTTGAAGCGTTGTATAACTCTTCATTTTCTTTTGCGTGCTTATAAACCACTTGTTCAGCTTTTTGTTGAAGATCGTAATCAAGTGTTGTCACTACTTTAAGCCCACCCGACTCAACAACATCAGCGCCATATTTTTGTTCAAGGTATTCTCGAACGTAAAATACAAAGTGCGGAGCTTTAATGCTAAATCTACTTTGTGGTAGGAACTCAACAACTTCTTCTTTCGCTGCCGTATATTCTTCTTCAGTGATTCGACCTTGTTTTAGCATCTCAGAAAGCACTAAGTTTTTTCGTGCGTTGAGTGCTTCTTTGTTTTTTCCATAGGGAGAATAATAAGTTGGCGCTTTTGGGATAGCAGCAAGATAGGCTGCCTCAGCAATTGTTATATCAACAGGATTTTTACTAAAGAAGTAGTTCGATGCTTCTTTAACGCCATAAATGTTGCCCCCATAAGGAATTTCGTTTAGATAGGTTGCCAAAATAGCGTCTTTTGGCATTTCTTTTTCTAGTTTCAACGCCAAAAACCACTCTTTAAGTTTTCGTGAAATTCTCTTTTCGTTGGTAAGTAGAGAGTTTTTTACCACTTGTTGAGTAATCGTTGACCCTCCTTGAGAGAAGCTTCCAGATTTTAGGTTGGCAACAATAGCTCGAATAAATGCCCGTGGCTGAACACCTTTGTGTTGATAAAAATCTTTATCTTCAATAGCAAGTGTTGCGTCTTTAATCGAGTCGCCCATTTCTTCAAAAGGAATAACTGTTCTTTTTACATCTTGGTGAATATCAAACAAAATTTCTTCCCCAGTTCGATCATAGATTTTTGTTGATCGTGCCACGCGTCGTTCGTCAAAAGAGGTAAAGTCTGGAACTCGGAGTGTTGCTACCCAAAGAATAGCTACTGCTCCCGCAAATACTCCAAACAAAACAAAGAGCAACCCTGCATTCACCACGTGATGCTTGTGTTTTTTAAGGTTAATCGACCGTATATTCCGTAGGTTTTTGAGCTTGTGTTTTAGTTTTTTAATCATGAAATAGAAAATTACCTCCTTAGTAAATCCTTAATCAAATACTAGCAATAAAAAGGCTTTTTGCCATCTTTTACGAAGACGAAAAAGTGGAAAATATATTACCCAGATACAAGGATTTTGCAACAATTTACCAGAGTGTCTTAAAGTGATAAAATCACACTATATGGCAAACATAATAACTGACAGTAAAAAAATCGAAGAACTTCTAACTCGAGGTGTTGAAGAGGTTATCGACCATGAAAATCTTAAGAAAAAGCTCATGAGCGGTAAACAACTTCGTATTAAGCTTGGTATTGATCCAACAAGTCCAAATATCCACCTAGGACGATCTATTCCACTTCTTAAGCTTCGAGACTTTCAAAACCTTGGCCACAAAATTGTGTTTATTGCTGGTGATTTTACGGGAGTTATTGGTGATACGTCAGATAAAGATTCAGAACGACCAATGTTGACTGATAAAATTATTAAAGAAAACTTAAAAAACTACAAAAAACAAGTTGGTAAAATTATTAACTTACAAAAATGCGAATTCCATCAAAACAGTAGTTGGCTTAAAAAACTTAAGTATAAAGATATTAGCACTCATGCAAATATCTTTTCAATAAATCAGTTTATTTCTCGCGATAATATTAATAAACGATTAAAAGAGGGGAAACGAGTTTCTCTTAGAGAAGTTCTGTATCCTTTGATGCAAGGTTATGACTCAGTTGCAATTAAAGCCGATGTAGAGCTTGGTGGTACTGATCAAAAATTTAATCTTCTTGCTGGGCGTGATATGCAACGAGAATTTAATCAAAACCCACAAGATGTTGTTATGACAAAGATTATCAACGGTCTTGATGGGCGAAAAATGAGTTCAAGTTGGGGTAATACCATTAATTTTCTCGATGATGCAAATAATATGTTCGGGAAAATAATGTCGATGTCTGATGGATTAATTGTGGAATATTTTGACCTTCTGACACGTGTTCCTCTTGAAAAAGTTTCTGAAGTGAAAAAGCGTTTAGAAAAAGGAGAGAATCCAAAAAATCTAAAAATAGAACTTGCACTTGAAATTGTTGCAATGTACACATCGAAGAAAGAAGCAGAAAAAGCAAGAGAAAACTGGGAAAACACGTTCTCTAAAAAAGAAGCACCAGAAAATATTCAGCAGATTAAAGTTTCTTCTGGGACAAAATTAAGCGACGTGTTGGTGAAAAATAATCTACTTCCTTCAAATAGTGAATTTAACCGAAGACTTTCCGGTTCAGCTCTAAAAAATATGCAGACAGAAGAAGTATTGCAAAAAAATATTGAAGTTAAGGAAGACATGGTTCTCAAGTATGGTAAAAAAGATTTTGTGAAAATTATTGTTGGATAATAGATGAAGGCCGGCACGCTTGCGTGCCGGCCCTTTTCTTTTTATTCTTCTTGAGCCATTTTGCAACAGCCTCAACTCCATTCTGCCAGGAACCGTATACTTTCATTTTGCCGTTGTAGGTTCCAACGTTCCCTGGATTCTTCGATCGTGCCCCTTTGCCCTTTGTTCCAAAACCAGAATCTTGTTGCATGATTGCAAGAAGAAGGTGAACACTTACTCCATGCTTAATTGCTGAGTTGGTCACCATTTTCCCAGTCAATGGGCTTTTAGGAAATCTTTTGCGGATGTATGTCTCAACATCCTGAGAAGATCTCATGCGAGGCATCTTTTGTAGGATTTTGTAAACCCTACTCTCATGACTCTTAGCCGTTGCGTAGTCTGTAATGTCGTAGTTCTTAAAAGAAGAAAGGGGTGACTCAAAAGCAGGATCCGTTTTTTCCACGGCTCGTCTCTGTAATCGGGCATGGATCAAGTAGAAAACGAGAACAGCAAGTACTATAAAAAGCCAAAACATTTTCTTATTTGCCATGTTGTGTGTGTTGGTTGGTAAGAACCTTCTTGATTAAAATAGCATAAAAATATACTTTTGTCAAATAAAAAACCATGCAGGGATTGCATGGTTTTCATTATTAATTCCATTCGTCTGGGTTATATCCTCCACCACTACCACCATATTCATCATCTTCAGCAAGATCGTCATCATCAAGACCAAGTTCATCATCTTCAGTAAGATCGTCATCATCAAGACCAAGTTCATCATCGTCGCTCATGTCGTCGTCAGTCATTGCATCGTCATTTAGCTCGCTTGTAAACAAATCATCTGAAAGTAAATCGTCTTGTCCCATGTTCTTTAAAAATTGATTATGATAATTAGGATATTTTTATCAGAAACATTTTTTTTTGGCAATACCCTAGTGTTGCTTGTGTGGAAACTAGAATCGCTCGTATGCAAAACAAGTAATCCCAATAGCAATCGCATCTATTTCATCATCTTGTTTTTTCTCTTTTGGAATATCTACAAGCCTGTGAACCATAGTATGAATTGCATCTTTGGTTGCTTTGCCGTATCCAGTCACAGCACTCTTAATTTGAAGTGGTGTATATTCAAAAATAGCTAAACCATGCACGTGCGCAACATATAAAATTGCCCCTCGTGCCTCTGCAACACCCATCGCGGTTTTTTGATTGTTTTCAAAATAGAGTTTCTCTATAGCAAGTGTTTCAGGAGAAAATTCAGTGACTATTTTTTCTAGTTCTTGCCCAATAAGAAATATTCTCTCATGGAGTGGCAACTTCGGCGAAGTTTTAAAGCACGTCGAATAGAGTAGTTTCTCACGTCTGTCACCGGGATTCTTTTCGAGAACCGCAATACCAACTCGTTCATATCCTGGATCAATACCAAGTAGTTTCATAATAGTTATAGAGCGTTTGTGTACACGTCTTGCACGTCGTCGCTTGCCTCAAGTGCCTCAATGATTGTATTGAGTTTTTCAAGATCTTCACCATGTACTTCAAGTGTTGTATTTGGCATCCATTCTCCCTCAGGATTTTTTGTGAAATTCCAAGCCACAGAACCTTTACTACCGAGACTCGCATCGTTTTTCGAAAGAATATGTTTAATCTCTTGGTTGGTTCGATTGTTGTTGTCGGTAAGAGCGGTAATGATAATACCAATACCTCCTGGTCCATATGCCTCGAAGAGCACCGGCTCGAGGTTTACGTTGCTTTCAGAAGCCTTTTTAATTGCTCGTTCAATGTTGTCGCTCGGCATATTTTCCTTCTTTGCTTTTTCAATGGCCGCCTTAAGACCAGGGGAGCTCGTATTTCCTCCAGCCTTTTTTGATTCCATTTGAATAAGTTTTACAAGGTTAGAAAATACCTTCGATTTCTTAACGTTGTTGTCAGCGATTTTTCCTTGTTTTTTGTGTGATGATCCCATGTTATTTTTGTATGCCTAAATGTGTATATGCTTTTTCTGTTGCAGTGCGTCCACGCGGTGTTCGTTCAAGAAGTCCAAGCTGGATAAGATATGGCTCGATCACTTCTTCAATAGTTGCTTCTTCTTCAGAGGTCGCCGCCGCTAGTGTGCCGAGCCCAACAGGTCCGCCATTAAATTTTTCTATAATTGTTTTGAGTACCAGTCTGTCTGACTCAAAGAGTCCGAGAACATCAACCCCTAACAGCTCAAGTGCTTTTTGTACATTTTCTTTGGTAAGGTTTTCTTTGTGTACTTGGGCGTAGTCTCGTGCGCGTTTCAAAAAGTAGTTTGCTGTTCGTGGTGTATACCGAGCTCGCTTGGCTATTTCTTCTACTGCGCCGGAATCTATCGTTGTTCCAAGTATGTCGCCAGCTCGCTTTACGATTTTTTTCATTTCATCTTCTGTGTAAAATTCAAGTCGATGTACTCCGCCAGAAAATCGAGAACGTAATGGAGAAGAGATAAGCGCTGGTCTTGTGGTGGCAGCAATAAGCGTAAATGCTGGAAGATCTAGTTGGATGGTTCGGGCAGAAGGTCCTTTTCCAATGATGATATCGAGCACACCAGATTCCATAGCAGGGTAGAGAACCTCTTCAACCATTTTGTTGAGTCGGTGTATCTCGTCGATAAAAAGAATATCACCGGATGAAAGATTGGTAAGCACCGATGCAAGATCGCCAACCTTTTCGATAGCCGGACCTGACGTGATTTTCATTTGTTTGCCAGACTCTTTGGCAATCAGGTGTGCGAGTGTTGTTTTTCCAAGACCTGGTGGGCCATGAAATAAAATATGTTCAGGAACATGACCTCGTTCTTCAGCGGCTTGGAGTAAAATTTTTAAATTCTTTTTTATTTTTTCTTGCCCAATATATTCGTCCCATGTATGAGGGCGAAGCGTATTATCCAAAAAGCTGTCACTCTTTAATTCTTGACTAAAAGGTGTATCACTTGACATATTAGTTTATTTATGCTAGTCTTTAAGAGTAGTTAATTAAAGACATTGTAAATAGTATATCACTTTTTGTGATTTTTCGTTACAAGACAATGGTTTTTATGGGTAATTCCATGGAAATAGATTGTCTTTTCTTATGTCTTTAGAATAGTACTTTACAAGAATTTCACCCATGATATAGTGTGTATCCACTTTGATAAGGGTTTAGAAACCTCTAAGTAATCAGGCTCTGTCTCTATGACTTTAATAAGGACGCAATGGTTACCGTTTCGGCGGAGTTACTGCGGCTATCCTTTGAGATTTCATTACTTTTCTTACTTTGTAAGAAAAAGGATTATTTGGAGGTTTGTGGATCTTTTCAAAGTAAAAACAAAACCGCTCACATTGTGAGCGGTTTTGTTATACAGGTGCCTCGTTCTCTAATTTTATTTCTTCATAAATATCTACAGACTTCTTCACTTCTTCAATCGTGGTTACACCGATTACTGCTTTGATCAGTCCATCTTCTTTCATATCGAGTATTCCTTGCTTACTTGCGATTGATTTAATTTCGTCTTCACTTGGGTTTATGGGCATCGCATCAATGATCGCTTTATCAGAAAGAATTGCTTCAAAAATACCAATACGTCCTTTGTATCCGATATTGTTGCATTTGTTGCAGCCAACCGCTTCCCATAGTTCAATTGCTTGATCTGCTTTCACACCATATGAAGCTAAATCTTTTCCAAGTGCTGCGGCAGACTTCAATACTTTTTGAATAATTTCTTTTTCCTCCTGTGTTACATCTCGTTTCTTTTTACAGTGTGGGCATAATTTTCTTACGAGTCGTTGAGCAATCGACAAAGAGAGGGCAGAGGCTAAGATCTTTGGGTTTACGCCGAGGTCGATAAGCCTCGGTACTGCTCCGGCAGCATTGTTCGTGTGAAGAGTTGAGAACACCATGTGTCCAGTGAGCGATGACTCAACTGCAATCTTTGCTGTTTCACCATCTCGAATTTCTCCCACCATGATAACGTCTGGATCTTGTCGGAGCGCACTGCGTAACCCTTCGAGAAATCCGTACCCTTTTTTGTGATCTGTTTGAGTTTGGGTGATGCCTTCTAGGTGGTATTCAATAGGGTTTTCTATGGTTAGAATCTTAATTTCAGCAGAATAGATTCTTTGTAAAAAGGTATATAAACTGGTTGTTTTTCCGCTTCCTGTTGGGCCGGTGATAATAATCAGTCCATTTGGTTTTGCGATCTCTCGCTCGATGATGCTAAACAATTTTTTTTCAATACCGAGCTCTTCCATCGGCACCATAATCGACTGGGGGTTCAAAAGTCGCATCACAATACCTTCTCCATATGCTCCTGGTATCACCGATGTTCTCATCGACACCTCGTATTCATTTAACCAAATAGAAAAACGTCCATCTTGTGCTTGGTTCTTTGAAAGTTTTAATCCTGAAACTAATTTTATTCTTGAGTTGATAAGATTATATGTTTTTTCGTCGAGACGTAGTACTTCATGAAGGATTCCATCGAGACGTATTCGTACTTGCACGTGGTCTTCTTCTGGCTCAATGTGTACGTCAGATGCTTTCAGTGCAATCGCTCCAGCAAAAATTACTTCAATAATTTTAGAAATCTTATGAGTTGATGTTGTGTCGGTGATTGTTTGAACTTGCTCTTCAATATCTTCAAGTTTTTTAATTTTTTCTGCAGTCTTTAAAAGTGTTTCTCCAGAAATACTCAAACTTCCTGCCTTTAATTTCTCAGCCTGCGACACTTCTTGATATCTGTCCCATACTTTCTCAAGACTTTTTTTTGAAGCCATGAAATAAATAACTTTGTAACCCTTACGTTCAAGTGTTTTTTTAAGATTCAACACTTCCATGCGTTCTGGGGCGTGCACGGCAATCAAAACCTTTTTTCCTGCAATATTAAAGGGTGCAACCTCAATTTCTCGTGCTTCGTCTTCAGAAACCGTCTTTAAGGCGTCGTTTTCGATAACCACTTTTGTGAGATCGATATAGGGAACATGGTATTTTGTGGTGGCGAGCGTTTTTGCCAAATCCTCCTCTTCGGTTATTCGAAGAAGATCGATCTGTTTTTGTTGTTTATCTTCATTAAATAGCACGTTCATACTGGGTTAAGTATACTCCATAGGTCAAGAAATACCATATTTTATAAGGGGAAAATCGTTTATGTGGGCTCTGGGAGGGTTAGGTAAAGTACTTGACAAAAATGCTTGAATATGCTATATTGTACACAGAAATGAGTCTTGGACTCAGACAAACAGAAACTAAAGCAATCACGATAAAACCCAAGAACCATGAAGAAGTACCTTGTCATTTTCTTCGCGATAGTGAGGTTGGCATTGCCAGCCTTCTCGCAACAGGAGCTTTCTTACGAACAGTTCCAAAAGGTGAAAGAGGTCATTAAGGCCTCTCCCCAGATGGAGTTCACAGAGGGTTATGCGACGAAGTTGAACATCAACAGTGTCAGTGATGACCACTGGAAGATGATCATTTCCAACCCTAATTACACGCAAGAGCAGAATCTGACTGGAGCATTCGAACTGATTGACCTTGCCAATGCCACGTCGGTGAAGGTATGGGACACCACTTTGACAGTTTTCGTATCTGACCTCTCTCTGGCATGGGAGACACGAGAAGGTGCGCCTGTTGAAGATCCTCGCTTCCGGATTCCAACCTATGAGGTTGGTACGAAGAAGATCATCAAGTCGTATACACTTGCCGGCGATACTGAAAAGACCCAAGAGCAATCTGAAGTCCTTGCAGAAAATGCCAGCACTACGACCCAAGAAGGATCTTCTGTGTCTACTAATTCTACCTCGTCTACAACAGCGGCGTCCGACAGCGTAAAAACCCCCGAACTTGTTCGCAAGGACAATCTTGGGAAGCGTGATGTGCTCAGCTTCTACAACCCGGCAACGGGCATGTATGAGGTGGCATATGATGGTCGTCGCTCACGTTGGCCATATCGTGATGACATGTCATGGAAGACCCGCAACGGTTTCTATGATGGTGGCTACGGACTGATGCCAGTTGCATCTACCTTCTATCCTTCTTACAACTACGGTTTCCCAATGGGAGGCGGTGGATGGGGAGCTGGTTTTGGAGGTGGTTGCTATGGTGGAGGGTTCTCTGCTGGATTCAGCCTTGATTTTGGCTGGACCAGCGGCTGCAGTTATGCAAACCCTTACTATATGATGCCGAATCGCTACTCATCTGGGGGTGCCGCCATTTGGAATGGTTACACTCATGTGGGTATCGACTGGATCGGATCCGGCGTTGGTTGGAGTGCTGGTGGAAGCAATGGTTATTGGTACGATGATGGCTGTGGTGGATGCAAATCCAACCAAGTTGCAAGTGCTGACACCTACGTTTCTGAAGCTGACAACAGCTACTACGCTGAAACTTCTGGAGGTGCAAAATCTCTTCCCAATGCTCAACAGCAGCAAGAAGAGGTATTCACTTCTGTAGGGGTTTCGAAATTCTTGGCGAACGAAGATGTAGCGAAAGCTGCACCTGCACGCGAGAATAACCAGTCGAAGGCTGCTCCGGTTACAACTGAAAATCGCATGAGCGATATTCCTACAACTCGCAGTGCTCAAGGGGAAGCATCTTCTCGGACTACCGATCGTACCGAAGCACATGCTGAGGTCGGCAATCGTTTCCAAGATGTTGCTCCTACGCGCAAAGCACCTGCACCAACTGCGATGATTGAAGAGAAACCTCGCAACTCGAGTAACTCTTCATTACGTGGTTCGCAGGATGTAAAACCTGGTCGTCATAATCCGGCTATCTCACAAGGTGGTCGCAGTGGTAACACTGCTCGTGACACTAGAAATACTTCGGCTCGCGCACAGCAAGATCCGAAGCCTGGACGCACTCGCAATGCAAGTGTGACCCCATCGACGAATCATCGAACAACTACTGCTCCTCCGCAAACAACTCGTAGGTCAAACCCTGCCCCTCATATTGGGCAGAAACCTATGAACAATGGCGGTGGCAGGACAGTAAGTGCTCCTGCGGGACAAAACCGTGGACCGGTAACGCGTCCTACGCGTACCCAAAGGTCAAATTCGTCAGTTGGCGGAAAACAGCCGATGCGTTCTGCACCTGTGCGACAAGCGAACCCTCAAATGCGCCAAAAGCCAATGCGCTCTGCGCCGGCTCCTCGCGTACGGAAGGGTCGCTAATCCGAAGAAAATAATGAAGTCCCCACTATATGGGGTTTGGGGGAGGTCAGAAACCTCCCCCTCATTATTAAGTCTTTAATAGAAATATTGAATATTTAAGAGTGAAATATCTGAAAAAACGTTATATTACAAGCTTTAGGATATAGCTTGAGTAAATATAAAGCTTGACAAAAATATTATAAAGTGATATAATGTATATATTAAAAGTTTAGTAAACCTGTGAAAGCAGGACATACAATATATGAAAAACACAATCAAAAATACAACAATCGTGGCATTCGTACTGGTGTTCTCATTCTCTGGTTTCATAAACACAGCGTTTGCAGCACCAAACGGAAACGCTACATTTTGGAATGGTGAAGAACTTGTTCCAATTTCATGGGACGGCTCATCAAATAATAATGGAGGAAATGACAACGATGATGATGACGATAATGATAACGACGGAGATCAAGTCACAACTCTCTCAGCGACAAGTATTGATGAAGATTCAGCAGTGCTTCGAGGAGAAGTAACAAATGGAAGTAATGTAGATGTGTGGTTTGTTATCGATGATAGCGACTCAACACCTTCATGTTCTGACGATGATCTCGAAGTAAGTGTTTCAGGAGACTTTGATGACGGAGATGATTTCTCACGAACAGTTTCTAATCTTGATGAAGATGAAACATATTATTTCCGAGCGTGTACGAACGATGACCCTGGCTCAGTTCGATCATTTACAACCGACGATGATAATGGTAACAATAATAATGACGACGATGACGATAGTGATGACAACGACAACGGAAACAATGATGAAGGTAATGTTGTAGCGTACACAAGTATTGCAACCAATGTTACAACAAGTTCAGCGTTTCTCAACGGTGTGTCAGTTATCAATGAAGGAGGTTCTGGAAATGCATGGTTCGAATATGGTCTTACAACAGCTCTTGGTGAACGAACACCAAATCAGTCTGTTGGTAGCGGATCAAACAATGTTTCTCGACAAATTCTTAATCTTTCGCCACGAACTCCATATTATTTCAGAATGGTTGTTCAAAACAGTGAGGGAACAGACGCAGGAGATATCTCTACATTTACAACTGGTGGTTTCTCAACAACAAACACAGGAACAACACCAAAACCTACAGGAACGACAACAACATCAGTAACAACAACTAGTGCTGTGTTTCTAGGTCTTGATATTGAATCAAACCTCGACACTGTGTCTGTTGGAGATATTGTTACCTATACGGTTTCGTATAAAAACATTTCAGGAAAAGATCTGAAAAATGTGATTATGCAAGTTACACTTCCATACGAAGTAGCATTTCAAAAATCTACTATTGGTGGATACTCGAAACCAACACACACCGTAACAGTAACCGTTGAAACTCTTCCAAAAGATGTTAAAGGTGAATTTGTGGTGGTCGGTGAAGTTCTAAAGACTGCTCGAGGATCATCAATCCTTATTGCATCACTCCTTGGAATTCATGATCATCCAACAATCGCCGATGCGAAAGTTGATTCACTCAGTTATTCAATTATTGAAGTTGACCTGGGGAATGCAAGTCAATCTGCAAACTCAGTATTTGCAGGGACATTCTTCCCAACATCATTTATTGGATGGCTTCTGATTGTTCTGATCATCTTCCTTATCATTCTTATTGCCCGAAAAATGGCAAAGGATAAAGAGGAACGAGAAGAACAAAAAAAGAAAGAAGAAGGAATTAAAATAGCAAAATAAATACATCAAAACCCCCGCAATGCGGGGGTTTTGATGTATGGTAAAATAGGCTCATGATATACAAAAGTGTGTCGGAGCAGGAAACAAAAGAAGCGGCAAAAGCTATCATTCAAAAGATTCTAGAAGCTAAAAAAACAGGGCCTATTTTTGTTGGGCTTATTGGTGACCTTGGAGCGGGTAAAACAACGTTTATGAAAGGTGTCGCTGAATTTTTTAGTGTTACCGAAGCTATACAAAGTCCCACTTTTGTTATTCAAAAAATCTATCCGATTTCAGAAGAAAATAGACACGAGAAACATCATACATTTACACAGCTCATACATATGGATATGTATAGACTTGAGTCTGAAGATGCGCTTCGTGCACTTGCTTGGGAAGACTACAAAAATAACAAAGAGCACATACTCTGCGTAGAATGGCCGAATCAGTTGTGGGAAACGAACCCAGAAGAAATGATACCTGTAACCATAGAACACGATGACCATGAAACACGAATAATTACATATCATGAATAAAACACAGAAAAAAAGAATAGTTCTTCTCGACACGCATGCAATTATTCACCGTGCGTATCATGCATTGCCTGACTTTTCTACTTCAAGTGGCGAACCAACAGGCGCGCTTTATGGTCTCTCTACAATGATCCTCACACTTATTCAAACACTCAATCCAGACTATATTATTGCTTGTTACGATATGCCGGGGGGGACATTCAGAAGTGTGGCGACTCCAACCTATAAGGCCAATCGAAAGAAAAACGACGATGAGCTCAACGATCAGATTAAAAAATCTCGTGGACTTATGGATGCGTTTGGAATTCCTTACTACGAAAAGAAAGGCTATGAAGCAGACGATTTACTTGGAACGTTGTCTGAAATTCTGAAGAAAGACGGAGATAATGAAGTGATTATTTCTTCAGGAGATATGGATACCTTGCAACTCGTTGATAAAAAACAAGTGCAAGTATTTACTCTAAAACGTGGACTCACTGACACTGTGCTCTACGATGAAAAAGCAGTGAAAGATCGTTTTGGGTTTGGTCCAAAATTATTACCAGACTACAAAGGTCTTCGAGGTGATCCATCAGACAATATTATTGGTATTGCTGGTATTGGAGAAAAAACAGCAACAACACTGATCACTGAATTCGGAACCATCCAAGATATTTATAAAAAATTAAAAAAAGATAAAGAAGCTTTTAAAAAAGCGGGAATAACAGATCGTATTGTGAAACTTCTCGAAGAGGGTGAAGAAGAAGCTCTTTTTTCAAAAACACTCGCAACTATCGTGAGAGATGTTCCTGTTTCATTTGCATTACCAGAAAAGAAGTGGAGAGAAGACGTGCAACTAGAAAATATAGAAAAGTTCTGTACTCAATTTGAATTTAAAAGCTTACCATCACGATTTAGAAAAATTTTGACAGGTGAAGTGGTGCCAGAGAAAGTGGAAGAGGAAAAAGAAATCAATGTTTCTAAAGAAGAAATTCGCAAGGTGTCTATTGCTTTGTGGCTCATTGATTCAGAAAAAACAAATCCAAAAATTGATGATATTTTGCAGTTTGGTAAAACAAAAGATTTTGATGAGGCAAAGAAAAGTATTTGGAAAGAAGTGAAAAAAAGAAATCTAGAAAAAGTTTATGAGGAGATTGAAGCGCCAATCATTCCTGTTATTCAAAAAATGGAAGATCGAGGAGTACGTCTTGATACACAATATCTAAAAACACTGAGTGTTGACTATCACAAGAAACTAGAAGCGTTAGAAAAAGAAATACACGCATTTGCAGGAGAAGAGTTTAATATTAAATCTCCAAAACAGCTTTCTGAAATTCTTTTTACAAAATTAGGTTTACCAACAAAAGGTATTAAAAAATCTGCGACAGGTGGTTATTCAACAGATATTTCTACACTTGAAAAGCTAGAAGATGATCACGAGATCATTAAAAAGATTATTGATTTTCGTGAATTGCAAAAACTTCTCTCAACATATATCGATGTCTTGCCTGACTTGGTGAAAGAAGATGGACGTCTTCATGCTGAGTTTATTCAACATGGATCTTCAACGGGAAGGTTCTCTTCAAACAATCCAAACCTTCAAAACATTCCAACAAGAAGTGAGCTTGGTCGAGTGATTCGAAATGCTTTTGTGGCAGCTCCAGGCTGGAAGCTTATCTCGTTTGACTATTCTCAAATTGAACTTCGTATTGCAGCTATGTTTGCCGCGGACGACTACATGATTAAAACTTTTAACGAAGGAAAAGATATTCATGCTGCCGTTGCCGCCAAGGTGTTTAATGTAAGAGAAGATAAGGTTGATCGAGAGATGCGAAGAATGGCAAAGATTATAAACTTTGGAATTCTCTACGGTATGGGAGTGCTCGCTTTAAAGAAAAATATCGGCACAACAAAAGAAGAGGCGCAAAAGTTTTATGATGAATATTTTGAACAATTTAGTTCGATTAAAAACTATTTGGATGATACGAAAAATTTTGTAAGAAAATTCGGTTACACTGAAACATTATTTAAACGTCGTCGATATTTTGGGGGTATTAACTCCACACTTCCTTTTATTCGTGCCATGGCAGAACGTATGGCGATCAATGCACCTATCCAAGGAACTTCAGCCGATATTATTAAACTTGCTATGAAGATGATCGACGACGTAATAGAAAAAGAAGGACTCTCTTCTTCCGTGTTTCCAATTTTACAGATTCACGACGAACTTATTTATGAAGTAAAGGAAGATGTTGTTCAAAAAGTTGCCCCTATGATTGAAACTATAATGGAGCAGGTATTAGAAAATTCATTCATCCATCACAAACCAGAAGTTCCACTCGACGTTAACTTTGCCGTGGGAGACAACTGGGGTGACCTTAAATAGAAATCAAGCTCGTTTATTTGCGAGTAGTAAATAAGTGCTATAATACACTCATGGATAAAAATAGTGTTTCTCATTTAAGTTCATATTCAATATCAATATTTGCACTCGGTCTTTTTATTGGAGTACTTCTCGATATTTTCTTTCCTATGAGATTTATGATGGAACCTCTTAATCAATATATCGGTCTTGGCCTTGTTGTTCTTGCGACTCTCGTTATCTATTCTGCTGAAAAGCACGGGGAAGAGTATTCGACCAAGCGAAAGTCAAATACCGTTTCTCATATTGAACACTTTTCTGCTGGACCATATAAATATACGAGAAATCCTAAATATCTAGGGCTTAGTTTCTTATTAATAGGTCTTGGGCTTATTTTAAACACTCCATTTATCATTGGAACATCAATTCTTTCTGGAATTATCGTAAATATCTATTTTGTTGGCAAAGAAGAGGCGTTACTTGAACAAAGACATGGAGAATTGTATAAAGAGTATAAGAGTAAGGTCAGAAAATGGTTATAATATAGGGAATTATTGTGGTATTCATTTATTCGGGCAAAAACTTTGAAAAGAAAAAGAAAGCGTTTGAGTCAGATCTCAAGCGCTTTTCTGAATACGATAAGGTGTTTATGGACGAACAAAGCTTTCAGTTCCCAGAATTTGAGAGTTATATAGATGGGAGAAGCTTATTTGGCAATAAAACAGCGATAATTCTAGACTCCGTACTAGAAAATGAGTCATATAGACGAGATATTTTAAAAAAAATGAAGGAATTACAAGCTTCGGCCAATGTTTTCTTCTTTCTTGAAGCGAATATTACAAAAACAGACTTAAAACCTATAGAAAAAAAGGTTGAAGCTATTGAATTTTTTGATCTTATTACCAAAAAAGAAGAAAAATTCAATATTTTTAGTCTTACAGACGCTTTTGCAAAAAGAGATAAGAAAGAAACATGGGTTTTATTGCAAAAAGCACTGAGGAACAACGTTCCTGCGATGGACGTGGCAAATATACTTACCTGGTCAATTAAAAACCTGATTTTGGTAAAAGGGAAGACTGGAACTGATCAAGATATTAAAAAAACAGGCCTTAACCCTTTTGTGTTTAAGAAAACCGTAGGCTCTTCAAGGCTTTGGAATGAAGCCGACCTTAAAAAGGCTTTGCAAAATATAGTTTTTCTCTATCATGATGATCGCAGGGGTGAAAATCTGGCTGTGGATTTAGAGCTTTTTATCCTGAAAACCCTTTAATATTAAAGATTCTCTACTAGTTCCAACCTTTCTTTAAGTGCTTGTATTTTTTCAGTATTTCTTGGCAACATCTCAAACTCATCTGATTGCAACCTATCTTTTATTTCTGCAATCTGTCCTCTAATAGACGTTAAAAACCCTTTTAGATATTCAAAATCATCGTTTGCAAGAGCTAATGTTGTCGAGCTTAGTTTATTGTCAAAGAACCTAAGTCCTTTTTCTATGAAATTTCTGAGCTCGAAAAGGTTAAGACCTTGGATATAAATCGATTCTGTGATGTTATTTTCATGTAGAAAATCCAATATCATTTCTTCAGAGAGTCTGTTGATACCCTTTAGTTTTATTGATAAATCTCCCGCCTTTCTTAATATTTTTTTATACTCACTATCAAGTAATTCTGGGTTTTCTTCGTTTCGAATCCTGTCTTTTAGGGCTAAAACAGTGATTTTTTTATATTCTGGATCTTCGCTACACTTTTTTACTATAGGATTTGGATCAAAGCCCTCTAAATTAAGAAAATTACTGTAGTTTTTAAGCTCCAAGTCTTTATTTTCAGGTATTTTTTCCATTAAAAGTATTATAGCATCTAAAAAATTATTAAAACCCCTCAAAAAACACAAGACCCGGCCAATGGGTCGGGTCTTCATCTAAAAAATTGTCGCCTATACGGCGTGTGACGAATGGTTACGTCTAGGAAAGAACAAACTTCACTTCAAATGTACAAATCCACGATTATAGTCCGTCGACTAGATTGTATTTTGTTGTTGTCGCTCCCCTGTGCGAAGTTCTCCTCAGGCTTTTGTCATTCGAATGTTTGTAAGAATGTGATGATACGTATGTTGTATATTACCCTAAAAAGTGGGTGACTATGTATCTCGTGAAATTCTTCTAAATCTTCGAACATGTTTATTATACGAATAAAAGACATAAAGGACAAAATTGTTATTGTGGATAACTTATGTCCCTTACTTTTTCCATGACAAAAAAGTAACAAAAACTCTAGACCCACACTTCACACCTAAAAATACTAGATGTTTAGCTAAGAAAATGATGAACTCGGAAAGTCATTACTTTCCTCAAACAGCATCATTTTCTAAAGCAACATACTAGTATTTTAAAAACGGTGTTCTCGTGTAGGGTCGAAAGATTTAAATGAAACTAAAAACACCCTTGCGGGTGTTTTTAGTTTCATTCTCGTTAATTAAACCTTTTTCTGTTTACGATGAGTATTAGGATGAATACTAGTGCAGTAAGAGACATTACAGGAATATCGATGTATCCAAACTTTGTGAATAATTCTTGTAAACAAGATGGCCCAACCGCAGAACAATCAAATATTTCACTATTTGTTGTTCTTGAAAATACGTGGAATAGAGCGACGATTGCCCCTAAGACAGCAAGTGTACTTATGTAGTTCCAAATATCTTTCCCTGTTTTTTTAATAAGTGCGACACAAGAGATTATGGCAATACTGTAAATCACTATTCGTTGGTACCAGCACATAAGACATGGTAAGTAGCCAATAACTTCAGAATAGAAAAGACTTGCCAGCATTGATCCTCCCATTATAAATAGAGTTAAAACCAAAGCCTTGTCACTGAACCATTTTGCAAGAGCGCCCTTATCTTTTGTGGCGATCATTATAAGAAGCAGTACTGATGTAATTTGCACAAAAACGGTTCCTAAACTTAGTATTGTATTTGTTGTATTTGCTAAGCCCATATTAACTAAGTGGTGCGTCTGAAGAAGTATTAGTTTGAACAGGTGTCTCCTCAGTTGCATTTGTTGGCAATGTTGCTTCACATGCAGTTTTTTCTGCTAGAGCTTCTGGAGTTTGTTCTCCTGTGAGCCGTGTTCCATCTGCAAAGATCCATGTAGGATAACTTTGGATTTGATTATCAATACATACTTGTGTCTGACCTTTTCCATCTGGGGTTGAACATTCTACATAAGGAAGCAATTCCTCGGATTTTCCAAAAGCCTTTTTCTGGTTATTACAGTGTGGACACCAAAACGCACCATAGAACTTTGCACCAGCTTCTCCAAGGCATGTTGCTAGAGCATTGTACTGTCCTGGTTTGCCAGACTCCTTATTACTTTTTTGTTGCAAAATGACGAGTCCGCCAATAACAAGAGCAGCGATAATAACAATTGAAATTATTGTTTGTTTATTCATGTATAATCTAATCTTCTAAATTACTAATAGTCTGATTTTAGGTGTTTTGGGCGCTTTTCGCAAGAAACAAAAATACTTAGCAAGGTTTGATGGTTTTCTCGGTAGATCGGTCACGAGTTACTAATTCCCTTCGGTCATAAGTACTCTCGACCCCGTCTCGCGATGCTCACAGGTTCGCATAACGCTCCGACCTTCGATTCCTACACGAAAGCAAAACTGTTTGCTTTCTCGAGAGGACAAAATGAAAAACCGCCTTACGGGCGGTTTTTCATTTTGTCCTCTCGGTAGGAATCGAACCTACGACCGTCTCCTTAAAAGGGAGCTGCTCTACCAACTGAGCTACGAGAGGATATTAAAAATCTCACAAAGAGATTAAAAATACTCTACGAATATACACAACTTTTATCTTTTGGTCAATTGGTGTAAGATGCATGCCATGGAACGAGAACATATTCTTATTCTTCATGACATCCGAAGCGCCCAAAATGTGGGAGCTATTTTCCGCACAGCTGATGCATGTGGAATCTCAAAAATAATTTTGTCGGGCTATTCGCCAGCGCCAATTGATCGCTTTGGTCGTACAAGATCTGATATTACCAAAGCATCATTGGGTGCTGAAAATACTATTCCATGGGAATTTTCTAAAAATATTTTTCAAACAGTACAGAGCTTAAAAGAAAAAAACTTTAAAGTTATTTCTATTGAACAGTCAGAAAATTCAATAGACTATAAAGAGGTGGGGCTCGGCGACAACAATGTTTTTATTGTTGGTAATGAGGTTGGGGGAGTGGAAAAAGAACTCCTAGATCTTTCTGATGTTGTGGCTGAAATTCCTATGAAAGGAGAAAAAGAATCTCTCAATGTTTCTGTTGCTGCAGGTGTGGCGCTCTTTCGCATGCTCGGTCTCTAGCTTTAGTTTGTTGGAGTGGTAAATGTTGTTGGGCCACCAACACCTTTTGGTGCAGAAATAAGTGGTGTGGTGCCGCCTCCACGCTCTGGGCCACCAGTAAGAATCCAAAGGACAAAGAGTCCAAAGAACATAATAAGAAACCATTTTAAAACATCGGTAAGCATACATTGTTAGTTATTTTCTAAAGCTTGGTGGGCAGGGCAAAAGTGGGCACTTCTTCCTCCAACGACTTTTCTTAGTATAACACCTGGACAACCTCTTTTTTTACAGGGCTGTTTGTTTTTCCCGTAGACATTATGTTTGTTTTGAAAGGTGCCTCGTTCACCATGAATGTTTCTGTAATCAGACATTGAATCGCCGCCGAAATTGATTCCATGTTCTAAGAGGGGTTTCATGACAAGAAACATTTTCTTGAATTTATTTTCAGAAATGTTTCGCACGGACTCCTCGGGGTGAACACTTGCAAGCCACAACATTTCATCTGAATAAATATTACCGATTCCTGTAATAAGTTCCTGATCCATTAACACGTTTTTTATTCTCCCATTTGGTTTTCTATGAAGTAATTCTTTAAAAGAGTTGTAGGTTAGCTTGATATCGAGAGCATCTATACCTAAGTCTTTAACATGTTTCGCGGTTGCATCACCAGTTTTTACAAGTGTTACTTTCCCAAATTTTCGTGAATCACAAAATGCCAAATGTTTGCCATTGGTAAAGTGAATGAGGAAATGTATGAACCTATTGTATGGATCTTGAAGAGATGTATCTTTTTCTGCCCACCAAACCCACGTGTGATGCGCTTCTCCGTCTTGTGGTTTCGCAGCGCGATATTTTCCAAACAGAAGGTGTCCGGTCATTTTCATGTGAATAAGGATTGTGAAACCGTTGTTAAGGTGAATGAAAATATTTTTTCCGTGACGGGTAGTGTTTTTAATGTTAGCGCCTACAACTTGTTTTTTAAATGTGTTCCAAAAGGCTAGATTTTTTATTTCATCTTTTCGTGAGTGATTTTTTTGAGGTAGGTCACTCCAGACATCTTTAATGGTCAAACCTTTTACCGTCTGATTGAGGCCTCGCACTGTTGTTTCTACTTCGGGTAATTCTGGCATGAGTACAGTGTATGTAAAACTCTATAAAAAGGCGAGAATTGATAAGCGCTTAAAAATGTGTTTATATTAGGTTAAATTTGAACCTATGAGTACTTCGGGTATACCCAAAGAGCTTTCAAAGTTGATTGCTAAAAAGCACCGTGAGGACTATCGGCGAGAGCATGGTAGGAATCCTCAAACCGGGAAAGAATTGTTCGATTCTGTGAAGAATACCATGGACAAGATGACACCAAAAGATTTTGCAGCTTTAAATGTGAGAATCGCTAGGGCCGATGTTGCGCACCTGGAAATGTTTAGTCGCACTCCCATGGAAAGAATAAATGCACAAAGAGATTTGGAGATAGCTGAAAGAAAGTACCAAGAAACTCCAGGTAAAGAAACCCCGAGAACACTATCCCTTAGAGAAAAAGTGGTTAATCTACTCTCCCGAGATAAAGAGAAGAATTGGAGAGTGAGAGAGATTGCAGAAGCGCTTGATCATCCCCCATCAGACGTAGGTATTGTGGTTAGCTTTTTAAGGAAGGAGAATCGGAGAATAAATGTGGTTAAGTAGTTACAAGTCTCGAATACTGTTCGAGACTTTTTCTTTATAAAAAATAAGAGGTAGGAACCCTTGGTTCCTACCTCTCCCTAGTTGTGTGTTGGCTGGATCACTTCTTCAAGGCCTGCTTCTTCTGTGCCTCCATGTGCTGTTGTGCTGCTTCTGGCTTGCCACGCGTCTTCTGGTTCTTTTTCATTGTGCTCATGGTCTTCGCGAACCAGTTGTTGGTTATCTGTATGGCTCGAATAGCAAAAGGTGGAATTCTCGACAAGACTATTTACCAAGAATTTTAAGTGCCTGCTTTATCTTTTCGTTTGTCGAAAGTGAATGGTCAATTTCTTTTGTTGCATTTCGTGATTCATTTTGAGTGTAGCCGAGTGACATAAGAGCAAGAATAACATCTGCTTCACCTTTAAGTGCCCCAGACTCATCGTTATGTCCCAAACTTGCAAGTTTGTCGCGCAGTTCTACAACTATTTTTTCTGCAGTCTTTTTACCAATACCAGAAACTTTTGTCATGTACGACATGTCGCCTGTCGCGATAGCTTTCTTTAGAGTTTCCATTGGAGCAATAGAAAGGATAGAAAGCGCATTCTTTGGTCCAATTCCTGAAACACTGATGAGTAGTTCAAAAAAGTTTTTCTCATCAATTGTTTGAAAGCCGTACAAGTCGAGTGCATTTTCTCGAACGGCTAAATATGTCCAGAGAGAAAACATTTCTCCAATAGAGGGCGAAGAGGAAAGTGTGTGTGTTGATGTAAAAATCAAATAGCCAACACTGTTTGCTTCAATAATTAAAAACTTGTTATTTTTTTCTAAAATTTTTCCTTGAATGTGGGCGATCATAGTGATATGAATGTGGTGCTATATACGGTAAGTGTACCATCTTGTAACACCAAAAAGACCCTTGTGTTTTCTTAAAACCTCTGGTATTATGACCTCGTTCGTAACTTAAGCGTGTCGCATAGGCTTACACATTAAATTTTACATTATGCCAATATCAGCATCAGCAAAAAAATCTCTTCGAGTATCTCACCGAAAAAGAATCGTGAATGATCGCCGAAGAAAAACAATGAAAGAGTCGATTAAAGAAATCACAAAGCTTGTGAAAGCAGGGAAGAAAGATGACGCAAAAAAACTTCTTCCAAAAGTGTACAAAGCTATCGATAAAGCAAATAAACGAGGAGTTATTCAAACAAATACTGCATCTCGAAGAAAATCAAGTCTTTCTAAAATGACAAAATAAAAAATCCCCGTACGGGGATTTTTTATTTTCGTGATAAGTCTTGAAGTTTTCTTTTTGCAGCTTCTATTTCTTGTTGTAAGCTTTGAATACTTGCTTCTGTTTGCTCTACTTCTCTTTCTAGGTTTCCTTTTTCTTGTTCTAATTTTCTTAGCTCAGCTTCGTGGTCTCGCTTACTTTTTTCAATATCAGTCTCTACTTTCTTTACTTTCCCTTGTTTGGTAGCAAGATCTTTTTTTGCTCTATCAATTTCTTGGGTGTGATTTTGAATTTCTGCTTGTATTTGACTAATTGCGGCATTTAATTCTGACATATGGTTATTAATTCAATAAATAAAATTTAGTAATATCGTTTTTATTTCTCACACCAATATCATACATGTCGTTGCCAACTTTTATTGTGTAGTGGTATGTTGTCATATTTTCATCGGTAAAAGAATATACATCAAAATTCTTTCCGTTAATTTTTTCACTAGGAAGTTTTACTCCATCACTCATCATTTTTGTAAATTGTTCTATATCATTCCAAACATACAGAGCCATGCTATTTGGTACACGTTTTGATTCTTCTATGTTTGACTGATCTCCAGCACCAAATGTAAAAATTACACTCATGTAAAGTGGTGTTTCTGGTTTTCTTGTCGCAATAAGATTTGGTAAATCAACAGCAAACTTAAATTCAGTATTTGTATATGAGTATTTTTTATTTACTACTGGATTTTTTACTGGTTCAGGCGAGGTTTTGTTTTCTGTTGCCATTCCTTCTTCTTGTGTATCAACACTCTCAGGTGCCACTTGTTCACCAGTCACCACTTCTTCTGTCGTAGGAGTAACTTTTTTCGAAATGAAAAATGCCACCACTAACACCACAACAACAACCCCTACCATCAAAATATTTTTCATATGATATGTTTCTTAATTACTATGTGCTCTCGGTAGGAATCGCCTCTCCCTTTGGTCGAAACGCACCATTTTTATAATCGCTTCGCTCTTTAAAAATGGGCGCCCTTGGTTCGATTCCTACCGTAAGTATAAAACTTACTTTGTTCATCCATCTGTGCTCTCGGCAGGAATCGAACCTACATTTTAACTTCCGCAAAGTCATGTCCTATCCATTGAACGACGAGAGCTCAAGGCGATAATACAATATTTCTTTTAAAAGTAAAACACCCACATAGAGTAGGTGTTTTAGAAACCAAGCCTGTCCATAATTTTATGAGCAGCTGATTCATGAATCTCTTGTTCTTCTAATACTTGTGACAAGATACTATAAATCTCTCTACCTGTTTCATCCTCTTCAAAAGGGAGAACCATAACCGGCATAAATGTTTTGTCTGACTGAATGAGTAGCCTTTTTTCTCCGCGAAGTTCTTCCATCCAAAATGAGGAGAGTCGTTCATAAGGGTAGATACGACCATCAAAATATACACCCTCTGTCGTTATTTTGTATCGTATTCTCTGAGGTTTTGAGAGTCCAAAGAAAAACATTGCAGCTGCAGTCAAGAGAATAAAAATACCAAAGAGAAAGTTGCCGTAAATAAAAGTGGCAGTACTTCCTGCAACAGCAATTATGCCAAGAGCCCAAAACCAATCCGGCCTTCGTTTTTTTTGCTGATATTCAAATGCGTCCCACTCCACGAGAATAGTATCATTGTTCATCACTTGTATTTTATCAGATTACTATGAAAGACTACAGAAAATATGTCTGTTGAAAAACAAAAACCGGAGTTAATCCGGTTTTTGTTTTTTGCGGAGGCGGTGAGATTCGAACTCACGGACCGCGTTAACGGTCTCCTGTTTTCAAGACAGGTGCCTTCAACCACTCAGCCACGCCTCCGTACAATATGGAATACTAGCACGCTTGCCTCAGAATTTCAAACCCTTCACCGTGCTATCTATCTAGGTTGTCTACAGTATCTGATTTTGGTCGCACTGCAAAGAAATAGATAATCTCAAGGATGCCAAATGTATTCAAGACCAAAAGGATAATAAACCAAGGTTTTGAACCTAGTCTTGCGGCTTTCCAAAGGGCTAATCCTTTCCATGTAATGCTCCATGCAAGGATAAGTCCTAGGGCTGCCATCCCACCAGGCAATGGTATAAATTGTTCTGCGCCTAACATACGTAGATTATAGCACGTGAAGCCAATTAGGGTATTTTGTGGTATTCTCTATGCATGAAGATACTAGGGATTGATTATGGAGAAAAAAGGATTGGGGTCGCACTTTCTGACGACCAATCAACAATAGCCTTTCCTTATTCGGTTTTGGAAAATAAGGGAAATACCACTGAAGTTATAAAGGATATACAAAAGAAAGAAGGTTTTACTGATATTATTGTTGGAGATCCAGGATCTAATGCTCTCAAAGAAAAAGTCACTTCTTTTGTAAGGGCTTTGGAAAACGAAGGATTTCGGGTTTTTCTTGAAAAAGAGTTTATGACATCGCTCCACACTGACATGTTTACTAAAACAAAACCTATTGCACGGCAATCAAAACAAAAACGAGATGTAAAAAAAGATGAATCAGCTGCGGCGCTTATACTTCAACGATTTTTAGACAAACAAGCATTTAAAAAATAACACAACATACTATGGAAGATATAAAGAAAGAAGAGGGAAACATGATTACCTACGAAGAATTTAAAAAGGTTGAAATGAAAGTAGGGGAGATTATGTCGGTGGAAATTGTTGAAGGTGCTGACAAACTTTATAAGTTTATGGTGAATCTTGGAGAAGAAAAACCACGACAAATACTTTCTGCTATTCGAGAATACTATGACAACCCAGATTTTTTTGTTGGAAAGAAATTAGTATTTGTTTCAAACCTAGAGCCACGAGTTATACGAGGCTTGGAAAGTCAGGGTATGGTTGTTGCTGTTGATGGTTTCGAGAATCAGCCAATTTTCTTGGTGCCAGAAGTTGATGTTCCACATGGAAGTAAAGCTCGCTAATATATGAAAAATATTTTTTATTTTTTCAAAAAAGAAAATTTAAAAGAATGGTTTATAAAGCATGGAGATTCTAAAAAATCCGCAGTTCTGTTGTGTGTTATTTCATATCTTGAGGCAATATTTTTCCCAATTCCACCAGATTTTTTCTTGATGGCTATTCTTGCTTCAAACGAAGGGAAGAGATGGGCGTACTATTCATTTCTTACCTCAATCTTTTCAGTGCTCGGTGGTTTGACGAGTTATATGATTGGTTTTTTGTTTTTCGATACTCTTGGACAGTCAATCATTGATTTTTATAATATGCAGGCTGATTTCGATAAAGTATCAGTCATCTTTAATGAAAATGCTTTCTGGGCAGTATTCGTTTCTTCGTTTACTCCACTACCTGACAAAGTGTTTAACCTTGCGTCTGGTTTGTTTAAGCTCAACATTCCAATCTTCCTTATTGCGTACACACTCGGTCGATCACTTCGATTTTTCTCTGTTGGGATTGTTATGAAAATCTTCGGTGCTCGTATTGCAAAGGTTGTCTACAAACATTTAAACATCATTTCTATTGTTGTTGTGCTCGTTCTTGTTCTGTTCGGATTCTTTATTTTCCGATAACTATTCTTTGTAGTTTTCTAAAACCTGTTAAAATTTAGATACGATGTTTCTATTTTTACGAAAAAGAAAAATTCTTGGTCTAGATATTACCGAAGAGCGTATTCGTTATGTGCTCGTTGAAAAAAGTAGAGAGACTACAAAGCTTATACTCTGTGCCGAAGAAAAAGTTCCCCGAGTTGAACCAAAAAATGCTTTACTTTACGGTCTTCGTAGTATTGTGCAAAAATCAGGTTGTACAAAAGCCCATGTTTCATTCCCGGCAGATTTCGTCAGGCCTGAAACTGTTTCTGTGTCGTCAAAAACTCGCCAAGAAGATATTGTTTCAGAGCTCGGACTTCGTTTAACTGAACGAAAAGCTCTTACTCATGGAGAATCGATTTTTTATTACGAAAAAATTGAATCAATAAATAATAAAGATTTCTATACCGTATTTGTTTCTTCAAACGAAACCATTAGTTTTCTTAAAAGTGTCTTCGTGCATGCCGGTCTTGATATTCAAAAGGTTGTTAGTCGTAAAGATGCACTTCTTGCGTCATGTGTGAAAGAGGGTGAAATTATAAACACCATGGTTATTAACGCTGACGCAGAGAGAGTTGATCTTGCTATCTTTAGCCCGTTCAATCGGTTTAAAGGCGTTAGTGTTGTGACAGGAAAAGAGAATATTCCAAGGCTTATTGCAGAAACACACCAAGATTTCTATGGCTTGGCGGGTGACAGGATTGGCTATTTCATGTGTGCCGGATCATCTACTTCTGATATTTCATTTATAAACTATCTTTCTCGCGAAACGAGACTTCCTGTAAGTCAGACTGATATTTTTGCTAATGTTTCTTTGGGGAGAGGAGAGCTACCGCTTGTTACAAAAAATGAATCATTTAACTATGCAATAGCACTTGGTGCTGCTATGCGGTAGAATACTCACATGGAACAAGGCCCTAATCCAATACAAAGAATACGTGAACGTATTTCTCCTGAAACAAAACAGCGGGTTGCTTTAAGTATAGAAGAAGCCAACGAACGAAAGAAAAAAGTTGATTCTCTCATGGAAAAAATACAAGAAAAGCAAATGCAAAAAGTTCATGTAAATTTTATTCTGTTGAATTCTGGATTACCTCATGACTTTATTCAAGGATACTTCACGGGCGATGAAGACTATCTGTATACCACTGACTACGACTTAAATAATCTGAAGATTATAGAAGAAGGGGTTGATAATTTTGATATAAAAAGAGACGAAGGTAAGATGTTTCCAACTTCAGGCCATCACCATAATTAAACTAAAAGACTCGCATATGCGAGTCTTTTAGTTTTGGTGGGCGATAGAGGACTTGAACCTCTGACCTTTCCAGTGTAAATGGATTGCTCTACCAACTGAGCTAATCGCCCTTATTGAACCTTAAATATACATTTATTTGCAGAAAACCGCAAACTTGTCCCCTCGGCAGGAATCGCCTCTCCCTTTGGTCGAAACGCACCATTTTTATAATCGCTTCGCTCTTTAAAAATGGGCGCCCTTGGTTCGATTCCTTTCGAATGTTTGTAACACATCGGCCTTGTCCCCTCGGCAGGAATCGAACCTACATCGAGACCTTAGAAGAGTCCTGTTCTATCCATTGAACTACGAGGGGTGAACGTTTGAAATATACCATACATGACCAAAATTTCAAGTCTAAATAGGTAGAGTGTCTTTCAATGAGTATTTTGGTAGAATTGAAATATATGGAAAAAGTTGGAAAAAGTTTTGAGGTTATAAAGAAATTTATTGAAAATACTGATCCACGAGAATTGGCAGAATGTATTAAAACCCTAGAGGGTAGAGCAGAGCAGATAGGTTGGGGTAAAAATGCAGATATTTATGCTGTCGGAGATAAGGAATATAAAAGACTTTGCGCGAAAAAAATAAAAGAAAAACCATTCTTACTAGATAATCGTCCAGAAGAAGAATTTGCATATCAGCAAAAAGTTAGAGCTCTTGGTGTAAAAACCCCTGCGAGTGTTGCTGTTATTAAAAATATTACAACAGGAGAAGAGTACATCATTATGGAAAGAATCATAGGTGTGTCTATTGGTGATATTGTAAGCTCTGAGATTAATGCTCCTATTCCTGAAGAATATGATCATGATAGGTTTTTTGAAAAACTAAAGCAAGATTTAAAAAAAATGCATGAGGATGGGATATATCACAGAGACCTTCATATGGGTAATGTGATGATTGACGAAAAAGGGGATCCTGTAATTATTGATTTTGGCAGTGCCACTATTGCCTTTTCTGGTGACGATGATAAGTATTTACAGACTCAGGTTAAACAATATAACAAAGAAAAAGATCGATATGAAGTTGTGAGCGGGCGTTACCTAGATGACGATAACGGATATGAAAGCTTAAGAAGTTCGATGAATCGACATCTTAATCCAAATAGTATTAATGTTGACAAAAACTGGAAGTTATGATTATATTTTAAATAAATAAAAAGAGTATATGGAAATCCAATCAACATTCAGTGAAGAATTTAAAGAGGTTGTTAGAAAAAAGGCAACAGATTTAATTTCTTCCAATCAAGAAAAGGGTGAACTAGAAGATGATTTCTATGGTCCGCTTATGATCTTCATAGATAAACGACCCAAAACCATTCTCTTTTCTGCTAAGATAGATGATCATCAGATCTACGTGGGAGGAGAACAAGAATAAGACCACCTTTAGAATTGCCGTAAGTTTATAACTTGCGGTAATTTTATTTTTTAAATTAAATCTCTTTTTATATTCTCTGCTTGCTTGATTAACGTTTCATCGCTTACTTCTCCGCCCATGTGGATTTCAAGCTTCTCACCTTTTCGAACGGGATACATTTTTATATGAACATGAGGCACATGAAAACCCTCTACTAACATGCAGACTCTTTCAGCATTTAAAGCTGTGTGCATTGCAGAACCAATTTTTTTTGCAAGGTTAAAAAGATATGAGTATGTTGTATCGTCTAAATCAAACACGTAGTCTGTTGGTGTTTTTGGTATTACAAGCACCTGTCCCGAAATAGCTGGGAATTTATCCATAATAGCGATAGCTTGCTCATCTTCATATACAAATACTGCAGGTATTTCTCGATCAATAATCTTTTCAAATATTGTTTTCATACTCATATTTTAGCATGTTTCAAGTGTGATAGAATTGACCAATGACTATTGCAGAAATCCCTGAAAAATTAGATAAAGAATTGGCACGATATTCTCCACTTATCCGTAGACTTCTTGTAAATAGAAATATAACAACAGCAGAAGAGGCGAGAGCCTTCATGTTTCCTTCATACGAAGATGATGTTCATGATCCATTTTTAATGAAAAATATGGAAGGTGTTGTTTCTCGGATTTATACTGCGATACAGAATAATGAAAAAATTGTCGTATATTCAGACTACGACTGCGACGGTATTCCAGGCGCGGTGATTATGCATGAATTTTTTAAAACTGTTGGTTACACGAATTTTGAAGTGTATATTCCTGATCGACACAAAGAAGGATACGGTTTAAATGCTGATGCGGTTCGTCAGATTGTAAAAGATGGGGCACAACTTTTAATAACACTCGATCTTGGTATTACCGCAGTAGCGGAAACAACACTCGCAAAAAGTTTAGGTATGGATGTGATTATTACCGACCACCACCAACCCCAAGAACAACTTCCCGAAGCTCTTTTTATCTTAAACCCAAAACAAGAAGGTGATAGGTATCCTGACAAGATGCTCTGCGGTTCTGGAGTTGCTTTCAAATGCATACAATCATTTTTAAAAACATATGGAAAAGAATTTGGTGTGAAAGAAGGTTACGAAAAATGGATGCTCGACATGGTTGGTCTTGCAACTCTTGCTGACATGGTGCCACTACGAAATGAAAATCGGGTGTTCGCATATTATGGTTTAAAAGTTTTAAGAAAAACAAAACGTCTTGGACTTCTGAAACTTTTTAGAAAGACATCACTGAAACCTGAAACACTTCAAGACGAAGATATTACATTTACGATTTGTCCTCGTCTAAATGCAGCAGGAAGAATGGATCATCCTCGCTATGCGTTCGACCTACTTGTTGCAGACAATGAAGACGCAGCTGAAACATCAGCTGCGTATCTTACGAAAATAAATAATGAACGTAAAACGCTTGTTGCTACGATGATGCGATCGGTGCACAAAGAGGTTTCGGCACGACAAAAAGATTTCTCTGTTATTTGCATTGGTGACACAACATGGCGAGCGGGTGTGCTTGGTCTTGTTGCAGGAAAGATTGTTGATGAATATAAGAAGCCAGCTTTTGTGTGGGGGCTTGAAGGTGGTGAAACAATAAAAGGTTCGTGTCGTTCGTCTGGCGAAGTAAATCTTGTAGACATGATGACACTTCTTCCTGAAAATAGCTTGCTTGAATTTGGTGGTCACGAGATGGCTGGAGGTTTTTCGGTTTCTCGTGAAGAAATTCATTTCCTTGAAGAAAGGTTAGAGGAGGCGTATCAAAATACTCCCAAAAAAGAAGTTTCACGAAATGAGGAAGTTCTTGTTGATGCAGAGCTTTCTCTCGATGAGGTGCGCAAAGATGTATTTGAAGAAATTAATATGTTGGCACCATTTGGTGTTGCAAATCCAAAACCAGTTTTTCTATTTCCGAGCATTGAAGTTTCTGAAGTGCGAACATTTGGAAAAAATAATGAACACATCGAGCTATCATTTAAAAACTCAAAAGGAAAAATAGTAAAGGCTATTCAATTTTTTAAATCGTTTCACAGTCTTCCTTCTCATGTTCGAGCAGGGAATAATATTAATTTGAAGGCACATATTGAAAAATCTACATTTGGATGGAAAGAAGAGATACGACTTCGGATAGTTGAGATTTCTTAAAGAGGGTGGTATTCTGTTTAAAATTTCACGACCATGGAAATGCTCCTTCAGTTGGTTCTTATTTTTCTTTGTTTTTTCCTTGGATGGATAGCACATGGATCACATAGACTGTTGAATACATATTCCCAATCCAGTAGGCTTGCTCTTGTGTCGTTGGTATATCTCATCTTGATTCCAGCGCCTTTGTTTCTCTATGAAGAGAAGGTCTCATCAATTATCATGATGACTGCTTTACTTGTAGAGTATTCAATCAGTACATTCATGGCAGATGAAAAGATGCACGAAGAGCACTCCGTTACCTACAAGGCTCAGAAAGAAATGAAGAAGAGGTTTAAGCAAGAGCGAAGAGAAGCTCTCCAGATCTCTAGGCAGAGAAAAAACGAAACAGTGCAAATGTCGCACATCCAAGACCAGCTTTGAGGCTGGTCTTTTTCTTTGGTACAATGACTTCAATGTCAGAGAATATACAAGAGATAAAAATCTTTACTGATGGTGGTGCAATCGGGAATCCTGGTCCTGGTGGATGGGGGGCAATCATCTTGAATGAAACTTCAAAGAAGGTGATTGAACTCGGTGGCAAAGAAGACAAGACAACCAACAATCGAATGGAGATGATGGCAATTGTCCAAGCACTCAAATATTCTCCAGACGGGCTAATTACTATCTACTCAGATTCAAAATACACTATTACTGGTATCACTCAGTGGGTGTTTGGTTGGGAGAAAAATAATTGGAAGACAAAAAACAAAACTGATGTACTCAATAAAGATCTATGGCAAGCGTTGATTGAAGTTACAAAAGATAAAGAAATCGAATGGAAGCATGTTGAGGGTCATGTTGGTATTGCTGGAAACGAAAGAGTAGACACTATTGCCAACTCATTTGCGCGGGGTAACGAAGTTTCTCTTTTTAATGGTGATCTCAAAGAATATTCAGTGAATCTTCTTGATATGAAAAAAAATGAAGCTGCGGCTTCACAAAAAGCAAAAGCTAAATCAAGTGCAAAAGCCTACTCGTACATCAGTATGATTGATGGAAAAATTGAAAAGCATACTACCTGGGCAGAATGTGAAGCGAGAGTAAAAGGTAAAAAGGCCAGATTCAAAAAAACTCTTTCAAAAGAAGACGAAGAAAAAATTATTAGTGAATGGATTAAGTAACCTCTATGAGGGATACTATTATTTTTGTTAGCACCTTCTCGTTTTTAGGAGGTGTTTTTCTGAGTTCTATTTTTACGATACCTACTGAATATTTTTGGATATTTGGTGTAGTGTTCGTAGTGCTTATTGTCAGTTTTTTCTTGCTTCGAAAAAAGACATTACTACTTGTTTCGTGTGGTGTACTTTTTGTATTTCTTGGAATTTTTCGTTTTCATCATAAAGACATTCGTGAGCCAAAAACTATTTTTGACGATATTGTTGGAAGTGAAGTACAGTTTGAAGGCGTGATACAGCAGGACCCCGATAGAAGGGAAAATAATCAAAGAGTTATTGTTGGTTTTGAAGGTGTTGACGTTCTTGTTTCTACTGAGCTGTATCCTGAATTTACCTACGGTGATCTTGTCCAAGTTTCTGGTGTGCTCGAAAAGCCAGAAAATTTTAAGACAGATATTGGGAAAGAATTTGATTACATCCACTATCTTTCAAAAGATAGTATTTATTACACTATTTCATACGGGGATGTCACACTTGTTTCAAGTGGTCATGGAAGTGGATTTATGAGTGTTGTTCTTAAGACAAAACATACCTTACTTAATACACTAGAAAAAATTATTCCACCTCCACAAAGTTCGCTCTTGGGAGGCTTGTTACTTGGAACAAAGCAATCACTTGGAAAAGATTTAGAGCAACGTTTTATTGATACTGGGCTGATCCATATTGTTGTTTTGTCTGGGTATAACGTTACGATTGTTGCAGAAGCAATTATGCGACTACTTTCTTTTTTACCGCTCGTTGCTAGTGTCGCGACAGGGTCGCTTGCCATTGTGTTGTTCGCGCTTATGACGGGTGCCGGGGCAACGATTGTTCGAGCCAGTATTATGGCGATTATTGCCCTTATTGCACGAGCAACGGGAAATGCTTTTCACATGACTCGAGCACTCATGTTTGCTGGATTCCTCATGGTTCTTCATAATCCATACATTCTCTACTTCGATCTTTCTTTTCAGCTTTCTTTTTTGGCGACCCTTGGACTTATCTATCTTTCACCACTCTTTGAGAAATATTTCCAGTGGCTTCCTAAAAAGTTTGGACTTCGAGAAATTGCCTCTGCAACACTTGCTACACAAATTTTTGTATTGCCATTTATTCTCTACACTATGGGCACCCTTTCTCTCATTGCACCGTTTACCAACCTCCTTGTATTGCCATTTGTGCCACTCACCATGTTCTTTGGCTTTCTTACTGGGCTTGTCGGACTACTATCTCCAATAGTTGCTATACCGTTTGGCTTTGTTGTAAACGTGCTTCTTAAGTTTGAAATAGCTGTTGTTACGCTTTTTTCAAAATTACAATTTGCGGTGATGGAGGTAAAAAATTTCCCACTATGGCTTGCGCTGGTTGTATACCTCATTATCTTTTGGTTTTTGTATAAACAGTATAAAATTTATTCTAATGAACAGAGAACATAAACTTTTTATTGTCTCAATCCTACTTCTTGTTGGTATAAATATTTTTGTATGGAGTTATACTCCACAAGCGCCTGATACTACGCTCACCGTTTCATTTCTTGACGTTGGACAAGGAGACGCTGTTTTTATTGAAGTCCCGAATGGCAAGCAAATGCTTATCGATGGAGGTAAAAATAGTTCCATGCTTTCTGCACTCGGAGAGCAGATCGATTTTCAAGATAGGGACATAGATGTTGTATTGGTAACACATCCACATGCTGACCATATTGGTGGTTTACCTGAAGTATTTGACCGTTTTAATGTTCACTATTTTATTGATACAGGATTAGCAGGGGAAGATAACACCTATCGAACACTCATAGATAAAGTTTCCTCAGAGACTTCAGTGTACAAAAAGGGTGAAAGGGGACTTACAATTATTTTAGATAAAAAGAATGGAGTATATTTTCAAATATTGGCTCCTGATGAACGATTTAACTACAAAGATCCAAACGATATGTCTATTGTGGGAAGGCTTGTCTATAAAGATTCGAGCTTTCTGCTGACCGGTGACGCTTCAAAAGCAATTGAAAATATTCTCGTGTATTCAGACGGAAATCTTCTCGACAGCGATATTTTAAAAGCCGGTCACCATGGGTCAAAAACTGCTTCAGGACTTTTATTTCTCGAAACGGTAACACCAGACGCTTCTATAATTTCAGCGAGTTCGGATAATAGTTATGGGCATCCACATATAAGCGTTCTTCAAAACTTAGAGTCGGTCGGTTCAGAAATCCTTGAAACATCAAAAGAGGGAACAATAACGTTTGAGACAGACGGCACAACTATTTGGAGAAAATAAAAAGAGCACCTCACGGTGCTCTTTTTATTATATAATTCCTGCTTTTTTGAGTGTTTTGAATGCCCCGTTTTTGTTGATTGTTTTGATTGCCTTTGTTGAGATTTCAAGTCGTATTGTTTGACCTGTTTCAGGGATATAAATCTTCTTTCGTTGCATGTTTACCTTTTGAACTCGTGTACCTGTTGGGTTGAATTGGGTAGCACGAACACGGTTACTGTATTTCCCAGCTACGTTGCGTGTTTTCTTTGTTATTGGGCATGTTTTTGCCATAAGTTCCCCTATGCTATCATAAGGGGTATAAACATGCAAGACCTTAATTCAATATTCTATATACTCGTACTTCTGATGTCTGTGGTTATCCATGAAGTCGCTCATGGCTACGCAGCCTTGTATTTTGGGGATAAAACTGCTGAATATGCTGGTCGATTAACACTAAATCCATTAAAACATCTTGATCCTTTTGGGTCGGTTATTCTTCCGCTTTTGCTTGTTATAACACATGCGCCATTTCTCATAGGTTGGGCAAAACCAGTCCCTTATAACCCAGAAAATTTACGAAACCAAAAGACAGCAGTTTTATGGGTTGCTTCTGCGGGAATATTGGCAAACCTGTCGATTGCCATCTTTTTTGGTATTGTGATCAGAGTTTCTCTTGCCACCGGTATTCTAGGGTCATCATTTATAGAACTTGCTTCGATTGTTGTTCTTCTTAATATTGTGCTTGCATTATTTAATCTTGTTCCAATTCCACCACTCGACGGATCAAAAATTTTGTTTACACCACTTGGATATCGCGGCAGAAAACTAGAAGCATTTATTTCAAGATACTCTCTATTTGTATTGCTTTTCTTTATCCTTTTTCTCTGGCAATATATTGCTCCTGTTATCTATATTGTCTTTAGACTCATAACAGGAATTTCTCTCTAAACTATGTATCCAGAAATAATATACGAAGACGATTCTGTACTCGTGCTTAATAAGCCGGCCGGTTTGGTTGTTCATGGTGACGGAAAAACACAAGAAAAAACACTGTGCGATTGGGTACTCGAAGAATATCCAGACATGGAAAATGTAGGTGAGCCGATCGATACAGGTGATGAAATAATTAAAAGACCAGGGATTGTGCACAGGCTTGACCGAGAAACATCGGGAGTGATTATTCTTGCTAAAACACAAGACTCTTTTGAATTTTTAAAAGAACAATTCCAAAACAGACATGTTGAAAAAATATATAGCGCAGTTGTGTGGGGGAATATCAAAAATGATAAAGGAATCATCGACGCACCGATCGGAAGACACGGAAAAGATTTTAGGCAGTGGAGTGCAACACGCGGGGCACGAGGGCAACTAAGAGAAGCTATTACTGAGTACACCGTTTTGTCTCGTTTCGAGGAAGACGGAGAAAAATTTGTATTAGTAGAGGTTCGTCCCAAAACAGGAAGAACGCACCAAATACGAGTTCATATGAAATATCTTAATAATCCTCTTGTGGGAGATATGTTGTATGCTGAAAATAGGCCTTATGTTTTGGGCTTTGAAAGGGTGGCGCTTCATGCACGAAGTATGACTATTGAGATACCTGAAAAGGGTAAAAAGTCTTTTGAGGCACCCTATCCTGAAGATTTCATGGATTTGCTTGCTAAACTCTAATACTTGTGATAAAGTCTCTTTTGTTAATACGTCACCCAAATGTGGGTGATTTTAGAAAAAACATGACTACAGCAATTAAACTATCACCTATTGATATAGAATCACGAAAAAAACTCGACGTAAAAGCGGGTGACACTGTTCGTGTATATTCTAAAATCCAAGAAAAAGGAAAAACCCGAGTTCAGGCTTTTGAAGGATTAGTACTTGCTCGAAAGCACGGCACAGAACCAGGTGCAACAATTACCGTTCGAAAAATTTCAGAAGGTGTTGGTGTTGAAAGAATTTTCCCTCTGTACTCTCCAAATATTGAAACTATCGAAGTGGTGAAACGAGCAAAAGTAAAGCGATCAAAGCTTTACTTCCTCCGAGAAAAGACAGCTAAAGAGATCCGAAGAAAACTAAAGGCATTTGGATTCATTGCAAAGACAGAAAAACTTGATATCAAAGCAGAAGATATGGAAGAGGAAAAAGTAGAAGCTCCAGTAGAAGAAAAATAACATCAAAGCCGCGCCGAAAGGTGCGGCTTTGATTTTTTATGTATTTTCTGTAATATCTCCTATATGCCCAGGTGTTGAAACTGGTAGACAAGCTACCTTGAGGTGGTAGTGCTGTGAGGCGTGGAGGTTCGAGTCCTCTCCTGGGCACAAAAAATATCCCGAATTTTTTCGGGTTTTATTTTTTGGTGAGAGGACTCGAAGACCTTTTGAGCTTTTTTGTGAGTGAAACGAACACAAGAGCCAAAAGGTGTACTGCTCCTGTAAGGAGAGAGTCCTCTCCTGGGCACAACATGAATTTGTAAATACTCCGCTTAGGAGTATTTTTGCTATACTAATATCTGTAGATAATTAATAGAGATAATTAATATGTTTCTTATTTTAGAAAAACTTTTTTTTAATTTTGGACCAATACTTTTCGGTGCTGCAGGATTCTTTCTTGCCTCATATGTGTACACCAAAAAACATAAACAAGAAAACCTTGTGTGTCCAATGAATGGAAGTTGTGACGAGGTTGTGAATAGTAGATATTCAAAATTTCTTGGTCTTCCAGTGGAAGTTCTCGGCATGATCTACTACGCGTTTATTGTTTTAGTGTACAGCGCTATGCACCTCTACCCTCATGTATTTAGTGATGTGGCTAAATTTTTTATAACAGGGATAACTGTCGGTGCCTTTTTCTTTTCAGTGTATCTTGTAACTATTCAGGCATTTATATTAAAAAAATGGTGCACATGGTGTCTTTTTTCTGCAGGTTTCAGTACATTTATTTTTATAACCGCTATTTTCACTACAGACTTCTCACTCATTTCTTTACTTGCCGAATACCGTACTACGATTATCATTTTCCATGCACTGGCAGCCTTGGTAGGTGTCGGCACCGCAACAGTGACTGATGTTTTCTTCTTTAAATATTTGAAAGATTACAAAATATCAGAAAGTGAACAAAAAACTATGGAAACGCTCTCGGGTGTTATTTGGATTGCGCTTGGTGTACTCGTCTTAACTGGTATTGGATTGTTTGTTCCAGAATCAGAGCGCCTTCTTGATTCATCAAAATTCATAACAAAGTCGTTTGCTGTGTTTGTGCTTATTATTAATGGTGTGTTGCTCAACTTAAGTATTTCGCCACGAATGATGGAGATTACCTTTGGCGACAACTTTAGCCACCAAAGACATGATTTACATAGATTGCGAAAACTCGCCTTTGCTCTTGGTGCGATCTCTATTACATCGTGGTATACCGTTTTTGTCCTTGGTTCTCTTAAGTCAATTCCTTTGTCTATCCAACAAGCGCTTTGGGCATATCTCACATTGCTTGTTGTGGTAATTGTTGTCTCTCAAGTTTTTGATCATGCCATGATTCAAAAAAGAAAAAGAGAACTATCACTTAATAAATAATCTATGAATTTTCGAGAATCATTCAATAACTTATTTCACTCTCGCAGTCCCGAGAATACAGCACAGCAAGCTGATGACTTAACAGACTACACCTTCCTTTTCTCTACTTTTGAGGAACGTCTTGAAAAAGTAAAACCTTCTTTGGTCGAATTAGCGACTTTGTTGAGTGATTTCAAAGCAACATTTTTTGAAACAGGAGTAGGGAAAGAATATCGCCATCTAACCGAAGAAAAAAACAGCCTTATGTTGTCACTTGATACTTCAGATGAGACAACAATTAATATGGGAGCCATCAACATGATCGATCAAAAGATGATGGTCATTGAAAACTCGGATGAGTTTGTTGGTTACAAAGACATGGTAGAAAGGATGGAAAAAATCTTACATGACGGACAAGAAGAATTACCAAGAGTTGCTTAGTGGATTTATTTTTACTATTTTGCTATAACAGAGGAGTTCTAGGACTCTAGGACAATAATATGGTGGCTATGGTGTAACGGTTAACACTGAGGTTTGTGGAACCTTCGATCAGGGTTCGATTCCCTGTAGTCACCCCAAATATATAAACTTCGAACAAGGTTTCATTGGACGTGCTTAAACTGCTATAATCTTAAATATGGCAAATTACGAAGCTAAAACTGAAGACAATAAGTGTATTTTTTGTGAAATTTCAAGCGGAAGGATGAAAACATCTGGTGTGTTTTGGGAAGACCAAGAATTTATGGCATTTCTTTCGATAGATCCAAATACAGAAGGTTTTTCTTGTGTCATTCCTAAAGAGCACTTTGGAAGTGATGTTTTAAAAATACCTGATGATGTTTTGCAAAGGTTTATCCTTGCATCTAAAAAAGTTGCAGAGGTTCTAGAGGGCTACTTTGAGAATGTTGGCAGAGTTGGGCTAATCATGGAAGGAACTGGAATAGACCACGCACATATTAAACTTGTACCAATGCACGGTACTGGCTATATGAAAAAAGGAGAATGGAGGCAAATACTTTCTGGTAAAGAATTTTGGTTTCCAGAATACGAAGGATGGATTTCTTCTGGAGGAGGACCGAAAGCCGAACCTGCATCCCTAGCCTCTCTTGCCGAAGCTCTTAAAAATTACCAAAAACATGAATAAAACAAATCTAGAACTAAAACACTTTTGCTCAGACTTTCATGAGGTAAGAAAAGTTCTAAAAACAATGGGTGCGAAGAAAGAAGTGGTAAAAAATCAAAAAGATTATTTCTTTGAATTGCCAAAAAGGAAAATAGGAAATCCTAGATTAAAACTTCGGATTGAGGGGAAGAAAGAAACTCTTATTTACTACGATCGTCCTGATTTTAAAAAAGGAAAAGAAACTAACGCAAAAATAAAGCTCTATGAGGTTAAAGACAAAGAGCTCTTGCCATTTCTTAAAGAATCTTTGGGTGTGAAAGCTATTGTTGAAAAGAAAAGGGAAGTATGGCGAAAAGATAATACGGTATTCCATTTAGATGATGTTAAAGGTGCGGGGAAGATTTTTGAAGTTGAACTTCAAAAGTTTGGAAAAATAAACCAGAAAGATATTGATCTTTTTAAAGAATACCAAACACAGCTTTTACCGTATCTAGGTCAGGTAGTTCGTGGCTCAAATGTTGATTTGGTTAAAAAGTCAAAAATCTAAATACAAAAGTCGAAGCTCAGAGATGGTTTGACCCCTAAAAAACAAAAAGACCCATATGGGTCTTTTTGTTTGATATAATTAATACACTATGAGTATAGAAAAAGTAGATTCTCGTCTTATTCATTTTTTTCGAAAAATATTTATCCCTTCAGCTCGAATAGGTTTGTTTATTGTGTTTTTTTGGTTTGGGTTTTTGAAAGTGCTTGGCCTATCTCCTGCAAGTGGTGTTGTCCAAAGGCTTTTCGAAAACACTGTTCCTTTTATGGATTTCTCTGTTTTTCTAGTTTTGTTTGGTCTCTTTGAGTGCTTGATCGGAGCGCTATTTCTTATCAAAGGTTTGGAGCGGTTAGTTATTCCTCTTCTTTTTATACATATGATCACCACGTTTGGACCACTCATTCTTTTACCAGAAGAAACGTGGCAACAATTTATGGTGCCAACCCTTGAAGGACAATATATTATTAAAAATGTTGTACTTATTGCTGCGGCTATCGGTATTGCAGCGCACCTTCATCCTATTAAAAGATAAACTATGATTGATGAATTACACAAAACAGTTGATGAGCTCGAGCGTGACGGCAAGCTCGATAAACGACTCAAGAGAAGGCTCTATTTTTTCAAGGTTCTTTCATTCCTTTTTGGGTTGATTACTGTCTACGATATTTTATTCGAAGGATTCTACTGGTTCCATGTCTTTCTAGCGGTAGCATTTTCATTCCTTTTCGGATTCTTTCTTTTGGCGAAAATAAATGAAGTTTCTTGGGATAAGAAAAAACAGAGAATGGTTATTCTAAAGATGGATATTTGGGGTATTGTTATTCTAGTGTTGTATATTAGTGCTCGAATCCTTTCAGATGCCTATCTCCATGATTTTTTTGACGGCAATGTTTCAAAAGTTCTGGCATACACGTTCTTTACTGCCTTTGGTGTAACTTTAGGAAGATTCGTAGGGTCTCTTGCGTCTATTTATATGGCACAACCGAGAAAAAGTTTCCGGTTTTCTCGAAAAAATAAATAAGGTATACTGAAATTATTACCAATAATTTTTTTAATTCCATGTATACAAAACTATCTGACAGACCTTTCTTTTATCCAGCACTTATTATTGGCGCATGTCTTGTGCTCGCAGCACTTGTTGCAGGTTTCTTTGTTTCCGGTATTAAAAATTCTGGTGATACCATTACTTCAACAGGTTCTGCAAAAGTTCGAGTAACATCAGATTCGGCAAAGTTTACGGGATCTGTAGTGAGAACTTCGTCAGAATATGACTTAAAAGGTGGTTACACGGCTGTGGCGTCTGATATAAAAATCATTGAAGAATTTCTTAAGGAAAAAGGCTTAACATCTGAAGACTATGCGATTCAGCCAGTAGCTGTGAACGAGGTGTATCAATACGGTGAGGGTGCTCAAAATCTTCCAAAAAAATATGAATTCCGACAAACAATTTCAATCGATTCAAATGAAATTGAAAAAGTTGAAAATGTTGCAAACTCTATTTCATCACTCGTGAATAAAAATGTACTCTTCCAAAGTTACGGTATTCAATACCTTTACAGTGGGCTTGCAGAAAAACGAGTTGAGCTTCTCGGGGGAGCGATACAAGATGCAAAAGCACGAGCTCATGAAATTGCAAAAAGTTCTGGTTCCAGTATTGGAAAGCTTCAGTCTTCAACAGGTGGTGTGGTACAAGTACTTTCTCCAAACTCTATTGATGTTTCCGACTATGGTTCATACGACACATCTACAAAAGAGAAAGATATTTCAGTTACAGTACGAGCAACATTTAAGCTAAACTAAGGAAAAAAGAGACGGGCACGCTTCGCGTGCCCGTCTCTTTTCATTTTGGTATAATCAGGTTATGAATACTATGAAGACCATTCTCTTAATACTCATGCTTGTGCTAGCCCTCTATTTAGGTGTATTTCGAGAGCGAAAATCTGTTGTTGTTGAAAATCCAAAAATTTGGATAGATGAAGAAGTTGTTACTCCTGAAACAGTTACAAAGCTTATGCTGTGGGAAAATGAAGAAACAGATTTGTATAAAATCACCTACAAACTTTCTGATATTTCGGAAGAACGTCCAAAAGAAGATATAGCACGTTGGGTTTCTGACAGAGTGTTGCAATTTAAAACAGAAGCAGGTTTTGAAACAATGACCGCAGAAGACAAAGAAACACTTGGTTTTAATCGTGGTATGAAATATACGCTTGATTTTTCATATAAGATTAAAGAATCCAAAACAATAAAAACATATGTTGTTTCGTCAGCCGTATTTACAGGTGGTGCACATGGAAATTTAGAAGTACTCACCTTTAACTACGAAAAAGAATCAGGAAAACGAATTTCCTTAAGTGATGTATTTGTGAAAAGTCCTGCAGAGTATTTGCCAGTACTCGCGGCTCTTGGTGATAAATTTTTAGAGGCAAAATATAAAGATGTTGCGTTTCATGAAGGTTTGAAGCCAGAGCCAGTTAATTGGGCAACATGGTATACGACCGACACATCTCTTGTGTTTATTTTCCAAACATATCAAGTTGTGCCATATGCGTACGGGACTCCAGAGTTTGAAGTAGTTGCAGAAGGTGTTAAAGATTTCATTAACTCAAAATATTTTGTTGAATAGCAATGGAAGATACAAATAAAAAAAGTACGGTTAAATATTCTCGCATCTTTTACTATTTTTGGAGAGAGACAAAAGGTTATAGATTACCTGTATTTATTTCCGTGCTTGCTGTTGCGGTAGGGACACTCTTAGCAAATGTTATTGAGCCAAAAATATATCAAAAAATAGTAGACGTTGTTTCGTCTAGTTCGTATCCAGCATGGACAAAAGAGTTAACCTCTTCCTTTTTCTTATTGTTTTTTGTTTTAGTGGGCGGTTTCATTTTTTGGAGAATAAACGAATTTCTTCAATCTTACGTACAAAGTAAAATAATAAAAAAACTAACAGATCTAACGTATAAAAGCATACTAGCCCACTCAAGAAGATTTTTTTCAAATAGTTTTTCAGGAGGACTCATTGCAAAATCAGGAAGATTTATTGGTGCTTTTGAATCGTTGTATGACATTATTGTCTGGAATTTTTTTGCTTCAATTCTGGGTTTTATCGGTATTATTTTTGTAATATCAAAAGAGGACACAACTCTCGCACTCATATTCATAGCTTGGTTCTTTATTTTTTTAATAATCTCTTATTTTTTTGCAAAATATAAAATGCCATTTGATGAAGATAGGGCAAAAGCAAGCACTGAAGTAAGGAGTTGGTTCTCAGACGGTGTGACAAACATCTTAAGTGTAAAAATATTCTCAGCCTTCGCAAGTGAGGTTTTAAATTTTAAAAGGAAAACAAAAGAAGAAGAAATAAAAAGAACTAAATCTTGGTTTATAACAAATACTCAGAACTTAGTTCAAGCCTTTTTGATTATGATCCTAGAAGTCGTAGGGCTGTATATTGCAATTCGACTGTGGTCAAAAGGATTAGTTTCTGTTGGTTTTATTATTCTGGTTCAAATCTATATGGCAAGAATCTTTCATTTTATTGGTGGAATAGGATATTCCATGAGAAGGTTCGCTGGTTCGCTTTCTGATGCTAAAGAAATGGTAGAAATATTAGATCAAGAAATCGATATAAAAGATCCTGAAAATCCTGAAACATGTTTAATTAAAAAAGGAGACATTACTTTCGAAGATGTTTCATTTGAATATAAAGACGGCAAAGATGTGTTTAAAAAATTAAACCTCCATATTCCAAGTGGACAAAAAGTTGGTATTGTTGGACATTCTGGCTCTGGTAAAACCACTATCACCAACCTACTTTTACGCTTCGAAGATGTTTCAGGCGGCGTCATTAAAATTGATACTCAAGATATTAGAAACATAACTCAAGATGATTTGCGACGAAATATTTCATACGTTCCACAAGAACCTGTTCTGTTCCATAGAACGCTCAGAGAAAATATTGCCTACGGAAATCTAAGTGCAAGTACTAAAGAAATCGAAATTGCGTCAAAGAAAGCTCATGCTGAAGAGTTTATTAAAGACTTAAAAGATGGTTACGAGACCGTGGTTGGGGAGCGAGGAGTGAAGCTTTCTGGTGGACAACGTCAACGAATTTCTATTGCTCGTGTTATGCTCGAACATTCCCCAATTCTTATTTTAGATGAAGCAACATCTTCGCTTGACTCAATTAGTGAAAATCTTATCCAAAAAGCATTCGATGAGGCTATGAAGAACAGAACGACAGTAGTGATTGCTCATCGACTTTCTACCATTAAAAAGATGGATAGAATTATTGTTCTCGACAAAGGTGAAATCGTTGAAGATGGAACACACGATGACTTACTTCTTAAGAAGGGATACTACTTTAAACTTTGGCAGGCACAAAAAGATGGAGTGATATAAAGTATCACGAAGAGATTTTTTCACTTTCCCACACACAAAAATAATATTCTGCTGTAGAATACAAGTATGAATAAAGAAGTATCACGTCTTGATATTTTAGCTGACGGTATTTTTGCTATCGTCATGACCATACTTGTTTTTGAAATCAAAGTTCCAGAAATTGTGAATCCAACCAATGAAGTTATTTTTGAGTTACTGAAGCACTCATATCCACTCTTTTTATCGTATATTCTTTCCTTTGCAGTGCTGTTTACGTATTGGCGAGGATACCACTCTATCGTCTCTGATTTTGCAAAAAGTTTTGATGTAAATTTCCAAAATATTGCTGGCGCATTTCTTTTGTTTGTGGGACTTATTCCATTTTCTTCGCACCTTCTTGGGGTCTACAGCCACTTGCCTGCATCAGTAATTGTGTTTTCACTCAACGTGATTATTATCGGAGCACTTCTCTTTTGTATGCGACTCTATGCGTGGAAGTCTCATAGTATTAAAAACAAACGAATAACAAAGACAGAACAGGTTCATTCTCACATTAGAATCTTTATTCCTATTGTTTTTTCCGTGTTTGCGATACTCGTAGCTTTTATTAATACTGATATTGCACTTACTATTCTTACTATTGCGATTATATTTAACCTTCTGAAGCGAAGTACGAGGATTATTTGCGAGTTTTTAGAAATTGAACATTCAAATGGAAAAATTACTACCACTAAAAAGTAAAGCACCTGATTTTACGTTGCAAGATCAAGATGGAAATAAACACTCACTTTCTGATTATCTTGGAAGTTTTGTCCTTATTTATTTTTATCCAAAGGATGACACACCCGGGTGCACCAAAGAAGCATGTATGCTCCGAGATGATTTCCCAAATTTTAAGAAACTAGAAGCAAAAGTGCTTGGTATTAGCGCTGATTCGGTTAAAAGTCATAAAAAATTCGCAGAAAAATACCAGTTGCCATTTACGTTACTCTCTGATGAAGAGAAAACAGTGATACGTGCATATGGCGCGCTTGGTGAGAAAAGTATGTTTGGCAAAAAATTCTTAGGTATTCACAGAGTTTCATATTTGATCGATAAGAAAGGGAATATTGTAAAAGTATATGACAACGTAAAGCCTGAAACTCATGCGGAAGAGGTGTTGGTTGACCTACAATCACTCGCATAATAAAGTAAAACCTTCTGTCGTGGAAGGTTTTTTCTTTGCGTGATACTATTGAATTATGAAATCTAAATACCTAAGTGGCCTTATATTTCTGACTTTTCTTGTTTTGTCATTTCCTATATTTGCTGAAGCTGACCAGAAAAGCGATATATCAAAAGGGGAAGTGATAGAAATAGTTCAAGAAACAGAAGAAATGGACATTCTTAAGGACAATTCGCTAACGATACAACATTTAAAGGTCAAAAACACAAAAAGTCATGAAATTGTTGATGTATATAATGATTTTCGACCTGTTTCTGTGGGGCAAAAGGTTTTCTATGTGCCCAACGATTCAGGGGGTGGGGAACAGCAAAATATCCTTGTAGGTATTAGTCGTTTGACTCAAATAGTGCTTCTAAGCCTCCTTTTTATTATAGTTGTTGCGATTTTCTCAGGGTTTAAGGGTATTAGATCTATTTTTTCGCTTATTTTAAGCTTTTTAGCTATATTTTACGTGATGATACCCCTTATTTTAAAAGGGGTAAATCCGCTTATTGTAGGCCCTATTTTGGCTCTCACTATCTTGTTTTTTGCCATTTTTCTCTCATACGGGTTCAATAGAGTGTCAAAAATAGCCTTCCTGGGTACTGGAATAACTGTTGTTATTACTAGTATTTTGGCATTTTTCGCTATTAAATTCTTTGCGCTTTCAGGTATTACTGATGAAACAGCCCTTTATTTAGGTTATTTTTCTGAGGTTTCACTAAATTTAGTCAATTTGCTCACAGCTGGGATTATTATCGGAATACTTGGGGTTTTGGACGACATTGCTGTTACTCAGGTTGCCGTTGTCCGTGAACTCTATCTTTCAAATAGCAGTTTAACGGTCAAAGAAGTATATAGAAGAGCGTTGCGGGTTGGTCAGGATCACGTTTCTGCCCTTGTAAATACACTTGTATTAGCATATGTTGGTGTTGCTCTGCCCTTAATTTTAATTTTAAGACTCTCAAATAGTGGTTTTCAGTTTAATATGAGTCAAGAAATTATTGCTTCAGAGATTGTGAGAACTATTGTCGGCAGTATAGGAGTAGTACTCGCTGTTCCGATTACCACATACTTAGCGGCAAAATTTTTAGGGAAAGATAAAGATAAACTTTCTAAAATTCACTTTCATGGTGGTCACTCTCACGATCACCATAGTCACGAGTAGAAGATTATTTTTCTTGTTTTCTTGACCACACAAAATAAGAGTTATCAACACTTTTATTTTTAAAGACTACGCTCTATATAAAAACTCAAATATAATATATTACGTATTAATAATTAAAAAACGTTTGTATTGTATATGAAGTTACAAAAAGCATTCTTTCTTGTTCTCGGCCTCGCCTTTTTGGTGTCGCTGGGTTCTTTAGTTTCTGGGGCACCTGGTCAAAAAGCTCAAGTAGTTAGTGGACAAAACTCTATTGGTGTTACATCACCATCAACAAGCACTATTGTAGCAGCAGGGCAATCTGTTCCTACAACATGTCAGTATGCTACGGCGTCTGGATTCTCAGTAACGACACTTCAGTGGTCAGCTGAGACGACAAATGATCTCGAAACACCTATTACAAGTATGGTTCCAACTGGAGCAACAGGATCTGAAACAAGAAATATCGTAGTTCCTGTTGGCGGCACTGGCTCTGTCATCTTAAAGTGTTATGCTGAATACGCAAATGCTTCTACAGGTGTTGAAATGCAAATTGCATCTCAAAGAGTTCTCAATATCTCTGGAACTGTAACACCTCCAACAAACGACACCACAGCACCTACTGTTCCATCAGGACTTACTGTAACTGCAACAAGTTACTCAAGTCTTACACTTAACTGGACAGCATCCACAGATGCAGGTGGTGTAGCTTCATACGAGATCTTCCGAAACAATGGAGGGTCAACAGCAATCAATACAACAACTCCTATCGCTGTAGTTAATCATCCAACAACTACATATCTAAACTCAGGTCTTCTTGCGAATAAGACATATAAATATAGAATACGAGCAAAGGATACAGCGGGAAACGTTTCATCACTTACTTCAACAGTAAGTCGAACAACTCTCGCTATTGGTATACCAACAAACGTTACCATTACCAATCCAACAACTTCATCTCTTACGGTAAACTGGACAGCGCCAACAAGTGGAGCATACGAATATGCAATTTTTGCAAACAACGGTGGTACCACAGCAATCAATACAACAACTCCTATTGCAACAGTTCCAGCGGGTGTAACAACATACACACGAACAGGACTTACTCCTGCAACTTCATATAAATTTAGAGTAGCAGCCCTTACTGATGCGGGTAGTCGATCATCTCTTACAACTGTGAAAACAGGCGTGACAGCAAGTAGTGGACCATCTGACACCACCGCCCCAACAGTAACCATCACAGCTCCAACTGCTTCACAAGTTCTTGCAGCAGGTACTACTTCTACAAACCTTACGGTTACCACAAACGAGAATGCAACCTGTAAATGGTCAACAACCAACACAGCATACGCAAGTATGACCAACACCATGACAGGATCTGGTTCTACTTCACACTCAGCTTCTCAAACAGGTCTTACCAATGGAACATCATACACACGATACGTATCATGTGCTGATACAGCAGGTAATGCTTCGACAACACAAAGTAGAGCGTTTAGTGTGGGATCTCCAGTTGCTGATACTACTGCACCAACATTCTCTGGTCTTGCAGCAACAGCTTCAACGGTAAACTCAGTTACTCTTGATTGGTCAGATTCTACAGATCCTTCATCTCCGGTGACCTATAAGATTTACCGAAGCACAACTCAAACAGGAACATTTACTCAAGTTGGAGGAACTCTTTCAACAAGTGCATTTGTTGATTCTGGTCTTACTGCTTCAACAACATATTGGTATAAAGGAGTTGCTTGTGATGCGGTCAACAATTGTTCAGCTCAAAGTGCGGCGGTAAGCCGAGCAACAACTGCTGCTCCTGACACCACCGCCCCAACAGTAACCATCACAGCTCCAACTGCTTCACAAGTTCTTGCAGCAGGTACTACTTCTACAAACCTTACGGTTACCACAAACGAGAATGCAACCTGTAAATGGTCAACAACCAACACAGCATACGCAAGTATGACCAACACCATGACAGGATCTGGTTCTACTTCACACTCAGCTTCTCAAACAGGTCTTACCAATGGAACATCATACACACGATACGTATCATGTGCTGATACAGCAGGTAATGCTTCGACAACACAAAGTAGAGCGTTTAGTGTGGCTCTTGCAGCGCCAAGTGCACCAACCGGTGTAACAGTTGGCTCTCCAACAACTTCATCTCTTGTTGTAAACTGGACAGCAGTAACTAGTGCAACATCATACAAAGTCTATCGAGTTGCTTCAAACGGTCTTGTTGATGGGACTATTCCAGCGCTTACAGTTGCAACACCAAACGTATCAACAACCGTTACAGGGCTTTCATCTGGTACCGCATACCGATTCCTCGTAACAGCAGTGAACTCTGTAGGCGAATCAACACTAACTCCAAGTGGAACAAACAATGCAAGTGCAACAACATCTTCACCACAAATTACTGTTTCATCACTTGAACTTGTTCGAACAAACGGAACAGTTGTTGAATCACTCGATGGAGGAGAATCAATTAACGTTGGAACTCAAAATGGAGGAGTGGGTCCAAACATTTCAGTACGAGCAAGCACAAACCCAGCTACTCCAGGAAGTGTTGTATTCTCTCTCCAAAAACCAAACAGTACAACACACACACTTACTGAAAACTCTGCGCCATATACGTTGTTCGGCGACACCAGTGACACAGTGATTGTTGCTTGGCAAAACCTTCTTCCAGGAGGATATACACTAACTGTAACTCCATACGCAGGTACAAATGGAACAGGACAAGTTGGAGTACCACGAACAGTGCAATTCCAAATTGTAAACAATGATGACACCACAGCACCAGTAAACCCAACAAACGTTGCGATTACGTATCGATCAGCATCTCAACTTAAAGTTGGATGGACTAATTCAACATCATCTGATGTTGCTTCATATCGAGTCTACCGAGACAACGTTTCTATGGGTGTTGTGAATCATCCAACAAATACATTTACTGATACATCAGTAAATGCGACAGGAAACTATGTATACAAAGCAGTAGCAATTGACACATCAAACAATGAAGCAACTCTTCCAGGAACTGGTGTAACTTCGCCAACACTTTCTACAGCCTTCGTACTTAACAATCAAGTAGAAACAAATACAAGTGCTCAGGTTAAATCAGCACCTGAATCAACAACTGTTGCTGGTACACAAGCAACAGGTTCTATTGGAACAATAACAAACGGACCAGTATGGGTAACAGGCGGTGTTCAACACTGGTATGTTAACTTTAACTCAGGTACTGATGGTTGGGTAAACCAAGCTAATCTTGACCTCTATACAGCACCAACAACTGATACTACTGCGCCAGCATATCCAGGAGGAAATGCAGCATTTACCGTAACAGCAGGATCACAAACATCACTCGTCCTTGATTGGGCAGATGCAACAGACGCAACAGCTCCAGTAACATATAAAGTTTCAAGAAGTACTTCTGCAAGTGGACCATTTACTCAAGTTTCTCCAGCATTCACAGCAAGTACCTTTAACGACAACAACGCTGGTCTTACCGCAGGATCAACACGATACTACCAATTGATTGCTTGTGACGCCGTAACGCCAACTCAAAACTGTACAACACCAATTGTTCAAGGGGGTACAACTTCACCTGTTGTTGATACGACTGCTCCAACAGTAACGATTTCAGCGCCAACAGCAAATGAAGTATTCCCATCAGGAACAACCAACGCAACACTTACTGTTTCTACGAACGAACCAGCAACCTGTAAATGGTCAACAACCAACACAGCATACGCAAGTATGACCAACACCATGACAGGATCTGGTTCTACTTCACACTCAGCTTCTCAAACAGGTCTTACCAATGGAACATCATACACACGATACGTATCATGTGCTGATACAGCAGGTAATGCTTCGACAACACAAAGTAGAGCGTTTAGTGTGGCCGTGTTTGTTCCTGACACAACAGCTCCAGCCGGAACCTTAAACCCAGTAGTAGGTTCTCCTACATCAAGTAGTCTCACTGTTTCTTGGTCAGCTCTTACCGATTCAACAACACCAATTAACTACCGACTCTACCGAAGCACAACTCAAACAGGAACATTTACACAAGTTGGTGGAAATATTACTGGTACATCATATGTTGACACTGGACGATCTGCTTCAACAACATATTGGTATAAAGTAGATGCCTGTGATAGTGCTACGACACCAAACTGTACTTCTCAATCAGCGGCAGTAAGTGGAACAACTGTTTCAGAGGGAACTGAACCACCAATTACTACAACATGTCCTACAATGCCTTCAATTACTGGAGACATTCACACACAAAAAGCAGTACAACTATGTGCAGAAATTTCAAACAACCCAAATAGAATCACTCTTAAGTGGGCAAACGTTTCAGGAAGAACGCAAACAAGTGCAACAATCTCAAGAAAAGCTGGCCTAGCTTCAACCTCATTCACTTCACTAGGAACAGTATCAGGTAATGCAACAAGTTACGTTGATAACACTGCGGTTGCTGGAACATACTATGAATACAAGGTTCAAGTAAACTCAAATGCATACGGATATATTGCTGCTGGAATCAATGTTCCTCAAGAATCATATCGAGGTAAAATGGTTCTTGTTATCGACAACACATTCCAAACATCACTCGCATCACAAATTAGCACACTCGTAGATGACCTTACAGCTGATAAATGGGTGGTAATACCAAAATATGTAAGTCGAAGTGATACACCAACAACAGTTCGAAATGCTATTAAAGCAGAATACGATGCCGATCCAACAAACGTAAAGGCCGTATATCTTCTTGGACACGTTCCTGTTCCACGAGCTGGAAACTTCAATGGTGATGGACATGGATCACGTGCGCTTTCAACTGATACATATTATGGAGAAATGACTCAAGAGTTCAATAAACTCTCAAATGGATGTACACCATATACAGAAATCTCAAACATACCAGCTGGCCCGTCTGATTGGAGTCTATCGCCGATAAACTACTCTCAATGGCAAAGTCCATATCAAGTGAGTTCATTTATGCCAATTCCACCAACGACTCATAAATTCTGTCTTACAAGTGGTCAAACTCCTTCTGCTCTTGAACTGCAAGTTGGACGAGTAGATATGTTTGCGCTTACAGTCTATAGTCAATCAGAACAAACACTACTTTCAAACTATCTAACAAAAGCAAGAGAATTTAAGAGAAAAGTGTGGACACCGGTAAAAAGAGCATTTATCCGAGATGGACTTATCTATCAAGGATATGATGGAGGTAAGTTCGTATGGGGGATGTTGCCATCTATTGTTGGACCACTTGTCGGATCAAACATTACGGCAGATAACGGTGTAAGTAGTATGGCCGCAATGAACACGGCAACATCAAGTGCAAATACATACTTGTTTACGTCGTTACGATACGGAGGTACAACAACTGCTGTTGACTATGCTGGAGGTACGGCTCTTGGTAGTAGTTATACACATGCATCATCAGGATTTGAAATGGGTGGTGTGTTTAATCAATATGTAGCAAGTTATATTCCAGAATGGGGAGACTATAATGCACTTCTTCGAGCCGCTCTTGCTGATGGTAAGGCTCTCGCTTCTATGCATGGTGATGACCGAAACTGGTACTTGCATTCAATGGGTCTTGGTCAAAATATTGGTTACGCAGGTAAGATGACTGTAAATAACACAACCTCACTATATGTTCCAGTCGGAGGTATCTGGGATAGCAACTATGGCGGTAATGGGTTTATGTCACTTCTTGGCGATCCATCACTACGAGCTGAATATGTTGCTCCGGTTTCTTCTCTCACACTTTCAAACAGCTCTGGTAAGACAGCAATGTCATGGCCAGCAGCTTCAAGTGCTACTCATGGGTATAATGTATACAAAATAACTTCAGGTGGTATTACAAAACTTAATGGAGCACCGATCACAGGAACAAGTTACACTTCAACAGATAACTATACTTCAGGAAACAAATACATGGTTACTGCAGTAAAACTTGAAACAACAAACGGTGGAACATATTACAATGAATCGCTTGGTGCAATTGCAACAGTCGGTGGGGTGGCCTCAGATACGACGGCCCCCTCAACGCCGTCTGGGCTTGTTACCAACGGCTCAACTTCAAACTCACTTAGTTTCTCTTGGACAGCGTCATCTGACGCTGTTGGAGTTACAGGGTACAAAGTGTATCGAAGTTCTTCCCTAACTGGTACCTATAGTCAGGTGGCAACAGGAATTACAACAACAAGCTATACCGATTCTGGTCTTAGTGCGAGTACAACCTACTACTACAAAGTGTCTGCATACGATGCTGCCGCAAATGACTCTGCTCAATCTTCAGCAATTACACTTACGACATCTGCTGCAGGTAGTGGCGGAGGTCAAGTACTTGGTATTAATGGACCAGTCGGTCCAAGCCTTACTGATAACGCTTCGGTCTGTACAAACCCATCTGGTGGAACTATTTACTACGTTGATTCAATGTCAGGGAATGATTCAAACAGTGGCACTTCAACAACTACTGCATGGAAAACAATAGGTAGACTTAACACAGGTGCCTCATCTTTCTCTCCGGGAACAATGACTTGTTTCAAGCGAGGTGGTATTTATCCAGGAACAATTACTCTTCCTGTGTCAGGAACACAATCAGCACCAATTCGATTTGATGCGTATGGATCTGGTAATGCGCCAATTATCTCTGGATTCGACCAAATTACAACACCATGGGTAGCTCACTCAGGTAATATCTGGAAAACAACCATCGCCACAGGTCTAACACCAAAACAACTTCAAGTAAGTGGTACTGTGCAAAAACTTGCACGTCATCCAAACACTGGATGGCTTCAAACAACAAATAAAACCGCAACAACCACCTCAGGATCTTGGATCGGTACTCAAACAGCAGGATCTCTTGTTGGTGCAAATATTGTACAGTTAGCAAATCCTTGGGCATGGTTCCGAGATAAAGTGACAGCACAATCTGGGTCAACAGTAACGTTTGCTTCTCCGGGTGCAGCAATTTTTACAGGCGAGCAAGCTGGTTGGTCATATGGTTTTGAAAATAAACTATCATTCTTAGATTCTGCGGGTGAATGGTACTACAATGATGTGACGGGAGAGCTCTATCTTTGGGCACCAAGTAGTGCAAACCCAAATAGCTTGTTGGTAGAAATTTCTTCTCGAAATCTTGGAATTGTTCTACGAGAAAATATGCCAGATGCTGATATTCAGTTTAAAAATCTTGTTTTCGAAGGTTACAGTACGGCAATTAGTCAAGATGGAATGCAAACACGAGTGCTCTATGAAAATCTTGAGTTGAGAAAATCTGGACGAGCACTCCTCATGTGGACACCAAGTGAAAATATTAACGACGCAAACACTATTCGAAATAACTATATTCACGATATTCAACAAGATGCAGTTGCACTCTTCAGTGGAAATGGTCACACATTTGAAGGAAACGTGGTGAAAGATGTTGGGGTTGATCCTTGGCTTGCTGCAAACTCTACAACATGGGGAATGATCGGGCTCAACACAGGAACATCAAACCAAATTGTTCGAAGAAATAAATTTGAAAATATTGGGTACACAGGAATCTTTGTAAACGGTAGTGGTCTTGTTGAAGAAAATTATCTTGAAAACATGCTGGTATCAACAACGGATGGTGCAGGTATTATGTGGAACGTAGCAGACGGACTTACCGTTCGAAAGAATATTGTAAAAGATGTTCACTCAAACGTAGATAACATGCCTCTGCCATACCCAACCTACAGTCCAATTGGTAATGCATTCTACTACGGAGACGACACGATTAAGAACACAACGGTAGAAGGTAACATTGCAATTGATATTGAAAATGATGCATACGTTATGGATCACGGTGCAGAATATACAAACAACAGAACTATTAACAATATCGGATTTGATTTCGGACGAGGAGGACTCTTCTTCTCAGATGCTTCAATTTATCGAGACATTGGTCCTTCATATGGTCAATCATATATGCAACTCTGTCTTCCATATGAAAACAGTACATGTTTCAGACCACAATTTAACGATGTGGTAACAGGAAATAAGTTGTACGGTATAAAACCAGATGGATTTAATAGTGCAGCAAACTATGGAACAGGTAGTAGAGGAATTTACATGTTCTACGTATACAGTAACGGCAGTGGTGCGCACGTAGATTACGGCACCATCAACAATAACTACTACTATAACCGTTTAAGTGCTGAACGAGTAACAACACGCTTGCCAGTTATCGGTCCATTTACTACAATAGACCACACTTTAGCAGAATGGAGGACTGCTTCAGGGGAAGATATGAACTCAACAGAATCAAGTTATCCTGCATCGAGTACACGACCAGAACCAAGTATCTTCTATAACGCAACAAGTGCTCCAATCACACAATCTGTTAACGGGTGTACATCAACAAACACACCTCTAACAGGAACACAAACTATCCAGCCATTCACCGCATTAGTAGTAGAGTATGGTAATTGTTAAATATATGAAAAGAATAGTAATTTTGATCTCAGTTGTCTTGGTTCTACTCATCGCATATCTTGTAATGAGTAAGAAGAATATGGACACGGGCAACAACGAAGCAAATGTGATCTCTAACCTTTTCAAAGGTAAGACAGAAGAAAAGCCTGCAGATACAAAACCTATGGAAACATCAAAGGGTAGACCGGCGATAACTCCAGCAATGACAAGGTTTAAAGGAAATGATCCTAAAAAGGTGCAGGAAGTATTCATTGATGGACTTAAAAAACAAGTTCCAAAAGGACAAGACGTACCAAGATAATATATAAAAAGACCCCAAAAGGGTCTTTTTATATTGTGCTATAATTACTTCTATGAAAATTGGATTGAAATCACAGGTAAAGAACAGTAAAGATTTTACGATTATTAAAGCGAAAAAAGGTGCAGGATTTGGACTCAAAACAAATAAAAGCTTTAAAAAAGGCGACTTTGTTATTGAATATATTGGTATAAAGCGACTTAATAAAGATATTGAATACCATACAGGAAAATATCTATTTGAAATTGATGAAACGTACACGATTGATGGAAGTCCACGATGGAACATTGCTAGGTATATTAATCATTCTTGTCGACCAAACTGTGAAGTAGAGATTGATGCAGAAGGGAAAATACTCATTGAGGCAATAAAGCCAATACAACCAGGAGAAGAAATAACGTACGATTACGGCAAAGAATACTTTAATGAATTCATAAAGCCAATTGGGTGTAGATGTGTAAAGTGTTTAGCAAAAAAGAAATAAGTATGGATCAAGAAAAACAAGAAAATATACATAAAAAAAAGTTGATGGTTTCAATTCCTCAGGCAATTGTGGTGGCGGGTGTTCTTATTTCACTATCGGTTATTTTTTCATCATCACAGTCATCAAACACTTCAGCTGAGCTTGGCTCAGTAAAACAGGTACCGATTCCTGAAGTTACTGAAGCTGACTTTATTTTGGGAAACAAAAATGCAGAGATTACTCTTGTAGAATATTCTGATTTTTCATGTGGTTTTTGTGCACGCTACCATCCAACCATGAAGCAAATTGTTGCTGAATACGACGGAAAGGTTCGCTGGGTATATAGACACTTGCCAATTTTTAATAAACCCGCAGCAGTTTCTGCATCGTGTGTTGGAAATACTCTCGGAGACACTTCGTTTTTCTCATATACCGATACCTTGTTTGCAAACCAGAAAAATATCGACTCAGCCCTGCTAAAAAGGGAAGCTCTAGCACTCGGCATGACTGATTCTGACTATGAAGCATGTATTAATGACAAAGAATTGCAAGATACTATTACAAAAGAATTTACTGCGGTGCGGGTATTGGCCGGTTTTAATGCAACACCGTACAGTGTGTTAATTGATAAAAAAGGTAATATGCACCCATTTTCAGGTGCGTTGCCGTATGAAGAAGTATCTGCACTGATCGATTCATTATTAGCAAGTTAATGTAGTTTTACGTTATGGAAATTATTAAATCAGGTGGTGTTCCAGAACAATTTAATCCTAAAAAACTGTGCGATTCAATCAAGCACGCTGGTGCGCCAACAAAGGTTGCAGATAGTATTTGTCAGATGGTTGCTCAAAAAGTAAAACCGGGAATTACTAGTTCAAATATTTTTAGAGATTCACTAAGGCATCTTATAAAAGAAGACTTGGATATTGCTGTCAGATATTCTCTTAAAAGAGGTATTAATTCTTTAGGTCCATCAGGTTTCTTATTTGAGCAGTATATTGAGGCTGTTCTTCGGGCATACGGCTATAAAACACGCAGAAATATCATGATGAAAGGTAAGGGCGTTATTCATGAAATTGATGTTGTTGCTGAAAAAGATAATCAAACATTTCTTGTTGAAGCAAAATATCGAAACGAAGAAGGTATCCGCACTCATATTAATGAAATGATGTACGCAGAATCTCGGGTTCGTGACATCAATAACCTTGAACAAAATAAGAAAAAAAATAAACAGTTTGTCCCTTGGCTTATCACCAATACGAAGTTCACCGATACTGTCATAAAATATGCAAAAACATATAACTTACTTGTAACAGGTTGGACGTATCCAAAGGGAAAGTCACTCGAAGATCTTGTTATTGCAAAGAAAATATATCCGGTGACCGTTATTCCATCGATGACAAAAAGCGCTCTCGAGGAGATTGCAAAGAGGGGAATGATTTTGGCTCAAGACTTGCTACCATATTCTGCAGAAGATTTAGCTTTAGAATTTAACATTAATCCATACAAAGCAAAGGCTATTTTCCGAGAAGTTCAAGAGCTTATGAAGTAGGGTATAATACAAAGGATTATAAATTTATTTTTTTAATGATATATGAATAAAAATTTACTTATTTCAGTTATTGTTGTTGTTGCTTTTGCGGCTGGTGTATACTTTGTCCTGCAAAATGCACCAGAGCGTGAAGTTATTAATAATCAATCAGAAACAGGACAAACCGAACAATCTATGAATACTACACAAGAAACAGCAGATCAACCTATGGGAGAAGCTCCTGAAATGGTTGTTCTGAAAGAGGGAACAGGAGATATTGTTACAAAAGAGGGCGACACGCTCAGTGTTGTCTATACAGGATATTTCACAGATGGAAAAGTTTTCGATTCAAATGTAGAATCTGGTCAAGCCTTTGAATTTACTCTTGGTGCTGGCCAAGTGATTGCTGGCTGGGATGTTGGACTTGTCGGTATGAAAGTTGGCGAAGTAAGAAGACTCAAACTTCCTCCAGCGTTTGCATACGGATCAAATGAAGTAGGTCCAATTCCTGCGAACTCTACACTTGTATTCGATGTAGAACTAAAAGCTATTAAATAATCTCTATGAATATTTCTCTTAAAGAAATCTTTAGAACAAGTTGGAAACAGGTAAAAGCTAACTATAAATTTCTTATACCACTTTTTCTGATAGCAATAGTAATTTCTTTTGCCCTGAGTTTTGAAGGGGATGATATCTTTTCCTTGTCCGGTATTATATCACTACTCATTACTCCACTCTTGTATTTTGTAGTTACCAAAGTTTCGTTATACGTTGCAAGAAATGAAAAAATAGGATTCCACGACCTTTTTAAAGGTTTTAACCAGAGAACATATCTTCTGTTTTTGGCGATAAATATTTTTATGAGTATTGCTCTTATGTTGCTCATTGGTCTCGGGGTTTTTGTTGCCTTTCTGCATCCGATTATCGGATCTCTTGTTTCGTTGGCAGTGCTCGTCGTAGTATCAATTATCTGTATTGGAGTAATATTCTTCCCACAATTCCGTCTTATAGATGTAGGAAGCAGTTTTTGGCCTACGATAAAGGATTCTTTTATTCTGGGAAAGGGTAATAGAGTACTCCTTATCAAGTTTGTCCTGATTGCTTTTGTACTCAATATAGTTGGGGCACTTTTGCTTGGAATTGGTTTACTTGTAACACTACCAATTACAACAATCGCTCTTGCTCATATCTACGAAAAAATTAAGATTATAAAATAATAGATACGTATGGAAAAAACATTACAAGACAGTATAAAAAATGCCCTCGGAGTAGTTACTATTGTACTCTTGCTTCTTGCCGCATTTATTATTGTTCAAATTTTTAAAGGGTTAAAACAAAAAGGAGATTTTGACACGATCACCGTCGATGCTTCAGCTGAAACATTTGCAACGCCAGATATTGCTGAAATTTCTTTCTCGGTTATTAAGGAAGATAAAGAGCTTTCAGTTGCTCAAGCAAACGTTGATATCATTGTAAAATCAACCCTTGTTTCACTTAAGGCGTTGGGTATTGAAGATAAGGATATTAAAACTTCTTACTACAATGCGAATCCTCGATACGAATATGGAAAAGCTATTTGTATGCAATATCGATGCGATGACGGAGAACGAGCATTGGTTGGATACGAAGCAAATCAATCAATAACCGTTACTATTCGAAACTTAGATAATGTTGGCAAGGTGATCTCAGCCCTTGGCTCAGCAGATGTTTCAAATATGTATGGTCCAAATTTCCGAATTGAAAATGAAGATAGCCTGAAGGCAGAAGTTCGAGAAGAAGCTATTGCTAAGGCAAAAGAAAAAGCAAAAGTGTTGGCAAAAAATCTTGATGTTCGAATTGTCGGTATTGAAAACTTCTCAGAAGGTTACGGTGGTGGAATGTATTATGCAAAAGCAGAAATGGCAGCAGGGGACGCAATGAACCAAGCAGCTCCAGCATTTAGCCCAACACTTCCAACAGGAGAAAACAAAGTTCAAACAACAGTAACGATTACCTATCGAGTGAGATAATAAAAGACAGAAAAAAGCGGGCCAGATGGCCCGCTTTTTATTTCCAAGGATTTATAGCCCTGTGTAATGGTGATACATTATCCCAATCCCTTCGCAACTTTTCTTTATCAATTCCAAATCCTTTGAGTTTGGTCGGAAGATAAGTAGACAACTTTCTCTTTTGAGATTTGTCTTTTGGATAAAATATACCAACTACCCCAAAGATGGCCTCACGTATTGCTTTGAGTATGTACTCCATTGTTTATGGTGTTTGCTCTGTTTATATCATACTCTTAATCAAACAAAAAATCCCGCGAGGGATTTTTTGTTTGATTATTTTGAAGCGAAGTATCCAAGAGCGATACCCATGATTGAGAGGGAGCCGATAATTGGTCCTAATACCCAAGCAGTATCAGGTGCAAATACTACAACAATCGCGACGATACCCACACAAAGCTGTGTGATCGTTTTGGTTATTTTTGCAAATACATTTTCTTGTTTGAGAGGTGCTGATGACTTACTTGTTTCAGGAGATTTTTCTGCAACTTTTTTTGTTGTTCTTTTTACGGTTGCCATAATACTTTGAAAATTCTTATGTAAAAATTATACACTATAAAAAAATAAAACAATACAAGTTTTGCACAACTTTATGGTGCAAAAAGTAAAATTTAATTTCTGATTTTAGGTTTTAGCGAATATTTTATTATGTTGACAAAATCTATAAACAAGAGTATTCTCTAAATAACCCCGCGGGGGTTTTTTAGTAAGGGAAAACCTTATATACTACTCTTAGGGATTAATAACTAATTTGGCGCTACCACTATGAAATTTTTCACATATATTAAAGAATCGTTTGGGGAGATCAAGCATATTAAATGGCCAACAAAACGAGAAACAGCAGCGTACACACTTGCAGTTATTGTTATTGCAGTACTTGTTGCGTACTATCTTGGTGTTTGGGATATTATTTTCACAAAAGGACTTGAGCAAATAATTTAATTTTCTATGGCAAAACAATCATTAGGAGAAAGAAATTGGTATGCAATTCACACCTATGCTGGGTATGAAAACGCAGTGCTTCGAAATCTAAAACAACGAATCGAGTCTCTTGGTATGCAAGATAAGATTTTTGAAGTTATCGTTCCAACAGAAAAGAAAATAAAAATCAAAGGTGGCAAGCGCGTTGAAACAGAAGAAAAGATCTATCCTGGATACATTCTCGTGGATATGATCGTAACCGATGATTCTTGGTATGTTGTTCGAAATACACCACGAGTAACAGGTTTCGTTGGGGCAGGAGTGAACCCAGTTCCAGTCTCAGAGCAAGAAATCAATATTTTGTTTGGCAGAATGAAAGGAGACGAAAAGAATAAATTTAACATTGACGCTGAAGTGGGTGAGACAATCAAAATTGTTGACGGACCATTCAAAGATCTTGAAGGAAAAATCAATAGTATTGACAAAGAACGAGGAAAAATCAATGTATTAGTTTCAATGTTTGGCCGCGAAACTCCAGTAGAGCTCGACTTTTTGCAAGTAAAGAAGCTCTAAAGAGTTCTTGGCAAAAAGGGATAGTTAGTGTATAGTCATTGTGCTGTCTCTTGGAGATAAACTGGAGACACTCTTGTTCAGCCTCACACTTGTTCAAGAAAAGACGTATTAATTTAGATAGAATATGGCAAAGAAAATAACAAAAACAGTAAAAATGCAGGTTCCAGCTGGAAAGGCAACACCTGCTCCACCGCTTGGTCCAGCACTTGGACAAGCTGGTGTGAACATCAGTGCGTTCGTGAATGAATTTAACGATCGTACAAAGCAAGATGTGGGGCACAAAGTTTCTGTGGTTCTACGAGTATTTGAAGACAGATCCTTTGAATTTGATGTAAAAACTCCACTTACAAAAAGTCTTATTTTGAAGGCTGCAGGACTTGAAAAGGGTTCAGGAAAGAATCGAACATCAAAAGTTGGTTCAATCACAAAGGCAAAAGTTCAGGAAATTGCAGAGATTAAAATGAAAGATCTCAATGCAAAAGACCTAGAAGGTGCAATGAAAATTGTTTCTGGACAATGCAAATCAATGGGAATTGAGGTTAAATAATTAAAAGAACCCCTTTAAGGGGGTTCTTTTAATTTAGTCACTTTATAACGTATAATAGTAAATATGTCAGATAAACGACCATCTTGGGATGAATACTTTTTTGAGATTATTGACGCCGTGGCAAAACGAGCAACGTGTGATCGTGGACGAAGTGGCTGCGTAATAGCTAAAAATAAACGAATACTTGCGACAGGTTATGTTGGCTCTCCTGCAGGATGTAAACACTGTGATGAAGCTGGTCATGAGATGCATAAAGTTACTAAAGAAGATGGAACAGAATCTAGTCACTGTATCCGAACTGCTCATGCTGAGCAAAATGCCATAGCACATGCCGCATGTGTGGGCATTGCTCTAGAAGGCGCAACATTGTACTGCCAAATGACCCCATGTTACGTGTGTGCGAAGATGATTATAAATTCTGGAATTGAAAGAGTGGTGTCTCGCAATGACTACCATGCTGGTGCGCGAAGTAAAGAAGTTTTTGCTGAAGCTGGTGTTGCTTTTGAATTACTTAATAATCAAATTGAAAAATACGATAATCAATAATAGTTCACAAAATTATGTCAGTTGATCTAAAAAAGCTTCAAGAAGAAGTGATGAGAAATAAGATAGAGAAGGGGTTTAATACCACTGATGTGGCACTTGAATTTTGTCGTGCCCATGAGGAGCTTTCAGAAGCTTTTGCAAAGTTTCACAAAAATGAAGACGGTGTTGCAGAGGAGTTTGCTGACGTTGCAATTTTCTTATTAGGCATGTCTGAAATTTTGGGCTACGATCTAGAAAAAGAAATTACAAGAAAGATAGAAATAAACAAAAATAGAAAATACACCAAAACAAAATCTCCTGACGGTAAAGATATTTTTATACGAGTAAAAACAAAGGAGGATAACTAATTATTTAAAAACAGAAAGGCCGGACCCTTGGGTCCGGCCTTTGCCGTTTGATGTGTTGTTACTTCACTTCATCTTTCTTGATGATCGTCTGTGTTCCACGCTTGATGTCGAATTTGTCCGGATCCATGTTGGCGTAGAGCCTCATGTTCGGGAACATGCTCATCAAGTCTTTAGCCCAGAACTGAGCGATTCTCCGCACAGTCGGATGGACGGTCTGTGGAGTTCGCAGTTCAACAATGTAGACAAGGTGTGCGAGACCAACCGAGAACTCGATCGATACCTTGTAGCCCATTGGTGTCAGATACTGCTTGTCTTCGAGCGAAAGATCGAGCGCCTCGAGTCTATTTTGGTAGTTCTCAAGCCATTCGCGCACTTTTGCTGCCATGGGTTCAGGCATCTGCTTGAGATACCATTCCTCGAAGCCAAGTCCGGTGGTCAGAAGTGGCATGCTCTGATTCATACTACGCTGACGATGTAAGTCACGGAATGAGCGGAAGTCGATGGTGTAGATACCACTGAACTGACACTTCTTGTTGAGAGATGTTGGAAGCTCAGCTCCTTGAGGACGCCCTTCAAGAATAGGTCTGAGGTCTCTTGGATAGCCACCCTCCCAACGATTATCAAAAACACGGTCAAAAATCCGTGCTCTATCGGGTCGCCTATCCTCGACTTGTTCATAGTAACTGGTCTCCATGCAGAGCTTGCGATATTTCTTGATCTCGAGTTTCCGTTCATTTTCCACAAGAGAGAGATCGTCGTTCATACCGGCGAATGCCCCAGGATGCTGCTGTTCTAAGAGGAGGATCGATTCTTCGGCAAGATCCCGGATTTCTGACAGCTTGTGGTAACGTAGTGTCGAAAGATGATCGCGCATTTGGCGCAAGTTCATGACGACGCTGAAGTTCGTTCGAGCCCCAGTAGGTAGTAGGCTGCCAAGCACATCGAGTGCTTTTGTTCGGAGTGTTGTCTCGTATACACCAGGGTCCCACTCCTCTTCATACGGATATTTACCACGCATATGCTCAATAAGTGGCTCAAGACATTCTTTGTACATTGAGAAGCACTCTTTCATCATGCTATGTAGTACCTCATCTTCTTTTGGTACAAAATAGCTGAGATTGGTTACGTCGACGTAGCGCGTGCTAGTCTCTTGGCCGTTGAAAAGTGGATGATGTTCGAAGCTAATAGCTGCGAGCATGGTCGTTTTGTCGTAGGCGATAGCAGTCCAACCGCAATCGGCGATTGATTTGTGACCGTAGCCGACAAAATACTTCTTGAAGAATTTGACGACACTTTTTACACCCAGTAGTTCCAAGATGTTTTTGATGTACCCACCAGGTTCACGTGAAGCCATAGAAAGCACCATGCCAAGCGCTTCGGCTGGTAAGTTTCCAGCCCACGTTAGAATGGAGCCTGTTTTTGACTTCCGTTTCGGCTGCTCTTTAATGAGCTCATCGAAATTGATCTGCTGTTCCATTGTTAAGAACTTTAGGTTTTCTTAAAAGTACCTGAATTAGTTAGTTGTGTCAAAGGTAAGAAAAAAGCCTCGAGCTTTGCTCGAGGCTGAGAGTTAGTCCATTGGGTCTGACTTTTCGGAAATGCGTATCAAGCAGAAAACAGCGTAATTGAAGATGTCGAGATAGTTAGCTTCTGTTCCTTCAGAAACCACTGTTTTACCTTCGTTGTCTTCGATCTGTTTGATCCTGGCTAGTTTGGTCAAAATGAGATCGATCATTGAACGGATGCGTATCGTTCTCCAAGCCTCACCATAATCATGGTTTTTCTTTTGGAACAATGCCCTTGCTTCAGCGATATTCGCCTCATGAAGCTTACAAGCCTCTTCAATTGTCATGTTCTGTTTTGCTTGTCCACGAACAATCATGAGTGCCATAGAGGCATAGTTGGTGATAGCTTTCAACTCTCCATCAATTGGATCACCAACCTTGTTTTCTCTGGTGTCCTGAATGCTTCTGATACGGAATGCCTTGATGTAGATCTGATCTGTAATTGAGACAGCACGAAAAATTGTCCATGAATTACCGTAGTCAAGTTGTTTTTTCTTGAAGATCTCAAGGCACAAAGTAACAACCTCATCGAATTGAGCGTTTGATTTGTCTTGGGAGTTCATGAGAACCAGTTTTGTATAAGAGTATATAAATTAGCTCTCGTTGTCAAAAGACTGATTTTTCATTACACTACCAAAACATGAAAGATAAAAAAATCGTCTCAATCTTAAAAAAAGAAGAACATCGTCAAAAAACACAGATAAATCTCATTGCTTCTGAAAATAGTGTGTCGAGCGATGTACTTTTAGCTCTTGGAAGTTCTACTACAAACAAATATGCGGAAGGATATGCTGGGGCTCGGTACTATGCAGGTAATAAACATATCGATGAGCTAGAGCTGCTCACAAAAGAACGAGCATTAAAACTGTTTGGTTTAAGTAATAAAAAATGGGGGGTTAATGTTCAGGCGCTTTCAGGATCTCCGGCAAACCTTGCGGTGTTTTTGGCACTTGTTCCATTTGGAGAAAAAATTATGGGTATGGAACTTTCTTCGGGTGGACACCTTACTCATGGTTACAAACTTTCAATGACGGGTAAAGTCTGGAAGCAAGTTTCATATTCTGTCGACCCTACAACGCATCAGATAGATTATACAAAGCTAAAAGAAATTGCCATACAAGAAAAACCTGCAATCCTCGTGTGTGGTTTTAGTGCGTATCCACGAAACATTAACTTTAAAAAATTTAGAGAAATTGCGAATGCATGCGGAGCACTGCTTCTTGCTGATATCTCTCATATTGCAGGACTTGTCACCGGAGGGGAACATGGAAGTCCTTTCCCATATGCTGATATTGTAACAACTACAACCCATAAAACACTTCGTGGCCCACGTGGTGCACTTATCTTTTCAAAGATCGATGAAAGAAATTTTTCACAGAAAATCGATAGAGCAGTTTTTCCCGGTCTGCAAGGTGGTCCGCATATGAATGCAATAGCAGGAATAGCTGTGGCTCTTGAAGAAGCTTCAAAACCTGCGTTTAAAAAGTATAGTCAGCAGGTGGTAAAAAATGCGAACGCCCTAGCAACAGAATTAAAAAACCTAGGATGGAAGCTTGTTTCAGGTGGTACCGACAATCATATTGTTTTGGTTGATGTATTTGGTTCGATTGGTATGGGTGGACAAGAGGCAAGTATTCGTCTTGAAAAAGCTGGGATTATTGTCAACAAAAATACTATTCCTCATGACACGCGAAGTCCTCATGATCCTTCAGGAATTCGTCTTGGTAGCCCAATGGAAACAACAAAAAGAAAGAAAGAGAAAGATTTTATAAAAATAGCACAGGAAATTGATAGAGTGCTAAGGTTCTAATTGTCTCTACCTAGAGTTTAAAACCATCTTTACGAAGTGAATTCATAACTTTTTTAACACGTTCTGGTTTTTCACCAAGTGTTTTCGAATCTATCTTTTTACCCGCAAGACTGAGTCGTAGAATTTTTCCACGAAGCTCTCGATCGCTTCCAGAAAACTTACTTTGTTTCGCGTAATGTTTACTGTTCTTGTTTGGATTATGCTTTAAAAGTTTCGGCAATGTAGAACCGTAATCCATAAGTGCCTCATACCATATTCTAGGATTCTTTTTATGTAATGTTCTTTCAATAAGCGAAAGAATCTCTTTGTCATGAATGTTTGTTTTCTTCTTAAAAAATTCATGAATGAATACTCGTCTGATGTTTGTTTCTATAAATGTATCAGGAAGGTTGTATGCAAAAACACGTACTGCACTAGCAGTATATGGACCAATACCAGGAAGGGTGAGGAGTACTTCTTTTTCTTGGGGAATTTTACCTTTATAGTCTTTCACTATAATCTGAGCTACTTTGTGAAGTCGCAGGGCTCTGCTGTTGTATCCGAGCCCCTGCCAGAGTTTTAAAACATCTGTCTGTGAAAGTTTTGCAAGTTTTTGAATGGTCGGAGCAACTTTCATGAAGTTATTAAACTTTGTAATAACCCGATCCACCTGTGTTTGTTGAAGCATTATTTCAGATACAAGCACTCGGTATGGAGAATTATCTGTTCGCCATGGCAGGTGTGTTCGGCCATGCTCTTTGTAAAATCCGAGAATGGTCTTCTGGAATTTTTGTGTTTGGGCTGGAGACAATCGATGCATACAGGCATCGTACCATGCTCTAAAACTAGTCGGCAATATGCTAGGATATAGGTATGCAACTTCCAGTAAAACGACTTGATGCTAACGCAAAACTCCCGACAAAAGGTCACCCAGGTGATGCTGGCATTGATTTTTATGCGCTTGAAACGAATGTGTTTCCACCAAACGGACAGAAAAACGTCGCAACTGGTGTGGCGGTAGAAATCCCAGAAGGTTATGTTGGTCTTATTTGGGACAAATCATCAATCTCTTTTCAGAAAGGCTTAAAGGTAATGGGTGGTGTGATTGATGCAGGATATCGTGGAGAAATAATCATGTCTTTGTATAATACAACCAATCAAGAACAGACAATAGAAAAAGGATTCAAAATCGCTCAAATGATTATCCAAAAGTTCGAAGACTGTAAGATCATAGAAGTAGAACAACTTTCAGATGCTGTTCGCGGCCAGGGGAGAGAAGGCTCAACGGGAGGTGTGTAGTTTTGACTTTTCTTTAAAATCAGAGTAATCTTTTTTAAAATTGTTCCAAATGAAGATTACGATATACACCAAGGAAAAAGGTCTTCATAATCCCTTTAATGCTGATACTGAAGCTAACCCACATGCTCTTGCAAACTTTTTGATACTCTGTGTTTCTAGAATTTGTCTTAATTACAAAATTACAGAGCATCAGCTTTTTTCCAAAAGTAGAGAGGGTGAGTTGCCAAATATTCGTGGGGCAATTATGAACTTTCTCTTTAAGAATCAAAGTTTTCAGCGGCGCTGGAAATTAACCACACCTCAGATAGCTCACCTCTTTTCAAAAAAACATACTATGGTTGTCTACTTTTCTCGACCTGAGACATCAATGAAAGGAGGAGAGATGGGATATGTACAAACGAAAAAGGATATATGGCATGAGTGTGAGAAGGTTCTGCAAGAAACTAAGTCCAATAAAGTGAATTGCGAATCTTGGCTTTTCTCATACCAAGAATTTCTTGATTTCGCTCATTTTTTAGGGACATCAGAAAAGAAACTAAAAGACTTCATTAAACTCAGAGCCTAACGGCTCTTGTTTTTTTGTTAGACATAATTTCTATTTTTTACTATAGTTATCTCAATGATTCATATTAAGGAGGAACTAGAAAATTTAATAAAAAATGCTCTTACCACTATTGGACTATCGAGTGACTCTATTCATTTAGAGTATCCTCAGGATTTTGCTCATGGAGATTTTTCAACGAACATCGCCATGTCTTTGGCAAAAGAACGAAAGCAAAACCCAAAGTTTCTAGCTGAAGATATTCGAGTAAAGATTCCTCAAAGTGAGTGGGTTGAAAAAGTTGAAGTTGCTGGGCCTGGTTTTATTAATTTCTATCTTTCGAAAAAGTTTTTTCAAGAATCATTAGCTTTGGTTGGTCCACAAATTGGTAAATCTCTGATGTATCAAGGAAAAAAGATCTTGGTAGAACACTCAAGTCCAAATCTTTTTAAACCATTTCATATTGGGCACATGATGAACAATGCTATTGGCGAATCAATTACCAGGCTGGCAGAATTTTCTGGTGCTGAAGTGGTGCGAGTTTCATTTCCATCAGATATTTCGCTTGGCATTGCTAAAGCAGTATGGGAATTAAAACGTCGAGGCGGTCTTGCGTACCTATCTTCACAAAAAACCGATCTTGATACTTCACTCATGACGCTCTTAGGTGATGCGTATGTTGCTGGAACCAAAGCTTTTGAAGAAAATCCTGAAGTTCAACAAGAAGTGCGTGATATGTATAAGCGAATTGTAAGCGATGAAGCATCGGAAGAATATGCGATCTATACAATGGGAAAGAACTTAAATCTGAGTTATTTTGAACATGTAGTTCATAGGCTTGGTTCAAAATTTAATGCATTTATTTTTGAAAGTGAGGCTGGTACGGTGGGGGAGAAGATAGTGCGCGACCATACTCCAGCAGTTTTTAGCGAAAGTGAAGGTGCTATTGTCTATGAAGGTGAAAAATTTGGTCTGCATACACGAGTGTTTATTAACAAAGAAGGATTTCCAACCTACGAAGCAAAAGATATTGGACTTCTTTCACTTAAATTTTCAACCTTTCATCCAGAAATCTCACTCTTCATTACCGATTATCAGCAGGCTTCTCACTTCGATGTTGTACTATCAGCGGCACTTCAAATTAACAGTGACTGGAAAAACAAGAGTATTCACATTCCTCATGGTCGTATGACTTTCAAAGGTGCAAAGCTGTCTTCCCGGTTGGGTGGCGTGCCGCTTGCAACAGATATTGTGAACGCGGTTCGAGATGAAGCAATGGATCGTATGCAAGAAGGTGATAGTGTGTTGGCCGATAAAATTGCGATTGCTGCTATAAAATTCACCATACTTAAAACTGAAGCAGGGAAGAATATTAATTTTGATCCCGATACATCGCTTTCATTTGAAGGCGACTCTGGTCCATATATTCAATATACAATTGCACGATGTAACTCGTTACTAGAAAAGGCGCGTCAAGATGGTTTTTCTGTGAATGATATTCCAGAAGAGGGTTGGACACCTTCGTCACTTGAAAAAACATTGTATAAGTTTCCGGGTGTTGTAGAGCGTTCGATTTCAGTCTGGGCACCGCACCATGTAGCAAATTATGCACTCGAACTCGCTCGAACATTTAATTCGTGGTACGGAAATACAAAGGTTTTGGATACAGAAAATCCACATACTCCTTTCCACTTAAGTCTTGTACAAAAAACAGGATATATATTAAAAAACGGACTCTATCTTCTGGGTATTGATTCACCGAAGAAGATGTAATAAAAAAGAGCAGCTACAAGCTATTCTTTACGACCTTTCCCCAAAGCTTTTCAAAGTCTCCTTGGAATATTTCTCCATATGTTGATTTGAAGGAAACTCTACATAATCCCTTGAGCTTGATTTCGTAGGGTGATTTCTTGTGTTCTAATACATTTTTTATGATGGTCAGCATTCGAGCCTCATCTTGACTACTTTTCTCTGTTCTTCTAAAAGAGAAGGATCTCATGGGATAATAACATTTATTCTATTTTATCAAAAATATACCTCTGCTACTAAACCCTTTAATAACGCTTTGGTTTTTGCTAAGATAGGTTCACTATGGAAAAACAAAATGATCCCTTGCAGGCAATGCCACAAAAATCAGAAGTTGCCCTGAAAGAAGAATCCATCCTTGAATTTTGGAAGAAAAACAATATTTTCCAAAAGACACTTAACAAGAAATCTCCTAAAGGTGAATTTGTGTTCTATGATGGTCCTCCATTTGCAACAGGTACACCTCACTATGGACACCTTCTGCCTGGAACTATGAAAGATGTCATTCCTCGCTTTAAAACCATGCAAGGATACCGTGTTCCGAGGCGTTGGGGTTGGGATTGTCATGGTCTTCCAATCGAAAACTTAATCGAAAAAGAACTTGGTCTTGAAACCAAAAAAGATATTGAAAATTTTGGTATTGAAAAATTTAATGATGCCGCACGAGCAAGTGTTCTTCGGTATGAAAAAGTATGGAAAGAAACAATCCCACGAGTAGGGCGATGGGTTGATATGGATGACCCATACATGAGTATGCAACCTTCTTTTATGGAGACTGGTTGGTGGATTTTTTCTGAACTTTACAAAAAAGATCTTATTACCAAAGGCTTTAAACCAATGCACTTGTGTCCTCGGTGTGAAACCACACTTGCTAACTTTGAAGTAAACCAAGGGTACAAAGATATTACTGATCTTTCACTTACGGCAAAATTTGAACTTGTTGATGAGCCAGGAACGTTTGTATTGGCTTGGACAACAACACCGTGGACACTACCAGGAAACGTTGCTCTTGCTGTCGGCGAAGAAATTAGATATGCAAAAGTGAGAATTGAGCAAGAAATTTTTATAGTAGCAACATCATTGCTTTCTAAAGTTTTCAAAGATAAGTACTATGAAATTATTGCAGAATTACCAGGTAAAGAACTTGTTGGTAAATCATACCGACCTCTTTTTGACTACTACACAAACAATGAAAAACTAGAGAATCGGCAAAATGGTTGGAAGATATATGGAGCGAGTTTTGTCACCACCGAAGATGGAACAGGTGTTGTGCATATTGCACCAGCATTTGGGTCAGATGATATGGAGTTAGGAAAGGCGCATAAATTGCCTTTTGTTCAGCATGTTGATAAAAGTGGTCATTTTAAATCAGAAGTTGTTGATTTTAGTGGACTTTCGGTGAAGCCAAAGACTGACCATCAATCAACCGATGTTGAAATTATTAAACATCTCGCACATGCAGGATTGCTTTTTTCAAAAGAAAAAATAAATCACAGCTATCCTCATTGTTGGCGTTGCGATACGCCACTTATTAACTATGCGTCTGATTCTTGGTTTTTAAATACACCAAAAATAAAAGATGACATGGTCAAAAATAACCAGACTACAAAGTGGGTGCCTGAAGGTCTCCGAGATGGACGTTTTGGAAATTGGCTTGAAGGTGCGCGAGAGTGGGCGCTTTCACGAAGTCGATTTTGGGGGACACCGTTACCCGTGTGGGTTACTAACGACGGATCAGAATCTTTGGTGATTGGTTCTCGAGATGAACTAAAAAAATATACACAAGATGCTATTACAAAAATTATTTTTGTACGCCATGGTCAAAGTGTAAAAAACCTTATTGGTCTATTTACTGACGAGGTCAATGATTTTCCACTGACACGAAAGGGTGAGAAGCAGGCAAAACAAGCAGGAGAAGTGTTGAAGTCTCATGGTGTAGACCTGATCCTTACATCTCCTGTTCTCCGTGCACGACAAACAGCAACTATTCTTTCTAAAACTCTCGGAGTTGTTCATCTTGAGGAAAGAAAAGAACTTGTCGAAGTTGATAGTGGTTCATGGGATGGAAAAACAATTCATGATGGGAATATTAAAAAAGAACGGGACGTTTATTTATCACTTTCTGCGGAAGAGAGGTTCCTTGCAAAGAGGGGGCATACCGGAGAGAGTTGGTTCGACGTTGAAAAGAGAATCTCACAAGTTATCGATGATATTCTTGTGAATCATAAAGGAAAGACGGTGGTAATTGTATCTCATATGGGAGTGAATATGCTTGGTCAAAAAGTAATTCAAGGACTAACGAATGAACAAGCAGAAAATATATACAATAAAATCGGTGAGATTCACGCAGTGCCAACCATACTCTATGTTGATACACAGAGAAGAGTAGAGCTCGATCTTCATAGACCACATATCGACAATTTTGTTATAGAGCATAACGGTAAAACCTTCCGTAGAGTAGAAGAAGTGTTTGATGTGTGGTTTGATTCAGCTTCAATGCCGTACGCACAGCAAAATTATCCGTTTACTCATACGAGTTTTGATCCTGTCGGAGGATTTTTACGATCTTCAAGAGGATTCCCAGCAGATTTTATTGCAGAAGGGCTCGATCAAACACGAGGTTGGTTTTATGTGCTTATGGTTCTGGGAACAGCACTGTTCAATAAGTCTCCGTTTAAGAATGTTATCGTAAATGGTCTTGTGCTTGCTGAAGATGGTAAAAAAATGTCTAAACGACTCAAGAATTATCCAGAGCTTGATTACACGATCAACACGTATGGAGCAGATGCCGTGCGTCTATTTCTCATGAATTCGCCTGCGGTTCGAGGTGAAGATGTGGCATTTTCAGAAAAAGGTGTTAGTGAGCTTCAAAATAAAGTGATGGGACGATTACGTAATATCCTTTCATTTTGGCAAATGTATGAAGGTGGTGAAAAAGCAAAACCACGAAGAAAAAATATCCTCGATGAATGGATTATTACTCGTCTTGATCAAACCATACAAGAAGTTACTCAAAGCTTGCAGTGCTATGAAATCGATAAGGGAGCAAAACCACTGATTGATTTTATTGAAGATTTTTCAAATTGGTATGTACGACGTTCACGTGATCGTTTTAAGAGTGAAGATAAGTCTGATCGACAAGATTCATTGGCAACAACACGTTTTGTACTTCGAGAAATTGCACGGCTTATGGCACCGTACACTCCTTTTGTTGCTGATGAAGTATATCGAGCAGTTTCAGATAAGTTTGAATCTGTGCATCTTGAGACATGGCCAAAAGGTAAACGAGTTAATAAAAAAATTCTCAAAAATATGGACCTTGTCCGAAACAACGTTTCTCTTGGTCTCATGGAGCGACAAAAAATCAATAGTAAGGTTAAGCAGCCTCTGAAGTCGTTTACTATTACTGACAAGCTTTCACCTGAGTATCTTGAACTTATTAAAGATGAGGTGAATGTGAAAGAGGTTGTTGTTGGTGACGAAATTACACTTGATCCAGAAATTACCGAAGAACTTAAACGAGAAGGAGATTTCCGAGAACTGCTTCGTTTTGTACAATCGCTCCGAAAAGATGCGAACTTATTACCAAGTGATATGGTGACGCTCGTAACTCCAACATCAAACCAAGAGATTGTAAACGCTTTTGAACTTGAACTCAAAAAAATAGCTGGAATACGAGAAATAACATTCGAAGGAGAAGAAACTAAAATTAGAAAATAATGTCTCATGAGATTTACACAACAAAAGGTTTTATCATTTCATCCGAATCAAAGGGTGAGTCTGATAAAACCTTTTTTGTGTTTACCGAAGATATGGGTCTTGTCCGAGCGACCGCCTCTGGGGTTCGTAAACGAGAGTCAAAGCTTCGCTATGCGCTGCAAGAATTTTCTTTCTCAGAAATATCGTTTGTGCTTGGAAAGCAAGGTTGGAAAATTGTAAATGGAACACCGCTCTATATTTTTTCTCAAAAGATCGAAAAAAGTGAAACAAAAGTAAAAACACTCAGGCTTTTAAAAAAACTCTGTCCTCAAGATGAACCTCACCCAGCTCTTTTTCATGAACTTGTAAAAGCATTCTTATTTATGGATGAACACACAATTGTGTCTGATAAAAGTATGGACGCTCTTCTTGCACTTAAAGTTTTGAGTTATCTTGGGTATTGGGGCGACGAAGGAGAACACTCGTTTATTGAAAGCCCGTTTAATCATGATGTGTTGGGTGAAATTACAAAAGTTCGAAAAGACATTGTGAAAGAGGTGAATAGATCACTGCGCGCCACTCAGCTTCTGTAATCTTTGTGATATACTTTTCGTATGGAAAAGAAACCATCATTTTCTCGGAAAATAGAGGAGCTCAAAAACAAAATATATAGTAAAACACAAAAGCTTCCAGAAAAGCCACGTTCTCCTGTGCACGAAAAACCTCACGAAGTCGCTTCTCGTTTTAAAGACGAAGAACCGTTGCAAGTGGTAAAAAAACCATCAAAGAACCTTCTTCGCTCGTCAATGTTTCGAAAAGTATTTTTTGGATCACTTATCTTTTTTGCCATATCAATACTGTTCGCGCTCTATATGTTTTTTGGTGAATCAAACACTGTTTCTGCAAACAATATTGATATTTCAGTACTTGGAAATGCATTCGCAAACGGGGGAGAAGAGTTGCCGCTTCAAATTCAAATTACAAACAAAAATAGTGTGAAGCTCGAATACGCAGATCTGTTGGTTGAATATCAACGCGGTGCTGGTGCTGGGGAAGATATCTACCGAGAGCGAATCGGTGTTGGAGATATTCCAGCCGGCGATATTGTCAAAGAGCTTTTAAATGTCACTCTTTTTGGCCAACAAGGTACAACACGTGATATTAAGATTGCTCTTGAATATCGAGTACCTGGATCAAACGCTATCTTCGTTAAAGAAAAAATTTATACAGTAAATATTTCGTCTGCTCCGGTGAATCTCTCTGTAACAGGCCCAGAGAATAGTGGCTCAAATCAGAATATTTCTTTTGTGATTAAGGCTGGGCTCAACACTCCAGACGCAGTGAAAAACATGATCGTGGTTGCTGAATATCCACGAGGCTTTGACTTTAAATCGGCGTCACCAGCCCCAACATTTGGTGATAACATTTGGGTGCTCGGAGATATTAATCCAGGAGTAGAAAAAGAAATCAAGGTGGATGGTGTAATTGTCGCTCAGTCGGGCGAACAGAGAGCATTTAACGTGTTTGTTGGACAACAGAAAGATGTAAACGAACGAGACATGTCTGTTCAATTTAATTCACAAAGTTATATTGTTGCAATTCAAAAACCACTGCTTGATACAAAGATTACCGTCAACGACAGTCCTGCTCCAGAAGTGACGGTTCCATCGGGCGGTAATGTAAATGTTGAAATTGAATGGAAAAACTCTACGAATAAGAAAATCGAAGATGTAGAAATTGTTGCAGAAGTGACCGGTTCAATCGTGAGTTACTCATCGATAGCAACAAGTGGTTTTTATGAAAGTTCTACCAATAAGATAATTTGGAACAGACAAAATCTTTCTGAGCTTGGCAGTATTAATCCTGGGCAAGATGGTAAGCTTGCTTTTAACTTTAGAACATTACCTCCAACATCGGGATCTGAAGCAAATATTAGTTTAAGTGTTAAGGCTCGTGATCCAAATAACACAAACGAATTTCTTGATATTAAAAACTTTGATCGCAAGACGCTTAAAATTGCTACAAATATGCAAATGGTTGGTCACGCTTTGTATAATAGTGGAGCATTTACGAACAGTGGACCTCTTCCACCAAAACCAGGTGAATCAACAACCTATACGATCACATGGTCACTCGTGAATTCACTCAATGATGTATCTGGTGGTGAAGTGCGTGGCAAGCTTCCGATTTACGTAGAATATGTTGGAACAAAAAGTCCAAATAATGAATCACTCACCTTTAACCAAACAACAAAAGAGGTGGTTTGGAATGTTGGTAATATTAAAAAGGGAACAGGCAGTAGTTTGCCTGCTAAAGAGGTTCAGTTCCAGGTCCGTCTTAATCCTTCAGCGAGCCAAACTGGCGAAGCTGTAGATCTTGTACAGGCAATTAAATATAAGGGTCTGGATGTTTCAACCAATACTCAAATAAACAATACCTATTCTGATATTACAACTTCGCTCAGTAAGGATTTGAATTATAACCCTCAAAATGATAAAGTGCAGTAATCTATGGAATATAACGATGTAATGCAAAAAATAGTATCGCTCGCAAAACGACGAGGGTTTATTTTCCAAGGCTCTGAAATCTATGGTGGTCTTGCTGGTACCTATGACTACGGACCACTCGGTTCACTTTTAAAGAATAATATTAAAGATTCGTGGTTGAAAAAGTTTGTTCATTCTCGAACAGACATGTATCTTGTCGACGCCGCTATTTTGATGAATCAAAACGTGTGGAGGGCAACCGGACATGTTGATCATTTTTCTGATCCGCTTGTTGAAGATCTAAAAACAAATAAACGCTATCGAGCAGATAACTTGATTGAAGACAATGGTTTTTCTGCAGTAGGTCTGACGCCGAGTGAGATGACAAAGTTCATACAAGAAAAAAATATTCTAAGTCCTGAAGGCAATAAGTTGGGCGAAGTTCGTCAGTTTAACATGATGCTTCAAACAAAAGTAGGAGCATCTGAAGACTCAGCCGCTACTTCATATCTTCGTCCAGAAACTGCTCAAGGTATTTTTGTAAACTTTAAAAATGTTGTTGATTCAATGAATCCAAAAATGCCATTTGGTATTGCACAAATTGGTAAAGCGTTTCGAAACGAGATTACTCCACGCGATTTTGTATTCCGTCTCCGTGAACTTGAACAAATGGAAATCGAATATTTTGTAAAACCATCAGCATGGTCAGAGTATTTTGAATACTGGAAAGATGAAATGATGGAATGGATGACTTCAATTGGTCTTGATATGAAAAAAGTTCATGATGTTGAAATTGGTGATGGTGACAGAGCCCACTATTCTTCAAGAACAATTGATTTTGAATTCGAGTATCCTTTTGGTCAAAAAGAGCTTTATGGCCTTGCGTATCGAGGTGACTTTGATTTGTCTCGTCACACTGATGGAAGTGGTCAAAAACTTCAATATGTTGATCAAGGTGAAGAGGGTAGTGATGTTTTCGTCCCTCATGTTATTGAACCAACATTTGGACTTGATAGAACAGTACTTGCGCTTCTTATTTCCGCATACCGAGAAGACACTATGGGTGAAGAAGCTCGTGTGTATTTGGCACTGAGCCCTAAAATGGCGCCATATAAGTTGGCGGTGTCTCCACTACTTAAAAACAAACCAGAACTCGTTGAAAAAGCAAAAAATCTTTTTGGAACACTAAAGTCAGAATTTGGAAATGTGATATTTGATGACAATGGAAATATTGGAAAACGGTACAGACGACAAGATGAAATTGGTACACCATTTTGTGTGGTGGTAGATTTTGAAAGTCTCGAAGATGATTCTGTTACGGTCCGATTTCGAGACTCTGGAGCTCAAGAGCGAGTAACTATCCACGACCTCATCTCTTACTTTAAAGAAAAACTCGCCTAGTTTCAAAAGCTCATAAAAGCTGATATTATGGCCTCATGGAGAATAAATCATTTACCGTAAACATCGATACAAAAACCATACTCAATGTGGTATGGATTGCTCTTATTGTCTATGCAGTAGTTCAGATTAAATCCATCATTCTCGTCATTTTGACGTCGGTAGTAATTGCTTCTTTTATTGGCATCTCTGCTTCGTATTTAAAGAATAAGCTTAAGGTGAACCGAACGCTTGCTGTGGCACTGATGTACATGATTACCGTGGGTATTTTTGCTCTTGTGTTCTATTTCTTTATTCCTGTCTTACTTCAAGAGATGTCGAACCTTGTTCCATTTGTGAGTCAATTTTTCCCACAAGATGTAACCCTCCAAGGTCTATCAATTGAAACGCTCGACACAGCCGGTAATCTTGCTACAGAGCTTGTCGAGAAGGCGCCACTGTCGGCGCTTGCTGAAAATATCGGAGCTTTATTTGCGGTAATTTCTTCTGGATTTACGTCAACACTCTCTGCCTTTTTTGGGGGTGTTGCCAATGTGTTACTTGTGGCTGTCATTTCGTTCTATCTTTCAATTTCAAAAGATGGAATCTCAAACTTCCTCAAAATTATTACACCAATTCAAAATGAAGAGTATGTCATAAATTTATGGGAGCGCGCACAACGAAAAATAGCACTATGGATGAGTGGGCAAGTGGTGCTCGGTGTTATTATTGGTATTCTTACGTTTATTGGACTGACTGTTCTTGGTGTTGAATATGCAATCATTCTTGCGGTGGTTGCCGGTCTCTTTGAACTTATTCCGTTTGGAATTTTCCTCGCAGCAATTCCGGCTGTTTCGCTGGCGTTTGCTTCGGGAGGTATCTCTCTTGCGATCATGGTTGTTGCTCTATATATTATTATCCAACAACTCGAAGGCTATATTATTGCACCTCTTATTGTGCAGAAGGCGACAGGTATTTCTCCGCTCGTGGTGATCCTCTCGGTCCTTATTGGAATCAATTTGGCGGGCTTCTGGGGTCTTATCCTTGCAATTCCTGTTGCGGTAACAATCCTTGAATACATTAAAGATTTAGAAATGAAAAAATTAGCTCAAAAAGAACATGTCTAAAAAAATTTATATCACAACCACACTTCCATATGTAAACTCAGATCCTCATGTTGGCTTTGCGATGGAAATTATACGAGCCGATGTGCTCGCAAGATACCATGCTCGGATAGGCAATGACGTATTCTTCAATACAGGTACCGATGAACATGGAACAAAGATTTGGGAAAAGGCGAAGGAAGTTGGCATTGATGTTCAAACCTATGTAGATGGGTACGCTGAAAAATTTAAAGGCTTGTCTGATGTATTAAATCTTTCAGATAACATTACGTTTATTCGAACAACTGACGAACATCATGTGCGTGCAGCACAAGATTTTTGGAAACTTGTTGACCATAATGGCTATATTTACAAAGCACTTTATGAAGCGAAATATTGTGTGGGCTGTGAGCTTGAAAAAACAGACTCTGAGCTTGTTGATGGTAAATGTCCTATTCATCCAAATAAAGAACTTGACCTCATTAGTGAAGAAAATTATTTCTTTAAGTTTTCATCTTTTACACAACCTCTTTTGGATTACTATGAGCAAAACAAAAATTTTGTGTTACCAGATTTTCGCTTCAATGAAATTAAAAAATTTGTAGAACGAGGACTTCGTGATTTTCCAATTTCGCGTGTTAAAGAAAAAATGCCTTGGGGTGTACCAGTGCCGGGGGATGAAGATCAAGTGATGTATGTTTGGTTTGATGCATTAGTGAACTATATTTCAACGCTTGGTTGGCCAGATGGTAAAGAGTTTAAAGATTTTTGGGAAAATGGCTTCACACTTCAAATTGCCGGAAAAGATAATCTTCGTCAACAATCAGCAATGTGGCAAGCAATGCTCATGGCCGCAGGCGTTAAAAATACCGACAAAATTCTCATCAATGGGTTTTTAAATGGCCCAGATGGCAAGAAAATGTCGAAATCACTTGGTAATGTTATTAACCCATATGATGCAGTGAAAGAGCTCGGAACTGATCCGCTTCGATTTTATCTTACGTATAATGTAAGCTCATTTGAAGATTCTCCAATTTCTATGGATATGATGAAAGAAAGTTACAATGCCAATTTAGCAAACGGTATCGGCAACCTGACAAATAGAATTGTAAAAATGGCAGAAAACTACGATGTGGTCGTGAAGCTTCCAGAAGAAGGGGATGTGTGGGTAGACAAAGAATTTGTTGGAGATGCGTATCACGAAGCATTTAAAAATTTCGAAGTACAAAAAGCTCTTGAATATCTGATGAATGAAGTTCGAGAAATGGATGCGTTTATTGCCAAAGAACAACCATTTAAAAAAATAAAAGAAGATGAACTTTCTGCTAAAGAAGATGTTGCACGGCTCATGCTTAATCTCTTTTACATGGGCGTACTTCTTGAACCATTTATGCCAGAGACTTCAGCAAAAGTTGTTCAAGCGGTAGGGACGCGAACTACGCCACAAGAACCAATCTTTAAACGAATTGACTAATATGGCTTTTGATTATTTTGACTCTCATTCTCATCTAAACCTTTCTGAATTTGTAGATGATAAAGAAGAGGTAATCGAAAAAATGGCAACTGACCGTGTTGGTACGTTAACGGTCGGAACAAGTTTGGAAACCTCTAAAGAAGCCGTGCGACTTTCGAATATGCACGAAGATCTTTTTGCGTGTATTGGACTTCATCCAAACGAAGTACAGAACGAAGTCTTTGCGAAAGAAGAATTTGAAAAACTTCTTGGTAAAAAAACCGTATGTGTCGGAGAATGTGGACTTGATTATTTTAGAGGCGAGACGAGGGAACCGCAAGAAATAGATTTTCGAAAACAAATTGATTTTGCATTAGAACATGATTTACCGCTCATGCTTCACATTCGTCCTCGAAAGGGAACTATGGATGCTTACGAGGATACCCTCTCTATTTTAGAAGAATATAAAAAAACTGCCGGAGAAAAACTTCGTGGGCAAGCTCATTTTTTTGCTGCGACAGAGGCAATAGCACAAAAATTCCTAGATCTTGGTTTCTACATTTCTTTTACTGGAGTGATAACGTTCACAAAAGACTATGATAGACTCGTGCAATATGTTCCGCTGGATAGAATTCTCACTGAAACAGATTCGCCATTTGTTGCGCCGGTTCCATACAGGGGGCACCGGTCAGAACCATCGTATGTGATAGAAGTATATAAAAAGATGGCAGAACTTAAAGGAGTATCTTTGGACGAGTTCAAAACCACTATACAGAATAACCTAAAAACCCTTTATCGTATTGGGTAATTTGACCACTTGACAATATTCTCCTATATGCTATAATGTATTTAGGTGACATCTTTTCATACAACAGAAGGCTATGGCAGAGACGGAGGGATCCTAAAAACATAGCACTTGGGGGATTAACATCTCTCTACACTCTCTTGTTTCGACGAGGGGTGGCACGATAAGTATCTTGAGAACGCTGAGCGGAATCCGCTCTTCGAAAAGTGTCTATCTGGCAGATTCTCATGACAGAAAAGATGTTGGTCTTAAAGCAAGTGCAGGGGGCGAACCCTGCACTTGCCAAGGACAAAAGTTCGTTAATTATCCTCTTTGAGGAACTACCTATATTGTCCACAGAGTTTTTCTCTTCGGTCAGCTATAGGGAAAGCCCGGTCGCAAGACTGGGCTTTTCTCTTGCCTAAAATAGTGTTTACTGGTAATATTGCCGAGTAGCTTATTGGATGCCTACACAGTGAGGTATCCCTTGGTCCGAAATAAGCACACTATTCTTGCTCTATGCAAGGTAATTATAAACGGGCCGAAAGGCCTTATTTTATTTTAAAATGTCAAAAACAGATACAACAATTTACGAAATTGGATACAATCTTGTACCAACAATTTCTGAAGAAGATGTTGCAAAGGAAGTTGGCGCTCTTAAAGAAAAAATAACTTCACTTGGTGGAAATATTATTTCTGACGAGTATCCAACACTTATCAAGCTTGCGTACGAAATGACAAAAGAGCTTGAAAACAAAAATGTTCGATTTACATCAGCATATTTTGGTTGGGTAAAATTTGAACTCGAACCATCACTTATTCTTGAAGTAAACAAAATGGCAGAGACAAATCTTAACGTTCTGAGATTCATTATTATAAAAACAGTACGGGAAAATACTATCTATACTCCAAAGGTGGTAAAAAGCCCTCGGCGTTCAGGAGGAGATGAGACAAGTGCTCCAGAAGGAGACGTGGCACCTCTTGATGAAGAAGCAGTAGATAAGAAAATTGACGAACTTATTGACGAAGAAGTTACCTTGTAATAGCCATTACTTTTGTTTACAATATAGGTATGTATTTAAATAAAGTAATGCTCATAGGGAACTTAACTCGAGATCCTGAAATAAAATCTCTTCCAACAGGGATGAAAGTTACCAACTTTAGTGTTGCTACGAACAGCGTATGGAAAGATAAAGATGGTTCTAAAAAAGAATCAACCGAATATCACAATATTGTTGTATTCGGACGACAAGCTGAAACGGTTGCTCAGTACATGAAGAAGGGAAGTAACATCATGGTTGAAGGTCGACTTCAAACACGAAGTTGGGAAGCTGAGGGTAAAAAGAATTACAGAACAGAAATTATCGCTGATAATATTCAGTTCGGGTCACGAGGTTCTTCTGAAAGTTCAGGTTCATCTTCATCATATGGTGGAGCAAAAAAGGGAACAGAAACTGAACAAAAGGCGCCAGATCTCGATACTATCGAGTATCCAGACGAAGACGATATTAATCCAGACGATATACCATTCTAAAATTTAACAGATATAAACGTTAGTTATGCAAGATTTTTTTTCATCAAATAATATTAAGCATATCGACTACAAAGATGTTGCTGTCCTAAAGCAATTCTTGAATCCAAGCGGAAGAATGATTGCTCGAAAGAGAAACGGACTTACTGCTAAGAATCAACGAAGTTTAGCAAATGCTATTAAACGGGCACGAATCATGGGACTTCTCCCATTCGTAGTACGATAATCAAAAAACCAGCCGTACGGCTGGTTTTCTGATTGACCTTTAGTGCTATTTCCTGTACATTTTACAAGGATTTTTGAACCTTAACACAAACGGGCTTTGCTCATAAACACAATACGATGAACTATCGTCTTACAACTGTTGCAGGCGGTCAATTTGGTGATGAAGGAAAGGGTAAGGTTACTCAGAATCTTGCGTCTCAATTTGATATCGTTGCTCGCTTCGGTGGTGGTCCTAACGCTGGTCACACTGCTTACCATGAGGACAGAGGTAAAAAGTTGCACAAAGTAGTAACCCATGTTGTACCATCTGGAATTTTGAGTCGTAACGTACTCATTAATTTCATTGGTCCAGGGTGTGTCATTGACCCAGTTCTTTTGCAAAAGGAGATCCAAGGTCTCATGGAGCTGGGGCTGCCATATCACACCATTTACTTGTCCGAGCTGACACCCCTCATTACTCCATGGGATTGCAAGCTTGACGCGATGATGAATGGGGCGATAGACACAACTCGTAGAGGTATTGGGCCAACCTATGCTCATAAAAGACATCGCCGCGCATTGCGTGTTGGTGACTTTATAGAGTATGTAAAGTCACCAAAAACTAGTCAGTCATGGGATCTTTTCTATCAAGAAAGTAATCGTTACAAAGATGTGTATGACACGAAAGCGGAAGAGAGACTCTTTGTTTCGATTGAAGAATTTGAACCATGGTTCAAGGCTCTTGTGTGGCTTACTAAGAATATCAACATTGCGAAGAAGAACTTCTTTCTCCGTGACGGAGATGTTCACAAAGTGTTGGAGGGTAAGAAAGACGTAAGGATTCTAGCAGAAGGGGCTCAGGCAGTAATGCTTGATAACACCTTTGGCACGTATCCATTCGTAACCTCTTCAGATTGCATGCCTTCTGCAGCGATCGGTGGAATTGGTCTTCCGCCAGGATTAACAACCCAAGAAGAGGTTGTTCTGGTCTTCAAGGCCTATAGCACAAGGGTTGGTAACGGGCCTTTCGATACTGAAATCGAAGGTGATCTGGCCGAAAAAATCAGGCAAGCAGGTGGAGAATATGGTTCCACAACCAAGCGACCTCGCCGGATTGGCTGGCTTGACTTGCCAGACCTCAAGTATGCCATCGAGCTTACTGGAGCAACGAAACTGTACATGACCAAGGTTGATGTTTTATCAGCCAAAGTTGTTTCAGAGGTTCTCGTGTGTGTACGTAAGGATTCCGACGGTAAACCAACCGAATGGAAAACCTTCAAACCTTTCGATGTAAAGGGAGTGAAAAAAGACACTGACATCAATGGAAGTTTGTTTCAGTTCATTTCCTTTCTGGAAGAGAGCCTCGGGCAACACGTTGATGTGATCTCTGTTGGACCACTCATGGATGATCTCGTTGAAACGAGGGTTACTGTGATGTAGGGCCACACGCAAAAGCCCGCGCAGAAGTGCGCGGGCTTTTTTCTTTTTATGCATTACTATCTCGTTCTGTGTATTGTCCTGTTTCGGTATTTACGATCACTCGATCACCGACATTGATAAACATTGGAGCATTTATATTTGTTCCTGTTTCAAGGGTGATCACTTTTGTTCCGCCTGTTGCTGTGTCACCTTTGATATTTGGTGGCGCTTCAGTTACTAGTAGGGAAACTTTGTTTGGAACACTGACACCTACAATGCGTTCTTCGCCTTCTTTGTCAGTAAAGATTTTAAGTTCCAGTTCACTATTTTCTTTTGCCCATTTCATTGAATCGCCAAGAATATCAGCACCAAGAAAGAATCGATTCTTAGGATCTTTTGGATCACAGAAACAATATTCTCCTTTCTTTTCAAAGATATATTTTGCAGGTCGTTTACTAATATCAGCCTCTTCTGCTTTTTCTGATACGTGAAATGAGTATTCCAACACTCTACCAGAAATGAGATTCTTTAACTTGGTTGCATTTACCGGTTTTCGTTGTTGTTTTCGGAATACATGGGAATCAAGTACTTCCCATGGTTCACCTTCGTGAATAATGATTTTTCGTTCGCGTATTTCGTTATAGTCGAGCATATTACAAATCTTTAAGCCCCGCCTTTATTTCCTTGAGAATATCTTCGCGAGTTTTCTTAAATTCTTTATCTTTTAATAGTTGCCGTGTTGCATCGTAGCCCCGACCAAGTTTTATCTCTGCCTTCTCGTCCTTACCTGGTAGGTAGCTATATGAAGCTCCAGACTTTTTTATAATACCCATACTCTCTCCTAAAGCAAGGATTTCACCTTCGAGAGAAATTCCTTCGTTGTAAATGATATCGAACTCAGTTTGTTTAAATGGGGCAGCAACTTTATTCTTTACTACCTTTACTCGGGTACGAGAACCGACAACTTCTTCACCCTTTTTGATTTGAGCGATCTTTCGAATATCCATTCGAACTGATGCGTAGAATTTCAAAGCTTTTCCACCTGTTGTGGTTTCTGGGTTTCCAAACATCACACCAATCTGCATTCGAATTTGGTTAATGAATATAACAACAGTCTTTGTCTTTGACATAAGAGCAGTCAGTTTGCGGAGTGCTTGAGACATAAGTCTTGCTTGCTTACCAACATGATGAGCTCCCATATCTCCTTCAATTTCATCTTTTGGTGTGAGGGCTGCTACCGAGTCGATAACGATAACATCGATACTTCCAGATCGAACTAAACTCTCTGCAATTTCAAGTGCTTGTTCTCCTGTGTCTGGTTGGGAAATAAGAAGTTCATCAATTTTTACACCAAGCTTTGCCGCATAGTCAGGATCCATTGCGTGTTCAGCGTCGATGAACGCACAGACACCTCCTTTCTTTTGAGCTTCTGCAACAACATGGAGCGATAGGGTAGTCTTACCAGAAGATTCTGGTCCAAAAATTTCAATAATTCTGCCCCGAGGAACGCCACCAATACCGAGCGCGGCGTCGAGTCCAAGAGACCCAGTAGGGATTACATCGATATTTACTTTCGGAGAGTCGCCCATCTTCATGATTGATCCTTCACCAAATTTTGTTTGGATCATTTTGATGGTGTCGAGAACATTTTTCTTTGTGGTGTCTGCATCTCCTCGTTCTTCAACTTTCTTTACTGGTTTGTCTTTCTTTTTTGCTAGTGCCATAAACAATATCACGAGCTCTATGACGAACTCTCTAAATTGATAATTTCTTCTTTTCGTACAATATCAAACGTCTTTTTTGTAATGGTTCCAAACTTATCTTCTGCGCTTATCGTTATTATATTATAACCAGGAAGCAAGACCAATACATCGCTAAATTCTCCTTCTTGGTCGAGATTAATCTCTCGTCCATTTACAAGTACGTGTTTTGCCCGTTTTGCGTTGCCAGTAATATCAAGCGTGCTGGTACTGTAAACGGCGCCATTGTCGAGTCCTCGTACCGTCAGCGCAATACCACGAGAGATAAAACGTGTATTGATAATCGCGTATATGACGATGAATGAGAAAAACCCAACTACTAGTGTGTAGTTAATAGTTTTTTTGAGATTCCTCTTCTTCGCTGTCTCCAAAATTTTCTTCAGTTTCTTCTTCATAATCATTCGGTATATTACTGCCTCCGCTTACTAATATTTCTCTCGGCTTTGACCCATTTGCTTCTCCCACGACACCTGCTTGTTCAAGTTCATCGATGAGTCTCGCTGCTCGTGAGTATCCTATCTTTAACCTTCTTTGAAGGTATGATGTCGAAGCCTTTTTACTACTGATTACAATCGCACGTGCTTCTTCAAACAGATCATCTTGGTCGCCGTCACTTAAGTCTCCACTATCGAAGATCGTTGATTCACGACTGATGCCAACTTCGCTTAAGTTAATGTCGTCAGGAAGTTCGTCTTTGTATTGATTTTTCAAATATCCGGCAACCTTCTTTACTTCTTCTTCTGAAATAAATGCACACTGGATTCTTTCCGGCTGGTTCATGTCACCAGAAGAGTAGAGCATGTCTCCAGCACCAAGAAGTTTTTCAGCGCCAGCAGCATCAAGAATGGTTCGAGAATCTATTTGTGATGATACTTGAAGAGCGATTCGTGCTGGTACGTTCGCTTTGATAAGACCAGTAATGACGTTTACCGACGGTCTTTGAGTAGAAAGAATAAGGTGAATACCGACAGCTCGTGACATTTGTGCAAGTCGCACAATACCGGCCTCGAGTTCTCGGGGATAGCTCATCATGATGTCGGCAAGTTCATCAATGATAATAATGATGTATGGCATATTCTCCATCTCAGCATCTTTTTCTTTCTTTTTATTATACGATTCAATATCTCGTACCGCGTGACCTTCTAAAATATCATATCGTCGTTCCATTTCTCCCACAGCCCACTTGAGAGAAATGATTGCTTTCTTTGGTTCAGTGATAACAGGTGTGAGAAGGTGAGGAATGTTGTTGTAGAGGGTAAGCTCAACTCTCTTTGGGTCGATCATAATAAATCGTAGATCTTCTGGGCCGTTTCTATAGAGTAGGGAACTGACAAGCGCGTGTACTGCCACAGATTTACCGGCACCCGTTGCTCCGGCGATAATAAGGTGTGGCATTTTGGCAATGTTTGCGTAGTGTGCTTTTCCAGAAACACTTTTACCGAGTGCAACCGTAAGAGGTTTTGGGTTTTTCTGAAATAGTTCATCGGCAATAAGACTTCGAATATCTACGAGCGCTTTGACTTGATTTGGAATCTCAACACCAACAAGAGATTGACCAGGAATCGGCGCTTCAATACGGATCGCTTTTGCAGCGAGCGCAAGACGAAGTTCATTTGAGAGTGCACTGATTCTTGAAAGTCTTACACCCTGTGCTGGCTTCAGAGAATACCTTGTCACTGTCGGCCCGACAGTGACTTCGTCCATCTCTACATCGATGCCAAAGTTTGCAAGTGTCCTTTTAATGATCACTGAGTTTGCTTTAATATCTCCCGTAACAACCTTGTCATTATTCTTATTGAGAAGCGAAAGTGGTGGAGCCTTGTATTCTCCAGACGACTTAAAGTTTGCCATCATACCAAATGAATCTTTCTCTTCTTTTTTAGGTGCCGCGACCACGGGCGCAGGAACATCTACTGGTTCATCTTCAGGAGCTTCATCGTCAAATGTTTCTTCGTCTTCGTAAAATTCATCAACATTATCTTCGTCTTCAGCCTGTTCTTTTTTACCAAAAAGTCTTCGTATAAATGCGCTGATAGAATGAAGACTCAGTCGTTCTTCAAATAGAAGAATGAGGGAGATAAACACAAGAGCAAGAAGAAAGAGTGCCGCAATATATATATCGAAGAGTTTGAGGAATGGCCACGCCGAAACTCTTCCAAGGATTCCGGCATTGTCTACTCCCGCAACAATACTGATAAAACCGAGACCAGCAAGGACGAAGAGTGTTGAAGCGATCACATTCACGATACCAACTTTTTGTTTTTCTGCTTTGTAAATCGAAAGACCTACAAGCATTAAAATAATAGGGAGTAGTGCATACCCAACCCCAAATAGTTTTTTAAGATTTTTGAAAACAAAGTCTCCTGCAACCCCCGCAGCTCCGAATCCAGCAAGAATAAAAAAAAGAGAAAAAACAAACAGAGCGATAATTGAGATAGTTTGTTTTGTTTCTGGTCGTAGCGATATGCCGAACATTTCTGATTCAAGCACTTCCTCGTTTTTGTATGTTTTTTTCTTTCCTAAATCTTTCTTAGGACTAGGCTTATTTTTTGTTGATTTTCTTCCCATAGATGCACACATTGTATCACGCAAAACCTTTCTTTCTATGTGAATAGTGTTTATTTGTAATCTTTTTTGGGTATAGCATTTGACAGTCTCAAAGCTCTGTACTATGAAGGTGGACACTTTTGTCTTTTTTTAGTAGGTGGCTATAATGGACATATAAATTTTGATGGTTAAACAACTAATTTAAAGAGACATGAAAAATTCACACACTGAAAAAGGACAAAATCAATTAAGGAATATAGGACAAAAACCTTCGCATGAGGCAGTCTTTATGAATGTCTCTAAGAAAGCAGAAAAAATCGGTACAGCGCTCTATATGGTAACTGACCTGATAGATGTCTCTGACCCGATGAGACAGAGAATCCGTCAACGAAGTATTGATCTGATCGGCGAAACACGATCTATGAATCACGCCTTTTCCGGCGACGTCTATTTTATGGTTGCTCGGGCAATTAGTACTGCATGGGAAATGGTCTCTCTTATTGAAGTTTCATCTTCTGTAGGTTTTATTTCTGATATGAATGCACGAGTACTCAAAGGAGTTTTAATTGAACTTATTTCATCGCTTAAAGATAAACAAAAGAGGGAAGGATTCTCACAAATTGATGATTTAAAAATTGGAGAAAGTTTATCGGGTCAAATCACTCTATCAAAAAATCTTTTCGATACGAAAGATGTCTCTTATAAGCAAGATGTTGTATCGGACAATATAAATGTCTCTAATGAGAAAGTAATATCTCACGCTGTTGCGAAGACAGAAAAGCCACCTCAAATCTCACAGTCAATAGGGGTGAGTAATGCCACTAGACTAGAATTTAAAGAATCAAAACCTAAATCTTCAGAACGAAAGCCAAAAATCCTTGAAATTATTAAAACCAAAGGGGAAGTAAATGTACAAGACATTATGGGATCATTTCCCGATGTTTCTTCAAAGACAATCCAAAGAGAGCTTACCGCTCTTGTAGATGAGAATATTCTTAAGCGTGTAGGGGAGAAGCGCTGGAGTAAATACTCACTCAGTCAAAACTAATAAGAAATATTTCTTGAGCTTATGTCAACTATTATGGGTGTAATAAGGCTCACTTTGCTTCGTCTCTAGTACTGAATCGCATAGATTTTGTAAAGCTACTTTAAAATCTATTCTATTGTAATTTTGCGTAAAATATGCGATTATGTAGTATCCGACGGACTCTCTGCGAAAGCGAAGTGTATCGTCTGGTTATCCACAAAGCTTTTTGGAGTCTTGTATTTCAAAAAGTTACAATGGATTCCGAGTAGTTTTTATGCCCGTGTTTTTAACATAGGTTTGAAATTATTCATCGGTTTGAAAAATAAATTGCCTTTATTTTCTTATCGAGGAAACTTGATCATTGAAAATAAAATATAGGTTTTGTGATTTTTTCAAAAATCACTTTAATCTGACACGCAAATTTTATGTGAATAAAAGTTATGTGTTTTGTATTTTACGTTCAGATGGTCGGTATCCGCCGTGTCGACAAGGCAGGTACACATTTATCTTTGATAAATTGTATGCCTTATGTTTTGGAGAATTTCAAAACGAGGTGGCGCTTTGTAGGATAGAAATATTTTACAAAGTATGTAAGAACAAGTGTGGGAGGTATCAATAAAAGATATAACCTTCACTCTTTATTAATAACGATAATTTATATTATGGTTAACACATTAAAAAAATCTTTCGCAGGATTAACGATTGCAGCATTATTGCTTGCAGGATTCGCTAGTCCAGCTAAAGCACAAACAGCAGCAGAACTACAAGCCCTAGTAAACCAACTAATGGCTCAAATCGCTGCTATGTCAGGAAACTCTTGCTCAGGATCTTACACTCACACTGTAACTCTACGACAAGGAATGAACGGATCACAAGTTGCAGCAATGCAAGCAGTTGTAGGAGCTACAGCTGATGGAAATTTCGGACCAATGACAAAATCAAAGGTTATGGCTTTCCAAACATCAAAAGGATTAACAGCTGATGGAGTTGTTGGAGCAATGACAGGAGCTGCACTAGCTAGTGCATCTGCTAACTGCGGAAATGACAACGAAGGAGGTTCAAACAACACTGGAGATCTTGATGGAGATTTCGGAACAATCAACGACGCTAACGAACTTTCACAATACAACAACGAAGAAGTTGGTGAAGGAGAGGAAGATGTCGCTGTTCTTGGATTCGATATCGAAGCTTCAACTGATGGAGACATCGAAATTGACTCAATCCGAGTTTCTCTTGATCCAGCAGGAAACACAGGCTCAGACAACCTAGATGACTATGTGTCTGAAGTTACTGTATGGTTTGGGGATGAGAAAGTTGCATCAGCTGATGTTGAAGACTTCTCACAAAACTCTTCAGACATTTACACAAAGACTATGGCTCTAGATTCTGGAGTAATAGTTCGAGCTGATGAAACTGAAAAGTTCGTGGTTGCAGTTACTGCAGCTAACACTTTTGACTCTGCTGATATCTCAGGAGATTCATGGACAGTTGATGTTGAAAACGCAAGATTCGTAGATGGTTCAGGTGTTGTTACAACTGAAACAGGATACGATTTTGATGGAATGGATGTTGCAATAAACTTCGTTTCATTCTCAACTTCAGCTGACACAGAACTAAAGATTTCTACAGACTCTGATACACCAGAAGCTGACGTAGTTATGGTTGACGATTCTTCTTCAACAGACGACGTAGTTCTCCTAAAAGGAAAACTTAAGCTTGAGGGTGACTCAGATGTAGTTCTTGATGAAATGCCAGTAACATTTAGTCCAGTTGGTGCAAACATCAACGTGATTGCTGAATCTTTGAAACTAGTTATCAACGGTGAAGAATATACAGAATCTGTTCCATCTATTGCTGATGGTGCCTCAGGTACTGTTACATTCGATGACCTTGATCTAGATATCGAAGCTGAAGATACAGTTGAATTCACAGTGATGGCTGACATCACAGACCTTGATGGAACAGTGTTTGCTGAAGGAGACTCTCTAGAAGCAAACGTTACATCAACAAACCGAGACTATATGGATGTTGAAAACGAAGAAGGTGACCAACTTTCTGATTCTTCAGAAAAATCTGGTACAGCAACAGGAGAAGCACAAGAATTCCGAACAGAAGGAGTTCAAGTATCTCTAGTTTCTACATCAGCTTCTGTAACAACAGGAAACTCAACAAACGATGACCTTGGTGAATTCACTATCAAGTTCAAAGTTAAGGCTATGGGAGACGCAGTATATGTATCTTCACTAGCTGGTGCTTCTCTAACTACAGGTAACACAGGGTTCTCTGCAGGAGTAGAACGATCAGGTACAGCTACAATCGGAGGTGTTTCAGCTACAATTGTAAACACAACTGATGACGACATGACAAACGTAGGAAACTACTTGATTGAAGATGGTGAAGAAGAGACATTCGAAATGACTGTAACTGTACAGCTTCCAACAGCTGGAACAGCAGGTCAATACCGAGCTCTTCTACGAGGATTTGACTGGGATACTGATGATGATGCAACTCCAGATCAAACTTACACTTCAAACCTTGATTCATTCAAGACAAGCTACAAAGCTCTTAACTAATTATTTAGTTTAGACTTATAGCTTGAGTGTAAGCTCGCAAAAAACCGCCGAAAGGCGGTTTTTTGTTTTGTATAAAAATGCTAGTATACAGGTAAACAAAACAGGAACTCATGAAAACCCTACTCCTAGCTCTGTCTGTTCTTTGTAACACTACTGTCTTTTCTCAAACTCTCATTCGTTGGGATTTTGAAGTTGATGGACAATCAACACTCAATCCCACGTTTGTTGGAGACATCTCAATTCAGGTAAACCCTGTTGCCTATAGTAATTTGTTTCCCTTGAATGGTAACTATTATAGTGCGGGAGTTTCTGGAAATCAGTCTGACTGGGCTAGTTCAGTCTTTAATTGGTTGCCTGACTCTAGTATTCATACTTACCAAAATTGGATTGAATTTCGTTTTTTTGTAGACACAGGGATGTATATGAACTTAGATTCTATCTCTTTCTGGTGCAAAAGAAACATTATTGGACCAAAAAGGTTTGAATTTCGCTCTCACAAAGATTCGTACACTTTCCCGATTAGCAGTATTTTGTTAAACCAGGCTGACACTTTTTGGCACAAATACCAAATACCCCTAAGTAGTTTTACGGCAAATGGGTTCGAACAGGTGACATTTCGTATTTATGGTGATGGAGCAATTTCTGATACCGAAGGATTATTTACAACTGACAGCGTCGCCATCTTCGGTTCAGTAGTCCCTTCAAGACAACTACATCTTCGAGCTTGTTTGTCTGGTCCGTTTGTCGATAGTACAGATTTAATGCGTGATGATTTGCGTCTACAGGGATTACTACCACTGATGGACCCATATGGTTTTTTCAAGACAACCACTTCAGAGGTACTCAGTGCCTCAGGAGACACAGCTATTGTTGATTGGGTTGTTGTTGAACTACGCAGTTCAGAAAATACCCAAGCCGTAGTGCGTTCGATGCCCGCACTCATGAGAAGGGACGGAAAACTTGTCACCGTCGACGGGATACATCCTCTGGTGACCGATCTTACTACAGGAATGTATTACGTTGCACTAAGACATCGCAACCATCTTGGGGTAATGACGGCAACACCAGTTAATCTGGAAGACACCATTGATTTCACAAGTGGCACTACTTCTGTGTTTGGACAAGATGCACGGAAACAAGTCGACACCTCATGGTGTTTATGGGATGGTGACATCAACCAGGACAAATTGGTTAAATACACCGGAACACAAAATGACCGGGATATTGTTCTGCAGGGCATTGGGGGTGTTGTTCCGACAAACACGACAGGTGGGTATTTGCCAGCCGACGTGAATATGGACGGTGTAGTAAAATACACTGGAGGGGAGAACGACCGAGACATAATTCTTGGTAATATTGGTGGGATTGTTCCCACAAATACTCGTTCTTCATCGGTTCCATGATGTTGAGCCCGGCGCCTTGGCGCCGGGCTTTTCTTTTCTGTATAATACGAGCATGATATTAGAAAATAGAAAAAGTGGTTTTGTTACGCTATTAGAATATGGTGTGTATGGTTTTTTTGCCATATTTCCATTTTTTATCTTTAGAACCTTTCTTTATCAAGGATCCTCTTCACGATTTCTCCTGTTGACTCTTGTTTCCGCGGTTCTTGCTATCTTTTTAGGTGTACATCTTTTCTATAAAAAAAATAATGTGACATTTTTCAAGTCTCCACTTCTCGTACTTTGTGGAGTATATTTGGCGTACCTTTTTGTTTCTGCTTTGCTGGGAGTTGATTTTCATGCATCATTTTGGTCTCGAGCCGAACGAACTTCTGGACTCTTTTATCTAACACATTTAGCTCTCTTTGTGTTTCTTCTCATACAAATTGTCTCTCACAAAGAAAGTAGGGAAAAGTTGCTAAAGGTTATTTTATATACCTCTGCACTGTATTCAATATGTTCATTGTTAGGCCCTCAAGGGTTTAAGGTGCTTTTTCTTTCAAATCCTTATGATGGATTTATGTTTGGTAACTCTTCGTTTGCAGCTATGTACTTATTGGGCGCGCTTTTACTTTCTTTGTATTACTTATTTTCAAAAACAAAAAGTGAAATACGCACACATGAATACGCTTTACCTTTTTTAATTGTTCTTAATCCATTTCTTTTAAATCTCACAAGACTATACACTGGGGTGACGAGTGTTCTTGGTGCCGCCAAGGCTTCATCAATTGCATTATTTGCGGCACTTGGCATTTTGTTTGTCATCTGGCTCATCTCTTTGATTAAAAATAATCGCACCAAGAAACAAGTTGGTATTGGTTTTTTTGTTGTTTCCTTGGGAGTGCTGGGCTATGTTACGTATTCATTACTAACTCCTGGCACCGCTGTTAGAAAAATATATGAACAAGAATCAACCCTTGCCAGACCTTTAATGTGGGAGATTTCAGAAAAATCGATTTCTCAAAAACCAATAACAGGGTGGGGAATAGACAATTTCCCAACGGCATTTCAGCAAAACTTTGATATTCGATTTTTGACAGAGCGTTACGGTAATGAACCTTGGTTTGATCGGGCTCACAATATTATTTTGGATCAAGGAGTTGATACAGGATATCTTGGTATTGTTTTTTACATAGTGATATATCTTGTGATATTTCTTCTGCTACTTCGTGTGCTGCTTACAACAAAAGACAGACATGATGGTGTGCTTGCTTCTGTCCTCATTACGTATTTCTTTGTTCACTTCCTTGAACTTCAAACTGCTTTTGATACTACGATCTCGTATCCAATGCTTGCATTGATGTTGGCTCTTACTATCTACGTTGTTCATAAGACAAATGGTGAAAAAACTTTAAGTGTCTCAGAGCCTCTTAAATATATTGCTGGTACTTTTTGTATTGTCTATTTTGGTTGGTCGCTCTTCTTTGGGATACTTCCTTTCTGGAAAGTACAAAGCGTTAATGGGCAGATTAGAACAGTTGGTTCGGCAGAAAAAAGGATTCCACTCTATGAAGAATTATTTAGTACAAAGGTTGATAGGGCTGGTATTTTATGGCGAACATCAACTGACTTCCAAAAAGGAATTGCTGAAAGTCCTGTCATTTTAGAAAATCCAGAAAAGGTTACATTGTTAGTAGAAGAGCTTGGGGTTATAACAAAAGGCTATGAGGAATATGTGGCTAATAATAGAGGAACGTTTCGTCCACACCTTAATCTAGCCGACATGTATATTTACCATATGCTCTTTGGCGTTGACAGGCTTGCTGACGCGGATGCCGTTTTAGACACAGCAATCGCGATAAGTGATAAATATCCACAACCATATTGGATGAAGGCGGTGATTGCTCTGTATCGACGTGATTTTGCAGGAGCACGTGCATATGTTCAAAAAGCAGAAGCAATGAATGCGGAGGTTGTTGAAACACTACGACTAGAAAAATACATAGAAGATTCGATAAAAACGTTTCCAGAAATAGATCTTTACTTCTTTAATCAGATCTAATGTGGTGTATGAGAATACTTTATACGATAACCAAATCTGAAATAGGTGGGGCGCAAGTACACGTTGCTTTACTTGCAAAACATATGAAAGACTCGGGTCACGCGGTTTCGATTGTCTCAAGTCCTGGGGGCTGGCTTGAGCACGAAACCACCACAATAGGTGTTAGGTTTTATGAAAATAAATATTTTAGTAATTCTTTTAATCCGATCCGTATACTTAAATCTTTTTTCCTAATTAAAAAAATAGTGCGGGAATTTAATCCAGACATTGTTCATTGTCATAGTTCATTTGCGGGCGCTATTACTCGTCTTGCTGTACAAGGAAAAGTAAAGACAATTTTTACTGCTCATAGCTGGGCCTTTACTGACGGTGCATCACTTTTTCGAAAAATCATTGGCGTGGTGAGCGAGCGTTTCTTCTCTCGTTGGGTAGATGAAATTATTTGTGTCTCGGAATATGATAGGCAGTTGGCGCTCCGCTACAGGATCGCACCACCCGATAAACTTAAAACTATTTACAACGGAGCTCCAAGAAATCCATTTACTCATTCCGTTAAAGAAGATATTCTAATCACTAATGGTAGGTTGGCATATCCAAAAGAATATTTTTTACTACTTGAGGCGTATAAAAAATCTGGTATCAATTTGCATCTGCAAATTATTAGTGACGGACCTCTTCGCAAAATTATTGAAGAAAAAATTCAAGAGCTTGGTATGCAGGATAGAGTAACATTGCTTGGAAATTTATCCCAAGAAATGGTGCAAGAAAAATTATCAAAAGCAAAACTATTCATCTTGCTTTCAAAACATGAAGGCTTTCCGCTGGCTATTTTGGAGGCAATGTCTGCAGGCCTTCCTGTCATTGCATCTTCAGTTGGGGGAATACCTGAACAAATAGATGCTTCATGTGGCGCTCTAACTGAAAATGATCCAGAAAAAGTGGCCGCTCTTTTGAAGAAGATGGCAGATAATCCGTCTTTGCTAGTCGAGCTTGGTAACAATGCTCGCGTTAAGTTTGAACAAAAGTTTACACTTCTAAAATTTTCGAAGGAGACAGAAGCTCTCTACACGGTATTAGTGGGTAAAGATAATTTGGACAGTTTTAAAAAGAATTCCAATATCTAAAAAGATATTTCTATTTTTTAAGTAATAGAGATCATATTCAAATTTATCCTGAGAATCATCTACGGTTCGTGCGTAGCGATATTTAATTTGTGCCCATCCAGTGAATCCTGGAGTAATAGAGTGTCTCAAAAAATAATAGGGAATCTCTTTCTCTAAATTTTCTACGAACTCTGGTCGTTCAGGTCGTGGTCCCACAAGTGCTATATCACCCCTGATAATATTAATCATTTGAGGAATCTCATCAATATGAAGACTTCTTAAAATGTTTCCGAACTTTGTAATGCGTAAATCTTTTTTGTCTGCCCACACAGCACCGTCTGTCTCAGCGTTTTGTTTCATTGACTGAAGTTTCCAGATTAAGAAATGCTCACTGTTTTTTCCAACACGTTTTTGTGTATAAAAAATATTTCTTCGATCTTCTACTTTAATAGCTATTGCAGAAATAATCGTGATTGGTAGGGTAATAACAATCAATGTAAGTCCGACAAGTATATCAAGGAGTCGACTTGCACATCTATAAAAGAAGTTTTTATCTTTCGATAGAATGATAACGGTCATGTCATCATCCATCAGGCTTACTGGTATTTTTTCAAATACTGTTTCGTATGCATTCAGAAGTGTCATAGTTTGAAGACCACCCTTGGTAATTTTCATGAGTATGTGAGTATCGATAGGTTTTGCAATAATCACTTTGTGTATCTTTGAATCAGAAGCAAGAATCTCATCGATCGACTCACTGATAATCACAGCTTTGTACCCGACGCTATTTTTCTGACTCAGGGTGTCAAAAACTTCTCGTGCCTCTTCTCGTGTGCCAAGCACTGCAACTTTTTCTACGAGCTGCCCTGATAGGATGCTTGATGTAATTCTTCTCCATCCAATAAAGAGCAAGCCAAATGACAAGATGTTAATGATGAGGTTGCTTTTTGGGGTAATTTCAAAAATAGGGAAGAGATAAAACATTGCTATGCCAATGAGTCCTGAAACCAGGAGAGCCAATGCTATTTTCTGAAGGGTAAGTACGGTCGGTCTGATATTTTGATTATCGTAGAGATTAAAGATGTAGATTACAACTAGCCAAGTTGCGTACATCAAAGCAAATGGGCCAATATGAATCCCAATCTGAGATGAAAAATCTTTTGGAAAACTAATAGCGAGGGTAATAAAAAAAGAACCGGCTAAGGCAATGAGGTCTCCTAGAAAAATAAAAAGTTTTTTCTGTAAAATCATTAATACTATACTAACATAAATTTGTCAAATGTAAATGATGGTAAAAACCTTATTTTTTAGGTATTATTTGAGTATCTTTATGGCCGAAAAAACACTCATTATTTCGTTGGTCTATTACCCAGAGTTTGTTGGTGGAGCAGAGGTTGCGGTGAAAGAAATAACAGATCGAAGCCCTGTTGTTTCTTTTGACATGATTACACTTATCGGGTCTTCGGACAAAAGAGTTGAAACGGTTGGGAATATACGTGTTATTCGAGTCGGTTTTAGAGTGAATCACAAAAATAGTATAGGAAAATTTTTATTCAATCTGCAAAAATATTTTTTCCCACTGCTTGTCTACAGAAAGGGTCGATCGCTTTTTAAAGAGCACCCTTATCATACTGTCTGGTCAATTATGGCAAACTACGCAGGTTTTGGAGCTCTTTTGTTAAAACTACGTATGCCATCTTTGAAATTTTTACTTACTCTCCAAGAAGGTGACCCAATTTCGTACATACGAAAAAGAGTGTTTTTTGTGTATCCACTTTTTAAACTCATTTTTAAAAAGGCTGATATGATATTGCCAATTTCTCACTATCTTGCTGACTTTGCACGTTCTATGGGTGGGAACAATATACACGTGTTACCAAACGGAGTTGATCTTGAAAATTTCAGAAATGATATGAGAGAAGAAGAGAAAAGATCACTCAAAGAAACATTAGGTATACAAGATGGTAATGTTGTTTTGGTTACTACTTCACGGTTAGTTCTGAAAAATGGTATGAGAGATGTCATTGTCGCCCTGTCCTATTTGCCTGAAAAGTATAAATTTCTCATTATCGGTGATGGTGAGTTGCGAGAAGAGTTGATAAAACTTTCAGAAGAGCTTAACGTATCTTCAAGAGTTTCTTTTGTCGGATTTTTACCTCACAACGAAATCCCTCTCTATTTTTCTGTCTCAGATATTTTTATTCGAACCTCTCTCTCAGAAGGGCTCGGTAATTCTTTTCTAGAGGCAATGGCGTTTGGGCTTCCTGTCATTGCTACGCCAGTAGGTGGCATTGTTGATATTGTTCAGGATGGTGTAACCGGACTTCTTGTTCCACCAAAATCTCCAGAAAAAATAAAAGAAGCAATTCTTCGTTTGGAAGACAAACAACTAGCCGATTCCTTACGGTCTGCGGCAAAGACAAACGTGGTCTCTCGGTATGATTGGAATCATATTGCACAAGACGTTACTCATTATCTGAAAAGCCTATGAAAATTTTAATTGCCACAGGTATCTATCCGCCAGAAATAGGAGGACCGGCAACCTACGCTATGCTGGTTGAAGCTGAGCTTCAAAAACGCGGACACCTTGTAGAGGTGTTACCATTTCGAGTTGTACGCAACTACCCAACAGTCGTACGACATATTTTATATTTTATAAAGGCTTGTCGTAGAGTTTTTTGGGCAGATGTTGTTTTAGTACAAGATACAGTAAGTGTCGGCCTTCCAACAATGCTTGTCGCAAAGCTTTTCCGAAAGCCGATAGTAGTTCGTGTCCCAGGTGATTTTGCTTGGGAACAGGGTGTTCAAAGATTTGGCGTGAAAGAAGGTATTGATGATTTTCAGAAAACGAAATATGGATTTCGAGTAGAGTTGCTCAGATCTATTCAAAAGTTTGTAGTTCAGAAAGCCAGCAGAGTGATTACACCGAGTGACTATTTTAGAGGTGTTGTTGTAGGGTGGGGAGTACGTAATGAAAAATTACAAAGAATCTACAACGGTGTGAGTATTCCTCAGAATATTAACTCTAAAAAATTTCACACGAAGACCATTGTTTCTTCGGGTAGACTTGTGCCATGGAAGGGATTTGATCTGCTTATTAAACTTATTTCAAATATCGATGCCAATCTTATTATTATTGGAGATGGGGAAGATAGGGAAAGGCTTGAAGCGCTAACCAAAGAATATAATGTTCGTGAAAAAGTTTCGTTTACCGGATCACTCCCAAGAGAAGAGGTGTTGTCATATATCGCCGGGTCAGATCTTTTTGTGTTGCCATCATCCTTTGAAAGCTTCTCATTTCAGCTCGTGGAGGCAATGATGCTCGGATCAGTTGTGGTCGCACTCAATGCTGGTAATCTAAATGAAATTATTCACAATGGAGAGAATGGTATCTTGGTTCAAGAAGCTGATGTTCATTCGTTAACGGAAAAAATTCGCACTCTTCTGAATAATCAAGATGTGAGAAAAAAACTCTCTCATGCTGCACAAGAAGATGCAAAAAAATTTAATATCTATACAACTGCTGATCAGCTTGAATTGATGTTTAAAGAACTTATATGAAAATCTTATTTATAGGAACAGATACAAAACTTTTTGAACCTCATAGTTCGGTACATGAACGATTTTTAGGCTTTTCTTCTCTTGGCGAAGAAATCCATATGGTTATTGCGAGACCGTCACGACACAGGGGAATATATAAAATGTCCAAAAATATTTTTATTCACGGAACTTCCGTGTCGAGTAGATTTTTTGCACTTGTAAAAAGTTTTTTTGTTGGCTATAAAATTCTTAAAAAAGATCCAACCTCTGATTGGGTTATTTCTGTACAGGATCCTTTTGAGCAAGGTTGTGTGGGATGGTTACTCTCTAAAATTTTTAATAAACCGCTCCATGTACAGGTACATACGGATATGTTGAGCCCATTTTTTGTGAAGCATTCTTTTATTGATCGCATACGAGTGTTTTTTTCTGGTCTTATTCTAAAGTCAGCACGAAGGATACGAGTTGATGCTGCAAGAATAAAAGATTCTCTTGTACAGAAGTACAATATACTAGAGGGAACGATAGACACCCTTCAGATTTATATTGATGTTCCACGTATGATGAGCTCTGAGTCTATTCGTCATATTGAAGGTGACTACATTCTCTATGTTGGTCGCTTCGAAAAAGAAAAAAATGTTGAGTCAATTATTCAAGGATTTGCAAAAGTTGCTTTGTCATTACCACAATTAAAACTCGTTCTTCTTGGCTCTGGTGGGCTACTACCTTTGTATAAAGAGTTGGCAAAAAAACTTGGTGTTCAAGATAAACTCATCATTGTTCCTTGGAGTAACGACGTTGGTGGTTATATGAGACACGCTAAAGCACTCATCTTGGCTTCTTGGTTTGAAGGCTTTGCACTTGTGCTCATTGAAGCAATTTTAAATAATTGTCCAATTATTACAACAGACGTTGGTGCTATTGGCGGTATTATCCCAAGAGAATATGCTCATATTTTCCCTCAAAACGACAGCGTTGCTTTATCAGAAAAAATAACGTATGTTGCTTTGCATGAGGCGGAGGAGAAGCAAAATGTAGAAGTATTAAAAACTACTGTATTATCGCGTATTCCAAAAGATTTAGATTCGTACGCAGTACTATTTAAAGAATCATTAGAAAAAGCTCGTGGCTAAGGGTATGAAAAAAAACATTCTCATTATTACACAAAAAGTTGACATGCACGATCCGGTGCTTGGCTTTTTTCACCAGTGGATTGTAGAATTTTCACAAAGAGCAGAATCTGTAACGGTGATATGTCTTGAAAAAGGAATGTATGATCTACCTCATAATGTAAAAGTTTTTTCATTAGGAAAAGAAAAAGGTGTTTCAAAAATGCACTACATACTACGTTTCTATAGATACATATTAATGTTTCGTTATAGTTCTGTATTTGTGCACATGAATCAAGAATACGTACTTCTTGGTGGGGTGCTTTGGAGAATGCTCGGTAAAAAGATTTTCATGTGGAGAAATCACCCACAAGGTACTTTTCTGACACGGTTAGCGGTTATGCTTTCTCATCGCGTGTTTTGTACATCAAAAGACTCTTTTACAAAGAAATTTAAAAAAACAAAAATCATGCCGGTTGGTGTGTACATAAAAGAGGTCTCGAAAGAAGTTGTCAGAAAAGAAAATACCATCCTTTCTTTAGGACGTATTTCACCGGTAAAAAATATCGAGACCATTATTTCTGCGTTCTCGGAAATGTTGGCAGAAAGAAAAGATATACAACTTTCTATTGTTGGTAGTCCCACAAAAAGAGAGGTAGATGAAGATTATTACAAAGTATTACAAAAAAAGACTGCCAGAATACCACAAGAGTTTATACAATATATTCCAGCCGTCTCTCCTCACGAAACTTCAGAATTTTTCAAACGTCATAGTGTTTTTATTAATGCAACAACCCCAGGAAGTTTTGATAAAACAATTGTAGAGTCTATGTATCTTGGTACACCTTGTTTTGTGTGTCAGGATATTTGGTCGGAAACATCTTTTTCATATCTAACTGAGTATTTCTATTTTGCTTTTAATGACTCACATGATTTAGCAAAAAAGGTGCTTCATTTTCTATCATTATCAGAATCAGAAAAAGAAAAATTAAGAGAAGACGTATCTTCCTTTGCCAAAGAGTACCATGGGCTTTCGTCTTTAATAGATAAGATTTTTACAGAATTATGAAATCTTTACTAAGAAAATTACTATATCTACTGTATCCGAGACTTACAAAAGGGGCGTCTATTCTTATGTACCATTCAGTGGCTACTAATAATGGCTTTTTTACGGTCCATCCCGGTGTTTTTGAAAAGCAAATGCACTATTTAAAAAATTCTGGGTACACGATTATTCCTCTCTCAGAACTTGTCGATCGGTTCCTTAAAAAGGAAGACATGTCCTCATGTGTGTCGGTTACGTTTGACGATGGATATGTAGACAATCTAGAAAATGTTTTGCCTGTCTTACAAAAATATCAAATCAACGCAACCATGTTTATCGCTCCGGAGCTGCTTGGTAAACCATTTACCACAAGTGATGGAGTAACTCTCGATATATTTTCTCTTGAAGATTTTCACAGAAAGAATGGTTTTTCTCACTTTGAATTACTTTCACATGCATTAAGTCACAAAGAGTTGCCAACTCTTTCTTCGAAAGAAGTAGGAGAAGAACTTCAGGGAAGCCTCTTATTTTTACAAAATGTACATCCTACAAAAAAGATATTGGCATATCCAAGAGGAAAGTTTTCGAAAGAGGTTTTGGAAGTGGTGTCAGAAGAGAAGTGGGATGCAGCTGTTACAACGTTGCCTGGGTTAGTTACGAGGGGTAGTAACCCTTTGCTCTTGCCGAGAAATTTTGTTGGCAGAGACACGACATTCGCTGAATTTAAAACACTTGTTTCCGACAGCGTCTATTATTATGCTAAAGTAAAATCATGGTATACCGATTTTTTGAAAAAATCCTAAATAGAAAAACACTCTTTAGATTTCTCACCGAAGAGTCTTTAGCAAAAGAATTCTCCTTTCTGAAAGGCAACGTTCTTGATCTTGCGTCTGGTGGATCGTCATATGTGCACTTACTACCAACGCATATAAGCCTCACAAAAACAGACCTGTATCCAAAAGATGCGCAAACACAAAAAGTAGATTGTAATGAAGTGTTACCATTCGAAGATAATTCATACGATGGAGTTATGTTTATCAATGCGCTCTACACTCTAAAAGATAGAAGTTTTTTTATGAAAGAAGTACACCGCGTATTAAAACCTGGCGGAATTTTTATTTGCGTTTCTCCATTTATTGCAAATGAGATGCCAGAACCACACGACTTTTGTCGGTTAACACACGAAGGATTGTCCTCACTGATGTCGGAACACTCCTGGGCTTCGGTACGAATAGTACGAATAGGGGAACGCTTCTCTGCGAGTGCAAACTTATTGCACCCTGCAATGTTTTTTACGTTGATTAGGGTTTTTGTGTATGGATGTGCGCTTATTCTCGATAGCTTTATTCCTAAAAGGGTGATTGATAGACACCCAGCCCCTTTAGGGTATACAATAACCTCTATTAAATAGTATGGCTCAAGTCGATACGAAACACTATCAAAATAAGAAATATAACTCACTTTCGAGGTTTATTTCTTATTCGTACCAAATTTCCTCAATAGAGAATCTTAACGTTAAAAGTGTACTCGAGGTTGGACCAGGAAGCTTTGTGGTATCATCGCTCCTGAAAAAAATGGGATACGATGTGCACACATGTGATTTTGATGAAAAGGTTGAGGCCGATACTACCGCAGATATTCGAGCACTTCCGTTTCCTGATAAAAGTTTTGATATCACCATGGCATGTCAGGTCTTGGAACATATTCCTTTCGGCGATTTTGAAAAAGGTTTATCGGAGTTAGCCCGAACCTCTTCTCGGTATACGCTCATTTCTTTACCGCGTCGTAATACTGGTTTTAATATTGTGGGTAAAATTCCATTTATTCAAACTCTTTTTAGGAAAAGTATTTTTGATATATCGCTCATCTTTCCTGTAAGGTTCCCTGGTTTTGCAGAATCTGACCAACACTACTGGGAAATTGATTTTTGGCAAACATCTCTTAATGATGTGAGAAAAAAAATAAAAAAAGAATTTACGATTCTCCAAGAATTTAGTCCGGCTTTGAACAAATATCATTATTTCTTTGTTCTAGAAAAATATGATAAAAAATAAACCAAAGGTGGTTATTGTAATGAATGATTTCCTTGTGGGAGGCATTCAAAAGCTTGCTATCGACCAAATGAATCTCTTGCGTGGTGATTTTGATTTTGTGCTGATTACGCTTATGCAATTCCCAAAAGGAGATTTCTATAATCTTGTTCCAAAAGGTGTTACCGTGTACAAATTACATTTTAAAAGGTTTTTAGATTTCACATCTTTATATTCTTTAATAAAAATTTTAAGAAAAGAAAAACCTGACATCGTAAAAACAGCAATGTTTTTTTCAAATACAATTCTCAGAATTTTAAAACCATTTTTTGCTTTTACGGTTATCACAGCAGAGCATAATACTGAGACAAAAAGACCATGTTCCCATAGACTCCTTAACCGTTTGCTATCTGCTCTTACCTATACAATTGTTGCTGATTCTCAAACAGTAGCAGATCATGTAAGTAGAGTTGAAAAAATACCTAGAAATAAATTTACGGTGATTTATAACGGAGTAGAGATTAACGAAATAGACCATGCTAAAAAAGTTTTTGGAGTGCAAAGAGAGCATCTTCGAAAAGAGCTGTCGGTGCATGATGATGAACCACTTTTTTTGACGGTTGCACGTCTGGTACTCCAGAAAAATCATGATCTTATGATTCGTGGTTTTGCCGAGTATCTAAAAGGTGGTGGTAAGGGAAAACTTGTTATTATCGGTGATGGAGTTTTGCTAGAGAAACTTAAAACATTAGCGAAAGATCTATCGATAGAAGATTCAATTATTTTTCTCGGTGAACGTCAAGATATCTACACATACTATGTTGCTTCAGATTTTTTTCTTCTTACGTCAATTCGAGAAGGTTTCTGTATTTCAGCGATGAATGGTCTTGCCTTTGGTCTACCCCTTATTGCTACACGGGTTGCAGGTATTGTTGAATATTTACAAGATGGAGAAAATGGATATTTTATTGAAGACACACCGGCGTCTATAGCGAGCACCTTAGTCAAAATAACATCGCTATCAGAAAATATGTTAACCAAGATGAAGATGAAAGCAGGGCAAACAGCCAAAGAATTTAATGTTGATGCTCATGTAGAAAAGTATCGAAACCTTTATTACTCTGTTATGAGAGGGAGGAAATAATATCCCGTATTCTTTTTGAAGAATTACCATCTTGGTATGTGTGATACAAGTTTCGTACACGCTTGCGATCATCTTTGTACGTGTCGTGCGCTAGAGAATTTTGCAGTGCTTGAAAAAGCTCTTGGTGATTTTTTACTTTTGGTCCAGGGGTGATCTCATTATAGTTTGTCACAAGTCCTTCTCTTTTTTCATAGTCTTCTAAATCGTATGGATAAAAGATAAGAGGGCGATCAAGAAGAAGGTAGTCCGCAAACGAAGAAGAGTAGTCTGTAATGAAAATATCTACAAGCCGAAGGAGTGGATAGATATCAGACTCTTCTACAAAGCCAAAATGTTTTTCAATATGATCACGACGCTGTTGTGATCGATATTTATTATGTAAACTCAAAATGAAGAATACGTTATTTTCTTTCGCAAATTGGACGAGTTCTTTTTCAGGCAAAATCGCATGTATGTCAAACTCTTTCTGTCCACGACGAAATGTTGGAGCATACATGACAATCTTTTTCTGAGACTTAATTTTATTTATATGATCAATAATCTTTGTGTCTGTATCAATATCTGAATCTTTAATTTCGTTATAAAAGAGATCATTTCTTGAGTAGCCCGTGATAAAAGATTGTGAACCATGTTTAAAAATCTCAGGCAGAATACTCTCTGTAAAAGGGGAAGTATTAAAAATAAAATCTTGCACTTTATTTGGCTTATCAGCATATCCCTTTTTCTTCATACCTTTTCCGTGAAGAAGTTGAATGGTTTTTGATTTTCCAGAAAACATATAATTTTCTGGTTGCATATATGCGTCAATTACAAAGAATCCCGCACGAAGCTGGTAAAATATTCCTAGAAAGCTTTTTTGATAATAAGATTCGTATCCTTTTTCTTTAAGTTTTTTTGCCAAACTTTTACTTTTTGCTATCCAAATAGATTTTATTTCGGGATGATTTTGACTTAGAAATAGAAAAAAATACTTTGTGTTATCTGCAAACACTTCTCCTTCTGTTTTTTTATGCCAACCAATAAAAACCCAAAGTTTTTTATTTCTTGGAAAGATCCACAAGATAATGTGAGCAATTCTATATAAATATTTCTTAAATCTATTCATTGTCAGTTAGGCTTTGAACGTATCCTTTGCACTCGCTAGGTCGTCAGGTGTATCTATTTCAATTGCCTTAAACTTAGTAACATCTACTGCAAAAATCTTGTTGTCTGACCTATGGATAACTTGGTTTAGAAGGTCAATAGCAAACGAGTGTCTAAACACTTCTCCTCCTTCAGCTTCTACTATGTCTTTCATAGACTGGATAAAGTTTTTTCCAATTTTCGTGATACCAATAAATTCTCCAGAGCTTTCTTCTTTTGTTAAATTTTTACTAAGTTCAGAAATAAAGCCGTTGTTGTCGATAATCACGTTTACTTCTTCTTCATCCCAGTCTGTTTGTTGTACTGCTGTGGCTGATTCATGGTTGCTTTGGATCACTTCCTTTAATATTTGAGGATCGTAAAAAACATCACCGTTAAGGTATACAGTGTCATCGTCTAAATGTTTTAGAGATTGTACGATAGCAAACGCTGGCTTTGATGAAGCGTAGTCTGCATTATGTACAAATATAAAATTTCCATCTGGGAAATGCTCTCTAACAAAGGTTTGTATATTTTCTGACAAGAATCCGGTAACAATAATAATAGGGGAGATACCCCCACTTGTCAGAGTTTCTATTTGGTGTCCTAAAATAGTTTTTCCACCTACTTCTAGCAGTGGTTTTGGTATTTCTTCTGTGTGTGGACGAAGTCTTGTCCCACGTCCTCCTGCGAGTATAAAACCTATCATAAAGTAACGTAACTATACCCTAGAAGTTTTACTTTTCAAAATAATGTATACTACCCTCATGAATATTGTCGAACGAGGTGGAGTAAGTCCAGTTCATAAAGATACAGTGCGTTTGGCTGAGGTTGCCTATGGATACCACAAGGAAAGAATTCTTGATATAGGCACGGGAACCGGCTATGTGGCGATCTATCTCGCACAATCTGGTGCACAGGTTGATGCTACTGATATTAATCAAGAAGCACTTGATTGCGCTCAGGAAAATGCCGCTCGTAACAATGTTGTGGTGAATATATTTTACTCCGATCTATTTGAGGGCGTACAAGATACCTACGATCTGATTATTTTTAATCCTCCAATTGGTGGTACTGAGCCAGCGTGGCAAGCTAACATCAAGGCAATCATTCGAAAGAGTATTTTTAAAAATTTAGTATCAAAAATTGTCTCTCGAATGTCTCAAAGAAAAAGACTCCCGTTTATTCAAAAATTTATTACTGAAGCCAGAAAGCACGTACGTTCTAGCGGCATTATTTTAATGCACGTTCAAGCTGTCGACATGTCGCATCTCGCTCTCCTCGGGGCTCGTCCTCTAGAGAAGGTTTTTGAGCATACGCTACTTGCCGAGATTTCCATTCACTAGAAAAATATTTTCAATAGAATCAGTTTTGTATTCTTTGACCAACTTCTCAAATTTTCCAAAGCTTTTTCGTACACCAAAATATTTTAAGTAGCGTTTTAAAAAAGGTCCCTTTGTAATACGTGGAGTTTCTGTATCTAGTTCATGAGGGTGGAAGTAGAGCACGGGCGTAGTCTTTTTTCGTAACATCTTTTTTAGGAACATAGTAACTAGCTTATAGGGCAACAATCTAAAATAAACTCCACCAGCAAAGGGAACTCTTATTCCAGATACTTCTCCCACAGAAACGGGTATTTCTAATATATCTTCTTCGGTTCTAAATGGTTGTATTGATATTTTTGAGTTACCATATTCTCCCATGTTTTTTGGGAAAGCACTTGAGTCATAGAGAAAGCCTAATTTTTTCAGTGTCGGTAAAAGCCAATTCGTCTTCTTAGTTAACGAGAAATGTGGAGCTCTGTATCCTGTTACTTGTTTTCCTGTGAGTTTTTTGAGTAGTTCCATGTGTTCTTTGCAGTCAGTATAAAACTCTTCTTTGTTGTAGTATTTTAGTTTTTTGTGTTGTGGGCCATGAATACCTAGTTCGTGACCTTCATGAACGATACGCCGTATAATCTCTGGGTGAATGTCGGTAACTTTTCGCGTAACGAAAAAGGTTGCACGTCCGTTGTTCTCACGAAGCGTTTGTAAAATTTTTTCTATTGATGAGGGAAATGTATCTTTTGCGATCATCTCTTTGGTGCTATAAGGTGCCAACCACGCGCTTTCGTGCCAAAATTCTACATCAAAGCTGAGTGCAATGTTATTCTTGTTTTCTAACATAAAATTTCTGAGCTAAAAATCGAAAACCACCGAGTACTACCGTGTTAAGAATAACCGCAAGGGTGTAGTGAAAAGAAAACACATCAAGCCAAATTCTAAAGAAGATATTATTAGCTATCCATGACAGCACGAGTACAATCGTAAAGCGTCGCAACATTTTTGTACTGTGGGTCGTCTTAAAAACAAATTTATTAAAGCTTATATAAATTAAAATGTAGTTCACTGTTAAGGCAACAGCATACGCAGGTTTTTCGTTCCAACCCAAAACATGTTCAAGAAGAAAGATTGAACCAATGAGCAAGAAATAACTGACTACGGTTACCACTCCATATTTAGCAACTTCAAAAAAGGTTTGTCGCGTACATATGGTTTTCATGAGATGTAAAAATTTACTCATGGTTTTTATAGGTTTCTCGTTTTTGATAATACAGTGTTTCTTCTAGGGTGAGTTGAAGTCTCGATGTTATTTGAAGAAGGATACCAATACAGTATAGAAAAACAGCTAACGACCCGAGCACAAGACTTACAATTGCCAGCCATTTAAATGGAGTCACTGTGCCAGCAGACATGTTCCAGAAGAATATAAATACACCAGAAGCAAGAGAGGTAAACAAACAAAATAGCGCAAGTCTGCCAAAAAGTTTCATAGGAGAATAGACAAGTATTGATTTGAGAATAATCTTGAGAGACTTGATGATATAGGCTGCAACACTCGTAACCATTTTTGATTTTCTTTCTTTGAAATATGTTGTGTTAATAGGCACTTCACGTATGGTAAGTTTTTTGAACCCTAAATTGAGAAAGACTTCCTGTGTGTAGGTAAAATTAGAAAATGTATTGAGCCGTAGTATTGCATCTCTTGTGTAGGCTCTGAATCCGCACGTTACGTCATAGTATCTGTGTTTAAGGATTGAGCTGATATATCGTGCACCAAGTGCATTGCCGATATATTTTAATCGGCTAATATTTTTTGTTGTTGCACCTGTAATGAATCGTGAGCCAGTCACCATATCAGCAGATCCATTCACTATAGGTTGTACAATTTTTTGTATATCTTTAGGGTCGAATTGCCCATCGCCATCAATCGTCAGTAATACATCATAGCGACCTTCAAGAAAATATTTTGTTATTTCTGAAAAAACGTGACCCAAGCCAAAGCTTTTCTTAATCTGAAATGACGTAATAGTGTTTTGCCCTAACAGGGCAGGAGTTTGATCGCTTGAAGCGTCGTCAAAAACAACGATAGTTGTATCGAGTCCCACCGATTCACGTTCAATGTTTCGTGCAACGTCTACAATGGTCTTTTCTTCATTATGAGAGGGTATTGCGACTAGTATTTTCATGATGCTTCCTGTATTGGACAAAATGAGTAATGCCAATTACTGCAACTATAATCACAAAAGGCATAATTGGCAATGTGTAGCGCGGAAAGGGAAATAGCGCCGTATGGAGCACCCAGGTATAGCCAATAATAAGAACGGAATACAAGACCAGTCGATTGTGTCGGTATACGACAGCACTAACAGCTCCAAACGCTACAATAAGAAAGAATACTAATTTATAAAGAGCAACCGCGATGCCAGCAAGTGGATATTTTTCTTTCAAAATATCTAAGTGGTATCCACTTGCACCAGGATCCCAAAAAAGATAGAGATTTTTTATTTTTGCTCCTATGACTGACGTTTTTTCTGTTTCTGGAAGGTATTCAAATGTTTTGTTTGCTTTGGTAAACACATTGCCAAGATTTGATGCAACAGGGATTACACGATCAAACTGCTTGTAGGCGTAGATTGTCCATGGAAGTAATGTAATGATTGATATAACAAAAACCATACAATATTTTTTCCACGGTAGTACGTATATGCCAAAAACTCTGGGTAATTTTGTAACAAAATATAATCCGATTAATATCCAAGGAAAGAGTAGAAGGGCCACGGGTCGTGTCAGTATGGTTGTCCCAAGAATCACTCCAGCAAAAACAGTAATCCATCCTCGAGAATTTTTGTCTATCGAAAAAAAGAGGGTAAAGAAAAGGAGTAATAAAAATGTGTAGAGCACCTCAGAACTAATAAGTTGTGAATACAAAACTAAATATGGCCAAAAGAGTATAGAGAGAGATGCAAGGAGAGACGGCATCAGTGGAAGTTTTACATGTGTTCTAAGTATTGAAAAAAGAATAATCGCAGTAGCGCCGACTAATAGATATTGTAAAAAGTACACCGATGCATATTCGCCGACGTGAGTAAGAGCGTATACCACGGCGATAAAGAGCGGATAGAACGGTGGATAGACAAGAAGTGTTTGGTTAGGTATCGCAGGGTAGGCATGTTCCGTCAGTATGTTTGTTGCAATGATGTGATAGTCTTCTGAATCAGAAACAATGGGAAGCTCTGGAAAGTTTTTTAGTATGAGTACGCCGAATAGTATGGTGAGTCCACCGAGTATACAAATAACAAGTTTGTTTGTGCGAGGTTGATTCATACTACTGAATATTTTTTAGTGACACGTAAGAGATCAAAAAACTAATAATTCTACTTACAATTCTTGAAATTATTATTCCCCAAATACCCATGGTGAATCCCAGAACTATGAGCAGAAGTATCTTTGTGCTATTTGAAAATATATTCACGAAATAGAGTTTCTTTACTTCGTTTTTGGCTTTGAGTACTGTTCCTGTAATACCACCATCAAAGAGTAATATGAGCGCAAATACCTGAGAATATGAAACTACTTCTAAATATGACGGAAAGAATATTTTGTATACGAGTGGCGCGGCAAACATGTACACTGCCACCATTGGGACAGTTACAAGAAAAAGTCTTCGAGCTAAAAACAGACCTTTTGATTGTGCCACGTCTATCGGAAGACTTGAGAAAATTGGCATTGAAAGTGTTGATGCATATTTCACCACACTTCGTAGTTGTTCGGGCACAATGGTTGCAAACACATATCGTGCAACTTGAACAGGTCCCTCTATCTGAAATAAAATAAGTTTATCAAGGTGAGTAGCCCCAATATCTAAAATATTCATCAGACTCATATGGTGTTCAAATTTGCCCGCTCCAGGATCAACGGCGTCGTTTGGTTTACATTTTTTTCGAACGACAATAGTCAGAATGAGTGTAATGACTATATTTGAAAGATAATAAGCACATACAAGAGTAATGACTGATGGATTCCAGAGGAGAGTTGCCAATAGTGCACAAGAAGTTGCTACTGAGTACACAATATTGCTTTTCATTAAAGCTCGAAAATATTCTTTTCCATTTAAATATGAGCGATAGAGAAGAAGTGCTTGGACAAGGGGAAACAAAATCCCTCCAAGAGTAATTGAAAAACCAAGTGTGGTGTTTCCATGTAGGAAATACCAAACACCAATACCTATGCCGATAACTATTGCCGGAGAAGACCATAGGAGTGACCGTTTGATCGACGAACTATAAAGGTGGTCAAACCCACGAGCAGTACTTCTGATGATTGCCGTTGAAAGACCAGTGAGTGAAAATACTCCGACAAAGCTCACCGCTCCAAGGATGTATCGGTATGTTCCATACAAATCTTTACTCACAAAATGAGCAAAGGCCATCGCCACGACAAAAGAAAGAAGGTTGCTGACAGCCTGACTGCCAAGCAAATAAGAAGCTCGTCCGACGATCTTTTTTGTATCAAGTTGGAAGAAGGAGTTAATCTTCTGTGTGAGGCTACTAAACTTTATCATTGGTGTTGTGTGTGCTATGATTCTAGCATGAATTCTGGCAAAAACCTTGAACCTGGCTATGTAAAATCATATTACGATGGCTTTTTATCTAAGTATGAAAAAGAGTATGCCTACTACCGATGGCAGGCTGGTCCAGTCGAAAAACTACATTTTTACCAAACAAGAAGAGCGCTTCTTCCGTACCTGAAAATACTCAAAGGGTCTGTGCTTGAAATTGGTGGCGGTGACGCAATTTGGACTACAGAATATATAGCCAATGCAGACAAACTCACATTCCTCGATATTTCAGAAGAAATGATACAGCGAGCAGGGAAAAGACTTGCTTTATTTTCAGAAAAAATTTCATACGTAAACACTGATTTCTTGCAAAGTAATTTTACTGACGCTTCGTTTGATCATATTGTGTCAATCAGAAATCTTGAATACTTTACCGACAAAAAACTTTTTATCAGAAAAGTACACAATCTTTTACGATCTGGAGGCAGTTTTGTGTTGGTGACGAAAAGTCCAAACTATCACCACAAGGATAAAGCAAAAGAAAAAACACTTCACACAGGACAAATTGGAATAGTTGAGCTGATACATCTTATAGAAGCAGAAGGGTTGCGTGTCGTTAAGGTGTATCCTGCAATTTTTGGAAAACTATTTCGTTTTTCACTCATGCGTGCTGTTTCAAATTTCCTTCAAGGTATCATTTTGAAAATGCCATGGAACAAAACGTTTGTTCACATGCTCTCATATTTCTCTGAAAGTTTTGTGATCTATGTCAAAAAATAGTATTCAATTTTTTGGACTTCCTGGTTCTGGAAAAACATCAATGCTCCGCGAGCTTCTTCAAACATTTCCAGAATATTATGTTGCACCACCAACGCTATTAAGAGGAAAAAGATTTTCTCTAGCTTTTTTGTTTACATGTCGCTTTCCGCACATTGCGTTTCGCTTCTTGCTACTCATCGTACAAAATCCTAAAAAACTTTGGGGGTATATAGCGCATCTTGTGTCTGTGTCTTTTGCTACGCATATGTATGTACGCATGCACAGAGGTGCAAAGCTTTTTCTCATCGACGAAGGAATCGCCCAAAGGCTACTTTCTGTCGCTCCTAAAAAATACACTCAACAAGAAGTACTAAGATACAGCGCACTAATAGACGTTGTTCATTCACCGGTTGTTATAACTTCAGGCGGTAATTTTAGTCGTTTTGAACTTGAGCCAGATCGAATGGTGAGTCACCGGAATGCGCTCGGTGAAAGCTATTACAAAGAATGGTCAGAGACTCTTTCATACAACTTTGCTCTTCTTGGAAAAGAGTTTGAAAAGCGAGGCAACTTTTGCAAAGGTGCTGATATCGAAACGCTCCACAAAACTATTCAATCGTTACGATAGAAATTTTTTCGCAGATGAAATGATATCTTCAAGCTCATCTAGTTTATTTGAAGACTCAGCACGCCATGCGATTTGTCGCAGGTGAAGCCACGAATTATCAATAATTTCAAACGTTTGACTCGAGTCTTCTCCTTTTATAAAATCTGTGTTTGTTGTTCTATTGATAAGTCTACTGCGTGCTTCCCGCACGCCTGTTCTTCCAAGGTGTTTATATATCGTATTGTAGTTTGATCCACCAGTATCAAGAAAGATGCTGCCATCGTGGCCGCCATGGTAGGGAAAGAAATTCACCGAAAAGTTTTGCATGTGTTTGTGGGTGAAAAAAGAAAATCCTGGCCATAAATACCAATACGGCTCTTTGCGTGTTCGCACTGCTCCATAAAAACCAAGATCTAGTTTTGGAGTAAGCTGAATCTCTCTAAGAGGGAAGATATCGTGATCCAAAAAACCAAAGTGTGTCGGCTTGTATGTTTGAATAATATTTCTGTAACACCAGTTAAGCGCTACACCGTGAGATCCACTGGCACGCATACCTGTCAGCGGGTTTTTAGGAAGGAGTACATATGAAATATTTTGCTGTGCGCAAAAATCTCGCAGATTGTTTGAAATGTTTTTGTCTGATGAGTTGTCAGCAACAAGATAGTCAAATGGTTCACGAAACAACTCTTTAAGCTTTGTGTATTGAAGTTTAATCAAGTCAGCATTGTTAAAAGCAACAACAGTAATTAAGAAATTACTTTTCTGAAACGTGACATTGCTGTATCGTGCTTTACTATATACGTGACAAAGAAGTAATTTGTAGACAAGATTACTTCCTTTTTTAAGTATCGTTTTGAATATCATTACTCTCTATCCTATAGAAAAGTAGGGTTTTTACAACTTTGGCAAAAGAAAAAGCCGCGAGGCTTTTTCTGTGGTAAGTGTTGAAGGATTCGGGATGTCATGGTTGATACACCCGTACTATTATCAGCTTTCTCCACTAGCGTCGCGGCGGCCACGTCGTAAACTACCCGCTGGTAATCTAGAGATTCTTCTGGCCAGGGATATTGAATCTGAGAAAATAGTAGCAAATTCTCTAGACTTGTCAAAAGTGTGAAATAAGTAGAAAATTGGGATATGAACATGAAAAACTATAAAAATATTACGGAATATATTAAAGATGCTGATAAAGGATCTCAGAAGTATCTGCGGGAAATGAGAAAGATTGTGAAAGAGCTTGTGCCAAAAGGGGAAGAAGCTATTCGCTACGGCATGCCAACGCTTCAGATTGATGGAAAAAATATTTTGCACTACGCGGCAATGAAAGGGCATTTTGGTTTCTATCCAACACCAGAAGGTGTGAAAGCCTTTGAAAAAGATCTCAAAAAACTCGGCCTTGATTATTCAAAAGGTTGCATTCGTTTTCCATATACTAAACCCCTTCCAGTGAGGCTTATTAAAAAGATTGTGAGTATAAGGTCGAAAAAACTTGGTTCATAGATACGGGAATGGGGATATGTTTTCAAAAAATTTTGTTATAATTGTCATATGAAAACACCTCTAAATTATACTGGAAACAAATCACGACTGATTGATCAGTTTGTGAACCATTTTCCTAATAATGTTAACACTTTTGTAGATTTGTTTTGCGGTGGGGCAACAGTTGGACTGAGCGTGGAAGCAAAGAAAATTGTATTCATTGACAATAACCGGCATGTCATTAATTTATTAAAACATCTTTCAAAATTTAATCTCAATTCTATCTTGAATAGACTTGAAGTCTTGATAAATAAATATGAGTTATCTTATTCAGCAAAATATGGCTATAAAAAATATCATGATCTTCGTTGTTTACAGGATAATAATGGTTTCAAAAATTACAATTTAAAAGGTTTTTATAGACTTCGCGAGGATTACAATAGAATAAAAAATAAAAACACTAAAGAAGCTTACGACATGCTTTATTTGTTGGTTGTTTACGCATTTAACAATGATATGCGATTTAATCGTAACGGTGATTTTAATTTGCCTGTTGGGAAAACAGACTTAAATAAAAGCAATATAAAAAAACTAAAACAGTATATTACTCGTGTTCGAGAGATAGATTGTGAGTTTATTTACGGAGACTTTCGTGATTGTAAAGTAAAAGAAATTCTGTTAGATGCAGATTTTATCTATGCTGACCCCCCGTATCTTATAACTAAAGCTGTTTATAATGAGGCTGGAAACTGGACGGAGGAAACAGAAAAAGAATTTATCTCACTACTCGATGAATTAAATAGAAATAGTAAGAAATTTGCTGTTTCAAATGTACTGAATAAGGTTGGTGTGGTAAATAAACCTTTGTCAGACTGGCTTTTTCAAAGGAAAGATTTACATGTTGTTGATATTGATTATCACTACAAAAGTTCTAGTTATAATAAAATAAATCGTAATGCAAAAGAGAGAGAGGTCTTGATCAAGAATTTTTAGTTTCTATGGGTTTTTCGATTGGAAATAGAAGATATACGGGCACTAAAAAATCTCTCTTAAAAGATATTTACGATAGCATAGCCCCCTATATAAAAAATAGAGTGGTCTTTGCTGATCTTTTTGCTGGTACAGGAGTCGTTTCAGCGTATATGCTTGATAGGGGTATGGATGTAATCGCGAACGATATTTTACAATCAAATGTGGTTGTTTATTGTGCATTGTTCGGGAAGCAAAAAATTGATTTTAAGAAAATAGAAAAGCTTGCAGAGTATTTTAATTCTATTGATGCTAAGAAATTAAAGGAAAATTATTTCTCAAAAATTTACGGAAGTAAATATTTTTCAGATTTGGACGCACGAAAGATTGGTTATATTCGAGATAGAATCGAGAAAGAAAAATTAACAAATAGGGAGAAGAACATTTTGATTACGGCATTAATGTACACAGCGGATCGAATAGCAAATACGGTCGGACACTTTGAGCATTTTTTAGCAAAAAAACCGAAAGATAGGGGTGTGGTTTTAAGACTGCCTGAATTAAAAAACTTTCCTGGAATCGCAACTATTTTTAAAATGGACGCGAATAAACTTGCCCGTGAGATATCCTGCGATATTGCCTATATTGACCCACCGTACAATGCCCGACAGTATGTGAATTTTTATCATGTATTGGAAAATCTCGTGCAATGGGATAAGCCGACTGAGTTTGAAGGAAACTCTATGAAATTTAAGAGAAATCACTTAAAAAGTGACTATTCTCGTGCAAAAGCGCCTCAGGTTTTCCAGGATCTAATTGACCATTTACAAGCGAGAGTGATAGTGGTATCTTACAACAATACCTATTCAGCAAAGAGCAGTGCCTCAAACAATAAAATATCCAAGGCCCAACTTATAAAGATCCTCAAATCGAAAGGTGACGTCACTGTAAAAGAGATAAAACACAAGTCGTTTAATAGTGGTAAAACAGATTTCAAGGATCACAAAGAAATGCTGTATATCTGCAAGGTAAAATCATGAGTATCCTAGAAACATACATCGAAAAAAATCAGAACGAGGAGTGGCATGATGACCACTTTTCTCTTGGTGATGGCGCACACGGTCGCATGTTCGAGTACACAAACACGAACTTCCGAAAGCAGGATGCTTTTATGGTTCAGTTCGAGAAGTTTCTCGAAGTTGAAAACCTGCCGCGCGACCAGTGGCCTAAAAAAGAGACAACAGAACAGGAAATCCATAAGCATCTTGTGATGCCGATGGTTCAATCAAAACTTTTTAAGAAAGATGGCAATGAACTTTATAGTAAAACCGCAAAGGGCGTTCTCTATGAGTCGTTTATAAAAACAACATTTACGGAGGGAGAAAAATGGCTTATCAACTATATTTTTCTACTCAACGGTTATTTTCTTAATCGTAAAAATTACATCGTGCATCGGGTAAAAGACGACCTGCTCGGCTTTTTAATGGCAACAGAAGGCGTTAGTTTGGAAGTGCTAATAAGAAGCTCTACGGCCTTACTCTCCGCAGGCAAACAGGAAATCTATGATCTTTTGCGAAAAGATTTCTTTTACGTTCATTCGTTCTACAACGATGCTGATTTTTTGACTGCATATCTCCGTGCGACAGACTCAGAAAAAGAGGAACTAGCGGCATACATCGAACAAAATCTCAGGAGTGATGCTCCAAAATGTTGTGTTTCTCGAAAATATAAGTCGAGCAATTTTACTAAACCAATGCTTGTTGACGAAACACGTGTATTTTTGTTTACACTCCTGTTCACTCAAACAAGAAGCATCACGCTTGAGAGTGTCTATACAAAAATAGTCGAGATTTTTGACGAGAATATTGCTTCACTCAGTAAGAAAACAGTTATTAATTACCTCCGAAAAAACAAGGACGTATTTGAGGCTGTCTTCGAGGATGTTTTGGAATTAGAAGATGCTCAGGCTCCCATTTTTGAAGACGACATTACGGAGAGTATTCAAGCCGCACAAATCGATACACAAGATGTGCCAGAGGCGTATATCGACGAAACGAGCGAGGTTGGTAGACAAAGAATTAAGGCCGTATTTGCGCTTAAAAAGAAGCAGGCTCGAATACTCAGTAATCACACTTGCGCTTTGGAGAACATAAACAACTGTCGTTCAATATATTTTACAGCAAAGAATGGTGGAAAAAATTATCTTGAGCTACACCATCTTATTCCACAAGAATTTCGTAATGACTTTTCATGTTCAATTGAGGTTCTCGCAAACTATACAACCTTGTGTCCACGTTGCCACAAGCAAATACATCTTGCGACCGATCGTGAAAGAAAACATCTTATAACTTTCTTATATAACGAGAGGATTAATAGATTAAAACTCGTCGGCCTACCTCTTGAACTAGAAGATATGTACAGTTATTACAAAATAGATTTATAAAAATAGATTTATTGATTTTAATGTCACATTATCCTTTCCTAGTATGGCGTTAGTGTTGTGGTCGCTAAACACTTGACTTCTTTTTCGCCCTGTATATAATAGGGCCTACGTTGCTTTATAGCTGAAGCAATAACGAAAAAATAATATGACACTTGTAAGAAAAGTTTAGCTCTGTGCCTTTTGGCTAGAGTCGCAAGTCATATCTGCTTTTTCGGCGGATTTTCTTTTTAGAAAGGTCCACTTATTGAAAGCTATAAAAAACGAATGTTGCTTTGACAACTAAATAGTTATGCATATAACAAAAACCTAATTGGTTGTATATTTACAATATACGAATCCATTTTAGAGTCCAAATGAAAAGTACAAAAAGATAACAAAACCAGTAACAAAGTATAGTATTCTGTATTTTGTTTCGTTCTAGATTTACGTAAGTAAATTTTAAAATAGAGTTTGATCCTAGCTCAGGATGAACGCTGGCGGTGTGGATAAGG
>CAZBAG010000003.1:0-111127 GCA_964490365.1 uncultured Candidatus Saccharibacteria bacterium
GGGAGGAATCCGCGCGGGCTTCGACTTTCTTTTTTGGCGAAATTTTTGCGGGCTACAAAATTGAAAAATACTCTCATATTTGTTATTATAATACTGCAAGTAAAAACAAGCAACAGTATTATGTTATCAATATATGGAAAGTAATTCATTAGGACAAAAAATCAAGAAACTACGGACAAAATTAGGTCTTTCTCAAGACGATTTTGCTCGTAAGGCGGATGTTCCCTACACAACGCTTACAAAGGTCGAAACAGGTGTTATCAAAAAACCTTCGGTTTTTGTTGTGAGCAAAATTGCTAAAGCTCTTGGTGTTGGAATTGAGGAGTTGATTAAATAATTTATGGAAAACTTACCTAAAAAAGAAAACACAAATATTGGTTATTGGGAACAAGTCCTTGAGGCACCTACTCCCGCATATCAAGAATTATTTGATGCTGAAAAAGAATATCTCAATACACACATTGAGCCAAATTCATTTGTGCTAGATATTGGTTGTGGTGAGGGTAGGAATATGCAATCCATTTTACAAAGAACTCAGAATGTTTATGGAATAGATTTTGATCAAAAGGCAGTTGATGACGCAAAAAAGAGATTTGAGAAAATCGATACTGTAAAAGTATTTGTTGCCTCTGCGGATAAACTACCTTTTGAAGATGAGACCTTTGATACAGTAACTTTTTTAATGATTTTACCAAATCTTGAAAACAACAAGGACTCCTCTATTGGAGAATCTGCTAGGGTTTTGAAAAAAGGAGGAAAACTAATTTTAAGCACTTTTGCTGAAACTGCTTTTGATGAGCGAATAAAAATCTACAAAATGGTTAATGCGCCCATTAAAAAGATTGAAGGAACTAAAGTTATTTTTGATGAAAGTTTAGGAGCAAATACGTCTGAACAATTTTCATTAGATGAACTTCGTTCACTTGGAGAGAAATCTGGTCTTGTGGTGGTTGAAAGTAAAAAAGTCGGAGATATTGCTTACATCGTAACTTATCAAAAATAATTATGAATACAAAAAATGTAAAACTTGTTGTGTTTGTTCCATTAAGTCATTGTGATATTGTTCGCCAAGCTCTTGGCAAAGCAGGAGCAGGAAAAATTGGGAATTATGACTTTTGTTCTTTTTCTACTCGTGGAGTAGGTCGTTTTCGTGGTAACGAAAACTCTAATCCCAGTATTGGCGAATCAGGGAAATATGAATCAGTAGAAGAAGAAAGGATAGAAGTTATTTTACCGCGAAATATTTTAAGCTTGGTAATAGAAAAAGTTAAAAGTGTTCATCCTTACGAGGAAGTCGCTTTTGATGTTTATCCTCTTGAAGATTTATGAATAAATTTAAATGGCTAATCTATAAAATATCTCATCCGTTTGTTAGGTTATATTGGAAAATTTTCAAACCAAAAACTTATGGAGCGCGAGCAATCATCTTACACGAAGCAAACATTCTTTTGGTTAAAAATATCAATATCAATCATTGGTCGCTTCCTGGTGGCAAAATCGACAAAGGAGAAACACCCGAAGAATGTTTGCTTCGTGAACTAAAAGAAGAACTCGCGCTCTCCATTTCAAAAGCGGATTACAAACTTGGCGAATATCTTTCAAACAAGGAGGGTAAACGAGATACGGTTTATATTTTTGTTATAAAACTTTTATCATCAACTTTTCAAAAGCAGTGGGAGCTTCAAGATGCACAATGGTTTCCGTTATCTCGTTTGCCTGAAAATATTTCTCCAGCTGCTTCGCGACGAATAAATGAATTCCAAAGTGGAAACAGAAATCTTATTTCTGCTTGGTAGTTTTTAGATAGCCCGCAAAAATTTCGCCAAAAAAGAAAGTCGAAGCCCGCGCGGATTCCTCCCCAGACCCCTCCTCCGCGCGGGCGAGTCCATCACCCCGCCTCCTTTGCCCCAGACAGATTGTGGCGGGGTGCCATTCAGATTTCTTCGTCAGGATTGGTTTCAAAAAAGGTTCGAATTTTGTACAATGAATACCGCACGATCAAACTTTTTATGTATCCATTTATTTACATTGTTATAGGTTTCAGTATTGGTTTTGGTGTCGCCAAATTTTTATCAAAAAGAACCTTAACGCCAGCTAAGGTTGTCGGTGTATTTTTTATATCAGCAATACTTCTTCTCGCGACACTTGCTTTTGTTGATCAGTTGCCTTGTTTTCTCGGTATTCCAAATTGTGACTAAAAAACAAAGGGTGGTGCCTTCGGCATCACCCTTTTACTATCCTTTATACGCTTCTTCTAGGGTTTTAATATCAAACTTTTTCATTTTCATGAATGCTTCGGTTACACGAGCAATTTGCTCTTTGCTTCCTTGTGCCATCATGCGCTCCATTGCCGTTGGAACAATTTGCCACGGCACACCAAACTTATCATTCAGCCATCCACACTGCACCTCCTTACCTCCATCTTCAGTAAGTTTGTCCCAGTAGTAGTCAACCTCTTCTTGGTTTTCGCAATTCACCACAAAAGATATGGCTTGATTAAAGGTAAGAGGGCTTTGCTTACCGCTATCCATAAGAGCCATTGAAAAATTTTCAATCACAAATCCTGCGTGTTTAATCACACCTTTTGTATCTATTTTTTCGTCATCTCCATCTTCACCATATTTTGAAATATATTCTATTTTTGAATTGTGAAAGAGGTCTGTGTAAAAGGTGAGCGCTTCTTCGGCTCGTCCGCATACATCACCTGCAAACATGAGTGTCGGAATAATTCTTTGCAGTGGTTTCATTTTCCCAGAAAACATAATTTGCCATGAGACATTGTATTTGTCCTGCACCCAGCCATATTTTTCTGCAAAAGGGTATGAAGACATTTCCATAAGAATTTTGCCAGAACTTGAAAGTGTAGTCCAAAGGCTGTCTGCTTCTTCTGGGCTTTCGCACACAACAATAAAAGAGACCGTTGGGTTAAACGGTAGGTATGGTCCAGCGGTCATAAGGTTTAGGTTTGTACCAAATATTTCAATTGTTCTCGTTTGTACGGTTCCAGACGGAGTGTTTTCGAGCTGTCCTTCATCTTTTATCTTTGATCCAGGAAATGCTGAGGTATAAAAATCAGTAATTTCTTTCATATTTTCTTCAAACCATAAAAATGGAGTTATTTTTTGCATAACGATAGATTTACATTACTAATAATGACAGTGTAGCAAATGAAAGATGGGTTAGTTTTATTGACGCACTATTTTCTTTGTGAAATAATGTTCCCGAATAACGTACAAACACACTTCCTCATATGGTCGCAAGTTCATCAGACTCCACACTATCAAGACTCTCTCTGGATGAGCTCGTAGAACTTTTACTCATGTCTCCACCAACACAAGAGCTCGCTCGTAAAGAGCTCGCTTATCGACTCGAGACAGACATCTTTGAATACTTCAAGGATAGTAAGAAAGCATCAGCCCATCAACAGGTTGCATTGGGTGAATATATGGAAACAGAACCTCGCTTCGCTGATTTTATGAAGGAGGTCAGAGAGCATGTTCTTGTTGCCAAACAAGATCCAATTTTTCGAATCCCCGTAGACCAATAAGTATGAAGATCAAAGAGTGCGCCAAGGCGCACTCTTTTTATTTAGTGCGCCAATGAAAAGGCATGAACATTTTTTATTCCTTTTTGCATCAGAGCTTTTCTTGCTTCGGAAATTGTTGCGCCAGTAGTGATAACATCATCGACAAGAACAATAGGAATTCCTTTTAGAGATTCTATATTACGTGCTCGAAATGAATCCTTTACATTTTTTGCCCGCAGTCCTCGATGCTTTATTTTATTTTGAGATATATGATTCAGTGTTTTTTCTAATATATGCTCTCGTATTTCTATATTACTATTTTCTCTTGCTAAGAATTTACAAATGTATGTTGATTGATTGTATCCTCTCTTGGCCTTACTTCTTTTGGTGATTGGTATGGGGGCAAGAATTACTTTCCTATTTAGTAAACTATGTTTTTGTAAAAAAATTTGAAAGTGTTTTTGTACATATACTTCGATATCATTAAGTACAGAATATTTCTTACTAAATTTAAGTAACCAAATCGCTCGCCGTATTGTTGGGTGGTGGTACATAAATACCGAAGATGACCACGAAAACGGGCTATTACCTGACAGAGGTATTTTTGTGAGGCATTTCGGACATATCCAAAAATCAATAGCTTTGCAACCAATACAAACCCTCGGAAAAAGTAAGAGGGAAATATGAGTAAGTAATTTACGTATGTTTATCAACATTTGTGACTATTGTACACAATTATTTCTCATATCAGCGTGATATAATTGGTCTATATATGGCAAATCCGTTGCAGGGTATTTTCAGTAAATTTTCTGGGCTAATGAAATCAAGTGGTGGCACAAGTGCTATCGGCATTGATATTGGGGCTTCTGCTATAAAAATTGTCCAAATAAAAAAAGAAGGGGGGCGAGCAGTACTTGAAACATATGGCTCACTTTCACTTGGACCGTACGCAGAAGGTCAGATTGGGCAAGTAGTTCCTATTGCAGAAGAGCAGCTTGTGCTTGCGTTAGGTGATTTACTTAAAGAATCAAACACCACAACAAAAAACTCTGCACTCTCAATACCAGCATCTTCATCTCTTGTTTTTTTGATGGAGCTTCCACCAAATGTTCAAGAAAAAGATCTTACTAGTATTATCCAAACAGAAGCTCGCAAATATATTCCTGTGCCGATCACTGAAGTGTCACTCGATTGGTGGGTGATACCAAGACGTCCAGAAGATAACGTAACCGATGATTCACCACAACCAACCGCGGAGCAAATTAAAAACGAAAAAACAAAAGTACTGGTGGCTGCGATTCACAATGATACATTAAATAAATATCAAGGTCTTGTTACTGATGCAAAATTACAAACAGATTTTTTTGAGATTGAAATGTTTAGTAATATTCGTGCGATCATTGGACAAGATCTTTCAACGGTCATGATTGTTGATATTGGTGCATCAAAAACAAAAGTTTCGATTGTTGATCGAGGCGTTATTCAAGATTTCCATATTGTGAATAAAGGTTCACAAGATATTACGACAGCACTGTCGGTTGGACTCCAAATTTCTTTCGCTGAGGCAGAAGAACAAAAGAAAAGATTTGGACTTGAAGACAATCCACGATATCCAAAAGCACGAGAAGTCACACAATCAACACTTGATTATATATTTTTTGAAATAAATAATGTAGTATTAAACTACGAGAAAAAATATAATAATAGTATTGGAAAAGTTATATTAACTGGAGGGGGAGTTATGTTGAAAAATTTTATGGATATTGCACCTAAAAAATTTGGTACGGAAGTAAGTTTGGGTAATCCATTTTCAAAAATTCAATCCCCAGCATTTCTTGAAGATGTACTTGCAGAATCAGGTCCAGAGTTTGGCGTTGCAGCAGGACTTGCGTTGCGTAAATTAAATTAATTATGGATAAAGAGTTTCAAACATCGTTTATACCTAAAAAAACCGTCATTGAAGCACCTAAGAAAATTAGGAGTGGTGGTGGCGCCATTAATTTAGTCTCTTTTATTATCTTTATTGCCTCACTACTGTCTGCGGGAGGTGCGTATTTGTATCGAGAATCGGTAAAAACAAATATCGACGAATATAAGCGATCGCTTGCGATTGCGAAGAATCAATTTGAACCAAGTCTTATCACTGAGCTTCAGATTCTTGATAAAAGGCTTAATGCGGCAACCGCAATTCTCGATCAACATGTTGCCGTATCACCAATTTTTGAATTACTACAAGACTCAACATTACCAACGGTTCGGTATTCTGACTTCACCTACGACATCGACACTACAACGAATCTAGTAAATGTGGAAATGAAAGGTGAGGCAAAAGGGTATAATTTTATTGCTCTTCAGGCAGATTTATTTAACGACAACAAATTTATTAAAAATCCGATTTTCTCAGACTTGATTCTTGATCAAAATGGTAATGTTGATTTTAATCTGACGTTCAGCGTTGATAAGTCATTAATTTCATACGAATCATTCCTGGATCGTGAAGAACCAATATTATTTGAAGAACAAATATAGTTATGAGATGGCTTTTACCACTAATTTTAATAGGAGCAGGTGTCGCAGGGTTTTTACTGATAACCCAGCCTATTTACGATGAAGCAACTACTCTTAAAATAGAAGCTGATAAATACAACGAAGCGCTTGCAAATGCAAAGATCCTTCAAGCTGAGCGAGATAGACTCACAGAAAAATTTAATAGTTTTCAAGCGGAAGATATGGTTCGTCTTGAAAAAATTGTTCCTGATAGTGTCGATAATATTAAATTGATTCTTGAGATTCAAGAAGTTGCGCAGGGTAGAGGTATTCTTGTGAAAAATGTTGAGTTTGAACCAGAGCAATTTTTGGAACAAGACCCAAGTACTCCTTCAACTCAAGAAGCTGCGAAAAAACAGGCAAATCTACGACGTCCTGGGGCGACAAACAACCTCGACTACGAAACCTTCGATCTTGAATTTTCTATTGAAGGTAAATATTCAGCATATGTAGAATTTATGAAGCTTCTCGAGCGAAGTCTGCGCGTAGTTGATGTTCGGGCGATTACCTTTACTCCGGGAACATCTGAAGACAAAGACAAGGTATATGTTGATAATTATAAATATACGTTCAGGATTAATACGTATCGTCTAAAAGATATATGAGTAAAGGATTAAAAATACTATTAATGTTATTGATTCTTGTGGTCTTTGGTGCCATTGCATATTTTTTGCTTGGTAAAGAAGATCTTTCGCTCAATGTTGCCCCAACAGCATCTCCACTTCAGACGACTGGTAATCAACCTGTTTCAGGACTCGCAAGTCAAAACACTCCTGAGATTGATGCCGATCAGATTGGTCAGGAATTTTTAACACAGCTTTTAAATATTCGATCAATTAAATTGCGCGAAGATATTTTTAGTCGCCCAGCATTCATTTCTCTTACCGACTTCACTATTGAACTAGTTCAGTTGGGTAATGAGGGTCGTGATAACCCATTCGCACCATTTGGGGTTGACGGTGGAACACTTCCACTCGATGCAACGATGCCTTCTGCTGAAGCTGGTACTACTACACCTGGTACAACGCCTGTTATTGGGCCAGGAAATGTTGTTCCTATTACGCCAACATCTACCATGTCGACTGGTACGACTACAACAACTACCACCAGTACAACAACATCTCCACTTACTCCTACAACACCGACCACTAACTAATACTACGTTATGAGCTTTGTAAGAGAACTTTTAGATCAAGGCTTAATCACAGAAAGTAAGCTTCAAGCGCTTATCAATTTTTCTGAACAAAAATATAACGGTGACATTAATGAGGCCATAGCACACGACGAGGATTTGAATCAAGAAGAAGTTTTTCATATCAAGAGTAAGTATTTTGGTTTGCCAGAAGCAGCGCTCGCTGGTCAAAAAATTGATCCAAACATTTTAAACTATATACCCGAAGAATCAGTTCTTCAGTATAAGATTGCTCCGATCGCTCTTGATGCGGGGGTTCTCCATGTTGGTATCGTTGATCCAACCAACACTCAAGCAATGGATGCGATTCAATTTATTTCTTCAAAGAGCGGGGTGCCGTATAAAGTGTTCATGATTTCTGAAAAAGATTTCACGTTTGTGCTCGATAGCTATAAAGGCTTAACCGGCGAAGTTGATTCAGCTCTTTCTGATCTTGACTCCGAGCTAACAAAAGCTGACGAAGAGATTGTAAAAAAAGAAGCAGAAGGAACAACAGAGATTGATAAAAAAAAGATTGTTGAAGAAGCACCAATTATTAAAGTTGTTGCCGTGATTTTACGTCACGCGGTGGAGGGTCGTGCATCAGACATTCACATTGAAAACACCGGTGAAAAAGTGAAGGTTCGTTTTCGAGTTGATGGAGAACTACACACCTCACTTACGTTACCAACAAAAGTATATAGTGGAGTTGTTGCGCGTATTAAAATTTTGGCAAAACTTCGTCTTGATGAAAAGCGTAAACCACAAGATGGTGGTTTTTCTGCAAAAGTAAATGGTAGAAAAGTTGATTTTCGTGTCTCGACGTTTCCTTCATATTATGGAGAAAAAGTGGTGATGCGTATTCTCGATACTGAAAAGGGTATCAAGACGCTCGAAGACCTGCACATGACAGACGAACACTATGCAATGGTGAAAGAAGCACTGAAAAAACCATACGGTATTATTTTAATTACAGGCCCAACAGGATCTGGTAAAACAACAACGCTCTATGGAATGTTGAATGCTCTTGATAAAGAAGGGAGAAATATTGTTTCTCTTGAAGATCCGGTTGAATATGTTGTTGACGGAGTAAATCAGTCTCAAGTGATGCCTGAAATCGGGTATACCTTTGCTTCAGGTCTTCGTTCTATTTTGCGTCAGGATCCAGACGTTATCTTGGTGGGAGAAATTCGAGACAAGGAAACAGCCAAGCTTGCTATTCAAGCGGCGCTTACCGGACACCTTGTGCTTTCTACACTGCACACCAACAACTCTGCCGGTGTTATTCCACGTCTGATTGACATGGAAGTTGATCCGTTCCTTATTGCACCGACACTAGTCTTGGCCATGGCACAACGTCTTGCAAAATCAACCTGTGAAGACGCTCGACAAGAAGCCCCAATGAATGAGGCGGTACGTGCGATGATAAACGAACAATTTAAAGATCTGCCTCCCGAATTTCGATCAAAAATTCAACTAGGCAACACAATGATACAAACAGTTCCTTCAAAAACATGTCCATCAGGAACACAAGGACGAATGGCGATTTTTGAAATGTTTCCGATTGATAAAGATATGGAAAAAGTCATTTTGGAAAATCCAACTGAACTCAATATTCAGAAAGTGGCGAGACAAAAAGGAATGCTCACCATGAGAGAAGATGCAATACAAAAAGCTCTACAAGGGAAAATACCATTACAAGAAATTTATAATTTTTAATATACGTTTATGGATATCACTTCAAAACTCAATAATCTTATAGAAGCGGTGGTGATTGCAGGTGGGTCAGATCTTCACTTGTCGTCGGGTAGAGTGCCTGCGATGCGTGTTGCTGGAGCTCTTACTACGATTGTGAATCAAGAGCCACTTAAACAATCAGAAGTATTTGCCATGATTAAAGAAATGGTAAAAGAGGAAAGCAAGATTGCAAACTTTATCGAAAACCAAGAACTTGATTTTGCCTATGATTTTAAAGATGGCGCGCGTCTTCGAGGTAATGCCTTTTTTCAAAAAGGGGAAATTAGTGTTGCGATGCGACTCATCCCTCAAGTAAAAACATTTAAAGAACTTAATTTACCAGAAGTGCTTGCTCAGTTTGCGTATAAAAAACAGGGATTCTTTCTGATTGTTGGTCCGGTTGGCCAAGGTAAATCAACGACAATGGCTGCGATTATTGACACCATTAACAAAGAACGAGCAGAGCATATTATCACCATTGAAGAGCCGATCGAATATATTTTTGAATCTAAGAAATCAATTATTGATCAACGAGAAGTTGGTATTGATACAAAAAGTTTTGAGTCAGCATTGAAATCAGCTTTTCGAGAAGATGCAAATGTGCTGATGGTGGGTGAAATGCGAAGCCCAGAAACCATCTCAGCAGCAGTAACCGCCGCAGAAACAGGCCACTTTGTGATCTCAACACTTCATACAAACAATGCATCCCAAACGATCGATCGTATTATCGACAGTTTCCCTGGTGCACAACAAGATCAAATTAGAAATCAGCTTGCAAACTCACTCCTAGGTATTTTCTCTCAACGGCTCATCCCTCGTTCTTCTGGTGGTCTTGTACCTGCATACGAACTTCTTATTAACACGAAAGCATCAGCAAACTTGATTCGTGAAGGTCGAACACATGAAATTGACATGGTTATTGAAACAGGATCAGAAAATGGCATGATCGACATGAACCATTGCTTGGTTGATTTGGTGAGAAAGGGTGAGATTAGTGTTGAAGATGCTCGAAGATTTTCACTCAGTCCAAAAGCGTTTGATAATTTACTGTAATCACTTACAATTGATATATGCTTTTTAAATATACTGCGCTCGATAAAAACGGAAAAAAGACACAAGGCGAGATAGACGCCGTAAATAAGACTGTTGCTATTTCAGCTCTTCAGAGGCGCGATCTTATTGTAGTAACGATTAAGGGTGATTCTGAAAAATCATTCCTTCGAACATCTTTCTTTGATAGAGTTCCACTTCGAGATGTGGTGATCATGTCGAGACAGCTTTCGACACTTTTTACGTCAAACGTCTCTGCACTTAAGGCTTTCACACTTCTTGCTTCAAATGCTGATAACAAAATTCTTGCGAGTCAACTTCAGCAAATTGGTGACAGTCTTCAAGCCGGGTCATCTATTTCTGATGCGCTTAGTAAGTTCCCAAACACCTTTTCATCATTCTATGTAAACATGGTGAAGTCTGGGGAAGAATCAGGAAAGTTGAACGAAGTGTTCCAATACTTGGCTGACTACCTCGACAGACAATATGAGCTAACATCAAAAACTCGTAATGCCCTTATTTATCCAGCCTTTGTAATTGTTGTATTTATCTCTGTGATGATTCTGATGTTTACGATGGTGATTCCAAACCTCTCACTTCTACTAGTAGATTCTGGACAGGAGATTCCGTTTTACACGCAAATTGTGATTGGTATTTCAGGATTTTTGGTTAATTATGGAATATTTATTCTTATTTTCCTTATCCTTTTTGCAGCCTATGTGGCGTGGTTTCGAAGAAACGATGCAGGGAAAGAATATTTGGATAGAATTAAGTTACGGTTGCCGGTACTGGGAGACCTCTATCAGAAAGTGTTTCTCTCACGTATTTCTGACAACCTAAACACCATGCTTTCATCAGGAATTTCAATCATTCGTTCTATTGAAATTACCTCGGATGTGGTGAACAACTACGTGTATAAATCAATCCTTAATGAAATTGAAGAAGATGTAAAATCCGGTAGCTCTCTTTCAAATGCTTTTCAAAAACATAAAGAAATACCTTCGATCATGGTGCAGATGGTGCAGGTTGGAGAAGAAACAGGGTCACTTGGATCAATTCTTAAAACACTTGCAGATTTCTACAAGCGAGAAGTTGACGACGCAGTTGATACAATGATTGGGCTTATTGAACCAATCATGATCGTCGGTCTTGCGCTTGGTGTGGGAGTCTTGCTGACATCGATTCTTATTCCGATCTACAACATTGCAAGTTCTATTAGTTAAAGAAATCCACAGATTGTCTAAACTCGTCTGTACTTATATACCCGTGTGGTATAATGAGAGTGTTTAAAAAATTAGTAAGTTTATTATAAGTTCTAAAATAATTATGAAAAGAAATAGTTTACAAAAAGGTTTTACATTGATTGAGCTTTTGGTGGTGGTTGCCATCATCGGTATTCTCTCATCTATTGTGCTTGTGTCTCTCAACAGTGCACGACAAAAAGGACGAGATGCGTCAATTAAGGGAAGTATGTCTGCCATGAGAGCTGCGGCAGAAGTATACTTTGATGATAACTATTCTTATGATGATATGTTTACAGCCGATCAGGGTGTTATATCATTACGAGATTCTGCAGTCAGACAATCACCCGATCAAAGTGGTAGCGGATTTGTTTCAGATGATGCTGATAACTACTGGTATGCTACAATTGAACTGAATAATCCAACACCAGATGGATTTACTACTTTCTGTGTCGATTCGAATGGTTTTGCTGGAATGGGTGAGATAGTTTCTACTCCTGGTGGTCAAGAACAATGCCAGGCATCCCTATAATTAATTATATAAAAACACACCTCGCTTGCGAGGTGTTTTTATATTCTAGTTTCCACTACCCATATGCGCATACTTTTAAAACCCGCGGTATAATAGTCGTATGAGCGTAGTTTATATTTTCATTTTTTTGTTCGGTACGATTATCGGTAGTTTTTTAAATGTCGTTATTGATCGACATAATACCGGAAGAGGGTTGGGTGGAAGGTCTCGTTGTGATGCGACAGGTCGGGTGTTGTCGTGGTATGAACTTGTTCCTGTTCTAAGCTATGTAGTACAAGGCGGTAAATCACTTCATTCAAAAACAAAACTCTCTCTTCAATATCCGTTGGTTGAAGCCGGCACTGGGCTTATGTTTGTTCTTCTTTTGTATAAGCTTTGGCCACTGGTTTTCATAACTCCAACAAATTTCATGTTTTTCTTTTTGGTATTTTGTTACCTTGTGTCTCTTCTCATTATCATTTTTGTGTATGATATAAAGCATAAAATAATTCCAAATCTTTTTGTCTGGCAATTTAATATCGTTGTATTACTTTTTGCACTTCTATTCAACGGTACGGTCGCGGCGCTTGTCGCTGGCCCACTTGTTGCATTGCCACTTTTCTTCCTTTGGTTTGTCTCGAAAGGCAAGTGGCTTGGTTTTGGTGATGTAAAATTTGCACTTGGTATGGGTTGGCTTCTTGGTATTTCTGGTGGTTTTGCAGCGTTGCTTCTCTCATTTTGGATCGGAGCAATTTTTGGAATATTTATTCTGCTTATTCGAAAACAGAAAAATCATCAGCTACCATTCGCACCATTTTTAATTATAGGAACACTCCTCGCTTTCTTGTATACTATTACCATGCATTCAATATCAAATTTTTTCATGATGCTCTTGTAAGTTTGTATGTTTTTGACCTCTTTCCAAGAAAATTTAAGCAAAGGTATGACCTTTCTCGAACTCATTGTCGTGATGGGAATCTTTACGGCGATTTCAGCAACTGTACTTTTTAACTATCGCGATTTCAGCGACGGTGTTCAGCTTCAAAATCTTGGCCAGGAAATAGCGCTTCAAGGTAAGCGCGCACAAACACTTGCGTCGCAAGGGAGAAGTCCGCTAACACTTTTTTCAAACAGTCAAACCCAACATAGTATCGATGCGCCAAGTTTCTTGCCGTCTGATTTTGTTGCAAGTTATGGTATTGCGTTTCGTCCAGAAGAAAATCCACGAGCATTTTTATTCTACTTTAACTCGTTTGATCCAGACGAACAAAATTTACAAAATCGATCACTCTATTTCCACGACTTTGTTGATTCGAACTATACTCTAGGTGACTGTGAACTTGTTGCAGATTCTGAATGTCTTGAAGAAATTCAAATCACCAATGGCTCATATATCGAACTTGTGTGTATTGGTAGTGAGCCACAAGTTGATCCGAGTTGTAATATTGGAACAACCTCTTCTGAGTTACATATTTCTTTCACGAGACCATTCCTCGAATCGTATATTTTAGGTGACGATATCACGACACCCGTTTCAAATGCGTTTATAAAAATAAGTTCTCGTGACGGAGAGCAAAAACGATATGTTACCTTTTGGTCAACAGGACAAATAAGTGTGTATTAGTATATGACAATGTATTCTCAAAAATCAGAATCTGGATTTACTCTTATTGAAGTCATGATTTCGATAGGCCTTTTTACTGTGATTATGATTATTGGAATCACTGCTATTCTTGGTGTAAACAATACGTACCGTAAGTCACGAACAATGCGATCTGCTGTCGACAATCTTAGTTTTGTCATGGAAGATATGGCAAGAAATATTCGCTTGGGTACAAATTACCGATGTGTCATGTCTCCAGAAGATACCAATCCTATTGATATTGAAGATACACTCGATGGAACAAATTGTCGCGGCATTGCATTTCAGCCATTCTGGGACCCGGTGTTAGGAGACCCTAGTGATCAAGTCATTTATTATATTGACGCTGAAACCGAAAGTATCTTTAAATCCCTTGAAGGAGATTTGAGCACCTCAGACGCGATGAATTCTGTCGATATAAAAATAGACGAAGAGGTCTCAGGATTTACGATTTTTGGCGCAAGCACTAACACTGACGGAGAACAGCCATCGGTCCGTATTATTTTAAGCGGCAGTGCTGTTGTTGCTGGTAACACAACTGAATTTCATTTGCAAACAACGGTGTCTCAACGATTACTTGATTATCCACCTAACCCGTAAGATATGAGTACGAAACAAGAACAATATAATAAAGGATTTACATTAGTTGAAACACTTGTGGCAATTGCTATTTTTGCAACGTCGATTGTTGGACTCATTTCAATAACTGCACGAGGGGTGAATGATAATGTGTTTGTAAAAAACAAGTTGATTGCCTCATATCTTTCACAAGAGGGTGTCGAGCTTGTTCGTAATATGAGGGATACCTCAGTACTTCCAGAAAATGCTGTTGACTGGAATACATTCCTCACTGACCAAACTAATTGGGTTGGAAACTGCTATCGAAGTACGGTAGCTAATACGAACGCATGTGCAATTGATGGCACACTCACAGAACTTGCTGCAGAAGAATGTGTTGATGGCGTATGTTCACCAATTGGTTTTGATACTACAACAAGCACGTACACTTATAACAGTATTTCAGATTCAATCTTTACACGAACAATCTATATTCAGCCAGTAACTGGAGGTAATCCAAATGAAGCACTTATTGTGTCAGATGTTTCTTGGAATCAAGGTGGTAACGAATACAATGTTTCGTACCAACATAATATATTTAATTGGTTTAACCCTTAATAATGTATGAAATATACACAATCTAAACAATCAGGTTTCGTTGCACTTTTCACTGTGTTGTTGGTGAGTGTTATTTTGGCGATGGCAATTGGAATTGCCTCTATTTCTTTGAAAGAGATTGTACTGTCTTCTTCAGCGAGTGAAGGATCAAAAGCATTTTATGCGGCAGACTCTGGTATTGAATGTGCTCTTTTCTATGACCGACAAAATGCGACCCCAGGAGGATTTTTCTCTGGAGATTTTGAATGCAATGGTAGCTCACCACAAGGTCCACTTGCAGGCGCACCAACACCAGATCCTGACGGTGAATCTCCTGAAACATATATCTTTGAAATACCATTTGGTGAAAATGGTGAACTCTGTGCAGATATTACACTCAAGCGACAAGTAAGTATTCCGGGAGAATTTTATACAACTATGATCGAATCAAAGGGTAGTAACGTGGCTTGTGACGAAGACACTAATCCTAAGAAGGTTGAGCGTTCTATCCGTGTTACCTATTAAAACGTTTGAAAATAAGGTAAAATAGGCCTTATTATGAAAAAGCGAGAGGCTAAAAAACGTATACAAGCCCTAAGAAAAGAGATTGAAAAACATCAGTATCTTTATCATACAAAAGACACACCTCTTATCTCAGACGAGGCATATGACGCTCTTCTCAAAGAGCTTCTTTCTCTTGAAGAAACATTTCCAGAATTTGCAGAGCATAGCCCAACACAACAAGTCGGAGGAAAGATTTTAGATGGTTTTGAAAAAGTTCGTCATGCTGTTCCTCAATGGTCATACGACAACATTTTTGGATTTGATGAGCTTGTTGCTTGGGAAGAAAAAATAAAACGATTCATAGAAAAAGAGAGTGTTCAAAGTGAAAAGCTTGATTATATTGTTGAGCTGAAAATTGATGGTCTAAAAGTTGTTTTAACGTATCAAGACAAACAATTTGTATTGGGCGCGACACGAGGAGATGGTTCTGTAGGTGAGAATATCACTGAGAATCTTAAGATGATTAAAAATATTCCTAAAAGCGTATCCACAAAAGATATGTTTGTTGCGGTGGGTGAAGCATGGATCAAAAAGTCAGACTTACTGAAGATAAATAAAGAAAGAGCTAAAGACAATCTTCCTTTGTACGCAAATCCGCGAAACTTAGCTGCGGGAACACTCCGCCAGCTTGATACTGCTGCCGTGGCAAAAAGAGATTTGCAAACATATGTCTATGATATTGAGTTTCCAGAAAAAAAGATGGATGAAAAAATACGAACACATGAAGAAGAACTTCATTTCTTAGGGAAACAAGGCTTTACGGTAAACAAGGATTGGAAGCTCTGTAAGAATATTTCTGAAATACAGAAGCTCTATGATTCTTGGGTGCTAAAAAGAGACAAACAAGAATTTGGTATCGATGGTTTGGTTATTAAAATAAATTCCAAAAAAATTTGCGAAAACTTGGGCTATACCGCTAAGGCCCCACGTTTTGCTGTTGCATATAAATTCCCCGCAGAAGAAGTAACGACAAAAGTGCTTGATATTCAGGTTCAAATTGGTCGTACAGGTGCACTTACTCCCGTGGCCCACCTAGAGCCTGTATTGGTTGCAGGTTCGAAAGTTTCTCGTGCTACGCTCCACAATCAAGATGAAATTGATAGGCTCGATGTACGAATCGGTGACACAGTGATTATCAGAAAAGCCGGCGATATTATCCCAGAAGTGTTATCCGTCTTAACAAATCTTCGGACAGGAAAAGAAAAAAAGTTTTCAATACCAGAATTTGCAAAAACACACGGCTTGGAGATTGTAAAAGATACATCAGGAAAAGATGAATCGGTGGCTTGGTACATCAAAGATAAAAATCATGCAGCGATTAAGCTTGAAAATATGATTCATTTTGTCTCTAAGAAGGGAATGAATATTGTTGGGCTCGGAGAAAAAATTGTTGAGTTTTTTATAGAAGAAGGGCTGGTGACCGAACGAAAAGATATTTACGAACTTGAAGCGGGTGACATGACAGGACTCGAAGGCTTTCAAGAAAAATCAATTCAAAATTTACTCACCGCAATACAAGAAAGTAAAAGTGTAGAATTGCATAAATTTATATATTCACTTGGTATTCGTCACGTTGGTGAAGAAACAGCTGAGTTATTAGCAAAGCGTTTTAAAACATTTGCAGGTCTCCAAAAAGCAACATATTCTGAGCTCGAAACTATTGAAGGTGTGGGCGACGTTGTTGCGAAATCTGTAGTGGACTGGTTTGCACACAAGGATAATCAGATTGAAGTGTCTGGACTCTTGCCATATCTCAAGGTTAAGAAACTAGTAACGGGAGGAGATAGGTTTGCTGGCCTTACGTTTGTGTTAACTGGAACGTTGGCAAATATGTCACGTGATGAAGCTAAGAAAAAAATAAAAGATTTAGGAGGGAAAGTGGCAAGCTCTGTTTCTAAAAATACAAGCTATGTTGTTGCAGGAGAAGACCCAGGATCTAAGTATGCTGATGCACAGAAGCTCGGGGTAAAGATTTTAGATGAGAAGGGTTTTCAAAAATTATTTGTAAAGTAATTTATTTTATTGCAAACAAATTGAATGTATGTCATTCTTCTAGTTAGGAGCCATACTTAACTCTTCACATTTCAAATGTCGATGAAGGACGTGACACACTGCGATAAGCTTTGGGAAGGGGTGTAAGACCATTGATCCAAAGATTTCCCAATGGGGCAACCCATCTAGGCCTCGTCTAGATATCTTGCGACGGAATAGATACTCGTCATATGCAGGAGGGCTACCCAGTGACCGAAGGGCGCTGGAGCGAAGAGAAATGGCTCTAGGATAACCGTCGAGTAGTGACGAGCGAAAAACGAAACCCAATAAGCGCGAGTCGCAAATTGGCTGTGTATTATCCGGCCCGAGAGTGCTAAGGCTCTCGGGTTTTTCTTTTAAAAAGCCTATTTTTGTGTACAATAAGACACATATGACACAAGAAGATATTCAGAAACTAGGAGAACTCGCTAAAATTGAAATAAAGCCGGAAGAAGCCGAAGGATTCAAGAAAGACTTTGAATCTATTTTAGGATATATCAACCAGATAGAATCTGTTGACTTGGGTGATGTAACATCCGCATATACAACTCAAAATATTGCCCGAGAAGATCTGGCAAAAAATACTCCAGGACAATTTTCTTCTGACTTACTATCTTCTGCGTCGCAAACAGAAAATGGCTTTATTAAAGTGAAGAAAATTCTGTAATACATATGATTGATTTAACAACACTCACTCTTAAAAAAGCGCAGGACGCACTTCGAAACAAGGAATTTACTTCCGTAGATTTAACAGGTGCTTATCTTGAAGAAATTAAAAAAAGAAATCCCGAAGTGAATGCATACTTGGAGGTATTTGATGATACACTCGATCAAGCAAAAAAGGCTGATGACATGATTGCAAAAGGGGACATAAAAAATCTTACCGGCATTCCTTTAGCGATTAAAGATAATTTGCTTTTCAAAGACCACCGCGTTGGAGCTTCCTCAAAAATTCTTGAAGGATATGTTGCCGTTTACAATGCAAAAGTTATTGAAGACTTAAAGAACGAAGGTGCGGTTATTTTAGGTCGCACTAACATGGATGAATTCGCGATGGGTTCTTCAACAGAAACATCTGCATATGGAATTACAAAAAATCCAGTGAACACAGAAACCGTGGCTGGTGGTTCATCCGGAGGTTCTGCTGCTGCAGTTGCTATGAGTGGCGCACTCTTTGCTCTTGGATCAGATACTGGCGGATCAATCAGACAGCCGGCAGGGTTTTGTGGTGTTGTTGGGCTCAAACCAACCTATGGAACTATTTCCCGAAGTGGACTTATGGCAATGGGATCGTCTCTTGATATTATCGGTCCATTCACAAAAACAGTAGAAGATTCTGAAATTATTTTTACCACACTTGCCAAAGAAGATGTAAAAGATAGTACGTGTGTTAAAGAATCTGAAAGAGTTTGTATAAAAAAAGAAGTGAAAAAGATTGGTGTTCCGCGAGGGTTTCTACAGGGAGATGGAATTCATAAAGAGACTCTTCTTAATTTTGAAAAAAGCCTAGAAAAGTTAAAGAGTCTCGGCTATGAAATTGTTGATATTGAAGTTCCTTTTATGGAATATTCACTTGCCGTGTATTACGTGTTGATGCCAGCTGAAGTCTCTACAAACCTTTCTCGTTTTGATGGTATTCGGTTTGGACTTTCTGTTTCTGGAAAAGACGTGGCGGATTCATACAAAAAAACAAAAGAAGCTGGATTTGGAGCAGAAGCAAAACGAAGAATCTTACTCGGTACATACGTACTTTCTCATGGTTACTATGACGCCTACTACAACAAGGCAATAAAAATGCGACACAAAATTACAGAAGAAATGAACAAGGTATTCGAACATGTTGATCTTATTGTTACGCCAACAACGCCGAGTCCTGCGTTTAAACCGGGCGCTAAAGCAAGTCCACTTGAAATGTATATGTCAGATGTGTTTACCGTGCCAGCAAACATTACTGGTGTTCCAGCGATTTCATTACCTGCAGGATTTTCAAGTGACGGACTTCCGCTCGACATTCAACTCATGGCGCCACACTTCGGAGAACAGTTACTCTTTGAAGTGGGTAAAAAATTTGAGGTACAATAGGTCTATATGCAATCAATCAATATAGAATTTATCTTTCAAAAAATGTATAAGCTGATTACCGGAGGACTTTCTGTCGATGGTAGTGGTTTTTTGAGAACGGTTGATAGTGTTGTCACGTTTATATTTTCGGTTGTTGCACTGATCGCTATTACGGTTATTTTGTATGTGATTGTGCGAAAAAGTGAAATGCGAGAAAGGAAAGCTAAAAAGCTGAGTAGACCTCTTGAGGCAGAAATTGAAGTGTATAAAAAGAATGATCGATGGCAAACAGTGCTCGATCACGTGCATTCAACCAACTCCTCTGATTGGCGACTTGCTATTATCGAAGCCGATAATATTTTAGACGAAATGATGACTCGGATGGGATACAGAGGAGATAATTTGGGAGAAAAACTTAAATCAGTCGAAGCATCAGATTTTGATACACTTCAAGAAGCATGGGAGGCACATAAAGTGAGAAATAAAATTGCTCATGAAGGTCTTAATTTCCAAATTGATCATCGAGAAGCAAAACGAGTGATCGCTCAATTTGAAAAAGTTTTCAAAGAATTTGAATTCATTTAAGATTGTTTTAAAATCTTGCAAAAAGCTAAAAAGTATGTAGAATTAAACCACTGAAGTATATCGCGGGTACCGCAGTGGTAGTTCCAAAAGGAACTTATAGTGCGAATAACCTGAGGTTATGATGTAAAAGTTGTTGTAGTTAGGTTTAAACAAAATAGATCGCGGGGTAGAGCAGTGGTAGCTCATCAGGCTCATAACCTGAAGGCGGCCGTTCGAGTCGGCCCCCCGCAACATGTAAAACAAAAGCGTCCTCTGGGCGCTTTTGTTTTAGCTCACAAAGCTTGACTTTATTTAAAATATATAGTATATTAAAAGCCAACGAACTTTCAACCATTCCAAACCAAACACTGAATCGCCATGGGACACTCTGAAGAGAATGAAGCTCGCTATGTTGCTGAGACTGATATCAAAGCTGAAATGAGCAGAGCTGAGGGCGAGGATCCGTCATTCCTGCCCGGAGAACTGGACGGCGCGATAAAAGCGATATGCGGAGCATCTGATCGAGCACCCTTGGAGGATGTTGCCACTGATCAGTTCAAAGGCTTTCCCTCGGGCGATCACATGATGGGTAAGCTTTTCGACCGTTGCGCAACAAGCGGGCACGCTGCATTCTATTGATGTTGGTGCGCTGATAAAGGACCTTCTCAAACCGAGAAGGTCCTTTGTGCTTTTTATCTTGAAAATTACTTCATTCTATGTTACTTTGTATCCATTGTCGGGGTAGCTCAGATGGTTAGAGCGTAGCACTCATAACGCTAAGGTCGTGGGTTCGACTCCCACCCTCGACACAATTTTCAAGCGTTGGCAAACGTATCTCTTTGTGATAAACTTGCGACGTTGGAAGTTAATATTTGCGGTCGTAGCTCAACTGGTTAGAGCACCCGCCTGTCACGTGGGAGGTTACGGGTTCAAGTCCCGCCGATCGCGCAAATTAAGAAAAGCCTGACATGTAAAGTCAGGTTTTTCTTATGGTAGGAGGGGAGTAATGTTTGGGAAACATTACGTTCGGGACTTGAAAACCTTTTGAGCTTAAAACTCCGCTTGTGAAGTTTTAACCAAAAGGTGTACTGAAGCTGTAAGCTTCAAGTCCTAGCAATCGCGCAAATACAAAAAGAGTCTTTGTAAAAAGGCTCTTTTTGTTTTAATATGTTCTCATTGCCGTTGTAGCTCAGTTGGTAGAGCACACCCATGGTAAGGGTGAGGTCTCGGGTTCGATTCCCGACAATGGCTCCTTTGGAGACATTGAGCAGGCTTTTGCCTGCGATCGGAATCGAAAGGCGGAGGTATATTTTTGTTTGAGCTTTGCTCAAGGCAAAAATACCGAGCCGGGGTCGCGAAATTTTTCCGTCAGGAAAAATATTTGTGACCGATTCCCGACAATGGCTCACATATTTACTTTTTCTTGTTTTTGTTGTATTGTCAGCAAAAACAAAGTTCATGCAACTTCAACCCACAAAAAAGGCTTTGAAAGCCCTTAGTCTTTTGACCTCTGCGCTGGCAGAAGATGCTCTGACCGATAAACAAAGGGCTCACATTGCTGAAGTTTTAGAAGCTCTAGCTGAAAACCCTAAAAGTGTATCTATCAACAGATCTCAACTTGAGCTTGTTTGGCCAGATTCAGAAAGGTATCTTGGTGCGGATCACGGTGGTAGACTTGCAGTCCTAATTTCTCCTGCTTTTGACCGTCAAAAGAAGAAGTTGCAGGCCATGCTTGTGTCTTGTGGTATTCAACCAACAAGAATTACAATATTATGTTCAAGTGAGCGTAATGTCGAGGCAATGCTCGGTTCTCATCATTGTAGGGCGGTAATTTTCATGAACAGTATCCCTAAAAGGCTTATTGACGGTCTACCCGTGGAAACATCTGCACCCCTAAAAGGTCTCAGGAGTGAGCAGGTTCGTCAGGCAGTTGACAACCTCAGGAAATTGCTAAGCTGAGCTCTAACATTCATCAAAAAGTCCTGTCTATGACAGGGCTTTTTTCTTTCTATCTTATTTGATATAGTGGCGTTACTATGACAAATGAAGAAATAACTTCACAGATTCAATCTCTTGAAGCAGAGATGGCTCGGCCAGATTTTTGAACAAATAAAGTAGAAGCTCAATCTACAATAAAAAAAATCCAAGAACTAAAAGATAAACTAGAAGGGTTAGCAAAGTACGATAAAAAATCAGCCATTCTTAATATTTTTGCTGGGGCAGGTGGTGATGATGCCGAAGACTTTGTAAGAATTTTATACGAAATGTATTCACGTTTTTGTGATGCGCATAATTTTTCACAAAAAATTACGAGTGCTCACACAAACGAACGAAATGGCTATCGAGCGATTTCTATCGAGATTACCGGGAAAAATGTATACGGACTTTTAAAGAGAGAATCGGGCGTACACAGGCTTGTAAGAATTTCTCCTTTTAATGCAAATGCAAAGCGCCATACTTCGTTTGCTATGGTTGAATTTATTCCTCTGATTGAGCATGTTGATGATTTTATTCTTCCAAAAGATGACGTAGAGGTTTCTTTTGCTCGAAGTTCTGGTCCTGGTGGACAAAACGTGAACAAACGCGATACTGCTGTTCGTCTGGTCCATGTGCCAACAGGTATTGCCGTGCATGTTGAGTCAGAGCGTAGTCAAGAAGCGAATCGAGAAAAAGCAGAGCACATGTTACGAGGGAAACTCATAAAAATTCTTGAAGAAAAGCAGAAAGAAACACTCGGAGAGCTTGCTATTTCAAAGGTTGTCGACAATGAATGGGGTAGTCAAATACGTTCATATGTCTTCCATCCGTATCAAATGGTGAAAGACCATCGGACTGGTGTGGAGATTCGTGATATTGAAAAAGTGCTAAAATCTGGGGAAATCGACGAATTTATTGAGGCAGAACGCTCATTATAGCTATTCTGTGGATTTGAAAATTTTGCTATACTATATTCCATGATACGTTTTGAAAATGTAACAAAAATCTACCCAAACGCGGCTGAAGCATCTGTTGAAGGACTAAATTTTGAAATAAAATCAGGGGAATTTGTCTCTATTGTGGGGCACTCTGGAGCTGGAAAAACAACTATTGTTAAACTTTTGCTCGGCGAAGAAAAGCCATCCGATGGGAATATTTTTTTTGATGAGATAGAAGTAAACACACTTCGTTCATCAAAATTAACAAACCTACGAAGAAGAATTGGTACTGTCTTCCAAGATTTTCGTCTGTTGCCGAATAAAACTGCTTATGAAAATATTGCCTTTGCGATGGAATCTGCGGGTAAAACAGACGAAGAGATCGAATCGGATGTTCCACACGTTCTTGATCTTGTTGATCTAGGGTCAAAAGCTTTTCATTTCCCACACCAAATGTCTGGTGGAGAAAAACAGCGTCTTTCTATTGCGCGAGCAATTATTAACAATCCAGAAGTTGTTGTCGCTGATGAACCAACGGGTAATCTTGATCCAGTAAATACTTACGAGGTTGTTCATATTTTGAAAAAAATTAATAGTTTAGGAACCACGGTTATTCTTACTACTCACAACAAAGGTGTGGTTGATGCGATTCATAAACGAGTGATTACGCTTGAAGATGGAAAGATGGTTCGTGATGATGAGAAAGGAAAATATATCATTTAGAGCAGTAGGATATGAATCCCGATAGTGACCGCGGTCGCTAAGGGTAGTAGAATAGAAATTAAGTTTATTATTATCAGATTTTTTAAGAATAACGATAGGAAGCATTAAGACCGCGACCTGTCACTATCGGGATGAAAGTATTAGATATAAAAAGAGTTGTACGAGGAGGGTTTCTAAATTTCGTTCGAAACGGTTTTGTGTCTTTGTCTTCTGTGCTTGTGATGACTATTACGCTTTCTGTTATTACGCTCATTATTCTTTCTCAGGCAGTTCTTAATTTTTCGTTGAGTCAACTCCAAGACAAAGTAGACGTTACTGTTTTCTTTACTGTTGGTGCTTCCGAATCTGAAATTTTGGGTATTAAAGGTCAGCTTGAACAGTTGCCTGAAGTTGCAAGTGTTGAATATATTTCTGCAGAACAAGCACTAGCAAATTTCAGAGAGCGACATTCTACCGACTATCTTACTTTACAAGCTCTTGAAGAGCTCGATGAAAATCCTTTGGGCGCAACACTAAATATTGAAGCAATAGAAGCCTCTGAATATGAACAAATTGCAAACTTCTTAGAGTCGGGCGACGCCCTTCAAAGCAACCAACAAGTTATTATTGATAAGGTAAACTATTTCCAAAACAAACTGGTCATTGACCGTCTTATTTCTATCACCGAAGGTGCAAAGAAGCTTGGCTTGGGTATTACGCTCGTTCTTGTGTGTATTTCTGTCATTATTACTTTTAACACGCTACGACTTAATATTTATATCGTGCGAGAAGAAATTGGCGTTATGCGTGTTGTGGGTGCTGAAAACCACTATATTCGAGGTCCATTTATGGTTGAGGGAATGTTGTATGGACTTGTCTCTGCGTTTATTACTATGCTCATCTTCTATCCGATCTCACTGTGGCTTGGTGCAAACATGACAGACTTTTTGGGAATCAATCTTAACACCTACTACTTTGCGAACTTTTTCCAACTCTTTGTGATCACTGCAGTGTTCGGAATGTTGCTCGGTATGATTTCTAGTTTCCTTGCAACAAGAGCATATCTTAAAAAATAACAATACAAACATCACTTCATATGTCAGAAAAAAGATCAAAAACAAAATATATCTTTGTGGTCGGGGGAGTGATGTCTGGCGTTGGTAAGGGAATCACAACAGCTTCAATCGGTACTATTATAAAAAGTAAAGGCTTAAGGGTCAGCTTGATAAAAGCCGACCCTTATTTAAATGTGGATGCTGGTACGATGAACCCAACAGAACATGGAGAAGTGTTTGTGATGGATTCTGGTCTTGAAACTGATCAAGATATGGGTAACTACGAGCGCTTTTTGAATCAAACCCTTCCAAAGGAAAACTATATGACGAACGGCATGGTCTTTAAGTATGTGATTGATAAAGAGCGCGCGCTTGGATACAAAGGTAAATGTGTTGAACCAACATATCATATTACCGAAGAAATTATTCGGCGTATTCATGAATCGGTAAAGAAAACAGATGCAGAAGTTGTGGTTGTAGAAGTTGGTGGTACTGTGGGTGAATACCAAAATGCTATTTTTCTAGAAGCCGCACGTCAACTTAAACTAAAAAACCCAAAGGATGTTATGTTTGTGATGGTGTCATATTTGCCGACTCCTTCTTCGATTGGTGAAATGAAAACAAAGCCAACTCAAAATGCCGTTATACAAATGAACTCGTATGGAGTAAGTCCAAATATTATTATTGCCCGGGCCGAGCTTCCTATTGATAAAAAAAGAAAAGAAAAAATTGCCAACATGACAGGGCTTCTTTCTGCGGATGATGTTATTGCCGCTCCAAATGTAAAAAGTATTTACGAGGTGCCTATTAATTTTGAAAATGATGGGCTAGGAACAAGAATTCTCAGTCATTTTGGTTTGAAGTCTCGAAAAAATAATCTTAAAGAGTGGAGAAGTGTGGTGATGAAAAAGACTCAGAAAGAAGTGAATATTGCAGTTGTCGGTAAATATTTTGATACGGGGGACTTTGTACTCTCTGACGCATATATCTCAATTATTGAAGCATTGAAAATTTCAGGAATACACCTGGGGGTCAAAACAAACCTTCACTGGCTTGATGCAAAAAAGTTCGAAACTAATGGGAAAAAAGAATTGGCAAAACTTGTAAAATATGACGGTATTTTAGTGCCAGGAGGATTTGGCGAAACAGGCATTGAAGGAAAGATAAAAGTTATTGAATATGCCAGAGTCAACAAGATTCCATATTTCGGAATTTGTTATGGTATGCAGCTTATGGTTGTTGAGTACGCAAGAAATGTCCTGGGTCTTAAGAACGCTCATACTGTAGAGATTAATGAAAAGACCGAACATCCAGTGGTGGATATTATGCCGGAGCAAAGAAAAAAGCTTGAAGTGAAAGAATATGGAGCTTCAATGCGTCTTGGTACATACGAAGCGATCTTGAAGAAAAATACGATTGCTTTTGATGCTTATAAAAAATCAAAGATTCTTGAGCGCCATCGTCATCGCTATGAAGTGAATCCTGATTATGTGGACATGCTTGAAAAAGCAGGACTTGTATTTTCTGGTAAATCTCCAAATGGTGTACTCATGGAAATAGCAGAACTTCCGACAACACAGCATCCATTTTTCTTAGGAACACAATTCCACCCAGAATTCCTTGCACGAGTATTAGAACCACATCCATTGTTTACAGAGTTTGTAAAAGTTTGCACAAGTAAGGGTAATAAAAAATCTCTTTGAACTATATAGTCGTTGAAAGTATAATTGCTGATAGAATTGCGACAAGAAGACCAATGTATTGGTGCTTGAGTAATTTCTCTTTTGTAATAAAAATTCCGAGAAGTACAGCAATAATGATGTAACTTTCAGAGATTGCAACCGCAATGCCAATAGGAGTAGAAACCATCGCGATTGCAAACGCTATCCATGCGATGTTGTCTAAGATCATCATGGGCGCAAGCACTTTCGGATATTCTATAAGATGAATCAAAGTATCTTTTATTTTTCTTTGTCTGGCAATAAAAATAAAAGATCCCACTAAAGAAACACTATTAATAACAAAGTTAATCATAAGTGGATTTGTTTCTCGTGCACCCCATCCAACAAAAAAATTTGTAATACCCATAAGTAGCGCAGATAAGAAAGCGATTTTTATTCCTTTTTCAAAAATAATTCGTTTACTTACTGTGATATCTTTGTATGAAATCAAGAAAAGACCGATCATCAGAATTAGAATAAGTATGATTTGTAGAGTGGAAAGAGGTTCTCGAAGGATAAAAAAAGCAAAGATACTTGAAACCACTATTTCAAATGACCAAATAGGTTCAACTATAGAAAGCTTTCCTTTCTTGAGTGCCTCAAATTCAAAAAGTGCAGCCACGAAAAGTAATATAGCCGCTGTAAATATAATATAGACAATGTTTGATGGTAGTAGTACAATCTTGCCAATATCTGACCATACAAAAGGTAAAACCATTACTGTTCCAAAAAGAGCAATGAGGAACAAGGTTTGCCAGTCACCAATTTTTCTTGTTGATTTTTGTATAAAAAAATCACCAACACCCCACGCTATCATTGCTATAAAAGCCGAGATAATTCCTGTTGTCATACATTATTCTTCTCGCATCGGTGCATTTTTTACAATTCGCACAATCTCATCCTCATCATCGGTAATTGTGTAGAGATTAAGATCTTCTGGGGATATAGTTTCAAATTCTTTGAGCATCGTTTCGCGTATCATCCTATCAAGTGGTTCCCAGAATTTTTTACCAACTAATATTATTGGCACTTTTGAAATTTTACCTGTTTGAACGAGCGTTAAAATTTCAAAGAGTTCATCAAAGGTTCCAAATCCACCAGGGAAGTAAAGATACGCTTCAGCAGAATATGCCATGAGAACCTTTCGTGTAAAAAAGAAATAGAACGGTATTTCGTCAGTAACATACCTATTTGTATACTGTTCCATTGGAAGCTTAATTGTTAAACCAAAAGATGGTTTTCCCATTTCGTAAGCGCCACGGTTTCCAGCTTCCATAATACCTGGTCCACCACCAGTAACGATTGAATAGCCAAGCTCTCCAGCGATACGTCGAGACAGTCTAAGTGCTCGTTGATAGTCTTCATGGCCTTCAGCTAAACGGGCAGAGCCCCAAAAAGTTACCGATTTGTTATGATCTTTGCTACTTTTGATAATATCAAAACCTTGGCGAAATTCTTCATTGATAACACAAATACGAGTTTCTGTTTCGTCTCCATCTGTGACATAGATACATCCGCTTTTAATTTCATCAAGAGTGAGGCGTTTTGGTCGAAATGGTTTTTGCTCTTTCATACGTCATCTATTGTATCTTATTTTGAGAAAAATGATGAGTTCTGGTATAACTGAGATGTGTGAAAACACTCATTGCCAGATCGTCTAATGGTAGGACAACGGTTTCTGGTACCGTTTATCTTGGTTCGAGCCCAAGTCTGGCAGCAGTAAAGTATATTTCACTATCTTCTTCTCTCAAAAAGATGGGTTACTGCGCAACCTAAAATACCGCCCATAATAAGTGCATCAAAAGGGAATTCAGTGTGTTCTTCTGATTCAGCATGGTGAGTTTCTTCCGAAGTTTCTACATGTTTATGATTACCTAAAAGAAGAAGCGACAGGAGTCCAACTAATATACCAGCAAGAATTGCTTTTAAGGCGTTGTGTGAATGACGTTTAAATTCGCTTACAAGAAACACGATATCAAACAGCGCGTGTATTCCGTGAAAGATTAATTCGCCAGTTGTATATGACAAGCCAACACTAACATGTTGAGACCACTCAATAGTCATATGCACTGCAAGTAGCAGGATTGTCACAAAGCCTTTTCTTGCATGCGCAAAATAGGCAAGGAGGACACCAGACAGTAGGGCAATGCCACTGAGTACTGTCCAATCAATATTCTTTGCATGAATGCCAAGTACGACAATGTACAAGACAAGAAATATTTTAAATAGAATTTCTTTCGTTCGCATAGTACTTCAACAAGTATATTCTATTTGCAAGTAACTTGCAAATAGAATATACTTGTCCCATGAAGAACTCACTCTACAAAGATGAAATTTTAGAAATCCTGTCTCAAGAACATTTACTGTCTATTGCTGATATTCAAAAAAAAGTATCAGCAGATTTTTCTACCGTGTTTCGCAATCTTGAAAGTTTGGTAAAGGATAATATTGTAAAAAAAGTTCTTATTTCAAAAGATGTTGTTATGTATGAAATAAAAACAGAAGCATCACACGACCATTTTGTGTGTGATGACTGTGGAAGTGTTGCATCGGTAACTCTTCCGTATAAAAAAAAGCAGGGAGTGGGATACATTCATGACATTGTTATGCGGGGTACATGTAAAGCGTGTCTCTAATTGTCCACACGTATTTTTAATAGTTCTATTCTATAATAACCATATGGAAACTCTTGTGCAGGCAAATATCTTTTTCTTTATTACCTCGATCGCGGTTCTTGTTATTTCTTTTTTTGTTATTGTACTCTTGATCAAGCTCCGAAGATTGGTTTCTTCAGTGAATGCACTTGTCGAAAAGCTTAAAAACACCAGTGATTACATGGGAGAAGAGGCAAAAGACCTTATCGATGACATTAAACAAAGTCCAATTTTTAGATTTATGTTTCCTCGGCGAAAGAAAAGAGTTGCTTCTGATGCTGTCAAAACAGTCCCTCCTAAAATAAGAAGAAAAGTCTAGTATAGAAATAGTAAAAGGAGTATAATATATCTGTCGCCTATTATCATTATTTTTTAAGTAAAAAATCCGATGAAAAAAGTTGCAAAAAAGACAGAAGGAAAAAAAAGTAATGTCGGCAAAGCAGTGGCTGTAGGTGCAGCAGCTGTGGTTGCTGGTGCAGCAGCGTATGCGCTACTTGGTCCAAACGGTAAAAAGAATCGAGCAAAAGTTGTAAAAGCTGTTGGTGTTGTGAAAAAGAAAGTTGCAGCAAATAAAGACGTGAAAGCTGCAGCCGCTACTATCAAAAAAGTTATGACTGGTGCTAAAAAAGATGCAAAAGTTATTGCGTCAAAAACAAAAACAGCCGTTAAAAAGGCTACAGGAAGTGCTAAAAAGGTTGTGAAGAAAGTTGTAACAACTACAAAAGCTGTCGTAAAGAAGGTTGCTAAAAAAGTTCCAGGAAAGAAATAATTATCCATTAATTAATACGTTCTATGGAAGGTCAAAATAATGGAAGTGGGGTAAATACTATTTTGATTGTCATTGTTATCTTGATACTTGGTTTTTTCGGGTATCGATATATAACTGACAGACAACAAAATAGTGCAGAAGAGCAAGAGGGAATTAATATTGATTTTTCTCTTGGTGAAGAAAACGGAGAAAGTTTGCCACAATAGATATTAGGTTACACAAAGAGGTCGTTTTATAAATATTAAGAATTACAATATTTATGCTTACAACAATCGCTTTCGTACTACTCATATTATGGATCCTTGGTGTCGTAGGTGCGTACACTATAGGTTGGTTTATTCACATTCTGTTGGTTGCCGCCGTTATCATGTTTCTCATTCGAATCATTAGGGGTCAAAATCCAATAGAATAGCATCTCAAAGCAGCCCTTCGGGGCTGTTTTGGTTTGGGGGTTATTAGCTTCACAAGTCTTTCTCTACATGGTATAGTAAACGTCCAACTATCTCCTTTAAAGGAGGCCCCGACTATTCGGGGTAAATTTTTTAAGTTAATTTTGTATGGAAATCAGAAATATCGCAATTATTGCTCACGTGGACCACGGTAAGACAACGCTTACTGACGCTATTTTACGTCAAAATGAAATGGCAGATGAAACAGTATCTATGGATTCAAACGATCTTGAAAAAGAGCGAGGAATCACTATTTACGCAAAAAACACTTCGGTGTATTACAAAGGTACAAAAATTAATATTGTAGACACTCCTGGCCACGCCGACTTTGGTTCAGAAGTTGAACGAGTATTAAAAGCTGTTGACTCAGTGCTTTTGATCGTTGATGCTGCGGAAGGACCAATGCCTCAAACAAAATTCGTACTTAAAAAATCTCTTGAACTTGGACTTAAACCTATTTTAGTGCTTAATAAAATTGATAAACCTGCAGCAGACGTGAATGCTGCCCATGATGCGGTATATGAACTCTTTTTTGAGCTTGGTGCATCTGATGAACAACTCGATTTCAAAACAGTATACGCAATTGGCCGAGCTGGTACTGCAAAGCTTGCTATGCAAGATGAAATGAAAGATCTAACCCCGCTCCTTGATCTTGTGCTTCAAGAAGTACCTTCAGTTTCTGGTGAAGATAAAATTGTAGGACCACTCAAGGCTCAAGTATTTAACCTGGCGTATGACAACTTCCTAGGAAGAATGGGTGTGTGTCGAATGTATCAAGGTGTTATTAAAGACGGACAAAAAGTATTTGCAAAAGATACTAGCGGAGCACTCCATAGTGGTAAAATCACGAAACTTTTTACTTTTGAAGGTATGCAACGAAAATCCGTTGAAGGAGCTGTTGCTGGTGACATTATTATGATTTCAGGTCTTCCAGATATTTTCATCGGTCAAACAATTGTTGATATTGAAACAACTGACCCAATGCCTGAAATTAAAGTTGACGAACCAACCGTTTCCTTCAACATGATGGTGAACGATTCTCCGTTTGTTGGGCGAGCAGGTAAATTGCTTACGTCACGACAAATCCGAGAGCGACTCGAAAAAGAACTTGAGGTAAACGTGGGTCTTCGAGTTGATTTTGGTGATCAAGGTAAATTTAAGGTTTATGGACGAGGTGAACTTCACTTGGCAATTCTCATTGAAAATATGCGACGCGAAGGGTTTGAGCTCGCTGTGTCACAACCTGAAGTAATCATTAAAGATATTGATGGAGAAAAGAGTGAACCTTTCGAAGAGGCAACGATCGTTGTTCCAGAAGAATTTTCTGGTGCCGTTATCGAGAAAATGGGCAAACGAAAAGGTTTGATGCAAAACATGGAACACGATGGAAACAACGTGAAGATGATCTTCGTTGTTCCGACTCGTGGTCTTCTTGGGTATAGAAATGAATTCGTTGTCGATACTCGAGGTGAAGGAATTCTTACAACAATTTTCCACGGCTTCATGCCATATGCTGGTACAGTAACAAAAACAGAATTTGGATCAATGGTGTCTATGGAAAACGGCAAGGCACTCGCCTTTGCTCTCGATAACCTACAAGAGCGTGGAGTGCTGTATATTCCTGTGAACACAGAAGTATACGAAGGTATGGTGATTGGATACACCGTGAAGGGCGAAGACATGGTGGTAAATCCAACAAAAGGAAAACAGCTTACCAACATGCGTGCTTCTGGTTCTGATGAGGCTGTGAAGGTTGTTCCGCCGTTACTTCTTACACTTGAGCTTGCGATGAGTATGATTCGAGGAGATGAACTTCTCGAAGTTACACCAGATGCAGTTCGTCTTCGAAAGATTTTCTTAAAGGAAGGTGAGAGAAAGAGAGGTTCTAAAAATTAAAACTATAAAAAATCCGCCATTCTCTGGCGGATTTTTTATAAAACTTCTTTTAAAAATTCTTCTAATTCTTTACCTTTAATTTCTCTATAAGTGTTTGGTCGTAGTTTGCCAAGCAAAATGTTCATGATACGAACTCTTTGAAGTGACTTCACCTGATAGTTGAGTGAAGCACACATGCGACGAATTTGTCTATTTTTCCCTTCAGTGATAATAATTTCAAATGTATGACTGTCGAGTTTTCGCACCTTTGCTTTTTTTGTCATTTCTTTTCCAAGACGAACACCATCACGAAGTTTAACCATAAACATGTGTTCTATGGCGTGATTAACGGTCACCACATATTCTTTCTCATGGTTATATACACCACTTAAAAGTTTTTCTGTAATACGTCCATCGTTGGTGATAATTAAAAGACCGCTTGAGTCTTTGTCGAGGCGCCCTAGTGGAAAGACTCTAAAAGGGAATTGAATAATATCTTTAATTTCTTCTTCACCTTCTTGTTTGCCGACCGTGGTAACACCAACAGGTTTGTTGTATGCATAATACACAAGTTTTTCTTCTTTTGTGTTTTTGAGTGTCACTGTGTCGCTTGACTCGACAGTGTCACCAAGCTTTGCTCGTTTTCCATTAATCAGAACTTTACCAAGGGAAATAAGCTTGTCGGCGCCGCGACGTGTTGCAATACCTTGATCAGCTAAGTATTTGTTGATTCGTGTTCCGTTGTTTTTGTTATCTGGTGTCATGAAGGCCGTACGTTGGTATAAGTGCCAATAAAACGATAAGTCCTAAGATAATAAACAAATTTTGAATATTTGCAAAGGATAGGGCAATGGTTGCAATAATTGGACTTATAAGAAATGCGACAGAGGAAGTGTTGCGGAAAACAGAGATTGTTCGAGTATCTTCCTTGTCAATTTTTTTAAAAAAGTAACTTTCTGTTGTTACTTGTATGAGGCTCGCACCAATACGAGTTAGAGCAAGTCCACAAGCCCAAATCCAAACCTCCTTTCCGGTGATAAATCCAAGTGCAATAGTACACAAGCTGACAATAATAATACCCGCGACCATCATTTCTTTTTCACCAAGAATTTTATCGGCAATAGTGCCCCAGGGAATATCAAAGAGGACATAGGGTATGTGCATGACTGCAAACACTACACCAATTTCTTGCCACGATAGACCAACGTACTCAGACAGGTACAGAGGGGTGTAGATAGTCATCCATGCGAAGAAGAAGTTAAGTGTTAACGATACAAGATATACATTTTTAAGATCAGTTCGCTTGAAAAGATTTTTCACCCCTAAAAAGAAGTTCATTTTTTTATCTTCGGGAAAAATATGCACATCTTTAAACTGATGTACAAAGTAATAGAGCATACAGGCAATAAGGAGACCCGATGTTAAATATACACCTTTGAAGTAGACAGTATTTACCAGAATACCGGCAAGAAATGGTCCAATGAGAAATGCGAAGTTGTACACAGTCAGGTAAATACCCCGAGTATTTCCAGCCGAGGTGTTTTTTGAATAGTGCGACAGAAGTACATCGACAGATAAAAACATTGCTATGGCAGAAACCCAGTAGGTTATGAAGAAGAGTTGTAATATTAGTTGATTTTTACAAGCAACAAGAGCAACAACAGATAAGACATACAACGCGCCAACACTACTGAGTGTCTTCACTAATCCATACCGATGGAAAATTTTTGGTGTGTAGGATATATAGATAAGCGAAGCAAGTGATGCCGCGGCAAAAAGTAACCCAACAAGATGAGGAGACGTAAAACTTTCAACAAAGCTCGAGTCTACATAGGACGTCAGAGCTACACTTATCGTTAAGATAAAGCTTACACCGAAAATAGATTTTAAGTTACTATGTGAGAGCTTCTGCACCATACACATAGTCTAACAAACTATGAGCTGAGAATAACGGGGATAACCACAGGTCGTTTTCCAGTAGCTTGGAATAGGAACTTTGTTACCTTACGTGTGATCGTATCTTTTACATAGTCAAAATCAACCGGATCCATACCAGCAATTGTTTCTTCAGTTGTTTTCTTAATCATGTTTCGTGCTTTCTTAAGAAGTTCTTGATTTTCTTTTAAGTAGACAAAACCCCGAGAAATAAGATCAGGAGATTTTTTTACTTGCTTCGTTTTCATATTGATCATGACAACCATAACGAAGATACCGTCTTGAGCGAGTGCTTTTCGGTCTCGGATCACAAGATGTTGTGTATCCGATACAGAAAGCCCATCGATAATAACCGCTTCGCCTGGAACTTTTTCTTTTCGCTTAACGATTTCTTTACCTTCATTTACAATTTCAATAATACTTCCGTTATCAGGAACGACAATATTAGTTTTTGGGCATCCCAGAGTTTCTGCAAGTTCTGCGTGCATCTTGAGACGGTGGTGGTGTCCGTGTACCGGCATAAAGAATTTGTAGTTAATTTGCTTGTGAAGCCATTCAAGTTCACCTCGTTTTCCGTGACCAGATGCGTGAACAACATTGTCCATATACGTGATTACTTTTGCATCGCCTCGGTAGAGGTTGTCTTTCAAACTATCAACAGCAGCTTCGTTTCCTGGAATAACTGACGAAGAAAGCACAATCGTGTCTGTTGCACCAAGCTTGATTTGCTTGTGAGTTCCGTTCGCCATTCTCATCAGCGCGGCAAATTCTTCACCTTGTGCGCCAGTAGCAATAAGTACAATCTTATGAGGTGGATAATCATCCATGTCCTCAATACCGATGACATGTTTGAAGTCAGTCAGTTTAAGTTCTTTGGCAATACCAACGTTTGTTTTCATTGAACGTCCTTCAACAACAACATACTTGCCATATCTCGTTGCTGAATTGATAAATTCAAGAATTCGTTCTACTTGAGAAGCGAATGTACCAATGATTAATCTACCCGGAGCATTTTTAATAATAGTATCAATATTACTAATTACTTCAGCTTCAGAACCAGACCAGCCAGGACTTGTAATACCTGTCGAGTCCATGGTCATAAGAAGTACGTTTCTGTCTTTAAACATTTTGTATTGTTCAAATTCTTTTGGTAGAGGAACGCCATCTTTGTTATCAACACGAACGTCTCCTGTTGAAACAATATCACCAAATGGTGTTTCAATAATTACTCCTGTTGAATCTGGGATTGAGTGAGTAAGCCCAAAAAATCGAACTTTAAAGTCAGGAGAAATTGGAAGCGCACCGTCTGCAGCTTCAACAACTTTAATGTTGAGTTTTAGACCTGGAAAATCTTCAGCTTTTGCTTTTACAAGCAATGCCCCGAATTCCCGTGTGTAGATAGGTGGATTACCAATTCGTTCAATAAGATAGGGAATACCTCCAATGTGATCAAGGTGGCCGTGGGTGATCACCATCGCTTTAATCTTGTGCTTGTTTGCCTCAAGATATTTTGTGTTTGGAATCATGTAGTCAATTCCTGGATTTTCTTCATCGGCAAAACCAATACCAGCATCTATAACGATAATCTGGTCGTTGAGTTCTACCATGGTCATATTTCTTCCGATTTCTTCAACTCCACCGAGTGGAATAACTCGAATTACATTTTTTTCTGGAGGCTGAATAGAACTAAGCTCTCGTCGCCCGTGTGGTGCACCGCTTTTGTTTCGATCTCTGACAGGTGCGCCAGTTCTCATTTGAGAAGGAGCAGGGCGTCGTGGACGCACCCCAGTGTTGGCCGTGGTTTCTGGTCGAGAAGAATTTTTATTATTAAATCTTCTTCCTCCTCCACGAGAGCTGTGTTGGTTTCGCGTACCAGTATAGGGGGTACGATTTCTATTGTTTTGACCGCTATGTGAAGGTCCTGTGTTGTTTGATTTTTGATCCATGTTTATCAGTAGTTATAAATAATAATGTTTTATTAATGAATGAAGTTCCACACTTTCTCAGTTCTGACATACCAGGTATTGACGTGACTCAATCGTTCAGAAGGGAGTGTGATATTAGTAATGTTAATATTGTGAATCTTGTCGTCCATCAGATAAATGAAATCTGGGGCGTATATAAATAGTGCGGGTAAATCTTTTTTAATCTCACTATCGATATCGGTAAAATATTTATGCTTCTCATCTTCATTTTGTGAGGTGAGGATTTTTTCAAGTAAACCATCTACCTTACTATTGGTGTAGCTTGCAATATTGAGTCCTGGGTCATTACGCTGACTTGAATGCCAGAATGCGAACAAATCTGATTCACTACTAATGATTTGTCCAAAGAACAGTGATTCATAATCGCGTGGACGTATAACGCTTTGGTTAAGGTTGCCGATTTCAAAAACTTTTACATCAACAGCAATACCTACGCGTTTCAAATCTTCTTTGATTAAGTTCGTGGTTGCTTGAAGTTCTGGGGCGTCGCCCGTAGAAATTGAAAATTTAAGAGCAGTTCCATTTTTTGTTCGCATGCCATCACTTCCGAGCACCCAACCTTCTCGATCAAGAAGTGAATTTGCTTGTGCAATTTCTTCTGTCTGAGTGCTCATTGTGGTTGAACCAGCCCCCTCATGCATCATTTTTGGAATAGGACCATCAATAACTTGTCCGTATCCTCCAAGTACTGTGGTTACGATAGTGTCTTTATCAATTGCTAAATGAATAGCTTGTACAATATTTTTATTTCTAAAAATCTCTTGTTTATTGCTATTGAAAAATAGACCAAAAATCCTTGAAAGATTTACATGGGTAATTGTTTCTCCTTCAGATTCAAGCGCTCGTGCTTGCGTGCCACTGATTGCGTTTATTTGATCAATCTTATGTTTGCGAAATGCTTTGGTTAGGTCTTCTTCGTTTCGATAGAAGACAAATGTTATTTTATGAATATAGGCTGGCGCACCAGTGTAGTTTTTAAATGCAACAAGAGAGATGCTCTCGATGAGGCCATTCTTCTTCTTTTCAATATGAGAAATTTTATATGGTCCAGATCCAATCGCACTAATATTACTATCAGAGAATGTAAAATCTTCAGTATCTAAATCTCTCCATAGATGTGCTGGTAAAATTCCGATAGAGGCATTTTCAAGAAAATTGCCATATGATGCCGCAAGTTTAAATTCCACCGTTCGTTCATCAATTTTGGTAACAGACACGTTTTGCCAGTTTGCTTGATGTGGACTCTTGAGTGAGCCATTTTGTATTTGAGTGATCGTAAACACAACATCGTCAGCCGTAACCCTTGTATTGTCGTGAAAAACAGCAGAAGGTTTTAGTATAAAAGTATACAAAGTTTTTTCATTGTTTACTGTGTAGCTTTCTGCCAAATCATATTCCATAACTCCATCAGAGCTTTTTTTCATGAGTCCTGAAAAAAGAATCGTCGTAAGATCTTTATCTGTACTTGTACTTGCAAGAACAGGATTGATAAATCGTGGCGATCCAATCACTCCTTCTTTAATAGAGCCACCAGCAAGCGGTCTCTCGACAAGGTATTTTTCATTGAGAGTATCTAAAATAAGAAAACCACTTACAAAAAATATGGTAAGTAAGAGTAAAAAGAGAAGCATTTGGCCATACGTAAACGCGTGAATAGCCTGATTAATTTTAATTTTTGAGGAGAACGTATTCCCCGAATCTTTGTTCATAGATAAATTGACCCGTTTAGATCACGGCCAAGATAGAAGAAACAACAAGAAGGACAGCTAACACAATAGTTAGTCTAAATAGGAACTTTTCAAAACCTCTTCTTGTATGGTAGGTGCTACCACTGTCGTTTCCACTACCAAACGCACCGCCTAAGCTGGCTTCAGATTTTTGTAGTAAAACACTTATTATTAATAGAATGGATAGTATAATCTGTACCCAAGGTAATATACTGTTCATGCTCCCTATACTATCAGATTTAAAAACTAAGGCAAGTCGGCAAAAATATGCACTTTTTGAATAGAATGATGTACTTTTCAAAAAAACTCTGTTTGGTATGATTAAGGTATAGACTTATTACTAATATAAGTTTTCATAGTAACGTTATGTTTTTCGAAACCCTTAAAGCAAATCTTCTCATTATTATATTTTTCGGCATAGTTCTTTTACTCGGTTATTGGGCTGTTATTTCTTTGCAGGTTAACCCCGAAGAATTTACTGCGCAAACAACAGACGTTCGTCCTATTATTGAAAACGAACCAACTGGATATGGCACTGTTGTTGATTCAAATCCAGAAACATCTGTAACGCCAGCACCTCCTTCATCCACACCATCTAGTCAGACACCATCCACGACATCTGGTGAGCATGAAAATCTTATTGCAGACTTGCAAGAGCTTGTTGATGACAATGTGCTTATGAAAAAGGGAAGTCGTGGCACGCGAGTAGGAACAGTGCAAGAATTTTTAAATATCTACAACGGCACTGATTCAAAAATTGATAATGACTACGGAGCAACAACTGAAAATCAAATAAAAGCATTTCAAAAAGCAGAAGGACTTACATCAGATGGACAAGCAGGGCCAGGAACCTATACAAAAATGATTGAGTGGTTACGCAAACAATAAACAAAAAAATTTCACACACTCGTGTGAATTTTTTTTATAATTATTTTTGAAAAATATTTTTGTAAAGTTTTCCACAAAAGTTTTTCTTTTTTATTGTTTTATTTTTTGTATAAGAGATAATTATCTATGTAAGTGTAATAGTTTTCATAAGTTAGAAAATAATTTATGTATGTCGGAACTGTTACTTTTATTATTTAGTTGTTAAATAACTATCATGGCTGCAAAAAAGAAAGCAAAGAAAGTAGCAAAGAAAAAAGTTGCTAAAAAGAAAGTAGCAAAAAAGACAGCGAAGAAGAAATCTTCTCGCCGCCGAAGATAATTCTCAGTTGTCTGCCTTGTAAATAAGAACCCCGTAACAGGGGTTCTTATTTTTATGGTTTCTGTCGCTCCTTTTATAACACCCCCAAAAATGCTACTATCTTTAGTATGTCATTTTTAACGAATATAAAGGCTCTTTTTGGTGATCAAAACCAGTCTTTTCTTAACCAATCAAAGAAAATAGTAGAAAAAATCAATAGTCTGGAATCTGAAATTTCAGCACTTTCTGATGAAGATTTTCCTCGAAAAACAGCAGAATTAAAAGAACGTCTCCAACAAGGAGAAAGTCTCGACGATATTTTACCTGAAGCTTTTGCACTTGTTCGAGAAGTGTCTGTTCGAACTCGCGGACAAAGACATTACGATGTACAGCTCATCGGTGGTATTGCCATACATAAAGGTAATATTGCTGAAATGAGAACAGGAGAAGGAAAAACTCTCGTGGCAACGCTACCAGCATATTTAAATGCACTAACAGGCGAAGGTGTGCATGTGGTAACTGTGAACGACTTCTTGGCGCGACGTGATGCAACATGGATGGGGCAAGTGTACAGCAAGCTCGGCCTTTCTGTCGGAATTGTTAACTCACAAGGCGTGTCATATTTGTATGATGCAACAATCACTGGAGAAAAAGACGAAGAACGAGATGAAGTTGGTTCATTTAAAGTGGTGTATGAATTTCTGAAGCCATGTACACGCAAAGAAGCCTATGCCGCAGATATTACCTATGGAACAAATAATGAATTTGGTTTCGACTATTTGCGCGACAATTTAGCGATCATGAAAGACGGAATTGTTGGTAGACCATATAATTTTGCAATTGTTGATGAAATCGACTCTATTCTTATCGACGAAGCGCGAACCCCACTCATCATCTCGGCTCCAGCAGAAGATTCAGAAAGTTTGTATACAAAATTTGCTGATATCGCAAAGATACTTAACAAAACAGAACACTACGAAGTTGATGAGAAATTACGAGCAATTACCCTAAACGACGCAGGTATTCAAAAAGCAGAAAGCATGCTCGGTATTGAAAATATTTATACAGAAAAGGGAATTAAGCTAGTTCACCATCTTGAAACTGCTGTCCGTGCACAAGCTTTGTTTTCTCGTGATAAAGAGTATGTAGTGAATAATGGTGAAGTTATTATTATTGACCAATCTACTGGCCGTATGATGCCGGGCCGACGTTTCAACCAAGGACTCCACCAAGCACTCGAAGCAAAAGAAGGAGTAAAAATTCAAAAAGAAACAAAGACTGTTGCTTCAATTACGTATCAAAACTACTTTAAGTTTTATAAAAAACTTTCAGGTATGACAGGTACGGCAAAAACTTCAAGTGAAGAATTTTTTGGTGTGTATGGTCTCGATGTAATCACGATTCCAACGCATAAAAATATTGCGAGAGTTGATCTCAACGACCAAATCTACCAAACAGAGATAGGTAAATTTAAGGCGATTGCAAAGAAAATAAAAGAAGTTCACCAAACTGGTCAGCCAATACTTATTGGTACTATTTCTATTGAACGAAACGAAATGCTTTCTAATTTCTTGAATCAAGAAGGTGTTCCTCACACGATCTTGAATGCTAAAAAGCATGAAAGTGAAGGAGAGGTGATCGCCGGAGCAGGAAGACTGGGTGCAGTGACCATTGCAACCAACATGGCTGGAAGAGGTATCGACATTAAACTTGGTGGCGAACTCGCAACAGAAGAAGAGTCAAAAAAGATTAAAGATCTTGGTGGATTGTTTGTGCTTGGTACTGAACGACACGAATCAAGAAGAATCGACAATCAGCTTCGAGGTCGTGCAGGACGACAAGGTGATCCAGGAACAACTCAGTTCTTTGTATCACTCGACGATGATTTGATGCGAGTATTCGGAGGCGATCGAATTAAAACAATGATGGGACGATTTGGTATTGCTGAAGATCAGCCAATAGAAAACAACATGATTACCGGAGCTCTTGAAAGTGCTCAGAAAAAGATTGAAGGGTTTAACTATGATGCACGTAAACGTACTCTTGAGTACGATAATGTACTTAGTACTCAACGGAAAGCCGTCTATGAGCGAAGACGAAAGATGCTTTTCGCAGACGACGTCGAAATTAAAAACCATCTTGTTTCTCTTGCTTCTGATACTGCTCGTATCGACCAAGTTATTACAGAAAAAATCGCTCTTGTTGGCGAGGAGGCTTTCTGGAAAACAGTTCGAAGAATCATTCTCCATGTTACTGATGTGTTGTGGACTGAACACCTCGAAACCATGGATTATGTACGTTCATCAGTAAACTTGCGAGCGTACGGACAACGAGAGCCGCTTATTGAATACACAAAAGAAGGTTTGAATCTGTATCGAGTTATGGAATCAATGCTCGGAGAACAAGTGCTTTCACTTGTTGAAACAATTAGGCCAACTGAGGCTCAGCAAGAAGTGCGAGAAGCACCAAAACAATATATTGAAAATTCTGGAAAAGATGAAGAAGTTAAAGGGAAAACTATTACAAACACTGATGCAGATAAGATTGGTAGGAATGATATAGTGATTATCGAAAAAGATGGAAAGATAGAAGAAATGAAATTTAAAAAAGCAGAGAGTTTGCTTGCTGAAGGTTGGGTGTTGAAAGGGAAGAAGGATTAATAAAAAAGAAAAAGCCCTGAGCGCGTCGCGTCAGGGCTTTTTTATATGTAGAGAATCATTGATTTTTGAAATCAAGACCATATCCTTCAAGTAGTTGTTCCAGTTCTTCAATGGTTTTCTTACCCATGTTGTGCATCTGTAGTAACCTGCTCCTGCTATAAAGTACAAGGTCTCCTAGTGTTTCAATTTTAAGATATTGGAGTATCTTCTGAGCTCTGACAGACAGGTTACAGTCAACAATCTTTTTGTTTAGCACGTGATCAGGCGGGAGTCTGAGTTTGTCGATTGCTCTTGAGAGTAGTACCCACTCATCTTCACGCGTGTCAGTGTTGGGTCGAAAAACAAATTCAATAGAGTCTTTAACTTTTCCTCTTTTGATTGTTACTGATTCTCTGAGTTGTTCAGGAATGCCTGGAAATACTTTGCTTGTCAGATCACTCTTGTTAAGTTCTATTGAAATGCTCCCGAGCTTTATGATTGCCATGTTCGATGGTTCTTGTTGTTCAGTTCATTGTTATTTTTTACATAATTTTACATTTTTGTCAATTTTTTAACCCTTTAAAATAAGGATTTTGGGTCAAAATGAGCCAAAATATTGAGAAAAAACTTTTAGGTTGCAGAAGGGAAAATACTCAAAAACTCATATTTTAAAGCGTTTATAGGACTTGACAGACTAAAATTTTAGGGTATTGACAAAAAAAATAGGGCATGCTAAGATATGGACGTAAGTCCCGTCGGGGGCTTTTTTGTTTGCCTAAGGGTGAACAACGACCATTTATAACTACATAGTAGTTTCAAAAGACTTGTTTAAGTCTTTTTCTATGAGTGGTCTTCTGTCATGGTGTTGTCGGAGCGAAACCGTCACATATGAATAAAATATATAAGAGTTTCAGCAATTCATTGCACTCGTTTATCCTCTTACCTTTACTGGTAACGAATATTTCTGGAGGTGTCGATAGTAAGATCGATCTTTCTGGGCTCGAGGATAGCATTAAGTCTGGTTTCGGAGTAACCGAAATGATAGATGAGCAAACAGCTCTTTTAAATGAACAAAAGGTAAAAGCTGCTAAAATCGACGCATACTTCGGTAAATATAATTTACCAGCCGAAGGGCATGGTATGGCGATGGTTGTTGCGGCTGAAAAATATGGCCTCGACTGGAGATTACTTCCTGCTCTTGCAAAACTTGAGACAACAGGAGGAAAGCATACGTGTAAAAATCCAAAAGGTGTAAACAACTGGTTTGGATGGGGTTCTTGTAAGATTGGATTCGATTCCGTTGAAGAATCATTCGATGTTATCGCAAAGAACCTAACAGGAAATAATCCTAAGACTGCACATTACTATAAAGGTAAGAGTGTAGAAAAAATTCTAGAAGTATATAACCCACCAGCAACTCCAGGTATTACTCCTAACTACCACAAACTTGCGTTTAAGATTATGGGCGAGATTGAAGGTATGGATGTAAACCAAGAGGCCCTTAAACAAGACATGCTTGTCTTGAATAAGTAAAAATAAGTAAACAAAAATCCGCGCAGAAATGCGCGGCTTTTTGTTGTGTGAGTTGTGTAAAAAGACAAGACCGCGAAATATTCGCGGTCGAGCTTGTCTTACTTAGTAGTCTTCTTGCAGGATTAACCTGTCATTTCTTTCATTGGCCTTAGCTTCACGCCAGACTCCATGAAAGAATTCACGGACCTGCCTTTTTGAAGTTGTTAGTAAGTTGTTAAAGTGTGCGTTTAGTGCCTTGAGGAACAGAAAGCTTTCCTCTTTAGACAACTCATGTTCGGCTATACGGATAGCCTCTGTTTGTCCATCTGTTGTCCACATGATGTATTGTACTGGTTTATTTTATTTTACTGATTCAGTAATATTTAGTCAATTAAATCTCCTTCAAAGATTCAATCATAATACTTTTTTCTCCATCACGAATGGTGAGTTTACCTTTCACTGCAATACACTTATTTTCGATAAGAAGTGTTGCGTATTCACGAAATGTTTCTGGGAAGGCGACAGCCTCTATGGTTCCTGTAAGATCAGCAAGTTTTATAAATGCCATTTGTCCACCTTTCTTTGTAATCACTTTTCGGATACTTTCAATCATTGCTGCACAGACAACGTTCATATTTTGGTAACCAATTTCAGCTAACTTTTTAAAATCCATACCACTTTTATCTATTTTTTCTTTGACACGCTCAAGAGGGTGTCCAGAAATATAGAGGCCCAATAGCTCTTTTTCCCATACAAGTTTTTCTTCTTTTGTTGCAATGCCACCATCCTTAATGGTTAGTTTTGATTTTGGTGTCATGTCAGCTCCAAACAGAGATCCTTGATTCTTATCAACTTTCGAAAATGATTTATTAAAAGCCAAGAGCTCTTCCATACTTTGTAGAAATGTTCCTCTATCGCCAAAATCATCCATGGCTCCAGCTTTGATAAGTGCCTCGAGTGATTTCTTTGTGAGGTTTTTGTGTTGTACTCGCTCAAGGAAATCTTCCATTGAATTAAATTTACCTCTCACCTTTCTTTCTTCAATAATTGCATCAGAAATATCGTACCCCAAGTTTTTAATGGTGTAGAATCCAAAGCGAATTTTATCAAGCTGTTCTCCTTCAACGCGCCTAATCACCGTGAAGTTTCCAAAACATTCATTAATGTTTGGTGGAAGTACTTCAATATTCATCTTTTTACATTCGTGAATAATTTCAGAGACTCGCTCCACATCTCCCGACTCGGCGGTGAGGATGGCTGTCATATAGGGTACAGGGAAGTTTGCTTTCATGTATGCAGTCTGGTACGCCAAACGTCCGTAACTCGCAGCGTGAGCTTTGTTAAAGCCGTAGGCAGCAAATGGTTCGATAAGAGCCCAAAGTTCTTCAGCTTTCTTTTCAGTCATACCGTTTTTCAAAAGACCTTCCATAAGTTTTTCTTTTTCAGCCATCATAACTTCAGGAATTTTCTTTCCCATTGCTTTTCGAAGTTTGTCGGCTTCAAGCCAAGAATATCCAGCAAGTTTAATAGAAATCATCATCACGTCATCTTGGTAGGTGATCACACCATAGGAAAGATCAAGAATATCTTTCATACGAGGATCAAGAAAACGAATAAGGGCGTGATTGTGTTTTCGTTTGATATATTCTGGAATCATTTCCATTGGTCCAGGCCGATAGAGTGCCACCATGGCGTTGATATCGTCAATAACTGATGGCGCAAGCTCCTTTAAATACCGTGTCATACCAGATGAAGATAGCTGGAATACACCCATTGTTTTTCCTTCAGCAAGCATTTTAAATGTTTTGGGATCATCCATGGGGATGTTTTCAACTTCAATTTTTACACCCTCTATTTTATCCACGAGCGTCACCGAGTCAGCAAGGATGGCTAAGTTTCGAAGTCCTAGGAAGTCGAATTTAATAAGCCCAGCAGCTTCAACAGCGTGCATGTCGTATTGAGTGATAATTTTTCCACCCTTAGGATCGAGTTGTACAGGAGCATAGTCATCGACACTTGTTGGAGAAATCACCACGCCCGCGGCATGTACAGAAATGTGTCGTGCACAGCCTTCAATTTTCTTTGCCATGTCAATTACTTCTTTGACGACTTTGTCATTTTCATACATTTCTTTAAGTTCTGGTTCAATACCAATAGCAATATCAATCGTCATAGGAAAGCCCTGTTTTCCAAGGGGAATGAGTTTTGAAATTTTATCACCAACATCATATGGGTACCCAAGTGCTCGTGCTACATCACGCACTGCTCCACGAGCTTGCATGGTTCCAAAGGTACCAATTTGCGCTACTGCACGTTCACCATATTTTCGCTTTGCGTACTCAATCACTTCATCACGTCGATTATCGGCAAAGTCCATATCAATATCGGGAGCTGATGGACGTTCAGGGTTAAGAAATCGTTCAAAGGGAAGTTTAAAACGAAATGGATCAACGTTCGTGATACCAAGGAGATAGGTGGTGATTGAACCAGCAACAGAACCTCGAATGTTCGTTAGAATACCATTTTCGTTGGCAAAGCGAATAAGGTCACCCACAATAAGGAGGTAAATAGAAAATCCTTTATTTTTAATAATTTCAAGTTCATAGTCTATTCTTTTGATAATTTCTGCAGATTCTTGTCCGTATCGTTTTGGAATTCCTTCAAGAACATATTTTCTAAGTTGTGTTTCTGGGGTGTGCCCATCTTCAAGACCAAACTTTGGAAATACCCATGAACCAAGTTCAAGGTTAATGTCTACCATGTCAGCGACTTTTACTGTGTTCTCAACGGCTTCTGGGATATCTTTAAAATATGTTAAAGCACCTTCAGGATTTATGAAGTGGTAGTCACCGGTGAATTTAAAGTTTGTACTGTTGGTGTTGATAGCGAGAAGGGTATTGTGAGCTTCGTTGTCATGTTCATGCAGGTAGTGTGAATCCCACGTTGCGACAATAGGAATATCATATTTTTTTGAAAGTGTTTGAAGACCCTCTTTCACAAGTTCAGTTCCTTCAACTTCACTGTGGTTCATGAATTCAAGAAAGAAATTTTCCTTGCCGAAAATGCTGATATATTTTTCAATAATCTGTTCTGCGCGTTCTTGGTTTTTAGCACGAAGTGCATGAGCAAGTTCTCCAGCAGGGCATCCTGAAAGACAAATAATACCTTCAGAGTATGTTCTTAAAATCTCTTCATCCATACGGGGTTTGTAGTAGTAGCCTTCAAGAAATGAAAGTGAAACAAGCTTCATTAAGTTTCGATATCCTGTGTTATTTTTTGCAAGAAGAGTAAGGTGATATCTTTTACTATCGACACCAGACTCTTTATCGTGTCGTGTTCGCTCGGCAATATATGCCTCTACACCAATAATTGGTTTAATCCCAGCATCTTTACATTCTTTGTAAAATTCAATTGCTCCATACATTGCGCCGTGATCGGTAATTGCAAGTGCGGGCATATTAAATTCTTTTGCTTTTGCTACAAGATCCTCAATTTTAGAAAGCCCATCCAGGAGGGAATAGTGAGAATGAGTGTGGAGATGGACAAACTTTGCTGACATAAGTGGCTATATTTTAGCATAAAACCATGTGGTACTATAGGCAGATGGAATACCCTTATTTTATAGGAGTAGACGAGGTGGGGCGTGGTCCGGTGGCTGGTCCTGTCTATGTTTGCGCGTTGTTTATTTCAGCAGAAAATCTACAAACCTTACTTACGGAGGCAGGAAAATTGCCACTTCGAGATTCCAAAAAGCTCACAGAGAACATGCGTAAAAAGTGGTTTACCAAAATCACAGAGTATGCCGATAAAGGTTTTTTGAAATATGTTGTTTCAAAGGCTTCAGCAAAAGAAATTGATGACAAGGGAATTGCCGTCTGCATTAAAGCGAGCGTGAAAAACTCTGTTATAAAAATTGATGCTGACAAAGAAACCACAAAAGTATTTTTAGATGGAGGACTTTCGGTCGGAGAACATTTTATTGAAGAATCTGTTATTAAGGGTGATGAAACGATTCCGGCTATCTCTCTTGCTTCTATCGTTGCAAAAGTGCTCAGAGATCAAGAAATGGTTGAGTTAGGTATTCAGTATCCTGAATACCAATTTGAGAAGCATAAGGGATATGGTACAAAAGCTCATCTCGATGCAATTAGTCGACATGGTTTAACCGAGATACACAGGACAACTTTTTTAAAGAACTATATTTAATAATATGAAAAAACCAGACGATATTCTACTCATAGACAAACCAAAAGGAATTTCTTCTTTTGACGTTATTCGCATACTCAGAAAGAAATTAGGTATCAGAAAAATGGGACACGCTGGTACGCTTGATCCACTTGCAACTGGACTTATGATCATTGGTGTTGAATCTGGAACAAAAAAATTAAATGACTATATAAAACTTGATAAAAGTTATACGGCAGATATTTTGTTTGGGAGAAAAACAACAACAGGGGACATGGAGGGGGAAATCGTGGAAGAAACACAGATAGCTTTTGTTGAAGATGATTACTTGAAAGAACTCATGCATGCTTTTCACGGTGAATTTTTATTGTTGCCTCCAATCTATTCTGCAATTAAAAAAGATGGAAAGCCTTTGTATGCCTACGCAAGAAATGGGGAAGAGGTGAAAGTCGAACCAAGAAAAATGATTGTATATAAAAGTAAATTTTTAGGAAGTGAAAAAGTGCCAGAAGGATTTATTGCACGGGTCTCGTTCGATGTTGCGTCGGGCGTATACATACGATCTTTAGTAGAAAAAATAGGGGAACTTGTAGGTGTTCCCGCAACTCTTTATGATCTCCGGAGAACAAAAATAGGGAAGTTTAGTGTGACAAAAGCCGAGAAACTATAGCCCAACATAAGGGTTTTTCAGCATGTTCGTGGCGTGCTCAAGATGCTTGACTTTTAAGTTATTTTATGCTATAAATAAAGAGAGGATAAACAAGTACCTTAACACCCCTACATACCATGAAGAACCTCACACTCCTTGTTGTGATGCTTCTGTCATTTCTCTCTGGAGACGTGGCACAAGCACAGAATTACGAAGTTCGTTGGATAGACCGCATTGGTTCTAACAACGTAACGGTTGTTGCGGACTACGATAGCTTCAATGATCCAGTCTACCGTCGAGTATATCGAAACAACAGCACTGTCTTCTATCAACCCATCTGGGTTGCAATTGCAGAAGATGTGTTGACTGGAAATGGTGTCGATACCATTGTTCTCAGTACTGGCGGCGATCTCTTGATCAAGATCCTTGATCAGAACTACATTGAGATGGAAGAATTTACCCATCGATTCCAGGAATCTGTGATCGCTGTACCAACAATGACCGTGCATGATGCGATCTATGGACAAGCACCCATGGTGAGCTTCCGCACTGACATACATGCACCATATGGTTTGGGTCGCCCCTCTCAATATGTAACAAAGTTGCACTGCGAGCTGGAACGCACAAGCCCGGCTGGATACATGCAAACGGTTACGTTCACTTACCCTGTCAACATTGCACCCATTGCACATTTCGAACTCCCATTCCAATTCTTCGGTGATTACTGCTTCAGGTGGTATATCACTGATGAGCATGTGAGTTTGAATGAAGTACATTTCGGTGAGATTGAAGTTTGGAGTTCTGATCTCTATTGCTTCTCATACGGAAGTACTGGATTCCAGAGTGAAGGACTCAAGGCCGAGTTTGGCTCATTCCCAAATCCGTTTACCGATATCGTGACGATCACGTCACCATCTGAAACGGAGTACCGGGTTTCGAATCTCTCTGGGCAAACAGTGGCTTTCGGAAAGCTCTTCGTCGGCGACAATCGTATCGACGCGCTCTCCGGACTCACTCCTGGTATGTACATTCTTGAAACCAGCCTTGGTTCTACCAAGCTGATCAAGCAATAAACCCTTCTTCATGGGAGACCCCGCGACGCAATGCGTTCGCGGGGTTTTTCGTTGTATACTTATAAGCAGATGAACCTTTAAAAACCTTGGAATATGAACACCAGATTTGTGCTTGCGCTCTCGTGTGTCGTTTTTTCAACGACTGTTCTTGCCCAAGATGTTCTCAATATGAGGACAGGTTTTGTGCCAAATGTCTTGGATAGTAACAACTTTTACTATTCTGTAAGCTTTTCGTACATTGTCCCCAAAAAGGAGGCAACAACGTTTCAGAAAAGTCGTTTGCGTGAAGATGCAATACAAGGAAATCGTCTGACAAAGGCAAAGATGGAAATGGTTTTGTTTCCTCTCACGAAATACAAACAAGACATTCACCCGCACTTATTTGTGCGCCTCGACATGATTCCTTCGAGTTATCTGTCGTCTCGATTTGGCGCTGGGGTATCGAGTAAAAAGCTTCAATCCAGCCTTGGCGTGTTTTACGGAACGTATTATCGTAGGGTTCCGTATGAATCAAATTTCATCACAAGGCGAAAGCGGTCATTCGAGAACTACAACCTTACAGGAGTATACCTTCAATCTTCAAGTGTCGATGCAAACTTTTTCTTTGCTCTCGCTCTTGAAAAGACGCACACCTTTATCTCAGCACGTGTTGGGATTGTGGCAGGAAATTTCTTATGTCTTGGTGAAGCTGGTTCGCGACTTCGCACCCTTGAAGGCGTTATGCACTACGAAACACTTTCTGGTTTCGGTCTTGGCGCAGCGGTTGCACCATTTGATGGAATGAGATTTGAAACACTCTGGGTGGTACCAGATCCTCGTGATGTTGAGGAGCAGGCACGGCTTCAAACCAAACTTACCAGAGGAGTTTTGGTAAGTGTGTCATATTTCGTGAACTGATTCATCAGATCGAAGGCTTCGCCTTCGATCTTTTTTATAATCCAAGATTTCTTCGTATTTTTCGGATAGTAAGTGCTCTTGTTATGATGATGATAAGTCCGATAATCAAGAGTGCTCCAAGCGCTATTATTTCTACTCCAAGAGAATCAATGATCGAATCAAAAGGAATGATACTATTGCTTTTTATTTTCACTTCTACTGGCACAGACCACTCACTTTGAGCACCTCGTCCATCTGATACTCTAAATGATACAAATACTGTACCTTTTCTTAGGTCTTTTTGTTCAAACGTAAATTTACCACTGGCACTTTGGAATTCATCTTGGATGAGGAAATTGTTTTTCTTGCTGGTTAATTTTGCTTCGACATTACCATTCGGAATAGTTTCTCCTTTAATAATAAGTGTGTCCCCAACCATAATTTCCGCAGGGTATGAAGTTACTTTTGGTACTTCTAGAGCTTCTACGATAATAGGTAGGAACGTTTCATTTTTATTACCAGCTCGGTCGTATGCCGTGATAACAAGCTCGTGTTCCCCTGGATTAATAGTTTCAAGTTTCAGATCACCAGACGGCAACGTTTCGTAATCTAATTTTTCGTTGTTTATTGAAAGTTCAAAATTCTTTACACATGAAGTCGTGTCTTTCACGCTAAGAGAAATAACTGGTTTTGGATCGGTGAGATCTGACCTCTTTATTTCCCGTGCCTCTATACTTGGCGGCGTGTGATCAATTTTGATCTTGAAATGTTCTGTTTCTGTCCATCCTGAGTTGTTTTGCAGAGACAAGTGGAAATACCATGTTCCATCTTCTACATTTTCATATCGTTTCTCTACAATTGCAGGACTGTTGATTGTTGTGGGTTCTGTTGTCGGATTTTTGTCAAAAGCTATCTTACTTGCAAGAATATCTTGGCCTATATCCCATGAAAAGGCGGCCGTGTTTTCTCTTCGCCAGACAACACCTGGGTGCGTGCTCGATGTAATAATTGAATCTGCTTCACACACTTCTTCTTGTGTCACAATGGTTTCTTCTGAAGGTTTTAATTCTTCCAGATCAATGACTTCTGGTTCTTGCTTTGTAACTTCCGTGATCGTGAACGATGCATCACTGACACTTGTGAGAACATTGGTGCCGACACCATCATTTGCAAGAACTGAAGATGAAGCAATTTTCACTTGTGCAAGCCCAGTAGCTTTACCTTTAAATGTAACAGTAGCGAGTCTACCAGAAGCCCCCTTGTATCCTGGAGTTAGTACGACGCCCTCAAGTTTAATTTCTCCTGTACTGTTTGAAAATGTCGGTTCTTGAGCCCAGAAGTCTACGATAGAACCGGTTTTTGAAATAGATACTACTTGAAGTGTAGTGGTAGGAAAGGTGATACGAAGAGCTGCGGCATTCATTGCTTGCTCTGTGCTCGATACGTTGATATTTACAGAGAAGTTGCTGTTTTGGGCATATGAACCACTCGACGGCGAAAGGTTAAGTGTTGCAGCGAACACCCCAAATGGATAGGTAAGTATTGTTATGGCGATAAAAATACCTAAGAAACCCGTTCTTTGATTTTTCTGAATTCTTTTGACTGTTTTCTCCATATAACTAAGAAGAGTACAAAAATGAGCGCTAATGTTACGATAAGAATTTTTTGGTTTACACATTGTGCGCCAAAGCATGCGCTATTTGGAATATCTACTCGAACTACTCGCTCATTTCCATAGTAGTCTTTTGCTTTAACATATATTTTCTCATTAATTTTTTGGTTTTTCAATATATATGGACTCTCTGCCTGTTCAAAAAGTTTTTTACCTTCTAACACAGAATAGCTTCGTATGCCAGAGCCCTTATCAATTGCTTCAAAGACAAGTACATACTTGTTATTTGCAATGGTTGGATCTTTTACTAACAGTGCGTCAAATTGTTCGGGTGGAGTAGTATCTGTCCATGTTAGTTTACTTGGTACTTCGCCGGGCAACAGGCTTCTTACTGGGATTTCTTTGTCTTGTGTGTTCAGCGTCTCTTCTGTGCCAAGTCCATTATTTTTAAATATTGATATATTTTTCAGCTCGACAGGGAAGACGCCCGCTTCTTTTGGAACGATAACAAGTTCAAAAAGAGTACCACTGCCTTGTAATCCACCAGCAATAATTCCTGCAAATGAGATAGTGTTTGTTTTTGATTTGCTCGGATTTTCAATCCATGCAGAGATCACAGAATTCCTAGTGATGATCTGTATGATCTCAAAAGATGGATCAACAGAAAGTGTTCCGGATACAGCATTGTACGACTCCAATTCTGTTTGAAAGTTTATTTCGAGAAGTAACTCGTCTCCAACTTTTTGATTGGCAGGTCCAGAGTTTTTTTGCTGTAGCGTAAGAGAACCCGCCAAGGCTGTGTTGGTTGTGAGTAGAAAAATAAGAATGTAAATGAAATATTTCATATGTGATTATCCTGTCCAATGGAAAGCAAGAATACTAAAATCAACCAAGTTTATTTTTCCATCACCGTTGAGGCATGAAGTTTCTTTGATAATAATTTCTCCAGATAATGGTTTGTTAAACCAAAAGGCTGCGATAGAGAAGTCGATCAAATCGATTCGACTATCATCGTTGAGGTCTGCTGTGCAGGATGAGGCTCCTGGAACTTTGAGAATATTTTGATCTCCCACTTGAAAGGCAACTCGTTTTCCGAATCCACTCGATTCTCCTGTGGTCAGGTTTGTTTTTGATCGACCGCTGTGTGAACCTTCTTCAAGTGGAGCAGAGTTAAAATTGTACAGATACACACCATCTTCATCTGATGTTGCGTTGACGAATACCTGTGTCTCTGAGTTTACTTCAATCGTAACGTTACTTTCTGGAACGGTCTGTCCAAAAATCACAATATCATCCCCTCTCTTTACTTCAGATTTATCAACATCGATAGTTGGCGAGAGAAAGATTCCCGTAACATCGGTGGTTGAACCCTGGGTGATAAATACAGGGAAGGAGAATGGATTTGACTCCACATTATTTTCATCACGACTTTTAACGGTGAAGTTATAGTTTCCAGGATTGAGGTCAAGAAGGTTTACTCGGAAACGAGCGTCCGGGCCAGCAATTGTTTCAACTGCAATAACACCATCTTTTAAAATCGTGACTCTGGAAAGAGGGTAGGCACGACCAGAAAAGGTAACACCTGTGTCTGGCGGGCGTGATCCTCCACCACCTCCGCCTCCACCACCACTCGAAGAATTTGATTCGCTATCATCGGTATATGAAGAGCAACCTGGGTCGTTAGGAAAGTCTATGAGTGTATCAGAGTCATTGTCTTGCCCGTCGAAACATTGTGGGGCGGGAACGATTGTGATCGTAAAGTTCGATGTTTCATCAGATTGTAGTTGTGTCGCCTGTATAAAGAAAAAGTATACGAAGCCACCAACCAATAGAGTCGCTAGTAGATAGAGTAATTTTTTTGCTAAAACTGTCATATTAACTTGCAATGATTGAAAGTGTCATGTTAATAGAGTAACTATCAGCAGGTTGCTCAGCTGGAATTGTCTGAGATATTCCAATACCTGTAATATCCCAATAACAGTTTGTATCTGCACCACTTGCTGCGCTCGCTAAGGTGATCGCATCTGTTACTCCTTCGCTATATGAACTACTACTTCCGCTAGAAATATTAGTGAGTGTACATCCACCTTCTGGAGTAATCGTGCTTGCCCCAGGGTTGAGTGTCATACGTCCACCGAGTGAATCCGCGTCACCACCATCTCCAGCGTTTGCTGTGGGGTCATTGAAATCATAGTCTGTGGTTCCATTCCAAAAAGCAGTTGCACCAGCGTCTGCAGCGAGTGATAGTGTCCATGTGGCTGTCCCTGTTCCATTATCAACTCTTACTTTCTGAGAAGTTGTTCCAAAAGTACCCGTGGCAGTTTGATGCACAAAAGATACGTTTGCCCCGTTCATGCCAACAGAAGGTGATCCAACCGTAGTGCCACCAGCATCAACAATGTCGACAGACAAAGCTCCTCCTGCAGATGTTGTTATTTCAGGAATAACAGAATATGTATCAAGTAATGTTCCACCTGACTCTACAACTCGAAAACAATACGAGGTGTTTGCGGGCGCACCATTATCGATAAGTGAAAAATCCCATTTTCCGTCTTGTCCGGTGTTAATTGTAGAGACGGAGTTAGTGAAGTTGTTTAATTCTTCGTAGTCTTGATTAACAATCGTGTCTGCGCTGTGTGTTGGATCATTTGCGTTTGAGGTAAGGTTGTCTCCATCAGTAGGAGATGCGTTATTGTTATATGCTATAGCGGTGGCGCCCGTTACATCTGCATAGGTTTCTCCAGAAAATCCAGTGTCACATGTTCCAGATTTTTGTGCAAACTGTAACTTAAAATTTTTACCACTTGTTGTTAGGTTTGCATTTGAAATATGAAGGAGGAGTCGTAATCGAAAAGCTCCACCAGTTACGCTGATGGTTCCTGCAGTATCTTGTGATGCAAGAGCAGTTCCTACGTCAGTTGAGTCGTTGTTTGCAAAAAATCGATAGGCGGATTGTTCTGTAGCGCTCGCTGGTAGTGTAAACAGAAATGTCGTAGCGTTATATGTTACGTTACCCGTACCCGTCCCCCCAGCAGTAACAAGACTTCTAATGGCAATTGTGTCAGTACTCGTTATTGTGTCAGTGTTTGTCGTGTCTTGAAACCATCCTGTTGTACCCTGGAGATTGGTAATATCGTTATTTCCATTTGTACCACTAATACGCATACGGATACTCATATCTCGGTTAGATGCATTGGCAGATACATAGATACCAAACTTTGATACTTCCCCTACTGAACCGATAAACATTTTCTGTTGTGTTTCTGTTGATGTGTTTGTGCCCAAACCACCAATCGGCGATATCCATATAGATGATGCTGTTGAGGAACGAGTGAAAGCAGATGCACCTAAGAACGTTATTTGTTGTGGGTTATCTGAAACCAAAGTGATTTGAAAGTTTCTAATGTTAATATTTCCACCAGATCCAAGGGTGGAAAAAGAGAAGTTTACTAAATCACCCGCTGTTATTGAGTCAGTATTGCTCGTGTCTCGTAAAAGTCCCGAGACGCCGCTCCCAAATACGACCGACTGGTTTCCATTTCCAGCGTTTTTACGAAAACGAAACGTTGTGTTTGTTGTTCTGGCATTAGCGGAAACATACGCTCCAAAGTTTGAAGCCACCGAACCATGATTAATCATATTTTGCACGATAGGCTCTGTTGTTGATGAAAGAAGGTTTCCAACAGGGTATGTGTATCGTGTGGTATTGTTGGTTGCAAAACTCGCAAGAGCAGAAGCAGCCATCAAGAATTGTGTTGTACTTCCATCGCTTGCTTCAAAGAAAATTGTTACCGAGTTTAATGTAATAGTACCAGCTGTATAGGTGATTTGCATATTAATCAAATCACCCGCCGAAACACTATCAGAGTTTGTCGTATCTTGAAAAAGACCTGTTAGGGTTGAACCAATGGTGACAGTATTATTTCCATCTGCTCCATTTTTGCGAAACTTTACGGTTGTGTCTCCTGTTGCATTTGCCGCAGCAACAAGGACGGATAGTCCTGTAAACGTACCAGCTTTCGGTACATAGAACTGAACCTCTGCTTCTGTTGCTGTTGCAGTGGCACGAGCATGTACAATAGGGTAGTAGTTAGCACCTATCGTACTAGCCCCGTTAAATGATACGACATGAGGAACTTTGTATCCTCCTGTAGCCTTGACCTCTTTTGGAATTATAAGAAGAGGGTAAAATATTAATACAATAGTTAAAAAAATAACTTGAATTTTTTTTAAAGAAAATAACTTTTTCAATTTAGTAGTCATTAGTTAACAATGTTTATTTGACAGATTGCAGTAGAGGTTTTTTCTGGATTTTTTAAAGTATATAGAATTGGTATGTTAAAAGAACCTTGTTGTGCACCATTTTGCTTGGACACCAAAACCAATACAGAAGATTCTTTCTGTTCAATTGTTTTTGTGTATGATCCAGTAGCAACTATTTTTACATTAATACCATCTGGGAGACTTCCAATTTCTAAGTTCTCAACACCTGGCTGGTTTGCCTTGGTAAGCATAATACTCACTTGCGTTGTACCGTTTCCAAGATCTGTAGAAAAGTCAGAAAGTGTGCATGAGTGTGTTGCGTTCGGATCAATAACTATTTTTCTTGTAACTTGTCTTTCAGATAGATTTGGTATTGTAGCTGGTCGCCAAATAACCTTAGGTTCTTCTATAATTGGCTCAACAATAGCATCTCCCAGGGCCTCAAGTTCTCTATCTGTCGGTAATTCCTCAACCCCTTCGTTGGTTGACTCAGGTTGACTTTCGTCTGTGTTACTAGAAGTTTCAACACTATTTTCTATCTGTTCTCTTGGCACAAGAATTTCAGAAGATGGTTCATTCTCTGAAGTCTCAACCTCGTTATTTGGCACTTCTTGAGAATATGAAATATGCGTTGTCAGTATGAACATTGTCACTATACCTATTTTAAACAAGTGATTTTTCATGTTATGCATAGTATATCAATAATAATAAACGAAAATATAGTTATTTTTGAGGGGAATTGGGCGTATTTTTTCTTGGTGGTAACTTAATGATCTGACCATTATTAATACTGTACGGTGGACGTATATTATTTACCTCTGCAATAATTTCCCAATGTACTTTGTATTTTTTTGACAAGCTTTCCAGAGTATCGTTTTTCTCTACTCGATAGGTTGTCCATTTTTGTATCCATTTTTTCTTTTTCTTATGCAATCTCCAGAGTGCAAATATGCAAATAAGTCCGAGCAGGATTACAATTTCTGAAATGAGCCCAAGGAGTGTTGGGGCAGATACAAACCATTTCGTTGCAGATTTTACTTGTACAAGCTGACTACCACTTTTCACACCAATACTTGCACCAGAGTCTTCGTCATATTCAAATGTTGCTTTCGCAAAATAAAGCCCTCCCCAAAATGGTTTTTTGAGTTCAAAGTTAAAATCGTACACTTCGTCGCGAAGGACAGGAAATTCTCCACCAAATTTCTCATGTGAAAGGCCAAAGAAATATCTGACATTGATTATTACATTGGTGTCGATAGATACATTACCAGTGTTTTTGACAGATGGCTTTAAATAGACAGATTTATTCTTCTTTTCAATACTAAAATCGTTGAATTCCAGTTTTCGAATCACCTCTCCCGGAACACTAATCGCCACTCGTACACCACTACGCAGGCTGAGTGACACCCCAACATCATCAGATGTTTTTTCTTTTATTTCTTGTATAAGTACGCAACCGTTATGTTCTCCAACGGAAGCTTGTGCTGGAACTTTTATACTAAAAGGTATGAGAATTTCTGTTCCCGCAGGAATAGTGAGTTCGACAGTACTAGGGATACTGCCATTTTTTACTGTTTCAATGTCTTCTTCAAGATCTTGAATGTTAAATTGTATCCAATTTCCAACACCTACTGGTTCTTCTGATATTTGTGTACAAGCAAAACCGCCACCACTTGAGCGTAGTGAGTCTCTCGCATACAAAAGCAGGTTTTTAGGAGTATTAGTGCTATTAATAACTTTTACACCTTCACCTACAGATTCACCAGGCTTGATGGTTTGAACAAAAATAGATTCAGTGCGAGGATTATCCGCTCTTGGATATGCTGGCTTTACTCCAAAACTTACTGCCGAGCTCGTGCTAGGAAAAAAGATAACAAAGAAAAAAGTAAGGAAAGAAATCCTTAAAAAGGTGGATATCATACTTTATAGTATATCAAATAAACTTATTTTAAGAAGCGAGAATCGACAGTGTCATGTTGATGTCGTAGTCGTTTGCAGCTGGTTGTTCTGCTGGGATTGTTTGAGCAATATCAATGTCTTGTACCGTCCAATCTCCCACGTCGTTTGCTCCTGCCGCCGCCGTTACAAGAGTAATTGAATCAGTGGTTCCTTGATTGAATGCGTTTGAAGATCCAAGAGTTACGTTTGATGTGGTACATGTGTCACACGCTCCAACCGTGAGCGTTCCCCCAGAAGCATCAACCGTCATTTGTCCACCAAGTGAATCTGCATCGCCGCCGTCGGTACATCCAGCTGATGTTGGATCGTTAAAATCGAAATCAGTACCCGCTGAATCCCAAACCGCTGTTGGGCCAGATGCTGCCAAAGATACGGTAAAACCGTTATCAGCGGCGTCAGGGTTTTGAATATAAATTTGTTGACTTGTAGTACCAAATGTACCGTTTGTTGTTTGACACGAAAAGCTAAAAGCAGTTGAACCGAGTGCTACGGAAGGGGAGCCAACGGTAACGTAACTTGCATTGGTGATATCTACAGAAAGGGTTCCCGCCGTAATTGTTTGTTGGAAATTTGAAGTACTTGCCGCCAGAACAATACCTGTTACGGTGAGAGAAAAGAGAAAAATAAATCCTACTACTAATAGTTTAGAAAACGGGATTCTTGAAATAAAAAATGTACCTAGTTTTTCCATTGAATATGAAATACTCTAACAAGCACATAATACCATCAATTCACTATTACGCCACAAGAGTCACCCTGTGGAAAGTGTGAATAACTTAGTGTATGATGGTTGTAATGTTGAAAAATCTCGTTACTGGAAAAATAGAGAAGGTAAAAATATTTTCACAAAAATATAAGGTGTATGTTATGCCAGTGGTCCTTATCATTGGTTTTTTAATTGACTTTATTACTTTGCGACGGGTTGATGGCCTGTTTGATAATATTCTGCTTTCTAGTCATATTTTTATTGTGGGTCTATCAATCACACTACTCTTTTCGAAGGACACCGCACTCGGTGCACGGCTAAGAATTTTGCAACATGCTCAGAAGATAGAGTATCTCATGCTTTTTTCTTTTGGTGCGCTTTTTTCTGGTTCGATTATTTTCTTTTCTAAAAGTGCTTCATTATCAGCATCGTGGCCATTTTTTCTCTTACTCCTTATTCTTATGCTAGGGACTGAGTTTCAAAAGAAATATTTCCAAAGATTGATTTTCCAAATCAATTTTTACTATGTTGCGTTGTTCTCATATTTGATTGTACTTGTGCCGGTGCTCAAGCGAGATATGGGTCCAGATATTTTTGTGGCAAGCGGTATCTTGAGTTTAATTTTGATTGGCCTTTTCTTTCTGTTTCTTGGAGCAATTGATCATAAAAAGATGAAGCTCTATGCTCGAAAAATGATTTCCGGCATTCTGGCTATTTTCGTGTTTTTTAATTTCTTATATTTTGCAAATATTATTCCACCTATTCCACTTTCGCTGAAGTTTACGGGTGTCTATCATTCGGTATATCGAGTGTCGGCAAATAATTATGTCGGAACATACGAGGGAGCGCCACCAGTATATTTTTGGAAAAAACGAAGCACTACAGTTCATCGAGATCCAAATGGCTCGGTCTATGTGTTTAGTTCAGTGTTTGCTCCAACAAATTTAGATACAAATATTTACCACCAGTGGCAATATTTTGATCCAGTAAAAAAAGAATGGATTGATTCAACAAAGATTAAACTGGGAGTTTCGGGAGGTAGGGAAGAAGGTTTCCGGGGATATTCGTTTAAGAGAAGTCTAACGAATGGTGTATGGCGAGTGATTGTTGAAACAGAGCGAGGACAAAAACTTGGTCAGATTAAGTTTGAGATTGCACCCAAACAAGGAGATATTATTCTAAAAGAAGAATTACTGTAAAAGCTAAATAAAGAAAAAACCCCTCAAGAGGGGTTTTTCTTTGTGAATTAGATTCGGCTCACGTTAACGGCGTTAGGACCTTTTGGACCTTGTTCCATTTCGAATTGAACTTTATCTCCTTCTCGCAGACTATTGAATTCTACACCAACAAGATTTGTTGCGTGGAAAAATAGGTCTTTTGCTGATTCTTGATCTGGCTTAATAAAACCAAAACCTTTATCAGTAACTCTTGCGATTGTGCCTGTTTGCATGCTCTATAAGAGAAACTACTTCTAAAATATCAAACCGATGGCTGTAGTTTTAAACCCGACTTCGTTTCTCTTACAGGTCAAATTTGATACGTCTATTAAAGCACGTTTCTTTACAGGGGTCAATTATATGAGAAAAAAGAGTATGCCAGCTCCCGCAATAATTCGGTATACGCCAAATACCATAAACGAATGATGCTGTATAAACCGCATAAGAAATCTGATGGCGATATAGGCAGAAACAAACGCTACAACGAAGCCAAGAACGAGCTCGAACAGGTGCTCCTTATTTATGAGAACTTCTGATTGCAATATATCGTATCCTGAAGCCGCAACGATGGTCGGGATGGCAAGGAGAAACGAGAATTCTATAATTGCTGTTCGTGATATGCCAAGCCCCATACCACCAAGAATGGTTGCACCTGACCTTGATACTCCAGGAATGATCGCCAGTGTCTGTATCAGTCCAACCAAAAAGCTTTTCTTGTAGGAAATATCTTCTACCATCTCCACCCCTTTTTTCTTGTCAGTAGAGAAGTATTCAAAAAGTATAATCACAATACCTCCTACGATCATTGCAAGGGCGATAGTGGAGAGATTTTCAAGAAGAACGTCTTTGACAAGTTGGTAGAGTAAAAAGCCAATACCAGCAGTTGGTATCCATGCTACAAGTACTTTTTTCCACAACGTACGACTTTTGAATATTTTTTGAGCGTACAAGTAAAGCACTGCTAAGATTGCACCAAGCTGAATAATAATTATGAACGATTTAAAGAAATCCGTTTCTGGAATTCCTAAAAGCTTTCCCGTAATAATAAGATGTGCAGTTGATGATATGGGTAAAAATTCTGTAAGCCCTTCAACAATACCAAGCACAACGCTATCAAATGGAGTCATGGTAGTAGTATATCAAAAATACACGACTATGAGGGTTTCTCTATGATTGCTATAATCGAGGCATGAAAATAATTGCGTTATCGTGTTCTCCTTCTCGCGGGAGAAATTCTGACACCATGCTGGACAGTTTTATCGAGGGTATCCGAGAAGTGCCATTGCTCTCGGTTGAAAAAATTTATCTTCAAGATATTCCGATCGATTACTATACATTTGAAAACAGTAAAGGAGTCTTGCCACACGAAAGTAAGTTTAAAGAACTAACCAATAGTCTTCGTAATGATGCTATCGGTCTTGTTATTGCAACTCCAACATATAACTTTTCGGTTCCAGCTCACTTAAAGAATTTCATTGACCGACTTCGATTTATAGCACTCGATATGAATGCAAAGAATAGTTTGGGGCAGCCTGTTGGACAGCTTCGTCATCTGAAAACATATTTCTTAGTTTCCGGTGGTACGCCTTCGTGGGCAGAAAAAATATTATTTTTTGCCTTTCCTCCATTTTGGTTACGAGGAGTATTTCTCTATTTTGGTGCACGAGTAATGGGCGCAACCTATACAGGAGATATTCGTGCATTTGAAAATAAAAAGTTACTTGCCAAGTGTAAACAAAAAGGAAAACAATATGGGCAGCAAATCTCTTCCGGTGCTCGTCAGGGTATTCTCGAACATATCTTTTGGCGACCCCCTCAGAGTAAATAACCCTCTATTTTTGAGGTAATTTTGTGATATACTCTTGTACTATGAAAACAAAGTATACAAAGATTGTTGCAACGCTCGGTCCCGCTTCGGCCAAAGAAGATATTCTCAAAAAAATGTTTGAGGCTGGTTTAAATGTTGTTCGAATGAACTTTAGTCATGGAGACCATGCTACTCATCAAAAAAACCTTAACCTTGTAAGAAGGGTTGCAAAGAAGATTGGCGTAAGGGTTGTCATTTTGCAGGATTTGTCAGGGCCAAAAATTCGTATTGGTGAATTTAAAGAGGGATCAATTTCTCTCGTAGCTGGACAAGAATTTACACTCACAACAGAAAAGGTGTTAGGTGACAACAGTATGGTTCATGTGAACTACGCCAAGCTCCCAGAAGAAGTTTCTGTTGGCGGAGATATTATGATCTTCGATGGAAAAATTCGTCTGAAAGTAAAAAATATCAAAGGGAAACATGTTGTCTGCACGGTGGTGAGCGGCGGAGAAATCTCAAATAAAAAAGGTGTAAATATTCCAGGTGCACATTTGTCTATAAAATCTCTCACAGAAAAAGACAAACAAGATGTGGCCTTTGGTATAAAAAATAAAGTCGAGTTTATTGCGTTCTCGTTTGTGCGGACAGGTGACGACGTGACTGAGCTCCGTTCTATTTTGCAAAAAGCAAAATCAAAAAGCTTGATCATTTCTAAAATAGAAACAACAGAGGCGGTAGAACATTTTGACGCTATTTTAGCGGCAACAGACGGTGTGATGGTTGCCCGAGGTGACCTTGCCGTTGAAATTGGTGCAGAATATGTTCCGGGTGTTCAAAAAGCAATTATTTCAAAATGTAACAATGCTGGTAAACCAGTGATTACCGCTACACAAATGCTTGATTCAATGGAGCACGCACCAGTGCCAACACGAGCTGAAGTCTCGGACGTGGCAAATGCAATTTTCGACGGCACCGATGCAGTGATGCTTTCAGGTGAAACAGCAACAGGTGAATATCCCGTTGAAGCAATTGCGGTGATGAATCGTGTTGCGCTCGCAACTGAAGCAACTCTGCCAAAAAGAAAATTCATTGATCTTACTGACGCTCACAATACGATTAATGCAGTAACACTCTCAGTAGTTCGAGTCGCTGAAGATGTTGATGCAAAGGCAATTATCGCCCTGACAGAATCTGGTCTTACGGCGAAAATGGTTTCTCGTTTTCGAGCGCCATTTCCTATTTTCAGTATTAGTCCTAACGACTTCTCCTGTAGTCAGCTCATGCTTTCGTACGGTGTTATGCCAGTGAAAATGACATGCTCAAAGCACGTTGATACCTTCACTAAGCAAATACAGAAATTTGTTCTTGATAACAAGATTGCGAAAAAGGGTGAAAAGATTGTTCTGTCTGCTGGTATGCCGTTTGGTAAGGTTGGTAGCACGAATACGCTCTTTGTATTAGCTATTTAACAATGCCTAAAACGGGTGTATACTATAGGTAAGACTATTGTGAAATAGTTAAGGAACGATAGTTTATTATAAAAATAACATCTAGTTTATTCTATGAATACGAAAACCGCCTTGATCATTTTGGGTGCCGCCGTGCTTATCATTGCTATTATTGCGATTGCTCGTCCAAAGTCAGATTCTACAGGAGACGAGCCAAAAATTGATCCGGTAACAGGTGAAGTGATTCTTGGAACTGGTGGACCAGAAGATGGAACAGGAGAAGGTGCAGTGCCTGCTGATCCAAAAGATCCAAACGCTCCAGCAAACCCAACATTTCCTAAAACAGGATTTAAACCAGTTAAATAAAAAATAAAAATGCCGTAGTTACGGCATTTTTATTTGTTCAATTTTTCTGTGAAAATAACAAGTCGCGATTCATGAGTGTTCAACCAATCGTTCCAGGTTCCGTCACAGGTGATTAGGTTGAGTCTCGATATACCATCAGATGATGTAAAAATTTCTGACGTGTCGGCATAGAGGGGAAATTCTTTTATTTTGGTAACTCTAAAATGAGTTATTTCTCCATAATTATTTGTTACTGATACAACATCATCAAGGGCTATATTTTTTAGTTCTGTGAATACTGCATCTTCTCCGTTCATCCAGTTTACATGTCCGGCAAATACAGCACTCCCCGAGTCTCCTGGTTTTGTGCCAAACCGATACCAACCAACGTTTGTTCCAAGTGTTGGCACAGCCATGGCGCCATCGAGCATGCCCACTAGCTCAACAGGTGCATTCACGTTAATACTAGGAATCGTTATCTTTACTGGATAGGTTTCTTTCTGGGGAGTGACGTGCTCTATAGCAGGGACTACTTCAACGTCTTGTGTGGGTCTTAAAAAGGCAACAACACAAAGGGCCGTAAAGCTTGTAAAAGCAAGAATAGACGGTAGATTTTTCATGTCGATAGTATAGTATATATCATTGTGTGAAGATAGCTTGTCTTTATGGTATATAATGACATTATATGTTGCATAAAAAAGAAATTTCCAACAGCATTGCACATAAATTGCCTGATGATTTGCGAAAGGCACTCATGTCTTCAAACAAAGCACTTTTGGCGTGGGAAGATATTACACCACTTGCTCGTAATGAATGGATTTGTTGGACAATTTCAGTGAAACAACAAGTAACAAGAAACGAACATGTAAAAAGAGTTGTTTCTGAACTTGTAGAAGGTAAACGTCGACCATGTTGTTGGATGGGGTGTAGTCATCGAAAAGATAAACCAGTGGGCTCTTCACAAAAATTTGTTTTAAGTAGGCAATCTAAAAAGAGAACAAAACAACACTAATTATGAAGCATTTTATGAAAAATACCCTCACATTGATTTCCCAGATTATTCTCGCGCTTATCGGCATTGTTGCGCTCATTCTGATGATCAAACTTCCATTAACAGAAGGAAGGGCTGCATACTTAGATCTTCTAAGTATCTACACTGATCCGCTCATCACCCACGCCTACATAGCATCTATTCCTTTCTTTATTGGGCTCTATCAAGCGTGTGTTTTGCTCGGGTGCATACGCCAGAACAAACTATTTTCACCGAGTTCAGTGAAAGCCCTGAAAGTAATAAAGTTGTGCGCAGTAGTAACAAGTTTTTTTGTTATATTGGCAGGAGTATACATTGCACTATTTCACGCAGAAGGTGATGATCCAGCTGGTTTTCTTGCTTTATGCATAATGATCATCTTTGTTTCTACTATTGTTGCAATTTGTGCAAATATGTTTGAGAGGAAGTTACAAAGAGCTCTTCAAAGATAAAAAACTTCAATTTTCAAATAATCGTTTTTTATATCCAACTTTGATAAAATTATCCTATGGATTTAATCAGTATTACACCCAAAGATTCAATTATTTTTCAAGACAACAAAGTTTTAGTCGCCTTGGCATTTGAACCAATTACGCATGGTCACGCTATTGTTATTTGGAAAAATGGCAACCAAGACATTAATCAACTCCAAACAGAAGATTATGAATATTTGATGGATGTTGTGGGGGTTATAAGAGAAACTCTTAAAAGTTTTTATAATCTCGAAAAGGTATACCTGATGTATCTTGATGAAATAAACTGGGTACACTGGCATCTTGTTCCTCGATATGATGAAAAAGGTTTTAATGTGCTCACTCATAAACCCGAAAGAATTTATGATTTTCAAGACGTGAAAGAATTGGCTGATATATTCAAAAAACTTCACCAGAAGATGATTATTGAAAATTAGTTTTTCTTCTGTTCTCGCAGTAAAAAGAGGATTTTAAGTATATCTGTGCAACTTTCATGTAAAAAGAAAACACCCCGAAAGGTATTTCCTTTTGGGGTGTTTGATGGGATTCTCTTAATCCTGCTCGGCAATTGCAACTTCTTCTGCGAACCATTTCGAAATCATGGTGTCATATTTCGCAGTTGAAGCGAATGCTTCACTCGCCAAGAACTGGCGTGTGCCAACACTGGTGTTTCCAAGCTCAGCCAGCTCCTTGATCACGTTGTCATACTGAGCTGGGTTGGTCAGAACGCTCACGTGTTTCTAGTTCTTGGATCCTGCGCGGATGAGTGATGGCCCACCGATGTCGATTTGTTCAATCGATGGGTTTCCTTCAAAGTCGTAAAGATTCACGACAACGATGTCAAACGCATACTGGATGCCGACTTGGCGCGCTTCCAGTATGTGTTGCTCATTGTCCCTGTCGTACAATATTCCACCGAAGATCTTGGAGTTCAGAGTCTTCAGTCTTCCATCCATAATGGAAGGGAACTCTGTAATCTCAGATGCATCCAAGACATGAAGTCCTGCTCTTCGGATGATATCGGCTGTGCCACCAGTCGACACAAGATCCAGTCCGGTTGTAGATATTGCTTGTGCGATTTCGACAATGATACTCTTATCCGTAACAGACAAGAGTGCCGCCCTTCGTAATTTGTTGCTCATGATCATGCCATTTTTTTATATTTTACATAGATTTATATAAAAAGAAACCCCAAGAGTTTTTAACTCTTGGGGTGGATAAGGTTGGTGTACCTCACGTTCCGTTTCAGTTAAGCAGCTAACGGTTTCGTTAAACTTTCTCGTGGACTCACGTCTAGACGTAATGGATTAATAGGGCTCGTCGACTACTAATGTGATCTGATCCCGGTCACGACCAGATCCGTCGAGGCAATGTTAACATAGCTGCCCAACCACGGGGTTCTTTGTTGAGATGCTCTAGAACATCTAGAAGGTGCTTTCAAGTGACTTAGTAAGAACCATTCAAAAATTGCCACTCATCCCCAAGCGTTAACTCTCCTTGGAGAACCAGAGATAGAGGGGTTATGTATTTTTTGGTACACCGGTCAACCTTTCAATATGAGTTTATATGAAAGCGATTGATGAGTAAAGAAGGGAACAACTAATTAAAAAGTCCGGTATTACCGGACTTTTTCTTTGCTCGACTTAGTCCACGAGGTTGTAACCTTTTGGCAATCATATTTAACTGCCAATAAAGAGCACATTTATATCCCGAATTATAGGGACGGGTTGTTTAAGATTGAGCGGCCGACGGCTGAGGAAATGGCTGCAGCTTTGTAGAAGGTAGAGATATTCACAGTTGACTTGAATACCCCCTAGGGGGTATCATGTTGATATGAATACAAACAAAGAAAAGATGGCTCGTCGCCTAAAAATCATTGAAGGTCAGGTTCGAGGTTTAAGAGAGATGGTCGAAAAAGGGACTTACTGCATTGATGTGATTACCCAAAGCTCTGCAATCAAGCAAGGACTTTCGAATGTCGAGGATATGCTCATGGAGCATCACCTTTCGCATTGTGTAGTGAACCAAATAAAAGGCGGTACTCCTGATAAGGCTGTCGGTGAAGTTCTTAAGGTTTATAAGTTAAAGCGCAAATAAACTATGACCACTGCTAAAACCTACAGAGTAAAAGGAATGCACTGCGCGTCATGCGCCGGCATTATTGAGAAGACTTTCAAAAAGACTGAGGGTGTCCAGTCTGCAGAGGTTAACTATGGGACCGAAACGGCAAAAATTTCATATGACGAATCAAAAACAAACCCTCATCATCTTTCACAAAAAATAGAAAAGTTCGGATACTCTCTCGCTCTGGATCAAGACAATCCTCATAATCATGCAGGTCCCACAGCCGAAGAAATGGGTATGTCTCCGAGCGAACATGCAGCACATCTTGGTCTAAATCAAACCAAGAAAGAAAAATTGGCTGAAGTTGCAGCTCAGAGAATACTTGTACTTTCAGCTTTGCCTCTTGCTGTCATTGCAGCCTTTGTTATGGGTTGGGATATTTTTGCTCAGTACGGCCTGGTAGCTGAAATGAGCTATATCATCAAAGAGTTTTTTCATCACCTTCTGCCTCTCCTTGCAACATATACGCTCTTTGTTGTTGGTAAGCCTTATCTCCAGGGTTTTTATCGATTCCTTCGCTATGGCAAAGCGAATATGGATACACTTATCGGTATAGGAACAGTCGCTGCATTTTTATACAGTTTTGCGGTGACCGCTTTTGAAGATGTCCTCAGACCTTTTATAAACGTTGATTATCAATACTACGACGTAACCATAGTTGTCATCACCTTTATTGCTCTTGGCAAATATTTAGAGGCTTGGTCCAAAATAAAAACTGGTGATGCAATTGAGAAGCTTCTTAACCTTCAGGCAAAAACTGCTCTTGTGGTCCGAGACGGAAAAGAAATTGAGATTTCAGTAAATGATGTAAAGCATAACGATCTCATAATTGTTAAACCAGGAGCAAAGATTCCGGTGGATGGTGTGATAACCGAAGGATCATCTTTTGTAGACGAATCAATGGTTACCGGTGAACCAATGCCAGCCCAAAAGAAAATCGGAGACTCAGTCGTAGCGGGAACAATCAACACAAACGGATCATTTACATTTAAAGCTACGAAAGTTGGTTCAGAAACTCTACTCGCACAAATAATCAAAATGGTTGAAGACGCTCAAGGTAGCAAGGCACCTATTCAAGCATTGGCCGATAAAATTTCATCCGTCTTTGTACCAATTGTCCTCGTTATCGCATTCCTTACCCTTGGCGCTTGGTTATTCTTCGGATCGCAATATCTTGGTTTTTCTCAAGCGCTTTCATTCGGTCTTGTGTCGTTTGTCGGCATACTCGTGATCGCTTGCCCTTGTGCACTTGGTCTCGCAACTCCTACGGCAATTATCGTCGGCGTTGGAAAGGGTGCTAAAGAAGGTATCCTCATTAAAGATGCGGCAACACTAGAGAAACTCCACAAGGTAAATACAGTGGTGGTTGATAAGACAGGTACGATCACGAAAGGAAAGCCAGCTCTTGTGGATATTCAAAATCTTTCAGATAAAAAGGATGACGAACTTGTATCCATCCTTGCATCGCTTGAAAAGAAATCAGAACACCCGATCGCCCATGCGATCGTAAGCTATGCGCAAGAGAAAAACATTCGGGTATCTAATATTTCAAATTTCGAGGGCATACAAGGTAAAGGACTTAAGGGAACAATTAGTGGAACTGAATACTTTGTTGGCAATGCCAAACTCATTAAAGACCTGAGTATTTCATTCGATTCGTCAAAAGTTGAGCAGTTCACAGCTCAAGGAAAAACTCCGGTCATTCTCGCAACTAAAGAAAAGGTTCTCGGTTTTGTCATGGTGGCCGATGAAATAAAAGCGGAATCGATTGAAGCAGTAAAAAATCTCCACTCGCTTGGTATCAAAGTAGTGATGCTCACCGGCGATGATGAAAAGGCAGCAAAATACATTGCCTCATTGGTTGGTATTGATGATGTGGTTGCGCACGTACTTCCTGAAGACAAATTGAAAAAGATTGAGGAGCTGCAGTCACAAGGTCGAGTGGTTGCCATGGCAGGTGATGGTGTAAACGACGCTCCTGCACTCGCTCAAGCTGATGTGGGTATTGCCATGGGGACCGGAACTGATGTGGCTATCGAATCGGCCGGCATTACACTTCTCGGGGGTGATATTTCAAAGCTCGTAAAAGCTATCAAACTTTCAAAAATGACCATGCGCGGCATCAAACAGAATCTCTTCTGGGCTTTCATCTACAATATTGTCGGTATTCCTCTTGCAGCTGGGGCGTTATATCCAGTCTTCGGTTGGCTCCTTAATCCCGTCTTTGCCGGATTTGCCATGGCGATGTCTTCGGTATCGGTCGTATCAAACTCACTTAGGATTAAAGCTCAAAAACTATAATTATCATGTCTACACAAACACAGAAATACACCTTTCACGTTCATGGCATGCACTGCAACTCCTGTGTACTTATGACTGAAAGTGAGATCGGCGATCTGCCGAACGTCACTCATGTTAAATCGAGCTTGAAAAATCATTCAGTTCAAGTAATTGGCGACTTTAGAAATAAGACATTGGAACAGATCGCAGAAGAACTTACCGTCCCCCTCAAGCCTCATGGCTATACTGTGTCAGTTGAAAAACAAAAACATAATGCCAAATGGGGAGACTTTAAAATTGCGATCCCAATCGCACTAAGTTTTGCTGTCCTCTTTGTAGTCCTGCAGAAACTGGGAATTGTTAACCTAGTGAGCGCAGGCAATGTCACATACGGCACTGCTTTCGTGATCGGTATCATTGCTTCACTTTCAACATGCATGGCAGTTGTCGGCGGGCTAGTTCTATCAATGTCAGCAACTTTTGCTAAAGAGGGCGACAAGATAAAACCTCAGCTTATGTTCCATGCTGGACGAATAGCCTCATTCTTTGTACTCGGTGGAGTAATTGGTGCGATCGGGTCAGCATTTACACTCAATACTTCTGCGACGTTTATCCTGAGTTTGATAATTGGCATAGTCATGCTCATCCTCGGTATCAATCTTCTCGATACATTCCATTGGGCAAAAAAGTTGCAGCCGTCAATGCCGAAGTTTATTGCTAAGCATGCTCATAGCGTATCAAAGTTCAATCATACACTTACGCCGCTTCTTGTAGGTATTGTTACTTTTTTCCTGCCATGCGGATTCACACAGTCAATGCAACTTTATACGCTTACCACTGGTAATTTCCTTCATGGCGGACTGACTATGCTCGCGTTTGCACTTGGAACATTGCCAGTTCTCGCGCTCATTAGTTTTAGCTCATTCAGTATTCAAAAAAGTTCAAAGGCAGGAGTGTTCTTTAAGACTGCAGGGCTTATTGTGATTATGTTCGCATTATTCAATCTCATTAATAGTCTGGTAGTGATCGGAGTCATACCGCCAATATTTAACTTCTAGTATAATTCTAATCATGAAAGCAACTATTATTTCAGTCATTGTGGCGGTGTCCCTCATCGGGGGAGCTTTCTTGCTTAGCCGAGGAAGTTCTAGCGATGATAATTCTATTCCCGCAAACAATGTCAGCATCGTGGATGGAAAACAAATAATCGAGATACGAGCAAAAGGCGGATACCGGCCACGAAAGAGTATTGCGAAAGCCGGCATGCCTACAGTGTTGCGATTCAATACCGCAGGCACATTCGACTGCTCATCCTCGGTACGCATTCCAAGTCTCAATATCAGCAAAGGTCTGCTACAGTCAGGTTCTACTGACATAGATATTGGTACCGGAAAGCTGGGAACACTTCAGGGTTCATGCGGAATGGGCATGTATCCGTTTGAAGTTGAGTTTCAAAGTTAATTATTATTAATGTAAATTAAAAATATATGACAACAAATAAAAAATTAGAATGGATATTGAGGATTGGTGTAGCCGGTGAATTTTTGGGGCATGGTATTTTCGCACTTCAAGGTAAAGCTGATTGGATAAAGTGGACACAGCAGCTTTCAGGTATGGAAGCCTCAACTGCTACAACTTTTATTTTTATCGTCGGTCTCGTCGATGTTCTCTTGGCTATTCTGGTTCTAGTAAAACCGGTCCGTCCCATCCTACTTTGGATGGCATTTTGGGGGTTTTGGACAGCGCTTGTTCGCCCGCTAGTCGGAATGCCTATATGGGATTTCATCGAGCGTTTCGCTAACTGGGCAGCACCGTTGGCTCTCTACTACGTTTATAGAGTGAACAAGGATAAGTAGCTTGTTTAAGGTACAAAGTTTGCAGCCTTCTCAGTTGCAGCATCTTTAGCAGGTTGGACTTGTTCGTGCCAACAAACGTCTATATCCCATCTGATTGGCCATTCAAATACACAATTAGTTACAAATCGATAAGCAAATATGCAAATAAAGCTGACAGCGAAAATACTTATAAAAAGTATCCACTGGAACTTTTCAAATTCAGTCATTTTCTTTTCTCTGTGTCTGTGAAATCTGCGACGACTCATAGTATTGGATTATTATTTTCGTCCACTCGATGATATTTTTCTTTAAGAATTTTCGTGAATTCATCAAGTTCAGTTTTACTAACCCACTTAGCATTGTAGAATTTTACAAACGCAAACCACTCTTCAGTTGTTGGAGTAAAGAAGTGAACCATATTGTTTGCGTACTGATCATCCCATGTCCGAATATCAACTCTGCCGTAGGCCCAGTCTCTGATTTTAGGATTTATCAGGGTCGGATCAGTCCAACCTTGTTCCACAAATATCAGTTGGAATTTGTCTTTGTATTCAGCTGGAGTTTCTTGATCGTTCATGTCCGCATTTTAACTTCAAACAAAAGATTAGTGAATGAATGGTAAAAATAGGGTTCCATTCACTGGTTTTATTGAAATTAAGGGCCAAACTCTCGTTTTCGAATCTCAACACCCTCCTCGGCTCGTTTTCGTTCGTGCATGATTCTTACGTTAAGGTATTTTTCGTATTCCACAGCAAAATTCTTTACGGCGGTATGAGGATCGGTCTTAAGTTTCTGTGCATCCGCTTTCTTTGCTTCGTAGGCTGTTACAAAACCGTCTTCTCCCATGACTACACCTGTTTGAGAAAGACTACCGAATAGCGAACCCCGAATCTCATCATATTTGGCATGGTCATGGTATTTTTTAGCGATTGCTTTTACTACGCCAAATAGAAAATCCTCCCCTTGGCGTTTATTAATTATGGATAAAACTATATCCAGTTCTTCTTTTCCACCATTATTTACAAGATCAACCAGGGACTGCTCAAAGGTGGGGCTGAAACTTGAAAAGATTTCTTCCAAAAGATGGCTAGCTTCCCATCGAAACAACCATTTGTTTTTCTTGCCACCTTTACTGAACCATGCCAAAAGCATAGGTATAATTTTTGTCTCATTTTTCTTTAAGGCAGCATTGAGTTTGTGAAAATTAAAGGGAACAGCATCGTATCTGTCATATATGTTTCTCTCACGTTTTGATTTAAGTTCGACTCTTTTGTAGAAAAAATCAATTATCTTTTCAGGATACTTTTCAGCAAGCGGCATCAGAACCTCCTCGATATGATAGTCGATGTGTGGGAACATCAATAAGTTTTCAACAAGTACGTCAAAGTCTTTTTCAGAAAAATCCTTTAAAATAGATTCTCCTCGAAACCAGACGTTCTGAATCCACCAGTAGTTTTTATTTTTTGTAAGCTCTTTAAGTGTCTTTATAAATAAAGCTCTCGTGTTTTTATATTTTGGGTAGTTTCTGACTATTGAACCTGTGATGTTGTTAAGGGCTTGCAAATCCTTCTTTGCTTTTGCCTTAGTGAATATTTTATTCAAGATTTTTCCATCAATTTCTTCCACATAGTCAAATAGGCGTGCTGAAACCGCTAAATGCTTATCATCCATGGTCCATTCACTGACAATCTGTTTTGCCTTCTTCTTTTGAGGGCCTGACCAAATTCCAGCTATAAGGTGAATGAGAAACGGATCAAGCTCTGGAGTATCGATGAGTTGCAGAGCAAGGTTGGTTTTTTGCTTTCCAAGCTCATAAAGGAATTTGTTGAAATATTGAAATTCGCCTGGCTCGACGCTGGAGTAGTTTTTAATAATTTTTAGAATTTTAAGTTTCCATTCAGGAATATTTTCCTGGGTAATATCCTGCACATATTGAGATACCTGATTGTTTCTTGTTTTTGCTGCTTTACCCCAATCCATTTCCTCGTCAAAACGTCCATCATAGCCAACAAGCACTCTGTACATTTGGTAATCCTGATTTGAGTGGATTATGGCATCTAAATCTCCAATACGAGCAAAAGACTCTCTCTTAAATCTCCTTATAAGCCAGTATGACTGCTCCTCAATTTCTTTCATGATCTCATTTTCAGCAGATGGGAGTATAGAAATATAAAAATCAATTAGCTCATTAGTGTTTTCGATAATGACCTTCTCCATTTCTTCGTTCTTTTCTCCTCGATCTGAAGTGTAAGATGCTTGCTGTAGTCTTTTCAGCACTTTCTCTTTTAGACTGACGCTGGGAGCAAGGAAGTAGAGCTTTTTACCAAGTGCCAGCGTTCTTTTTCTGACCTCGAGAAGTGGTTTGTCGGGGTGTAAGGCTCCGAAATGAAAAGTGAATGTTTTATAATCAGTCATCTCATGACCCTCAAAAGAAGGGTCGAGAAGGTGACCAACTGCTTCGGCAGCAAGATCAAATCGTTTTAATGTCTCAGCTTCACTCCACGCTTCAATTTTTTCCAAAAGAAGAATTTGCATTTGATATCCTATCTGTTTCAATGCCCTAAGATCGTACTGTGCAAAATGCTCGAATACTTTCAATACCTTTGCTTTAATATCCTTGTCTGTATCTTCAGCAATCTCTGCTAACAAATCAAAAGCTTCTATTGGTCTATGAAATCTAAGTTTTTCGATTATATCGAGACACACGATTGCCACATCTTTATATGAATGACCGGCAAGCTTACCAAAAGGGGTCTCCATTGGCTCAGTTTTGGTATTTTTTGCTTTGGCGATTACAGCTTTAATTATCGTTGCCGCATTAAGGTGTTCTGGAGTCTTGTCTCCAAATTCTTCGATGTATTTTAAAAGGAGCTTTAAATTTTCGTGCAATTCATTATTTGATTTTGAATCAAGTACGCTCTTAAGAAAGGACTCGTCAAAGATTTTTTTACCTTCCTTTACCTTTTGAATCTCTTTTGCAATGAAGTCAAAAGTATACTGGGCTTCCTTGATATGATTCTTCATCGTATCTGCCAGGCGTTTTTGTAGAGATTCAAAGGTATGTGAATCAAAGTTTTTGATTTCATCATCAGGTTTATAGGTAGAATCATGAGCCATTTCTGACCATGCATGATAAAGGACTGTGGTGAGCTGAATTTCGCATTTTAGTCCATTGAATCTTTGATACTTTGCTGATTTCAAAAGGTCGTCTTTTAATTTAACAATCAAATGTGATGCATTGTAACCATCTGTAGAAAATCTAAGGTTATGTTTGACAACCTCGAATTCTTTGAATAACAGGTTTGCAAATCTATCAATATTATCTGTATAAAAAATAACTCTGCAGCCAGAAAGATCATCTATTTCAAGTAAATCTTTAACATTTACCTTGCCACTCTCCAGCTTTCTTTTTAAGTGATCAGGGTCTTTTTCTCTACTTGCAACCATTTGGTATCCAAATGATTCATTTTTTAATATACTCTCCAAAATTGATTTTACTTCGAGAGCAAAATCATGAAAGTCCTCCTTTCTCTTTTTATAGCTTTCAATTAAGGTTTTAATATTTTCTTCTTTTGACATGAATATTTGTTTACGTGTTGATAACTGGGGTTGATGACTTTCTATTTATTTTCTATAATATCACCATGATTACAAAGAAGCAAAAAAGTGTCCTAGATTTCATCACTGATTATCAAAAGAGTAAGGGGTATGCTCCCGCTCTTGAGGAGATAAGGAAGAAATTTAAACTTGCTTCTGTTTCAACTGCTCATCATCATGTGACAAAGCTTCGTGATTTGGGATATCTTGAGAAAGAAGAGAACAAACCTAGAGCAATTGATATCGTGGATAGAGAGATGATGGTAAAAATCCCTCTTCTTGGAACTATTGCAGCAGGACAACCCATTGAAGCTATACAAAATAAAGAGACTATTGCTGTGGCTAAAAGCAAAATACCTTCCTCTTCTGAGGTCTATGCTTTACGTGTTGTCGGAAATAGTATGATTGAGGAAAATATTAATGATGGAGACATTATTTTAGTAAAAAATCAGCAGACAGCAGAGAATGGACAGAAAGTTGTAGCTCTTATAGATAATCAAGAAACAACACTAAAGAAATTTTATAAAGAAAAAGGACATATTCGACTCCAGCCAGCAAATAAGGATATGGAACCTCTTATTTTTAAGAGTACTAAAGATGTATCTGTTCAAGGCGTAGTGCTTGATGTGATAAAAGAACAAAGGTCCCTTCCTCTAGAGTTACCAGAACAAAAAGAATTAGAAAAATTTAAGGAACTTCCTTTAAATAAATTTATATGTGGTGACGCGATACATTATCTTCGAAGACTACCAGATAGGTCAGTAGATCTAATTGTCGCAGATCCTCCTTACAATCTTTCTAAGGGAAGTAATATCCGTTTTGATAACCAAGTTAATAAACTTAAGGGTTTTGGTGGTACCTGGAATAAAGTTATGGAGCAATGGGATAGCATGCCAATGGCGGATTATTTTGAATTTACTATTAAGTGGGTACAGGAAGCAAAAAGAGTTTTAAAACCTACAGGTTCTATATGGGTATTTGGAACTTACCACAATATTGGAATTATTAACTTTATTTTCCAAACTCTCGGCATCGAAATTATCAATGAAGTAGTTTGGTATAAACGTAATGCTTTTCCAAATCTAGCAGGGCGAAGATTTACAGCAAGTCACGAGACATTATTGTGGGGTCATGTTGGAAATGAAAAGAGACAATATTACTTTGACTATAAACAATCTAAAAGTTATGCAGACCCTTCTGATTTATTAAAGGCGGGAGGAAAACAGATGCGTACTGTTTGGGATATTCCAAACAACAAAGGAGCCGGGGAGATTAGCTTTGGTAAGCACCCAACCCAAAAACCATTGAGTGTTTGTAAAAGGATAATCTCTTTAACTTCTAAACCAGGTGATGTTGTCGTAGCTCCTTTTGGAGGTGCTGGAAGTGAGTGTGTTGCAGCAAAAGAATTAGGTAGAAATTATTTAGGGTTTGAGCTTGATCAGCAGTATGTGGATATAGCACAGAAACGACTTTCAGCTGTTCGTAATCAAGATACACTTTTCTCATAATGTCATGATTCTAAAACCCTTTATAAAATGGACCGGAAGTAAACGGTCCCAAGCTGAAGAAATAACCTCTTATTTTCCTAAAGAGATTGATACTTACTACGAACCGTTTTTAGGTAGTGGTGCAATTTTAGGACATCTGAAACCAAAAAAGGCTGTAGGTGGAGATGTAAATAAACCCCTCATTGAGCTTTGGAAAATATTGAAGGAAGATCCAGAAAAAGTTGCAAAGGAGTATACAAAACATTGGCAATCATTACAGGATGAGGGTCACTTATATTTCTATAAAATAAGAGAACGGTTCAATAAAAAGCAATCACCAATAGACTTTCTTTTTCTAACCAGGACATGTGTAAATGGTCTTATTCGCTATAACAAAAATGGAGAATTTAATAATTCACTACACCATACACGTAAGGGAATGAATCCTGAGCAACTAAGAAAGATCATTCTTCAGTGGGCTATTCTTATTAAAAGCTACAGATTTTCAGATCAATCTTACGAGATAACAACAAAAGACGCTGGTAAAAATGATTTTGTGTATCTGGACCCTCCTTATGCAAACACTGGGACTAGATATTTTGGAGGAATCGATTATGACAATTTCATTAGTTACCTTGAACAGTTAAATAAGAAGGGTATAAAATTCGCTCTTTCATTTGACGGTACCAGAGGAGATAAATCCTTTGTCGTTGAGATTCCAAAACATTTATACAAACGGCACATTCTCGTTCACTCGGGAAACTCTGCTTTTAATAAGGTCCAGAACGGAAAGGTGGAGAAAGTTCACGAATCTCTTTACCTGAATTATTGATGCAGCACTAAACTAATAATTCCCTTAAATCTATCAGCAAGTTTTTGAAGGGTCGGAATAAGTATAAGCCCAGTCTCTTTTGCTGTTATATGTATTATGGTCACCTTATTATCGGTGTTAAATTCTACACCCAGAGCAATATCAGATTTGCTTACCTTTAAGGTTGATTTCAGATCTTTTTCATTTTGATAGCGAAAAGCAACACCAGATAAACCAGCCAGGTCGTTAGTATATTCATCTACAGTTCTTAACCAATCGTCTTTACTATACTCACGAAAAGCTATTGGTTTTTTACTTAAAAGCGCGTGTACATATTTTATCAATCGCGGCCCAATACTTTTCTCTAATGTAAAAGATGTATCTTTCGATTCCATCGAGAGTAAAATCTTATCGTTTATGAATTGTATGATGTGGTCTGGCCGTTTAGAAGATTTACCAGATACTCTTGGAAGCGAAGTCCATCGCAATTCTAGTTTCTTGGTAGGTTCGTAAATGCTTATGCCACTCCAATCGCCACCTGGCGGATTACACAATGATTCATATACTCCTTGCGTTAACGCATTTGAGAAAAGTAGATGCAATACAGCATCAACATCATGTTCACCAAAATTAGGTATTTCTTTTGATGCAGGTAGAGCCTTCTTTTCAAACACCTTATCGTTTGGACTAACTAAAAGGCCATAATTTTTCAGTGAACTACTTGTACTACTATCCACTAGTATTCCATTACTAAGATTAACGATTGCTTCCCAAAGTCCATTAATTGAAGCAAGTTTTCTCATATCTTTTTCAAGCAAGGTCCAAGTAGATTGTTTGGCAGGACCATATACTACAGTAAGCAAATCTACATCTTCAATTCCAAATATCATTCGAGCTAAGGGAACTAGTCCTCGATCAGGTCGAGAGTCGTCACCTCGAGGTTTAAAGCCGGCTACCCAGACACAGACTAAAGGTTTTTCAGATTTTGAAACCCATTGAATGAACTCTGCACCAGCCTTTTCGCCATAGATTCTAGTGATTTCTTTGCCAAATTCTGCCCGTTTATCGGTGGGGATAATACATATTGGCATTTCTCTAGAACCTATCGCTCTGGCCCCATTCTTTATAGTTGTTTCGAGTAGATTCTTAAAAGTGGGCGTTAGAGTTTTGATACCAGTTTTCTTATTCCATGGCATTGCTTTTTTAATCAACCAGTTTAACTTTTCTGCACCAGTTTTTTGAGAATAAAGTTCGGTCCATTCAGTTGCAGTCAGAACATCTGATCTTTTACGCTGTGTGGTAAGTATCTCTAAAATTTTAAGAACCTTTGTCTCGACTTGAGTGTGCGCTTCCTTAAAATCAGTCGAAAGCAAAATTCCTCTCACTATTTCAATTGATTCCTTTGTTCCAAAGCAATCTTTAAAAATCTCAATGATTTTCTGATCGCTAGATGGACTTGGTATATAAACGGGTAGTGACACCGAATTCCTACTTGCACCTAATACTGCATACGCAAATGGAACTAGTGGGTTTGGAAATCGTGCAGCCTTAATTTTTCGATCCGAATCGAGCTCCTGGCCACCTAATTCAGTAAAATACAAATAAGGGATACCAGCATATGCCAAAGCAAGAGCTCGCCCTGTTCTTTGCCACGCATTATTGCCTGCAGGGAGTGCCCCACTGAATTCTAGAGCTAGAATAGGAACCTCACACTCTTCTCCTCCACTTATTTCTAATTTTGTAATAATTGCATCAGGAGCTTCTCGCAAGCTTCCGCCAAGAGATGCGATATGATCTGTAAGCGCAAAATTCCAACGACCATAACCCGCAAAAAACTGTACTGTAAAATCCTCACCGTTTCCGGCAATGAATTTGTATTTTGGAGCGAAGGCCGGTCCAGATATTAATTCTGGCTGGCTACCACCTAAAGAATTTACTATAAGCTTTAATGCGCTCTCACATTCTAAAATATTGTCTCCATGGATACGCAACTGGTGCTGGGTCATTGAAATGTATTGAAAAATATTGTATTTCAATTCTACTTCAATTTCTTCATTTTTCCTATCTGGATCAAAGCGCCGCCGAATTAGCCCCTAAATTGCCCTGTGTACGCTTTTCGCAGCATGTTCAGGGCTTTTTACGTTCCTGGACCAATACCCTCAAATTTGCACATATTCGGACCTACACTTAAAAGGTCCTAAAAGTAATGCACACCGATTTGCATATTTTATGGCATTAGGATTACAGCAGTCCTTTAGGGCAAAAGTAATGCACCATTTTTTGCTCTTTTGGGACAGTACGATTACAGCAATCCTTTAAGGTAAAAGTAATTCCTATATTTAGACACTTTTGCATCTATAGGATTAAGTAGTTCTTTGGTCCAAGTAATTCCTGCAGTTAGAAAATTATAGGACCTTAGAATAAACAAATCGGCGATCCAAAAGTAATGCACGCAATTTTGCACGAAATTGGATCTACGATACATAACACTTCCAGTTGCGCGGAAAGAGCTGAGTCACTCGCAACTGGGACTCAGCTCTTTCTGTTTTCAGGAAGTCTGATACAAGGTCGAACACCCTCATGCTAAGCAAACAAGCCCTAGAAGAATATAAGGAAATTCATAAGCAGGAAACCAATACGATCCTAGCTGATGAAGTCTTGCTTGATGAGGCAATTAATCTCCTCACGCTTTTTGATCGCGTCTATCGGCCGATCAAGAAAGTGTGGCTACAAGAATATGGAAGGAATCACACTCGATCCAGAATGGGAACTACCAAACAGAAAAGAAGAGATTGCGCATCAGTATCATCTGAAGAAAATACAAGAACTTCAACAGATGGTAGATCGGTCCAAGTTGCGGGGTAAACGCAGGGTCACACGATTTTTTGTCGATAATGAATATGTGGAGAACGGCTATATGGAAAAATTGCCGAAGCTCTGTACCTTGGTGTATCAAGGACTCTTATATCATGGCAATACCGAAACGCAGACAGCGTGGCCGAGTTTTAAGAAACTCACCGGACACACTGGAGAAAAGAATCGAAACTACATATCAAATGCTCTTCGGTTGCTCAAAGAGTGCGGCATCATTGGTGTGGTCCAGTGCAAGAAAGGATTTAAAACCTTAAACCTTTACTATTTTCAGTCGACCGAATATTGGATTAGTCTCGAACATACTACTAAACGTCTTAAGCTTACCGATAGCCTTGCGCAGTATCCAAACGTGACCCTCCGTAGTATCAAAAGACGTGGTGTCCGTAGGAAGAACGTTGATACTCTAACTAACCAAATAAATAACAATCCGAATTCTGTAACTAGCATCGGAGATGTCTTAGCAAGGAGAATGCAGAAATGGCAGAAAAGCCCAGAGGTTGCTATTCCAGAGGGTTCTCGCAATACTGTCGTTCGCACAGCATATGAGGGAGATGTAGAGGTAAGTACCATACACTTAGATAGCCCAGATATACCCGAGGAAAATGGTGAAAAAACGGTACTCCGTAGTGTTCCAGAAGATACCACGCAGGTTCCCGTAATAACGGGAAATTTACGGGAAAAAATCGCTGAATTGGATACCACGCAAACACACCATGAATTAGCCCTAGAAGACATAACCAAAGAAGATATTGGACCAGGTAGCGCAACATTATAAAACCATGAATAAAACACAACCAATCAAATACTTTCTCTATGCCCGTAAATCGAGCGAGGCAGAAGATCGACAAGCAGCATCCATCGATGCTCAAAAGGACGAACTCTTAAAGATCGCTAAAGAACAAGGGCTGGTTATCGTTGATATCTTGGAAGAATCACAATCAGCCAAGAAGCCAGGAAGACCAGTATTCAACAAAATGCTTGAGAGAATCTATAAAAGCGAAGCCAACGGTATTGTATGTTGGAAATTGGACCGACTAGCCCGTAATCCAGTAGACGGTGGACAGATAAGTTGGATGTTGCAGCAGAGTGTGATAGCTCAGATTGTTACCTTCGGCCGAACGTATTATCCAACTGACAACGTTCTCATGATGCAGGTTGAGCTTGGAATGGCCAACCAATACATCCGAGATCTTTCAGTAAACGTAAAGAGAGGACTCGCTAAGAAGGTCAGAGAAGGTTGGCTTCCAAGCGGGGCACCGATTGGGTACATGAGCACACCCGATAGAGATAAAGGATTTAAAACAATCAGTATCGATCCAAACCGATTCCCAGTGGTCCGCAGACTCTTTGACCTTATGCTTACCGGCACTTACACTGTGGCTCAAATTTGGAATATATCCCGTAAGGAGTTGAATTTGAAAACATATCAGCGAAGAAATATTGGTGGTAAGCATCTTTCAAAAAGTGCAGTGTATGCAATTTTAAGCAATCACTTTTACTACGGATGGTTTGAGTACCCATATAAAAGCGGAGAATGGCATAAGGGCGCACATGAGCCGATGATTACCGAAGATGAGTTTAATAAGGTTCAAGTACTTATGGGGCGCAAGACAACTCCTCGGCTTGAGAAGAATTTAAGTTTTGCTTTTACAGGGCTTATGAAGTGCGGCACCTGTGGTTGTAGTATTACGGCTCAAGCCAAAGTTAAGCGATGTAAGAATGGCAACGTCCACCATTATGTCTACTACAACTGCACCAAGAAGAAAGTCGATACCAACTGTCCAGAGCGATGTGTCGAACTAAAGGATCTGACACTCGATATCAAAGAAAAAATAAGTGAGATCACTATTTCAGAAAAGTTTAAGAACTGGGCTATCAAGCATCTCCATGTAATGAGAAAGAATGAAGCTGACAGTGATACGTTGGTCCTTAAAGGAAAGCATAAAGAACTTGAAGAAGTTACTAAGAATTTGCAGTCACTTACGCTTAATTTCACCTCACCAAAGAACCAAGACCGATTATTGATATCTGATGATGAATACCAGAACCTCAAAGCCGGAATGGTTAAACGAAAGCTAATTCTTGAAGATGAGCTCAAGGTCCAAAAGAAACAGGTCCTTGAGTGGGTGGAACTTACCGAGCGAACCTTTGATTTTGCATGTTATGCCCATATTTGGTTTGAAAAAGGAGACGATAAGACGAGGAGGGCGATACTTTCATGTTTAGGCTCGAACCTCACCCTAAAAGGCAAAAAACTCTTTGTTAATTACCATTCTTTCATCAAGACGATGATGAAAAGTCGTCAGGCGGTTGAAGAAGAATTAGAGAAGGTTAGAACCTCTGAAAAGCGAGTCTATAAAAGACAAAACCCCACAAATCGTGAGGTTTCGTCACTAGGGCTCCCCGAGTAGGATTCGAACCTACGGCCAATCGATTACATGTATCCTAAAATTACTTAAAGGCATGGACTATATCATCACCATGTTCCAAATGGAATTTAGGTGCAAGGCGCTTCGATTTTGAATTTCAAAACCTACTCCATAAAGGATAGTCTCTGAACCTTCCTCAACTTTTGAGGCTTGGCTGCTGATTACCCACTACCATGAGTAGTTTGGGCTTCCAGCAATTCACCTTGTTTTCATCCCTTCGTTTCCGGAGGGAGCTGCGTTAAACCCTCGTGTAGTTCCATGTGGCAATTTGCACAAAGTAAAATACATTTATCAATTTCTTTGCGAGTTTTTTCCCATGATCTAGTTATGCCTCCATAGGCAATTCCAAAATCTTTTTTCTTTGGGTCTGTGTGATGAAAGCTTAATGCTCTCGCACATTTTGTATAGCCACATATCTTACACTTACCGCCAGCATAGGCGAGACCCATTTCACGAAGTTTTTTACGTCTTCGCTTCACAGCTTCTCTCATATATACTGCACGATCTTTGTATGTTCGGGTTTCTTTTCTTTTAGTGGTAGACATAATTTAAGTATACCACAAGTCTTCACAGTCGATTGCTCTACCGCTGAGCTATCGGGGAATATTTTGTTTTCAAGGTGTATCTAGAAAGATACAAAGAAAATAGTATCAAAAAAAAGCCAAAATGCCAATATCTGGGCTATTAAAGTGATAAAAGGCTTTATCTGTTGAAATCTGGGTTTTTGAAGCTGTGCTAAAATAGGGTATGAAGGTTTTATTTTTAGTAAGACGTGCGAGCTAACACCTTGCTGTCTCATATGGGATGAATATACACATCAAAGCAAAAAATATTGACCTCACTGACACTCTCAGAACTTATGTTCATTCAAAGATTGGTACGATCGAAAAAGTTATTGGAGCTTCTGACAATCTCAATTTGTTTGTTGAAATCGGTAAAGAATCAAACCATCACAACAAAGCAGAAGATTTATTTATGGCTGAAGTGCGAACTCGTGTTGATGGTAAAGACTACTTTGTTAAAAATTCACACGCTGATCTATATGCAGCGCTCGACACTACAAAAGATAGTTTGTTGCGAGATGTGAAGGCGGATAAAAAAAGAGGGCAAACACTATTCATTCGAGGTGCTCGAAGTCTCAAAAAGAGAATTAAAGGCATGAAGCCGTGGTGGCCATTTGGAGATAAAGAAAAATAATTATTAGTAGTTGACGTATGTAATCATGAAAAAATTTTGGGGCATTCTTATATTTATTATCATTGCAACATTTGCGTATATTGTATTTAAAACACCTATGGACCCTGAAACATTTATTTTAAAAACAACGATGGGGGATATTACGATCGAGCTTTTTAATGATACACGCCCTGTTACCGCAGGTAATTTCTCTAAGCTCGCACAGGAAGGATTTTATAACGGTGTAAAATTTCACAGAGTGATTGAAGGCTTCATGATTCAAGGAGGTGATCCACTTTCAAAAGATGATACGAAGCGAGACTATTGGGGAACAGGTGGGCCAGGATACAAGATAGAAGATGAATTGAAGTCACCAAATGAAAATGTTCGAGGAACAATCTCGATGGCAAATGCAGGACCAAATACAGGGGGAAGTCAGTTTTTTATAAACGTTGCAGACAACACTCCCCTTGATTCACGACATTCGGTTTTTGGAAGAGTTGTAGAAGGAATGGATGTGGTGGATAAGATTGTCGCTGTGGAAGTAGATCCAATGGAAAACCACAAGCCGTTAAAGAACGTAGTGATTGAATCAGTTACAAAAGTTGGGGAATAAAGAAAGAAATCTCGCCTAGAGCGAGATTTCTTTCTTACCTTCTGGGATTATTTTCCTTATCGTAAACTTTTTATTCTCAAAACTTGCTTCTGTAATCTTTACTCGTTTGCCATCTTCATCAAAATAGAATATTCCTGGCCAACCAAAGTAAGCTCGATATTTAGTCCACCTAGTCTCATTGTTATCAGTGGATTTAATTTCACCATCAGCTTTAGATATTTTTTTACAGTGAGTTGCTCGTGACTCGTCTTGTTCGACGGGACTAATCTGGCCGTTTAGATAGTCGGGTAGTATAGAGGTAAGAAGTCTTGCACCAATATCAGTCAGCTGCTCCTTGAGTTCTGGTGTTGTTATTGTATCTGTTAGTGCAAATTTTTCTTGAGCGACAATTGGTCCGGCATCGAGTTTAAATACAAGCTTTTGTATAGTGACACCTGTTTCTTTTTGTCGGGATAAGATCGATTGTTCAACCGGTGAAGCACCACGAAATTCTGGAAGAAGAGAATAGTGAATATTAAGTAGTCCTTTTGATAGAGAATCAATTATTGATTGCGGGATAATATGTCCATAGGCAACAACAATACCAAGTGAAGCGCCAGAATTTCTTATTTCCTTTAATGTCTCACTCGTTAGTTTTTCTGGCTGGATAACTTTCAGATTGTTACTCTCCGCGTACACTTTTACTGGCGGGGGGGTCATGATTTGTTTTCTTCCAACTGGTTTATCAGGAGATGTAACAACAAGAGGAATTTCGTATCCAGCTTGTATAAGATGATCCAAGATGGTCACAGAAAGCGCTGGTGTGCCAAAGAAGATAATTTTTTTATGTTCTGGACTCATGGCTATTGAAGATATTGCTCAATATTAAGCCACTCTAGAATATCTCCAATAAAGGGTACGTTTTGAAATGTTTTGAGGAGCCACAAAATGATTGCAATCAAAAGGGCAGCAACAATTGTTGTACCAACAGTTGTTCCCACACCAAGAAAGATACCTCTGATGAAAGAGTGTTTTGGAGAATTAGTTTCTTCAATTTCCTGGCTGAGTATTTCTATATTCTCATTAAGTTCTTGAATTTGTTCTTTGTCATCCATGTTATGTGTGTTTTTCTTCCTTAACTTCTTTTATAACAGAAGCTTTATCAATAAAAAGTATACCATCTAGGTGGTCGATTTCATGTTGAAAGATGCGAGCAAGTAATCCGCCAGCTCCTCGTGTAATCTTTTCACCATGTTCGCTTAACGCCTCAACCGTTACATTTTTAGGTCTCTTTACAAGGCCATACACACCTCGTATTGAAAGACATCCTTCTTCCATTTCTTCTGTTTTGGTTGAAGCTTTTGTGATGACCGGGTTAATAAAGTAGAGATGTTCGTAAAACTTTTTTTCAGGTTCTCCAGCGAGGTAGTCTTCATCAAATATTTTTGTTGAGACAGCAAATATTCTTTTGTTTACACCAATTTGCGGCGCAGAAATAGCTACACCATCGTCTTGTGAACGAAGTGCCTCGCTCAAATCTTGGAGCATCTTTTTTGTTTCTGGAGTTTTGAGCTCTTCTTGCGACAAAGGCTCTGAGACCTTGCGAAGTCTCTCATCTCCAATTTGTATAATAGGTGTCATTATCTATACGTTATAGATTTTTTAGGTGTTTTGCAAGTTTGTCGATGTCTACCGTTGTTTGGGATCGGTTGGTCATATCTCGAACGAGAATTGAATTCTCAAGAGCTTCCTTTTGTCCAAAGATAAGTGTGTAGGGTATGCCACTTTTTTCTGCGATAGCTAATTGCGAACCAAGGCTGTCTTTTGAAAGTGATTGTCTCACAGGGATTTTGTTTTGTCGCAAAATTTCAATAACTTTAAGACTTTTCATTTTTGCTTCTGTGCCAAGTTGAATAAAGTATACTTTTGATTTTTTCTTAACACGTGGTTTTGGAATTTTTTTACTTGCTTCAACAATTCGGTCAACACCAAGACCAAAACCAACACCCGGGATTTCTTTTTTATATCCCATTGCTTTTGACAGGTAGTCGTAGCGTCCTCCACCACCAAGAGCAAGCCTTCGTGTTACTACTGTTTCAGCACTATCAGTTTCTTCTGAGGCGTCTGTCGTTTCTTCCGTAGTGAAAAATTCAAACACGGTGTGGGTGTAGTAGTCGAGTCCTCGAACAAGTGTGTGGTCGAGCTCGTAATCAACACCTAGTTCGTTGAGGTTTTCCATCACTTCTTTGAAGTGTTTTTTACTTGCACTATTTAAGTAGCTTACTGACTGTGGTGCATCTCTGTTAATTTCCACAAGGTTTGGGTCTTTTGAATCAAGGATTCTGAGCGGGTTGTCTTTCAAGCGTTGTCGATCTGTCGCATTCATTTTACCTAAGTGTTTCTTGTAGTAGTTTACGAGTTCTTTCAAATAGTCTTTTCTACTTTCGGCATCACCGATAGAGTTGATCTTCAGAGAAATATTTTCGATGCCAGCTTCACGAAGCATAAGAATACCCATATGGATAACCATTGCATCCATAATACTTTTTGGACTTCCCATGACCTCAATTCCGAATTGATAGAATTCTCGGTATCGTCCTTTCTGAGGTTTGTCGTGTCTAAATGTTGGACCGTAGTAGTAAAGTTTTACCGGTTGTGGTTTGTTTTGCATGCCGTGTTCAATGTATGCACGCATCACAGCAGCTGTTCCTTCTGGACGCATCACAAGCCGGTCTCCGCCCTTTGTTTTCACGGAGTACATTTCTTTGTCGACAATATCAGTTCCACCGCCAACACCTTTAGTAAATATTTCTTCTTGTTCTAAGATTGGAGTTTGTATTGGTTTAAAACCGTAGTACTCTGCAATTTCTTGAGCTTTCTCAAAAAATCCTTGGTAATTATAGTAGTCATCTCCCCAAATATCACGCATTCCTTTTGGTGCTTGGAAAACATCTTCCTTTCGTTCTTTTTTCTCTGACATATTATTCTGTTGTTTCGGTTAGCTGATAATCATAATGTCCTGGATTAAGTCCAAATGCATGAAGAGGGAGGAGTCTGACAAATGCTTTTCCAACAATATAGTGTTCATCTAAGTTGCCCCAATATCGTGAGTCTGAACTTGCTGCTCGATTGTCTCCCATAACAAAGTATTCAGTGTCTCCGATTGTTGTTCTGAAATTATTTTTGCTTTCGTTTTTTACATATGGTTCATCAAGAGTAATTTTTTCTCCATCGACTGTTTCTACGGTCACTTCTGAGCCATCAATACTTACTGCTTCGCCTGGAAGTCCAATGATGCGTTTGATAAAAAACTTTGATGGATCGTTTGGGTATCGAAACACGACGACATCACCTCGTTTTGGTTCTTCAAGTCGGTAAGAAATCTGATCAACGATGAGATACTGACTGTTTTCAAATGTTGGAACCATTGAAGATCCACTCACAATGAATGGCTGAGCAACAAAAGCTCGTATCGGCCAGACAATAATAAACGCCACGATAGCAAATTTAATTGTTTCCCATAGTCCGCTCTGTTTTTTTTCTAAAGGAGCTTGTGAACGCTCTCCGTGTTCAAAGTTTTGAGATTGCATACCAAGAATTGTAATATAAATACTAGCTTGACGCAAATTGATTTATTCATTCTTAACCACAAAAAACAGAAAAGGTGATTAGTTTGTTTTGTGGTAAGATACACATGTATGTTGCTAGTCGTAGGACTCGGGAATCCGGGAGAAAAATATAAAAAAACGAGGCACAATGTTGGATTTCTTGTGCTTGATTTTCTCTGTTCTGGTTTTGAATATGATAAATACGCAGATGCTTTCGTTGCAAAAGATTCAGTAGCAGGAAAAGAAACTCTTTTTGTAAAACCGCAAACATTTATGAATGATTCTGGACGTTCAGTTGCGTATCTACAAGATAAGTATCACGTGTTAAGCGAAGATATTCTTGTTGTCTATGACGATATTGATCTTCCATTCGGTGAAATTCGTATCTCTTTTGATCGAGGTGAAGGCGGACATAACGGTATTAAATCTATTGTGTCTTGTTTGGGTACAAAAGCATTTACAAGAATTCGTATCGGTATTGCACCGAAAGACAGTGAGGGAAGAGCGATTAAGCCAAAAGCTGGGTTCTTTACTCCTGCTCACAAGGCTGTTTCAAACTTTGTTCTGAAAGATTTTTCAGTGAGTGATTTAGAAAAGATAAAAGGCGTATCGGAAAAAGTAGAAAAAATTATACAAACATTTGCACGAGAAGGAAAAGAGAAAGTGATGAATGATTTTAATTAGAAAAACTGAGGTATTTCAAGAGCTTTTCTTTTTTATTTGCATGTGTAAGATATAGGTAAATATAAAAAGCTCTTACCATGAAGCGCTTAAACCTTGTTCTTGAAGTTTTAACGGTTGCTCCCAGAGTACTTATCTCTACTTCTCTATCGTGTCTCAAAATAGTTCCTCCAATGATCTTTTTTGTTACAGGAATTATTTGGATGTACCACCGTGATTTTAAAATTTCCATCTCATTTTGGGAGGCGATCAAAACTGGTGTTTGGTTAGGCCCTTGTGTTCTTATCGGAATTCAGCTATTGCTCTTTGTGGTTATCGTTTCGTATATTCTTATTAAGGGAGATTATCCACCATTTTTGAGGAATAAAAGCAAAAGCCCGGAATAAATCCGGGCTTCGCTATTTTATATTATTTTGCTTTGTTTTCAACAAATGCGAGTGTCATCTTTTGTTCTTTTGGATCAAAGATATTGATTTGGAAGTTATATGTCTTACCAAGTTCAAGTGTTTCCTTGAGTTTTTCTTCACTACCGAATGATGAGTTGTGAACAAGTCCAGCCACTCCTTCTTTGATTGAAACAAGTGCACCGTGCTTGTTGAATTTGATAACAACTCCAGAAATGATATCTCCTTTCTTAAGTTTTCCTTCAAATTCTTTCCAAGGATTTTCTTTGAACACCTTCAGTGAAAGAGAAATCTTGCCGTCTTTGATTTCAATAATTCGTGCTTTTACTTTGTCTCCTACTTTAAAGATTTTTCGTGGGTCTTCGATAAGTCCCCAATCAATTTCTGAAATGTGAACAAGTCCTTCAAGACCTTCTTCAATTTTGAGGAATACTCCGAAGTCTACGATACCAGCGATTTCACAATCAAGATCGTCGCCAACATTGTATTTGTCTACAACTTCTTTTCGTTCTTCTTGGTTTGTAGATTTTTCAGAGAATACCAACTTATCTTCTTTTGGATTTGCAGAGATAATGTTTACTGACATTTTTTCTCCAACAAATTTCTTAAGCTCTTTCAAGATTTTATCTTTATCAGAATCTTCAACTCGAGGGTAGTTTTCTGGTCGAAGTTGAGACGCTGGAAGGAATCCTTGAATTCCTTTCCACTCGATAATCAGACCTCCTTTGTTTGCCTCTTTGATCGGAAGTTCAAGTACTGTTTTGCTTGCAATAAGCTCTTCTGCTTCTTTCCATACGAGCGCTTGTCGCGCTTCTTTGAGAGAAAGCTCTGTGTAACCGTCTTCGTTTTGGATTTCAATAATCTTTGCTTTGATAACATCGCCTTGTCGAATCTTTCGAATGATATCTCGTGCGTTGATAAATTCTTTTCCGAAAATAATACCAGTACCGTATGCACCAAGATCAACGAACACTGATGCTCGTTTTGTATCAATTATTTTTCCTTCTACAATATCTCCTGCTTTGAGAATAAAAGTTTTCTCATCGGTCAGTTTCAATAGTTCAGGGTTTCTTGTATCTAATGTTGTATCCATAAAAAATATCCGCTTATTAGGCGGACCACTGTCATAGATTTCAGGTTTTATAGACTTATATTGTGTCTATAAGGTTAGCCTTAAATCCGTCTAAATAATGTCTTGATAGTACTACAAAGTCTTTAAAAAGTAAATATCTCTCAAACCTCTGTTGTTTTGTTGCTGATTTCCACAATTTAGGGTAATTATCCATATATAAAATGAAAAGTACTATATAATAGAGCTATTAGTAAATTTAGTTCTTATCTCTATGGCAAAAAATGGTCAACCAGGATACTACCTGAAGGCAACCCAGAGTATTTTTCTTGTTGCGGGTATCGTAATGGTGTTTACATTTCCTTATTTCTTGAAGTATTTTAATTTTGGAGGAATGGCGCTTATGTTTATTATGGTGCTTCTTGCTGTTCTTGCAGGATTCACTGGTAGTGGTAATAAGTTGGTTTTAAAATTCAACACACTTGTGGCGATAGCCGGCTTTGTGCTTGCTGCATATCGAGGTGTCGTTATCTTTTTCAGAGGTGTTGAAGAGCCACTCGCTATTTTCTCTTTTTGGACGCATCAAATTCTTGCACTTGTATTCTTTCTGGCAATTTATTTTGCAGCACGAGCGATGCGGTCGTAACATAATTTTAAATGCATAATCCAGATCAAGTTACATACTTCGGAGAAACAGATTTCCGAGGAAAAAAAGTGCGTTTTGGTATAAAGGCAGATGATAGATCTCGCCATATGTATATCATTGGGAAAACAGGTATGGGTAAATCTACCTTGCTTGAAAACATGGCCGCCCAAGATATTAAAAACGGCGCCGGTATGTGCTTTATTGATCCTCACGGCAGTGCGATCGACACACTTCTTGAATATGTTCCAGAGGAACGACTCAATGATGTTGTGTACTTTGCGCCATTCGATTCAGAAAACCCAATCTCATTTAATATTCTCGAAACAGTGAGTGAAGACCAAAAGCACCTTGTGGTGCAGGGTCTGATGTCCACGTTCGATAAAATTTGGCCTGATACGTTTTCAGAACGAATGAAGTATATTTTGAGTAACACACTTTTGGCGCTTCTTGAATATCCTGGTTCAACACTGCTTGGTGTGAACAGAATGTATGCCGACAAGGGGTATCGAGAGGAAATTGTGAAGAATGTTACTGACCCAACCGTAAAAACATTTTGGGAAGATGAATTTGCAAAATGGGATGAACGATTTATGCGTGAAGCAACGGCGGCGATTCAAAACAAGATCGGACAATTTACAGCAAATCCAATCGTCCGTAATATTATTGGTCAGCAAACTTCAAGCTTTGATTTTCGTGAAGTGATGGATCAGAAAAAAATTCTTTTGATTAACCTCTCAAAAGGAAGAATTGGAGAACAAAACGCCGGACTTCTGGGTGGAATGCTTATTACAAAAATATATCTTGCTGCCATGTCTCGTGCCGATGCAACAAAAGCTGACATGGTAAAACTCCCTTCGTTTTTCTTGTTTGTGGACGAGTTTCAAAACTTTGCAAATGAATCATTCGCTGACATTCTATCTGAAGCTAGAAAATACAAACTTAACCTCACCATGGCACACCAGTATGTCGAGCAGATGGAAGAAGAAGTTCGTGATGCTGTGTTTGGTAACGTGGGTACAACAGTTTGCTTTCGAGTGGGTCCACTAGACGCAGAACTCCTCGAAAAAGTCTTCGTGCCAACATTTACTCAAGAAGATATTGTGAATCTCGGACGTTTCCAAATCTACCTTACCCTCATGATCGACGGCGTGGGATCAAAACCTTTTTCTGCGATAACCATGAGCCCTCTTCCTCGTAATCCAATTTCGTATCGAGATGAAGTGATTACAACTTCTCGGAAAAATTTCTCAAAACCTCGCCAGGAAGTCCAAGGATATATTGATAGTTGGTATAAAACTGAATTTCATACTGAAAAACAGAAAAAGGAAGTAGGTAAGAAAGAAGAGTATCTAAAAAATAAGTTTGGTGATGATTACAAACCTCGAGGAAGTAGAGACGATGAATATGCGGGTGCATTTCCTGAGTCAGAACCCAAGAAAGAAGTTAAAAAAGTGGAACCAAAAAAGATAGATTTTAAGAAAGAACTTCACGCTATAAAAAACAGGACAGAAAAACATATTCCAAAGCAAGAGAAAATAGAAAAGCCTCCAGTAAAAATACAAATACCAGACACTATTAAAAAGGCAATCTTAGAACCAGAACCACCTAAAGACCCACAACCGCAAGTTTCTTTGAAAAATCTTGCTGATAATGTTCAAAGGCCAAATCTTTCTACGAAAGATGCTACACCAGGAAATAAATCACTTTTAAAAGACGCTCTTTCAAAAGCACTTTCACATCCGCCAACTACTCACACGCCTAAGGTGGAGAAAAAAACTGAACCCATACAGCAAGGTCACGTGAACCAGCAACAAAAAACCATAGTAAAAGAGGAGTTAAACCAGAGCGCTCAACACACGCAGAATCAACAGAAGGAAGTGCCAGAAGATATTTTAAAAAGTGTTTTAGAATAGCCTAGTGCTTTGATCATGAAATATATTTTTTTCTTGTTTGTGTTGTTTAGTCCAACTCTTGTTTGGGCAGATGTTATTTTTTCTGAAATTGCTTGGATGGGAACATCTGATAGTCAATTTGAAGAATGGATAGAACTTCGAAATACGGGAAGTGAAGCGGTCTCGCTTTCAGGATGGAAACTATATAAAGCTGGCGGTACCACGCTACTTTTTTCTCTGTCAGGAGAGATTTCAGGCGGGGAGTATTTAGTTGTGTGTCGAACCACACCGAGTGTTACAACGCCACTTTCTGGTGGGTGTGATCTCTCAGGGAGTTTTGGTGGAAGTGGGCTCAACAATACCAGTGAGCATCTTGTCTTAAAAAATAATTCAGGAAGTACGGTAGAAGAGGTGAACGCAGGAGGGGGTTGGCCAGCAGGAAGTTCTTCTACAAAAGAGACCATGCAAAAGAATGGTTCTTCGTGGATCACTGCACCTGGAACGCCAGGCGAAGCAAATGCAACATCTGGTACTGATACAAACGATGATGACACAGAAAATCCTCCACCAGATGATGAAGAAGAGGAAGTTGAAGAAGAAACTACTACAACAACTTCTACTGCATCAAAAACCACAAAACCAACATATACAAAAAGAATGGTAGACATTCAGGTTGTCGACACGAGTGTGCCAGTCGGTTCTCCAGTAAAATTTTCTCTTGCTACCCGTGACTTGAAAGGTGCAAATATTTATAAAGGGGATTTTTTCTGGAACATGGGTGATGGTACTGAACGCTTCTATGGTCGGAATGAGAAATTTGAACACACGTATGAACACCCTGGAACATATGTTGTGCTCTTAAAGTATTACACAACTTATTTCCCGGACATTGAGCCAGAAGTAACAGACAAAGTAACTATTACGGTCAGTGATGCAACAGTTACTATTTCAAAGGTGCATACTGACGGTAGTATTGAATTAAAAAATACAACAAGCCAAGAAATCGATCTTTCAAATTGGTCTCTGAAAGATTCTTCTGGAAAAGTGTTTGTTATTCCTGAGGGTACTTACTTGGCGGGAAGTAAGACGCTCGTTTTAAATATAAAGAGAACAGGAATTTCAGGGTACTCAGCTATGCTTTTTGGTCCAAATGGAAATTTGGTTACCTCACAAGTTGTTTCAGGTTCAACAAAAACATCATCAACTTCGTCTTCTAGTTCTACCTCTCGTGTGAGTCAATCTTCTGTACGAGCCTCTTCACAAGATATGGGCGAAGATGCTAATTCAACTATAAATCTTAATGAACGCCTGACGGCAAATGCTTCTTCAAGCGCCAAACAAAAACAACCATCGCTTTGGACGATTGTTTTTGTGTGTATGTTGGTCGGAGTATCTGTCCTTGTTTTCTTTCTGTATAGAAATAAAGAGAAAGAAAAAGAACCTAAGGAAGAAGACGACTTTGAGTTGATTGATTAAAGTTTATCTTTTGAAGGGAAGCATTTGTCTCCTCAAGAGATTTAATTGCCTCAGCCTTAATATCGATAAGTGGCACATCAATCTTTACCTCTGTTTTTGCATCAGTAGTTGTTTGAGTAGAAGATTCTGTCGATGGCTCTGTTTTTGTGGTGTCGGTTTTTTGTGTAGTTTCTACACTTACCTCACTCGCGTGTTTGATCTTCTGATATTCTTCGATTTGCGCGATAATCTTCTTTGCTTGTTGAGAGAGGATTAGCGCCTCTTTAAAGTTACCTGACTTTTTAGCATTTTCTGCTTGTAGAAGAAGGCTTTGCGCGTCTTTTACTCGAAGCTCGGCATCTGTCTCAGAAATAATCATTGCTGTAAGAGAAGCAGGAGCACTCATTTGCATGTTCATAATAGTAGAAGATGTTTCTGTAACTGTTGCAATATCTGAGGTGGCGTCTCCTGATTCGGTTGGGGTGAGCGTAACATCTTGTTCTATTTCAGTTTTTGCACTGGTTTCCACATCAACACCTTCCTTTTTGAGGGTTTCAATTTTTTCAGTTACTTCTTTTGTATTCTTCTCAGTTACTTCTTCAGCTGTTTTTTGATCTTCATTTGCCTCCTCGATAATTTCTTTTTCAGCTTCTTCTACTTTTTTAATCGCAGCTTCTACGGTGTCGAGTAGCGGGTCGGTTGACTCTGTTGCAACAGACATTTTTGCAAACATTGCTACGTTTGCATCATTGGCAACTTCAGTTTTACTTTCAGCCTCTATCTTTTGCTCAGTGAGAACTTTTCTGTGAGCTTCAAGAACAGGAGTAATTTTTGATGTTGTATCAAGAGCTGCTTCAATTTTTCCTTCGTTCTTTAGGTTTTCGATAGACTCTGTAACTTCGTGTACATTTTTTTCTAGATTTGCTTTTACAATTTCTTTTTTCTCAGGAGAAAAATCCTCTTTCTCAACCAATTTCTGAGCTTCAGTGAGTCGTCGTTCAACTTTTTGTGTTTGCACAACAACCTTTGCTTCAGTACTAAATGCCAACTTCTCTTCAATCTTTTCATTGACGTTAATTTTTACGTTGTAGAGTTTATCGCCAGGTAGTGAATCGGTCGAAGCATATGACACGCCGCTACCTCCAACAACAATAATAGCAATAAGTACGAGCGCAACAGCCTTTCCAAGTGCTCGGAATGTAAAGATAGAGAAGTAAAAAGATTTTTTAGGGATATGTAGCTCGTGTCGAATAGGATTGAATGAAATAAATTCTTCAATTTTATGGCGTAAAACATCTTTCTCTTTTTCAGAAAGCTTTATGCTTTTCAATACTTGTATAAATTTTTTCATTTTCTTATTCATGTTCTCGTAATAGTTTTTTTAACTTCTCGACCCCTCTGTGTATCATGACCGACGTGTGATTATGCGATATCTCTAAAATGTCTCCAATCTCTTTAATACTCATTTCTTCGACGTATCTCATCAGAAGTATCTCTTTATATTTCTCGTCTATCTTATCTATCGCTTTGAGTACTTTCTGCCGATCTTTTTCTTTGTCGAAGTTCTCTTCTTTTTCCTGGAGAACATCTTCACTTTCAGTAAAATCGACACCGGACTCTAGTATTTGATCAAGAGAAGATGATTTCTTTTTTCGTCGATAGTCAATAATCAAATTTTTTGCAACTCGGTAGAGAAACGCCTTGATATTTTCAATTTGCTCGCCTTTTTGAACGTACTGCCATGTTTTTATGAACGTATCCTGAGTGATATCAAGTGCAGTTTCCTTGTTTGATGTCTGAAAGAGGGTATAGCGGAAAATAGCGTCCGAAAACTCCTCGTAGCTTTCCATAAAGACTTTTTCGGTTTTAGTGTTCATTTCCTTCATAGATATAGACGTTATAACCGTAGGATTATTACAGGGCTATTTTAGCATAAAAGCCTTAAATTGCATTGTTTTTAGTAAGAGGGATTAATTTGCTTTCTAATGTTTTTTGTATAGACTGTATAACAAAACCACCAAAAACATGTCTGCAGAACAAGACACCTGTCTTAGTTTGGAGCATGCTCATAAACTCAGTTCTTTATTTGAAGATTATCGTAAAAACATTTTGGGTTTCCTGTATCTCAAGACTGGAAACAAAAATAAAGACTTAGCAGAGGATTTAACTGCCCAGGTTTTTGATAAAGTGATGCAGGCTCTGATTAACGGAACTTATCGTAGCGAAGGTCGCGATATGGCATGGCTTCTTCGTATTGCTCACAATGTTTTTATTGATGACATAAGAAAGTCAAAGAAGTTGCCTATCATGAGAGCCTTACCAGGTATGGAAAATGATCCCATAGACAACATAGGGGATCGAACCCTTAACTATGAGGAGACCTACATTAATGCCGAAATCTCTAGAGAGGTAAGAATACTGATTGACGAATTACCAATCGAACAAAAGGAAGTGGTGATTCTCAGAATGTATAAAAAATTAGCCTTCAAAGAGATTGCTGAATTCCAAGAGGTAAGCATTAATACCTCATTGGGGCGTATGCGATATGCTCTTATCAATCTTCGGAGATTGATAAGAGAAAAGGGTATTAACTTAGATGGATATGCGAAGCCAGGCTGAAAAGTCTGGCTTTTATTTACCAATTTTTTCTAGTACAAGAGGAAGTTTTTTAAAATCATCCATAAGTGTTTCTCTCATACCACCGTTGTACAGAGCTGCAGCTGGGTGATATAGAGCAAAAAAATTTTCTACCTCTAAACTTTTTATTTTTTTCTTTAATAATTTCCCATGAACTTTTGAAATTTGTTCTGTCGGGAAAAACCTATTGAGTGCGTGACGTCCAAGCATAACAACGACTTTTGGTTTGATAAAATTTAACTCTTCAATAAGCCAGGGAAGACACTCTTTAATTTCTTCGGGCAAAGGATCTCTATTATTTGGAGGACGATATTTTACCGTATTCGTTATATAAATGTCTTCACGTTTTAGTTTAATAGTTTCAAGCATTTCATTTAAAAATTTACCAGCTCGTCCAACAAACGGTTTTCCTTGGAGGTCCTCGTCTTTTCCAGGGGCTTCGCCAATAAAAACAATATCTGCATTTGGGTTTCCATCACCAAAGACCGGCTGAGTAACCGTTGCTTTCAGCGAACAATTATTATTTTCGTGCCATTTTTGATGTAGGTCTAGTAAATTCATATCGTAGTAATTTTAGTATATTTCTGATAAAATGCCATTATTACCACTAAAGAAACTCATATGGGAATTAAAGATTTTTTCGTTAAAAAAATGTTAAAGAGTCAGCTTAAAAAAAGCGGGCTACCTGAAGCTCAGCAAGAGAAACTTATTGAAGGTATGATCCAAAATCCTGCACTTTTTGAAAAAATTGCAAAAGAGATTAAAGAGTTAGAAAAACAAGGAAAGAACCAAATGGTTGCCTCAATGGAAGTGATGAAGAAATATCAGAATGAATTACGAGATATTATGATGTAATAATGGAACAACCTCCTGTAAATAAAATTGAAGATAAAGAAAATGCTCCTGAAAAATTTCCTACTAAGGAAGAAATTTTTGAATTTATCCGGACAGCATTTGAAAAAGAAAACTTGGTTGTTGTAAGAGAAGAATCAAACACAGAAGGACTCTATTTAATTGATGTTAAATCTGAAGAAACTGCAGACGGTGAAGTGGCTCAATATGAATATATGAGGAAGGGGAATTTTGGAGATCTGGGCGGAGCGATAGAAACTGCAATCTATGTAACGTACTATCAAGATGAAATTCCTATTGGTGGTGAAAAGGTTGCCGTCTATGATCACGAAAGTGGTAATTGGGTTAAGATCTAGGATTAATTAAAAAAGAAAAGCCCTGCCAGTTTGGCAGGGCTTTTTCACTATGTGTTTTTTCTCAATCCTCCTTCGCTCTTCCGAGAATACGAAGAAGTGTGAGAAAGAGATTGATCACATCGAGGTATAGATCGAGTGACACATCGATGGCATTGTCGATTGTTTTGGGAACTTGGCTTGCTCGATACATGTCAAAGCCAATGTAGAGTGAAAATATTCCGGCTGCTATGTAGTCGATGATTTCTAAATCAAGGCCCGGAATAAATATCTGTGCGACGCGAATGATCAGAAGTCCCCCGAGTGCCAGAAAAAGAGCGGCGCCCATGTTTTCAAAAACACGAGGAAAAACCGTTCCGCAGAATCCCATGAAAAGAGTAATCCCCGCAGTTAGACCGAAAGCATTTCTGATCACATCGGCACTGTATTGGTTTAGTCCTGGCCCCAATATTACTCCAAAAGGTATGAGAACCATGTTGTAGCCAAGAAATGACAGCGTCGGGTTTTCACTTTTAACGGCGATAATAATACCGCCGATAGGGATAATAATTCCGAAGAACAGGATTTCCCACAGCGACGGAGCATAACCCATTTTCACGGTCATGTGCGCAGTAACCGCTGTTCCCACCAGTCCCCAAAAGAGGGAAAGCGTAAGAGTGGCATAGAAACTAGGAGTACTTATGGTGTCCCGACCACTTCGATCAAAAACACCAGTGTTAAACACATTTTCCATGTTTTTTGGTTTGGTTGTTGAAAGTATTCTACCGTAAATATAGCACATTTATGGGTAAAAGTCAACAAAAGATTGTTATTTTTATCGTATATTGTTATATTTCAAACATGCAAATTGGCATCGTAGGACTTCCAAACGTTGGAAAATCAACACTCTTTAACGCCCTGACTAAAAAGGGTGTTTTAGCTGCAAACTATCCTTTCGCAACGATAGATCCGTCTGTAGGGATTGTGGCTGTACCAGACGAACGGCTCGAACTTCTCTCTACATTTTCAAATTCTAAAAAAACAATTCCAGCTGCTATTGAATTCGTAGACATTGCTGGACTGGTAGAAGGCGCATCAAAAGGTGAGGGACTTGGGAATAAGTTTCTTTCACATATTCGTGAAGTTGATGCAATTTTACAAATGGTTCGTATTTTTCCGCTTGAAGAGTCAGGTAACGGTATTATGCACGTGTATGGTGATATTAACCCACTTCGAGATATTCATGTGATTAACATGGAACTTGTGCTGGCTGATCTTGAAAGTGTGAACAAAAGACTTGGTAATATTTCTCGCGATGTAAAAAGAGGTGACAAAGATGCGGTGAAAGAAAACGAAATTTTAGAAAAAGTGCGGACCGTTTTAGAAGAAGAAAAAATGGCGAACACACTTTCACTTACGGAAGATGAAGCTAAACTGATAAAAAGTTTAAATCTTCTAACCTCAAAGAGAATGATTTTTGGTTTGAATAAAAAAAGCGGAGTAAAAAATTTGGACAGTACTGATCCAGAAAAGTTTAATGAGCTTACTCGTCATATTGAAAGTTCCGGATATGAATATGTGGTGCTTGATGCAAAGACTGAAGACGAGCTTCGGGATATGTCGAAAGAAGAAAAGAAAGAGCTTCGAGAGGACGACAATGACGGTATTGCAGAACTTATTACAAAAAGTTACAAGTTGCTTGGTCTTATGACCTATCTCACAACTGGACCAGAAGAAACGAGAGCGTGGACAGTGAACGTTGGTTCAACAGGTCCTGAAGCGGGTGCAGCCATTCACACAGATTTCAAAACAAAATACATCCGAGCTCAGGTTATTAATTGGAAAGACCTACTCGATTCAGGAAGTTTTGGAGAGGCTCGTGCAAAAGGACTGCTTCGAACAGAAGGGAAGGAATATATTGTGAAAGATGGTGATGTTATAGAGTTTATGGTGTAAAAAAGAACAGCCGAGTTACATTTGTAATTCGGCTGTTTCTCATTCTTCCTCTAGGAGGAGAAGTAGTTCCAGGCTCCCGTGACGGGGAATGTTAGGAATTTTGCAATCCTGACGCAGTTGCGACGACAAGCTCCCCAATCAAGTCCGTGGAAAGTCTGTACTTGTGGCTCTGGAAACTTTTGTCTCCCGTTGTTTTTCATAGTTCGGTACAATGGTTTGGTTGTCAGCCATATTACATATTATTTAAATATTGTCAAGTTTTATATCTTGAAACAACCTATAAAAAATCCCCAAAAATATTGTGAAAAAGCCTAAAATTTGCTATAATTGAACTCATGATAATCACATATTTTGGTAAGCAATTCTTCAAAATCCAGCAAGGTGAAACTGTTGTTGCAATTAATCCAATTAGTAAAGATTCAAACGATTTTAATAAAGCGAAATTTGGTTCACAGGTTGTTATTTCAACAACCAATCATCCTGATTTTAATGGCATAGAATCAGCCACGTTTGGCGACACAACACCTTTCATCATCAATGGACCAGGTGAATATGAGGTTGGTAGTGTATTCGTGAAAGGATTTTTGTCTTCTGCAGAGATTGATAAAAAGAAATATGTAAATACGATCTATCTTATTAAAGTTGAAGATATCAATATTTGTTTCCTAGGTGCTCTTGATAGTAAAGATTCACTTTCAAAAGATTTAGGAGAAGAAATTGACGAACCAGATATTATTTTTGTTCCGATTAACGGCGCTTCGACTATTGATGCAACAACTGCGGTGAAAATCGCAAACTCATTCAATGCAAAAATGGTTATTCCGATGGACTATGACAAAGATAGTATCAAAACCTTTATTAAAGAAACCGGTTCTGAAGATGTGAAGCCAGTCGACAAGTTGACGCTTAAGAAGAAAGACTTCACGACTGGAAAAATTACCGTTGCTCTCTTAGATTTTTAATATATGTCCGGTTTTATCCATAACTTAAGACAAAAGCCAGCCGATGTGCGAAATAAGATTGCTATTATTTCTGCAATGTCGATCACACTTTTGATTGTCGGCGTATGGATACTCGTGATGCGGAACGGAAAGACAGAAGAAGATGTGACAAGGCGATCAGCGGGAGAAGATTTGAAACCATTGATGATGATTTTCGGAGGATTTAAAGACGGGGTCGCTGATGTGAAAGAAAATATTAATAATACAAAACAAGATAATTAATACTATATGGCAAAGAAAGAAACAGGTCTCCCAGAAGGCATGAAGCGAGACAAAATAGTTGGATCAAACATTGTAACCGAAATGAAAGATTCGTATCTTTCATATGCCATGTCGGTTATTACGTCTCGTGCACTCCCAGATATTCGAGATGGTCTTAAGCCGGTACATCGAAGAATTCTTTTCTCAATGCATAAGCTTGGTGTTACATCGAGTGCAAAGTTTGTAAAGTCTGCAAGAATTGTTGGAGACGTGATCGGTAAATATCACCCTCACGGAGACTCTTCTGTGTATGATGCGATGGTAAACACGGTGCAAGATTTCTCATTCAGATATCCTCTTGTGATTGGACAAGGAAACTTTGGTTCGATTGACGGCGACTCTGCGGCGGCGATGCGATATACCGAAGCAAAAATGTCTAAATTTTCAGGAGAATTACTTCGTGATATTGAAAAAGATACGGTAGATTTTCGTCCAAACTTTGACGACACCCTCAAGGAGCCGACAGTCATGCCAGCCTCTGTACCAAACCTTCTTTTGAATGGAACACTTGGTATTGCCGTGGGTATGGCAACAAATATTCCACCCCACAACTTAACTGAAGTGGTTGATGCAACACTTCACTTGATCGATAATCCAAAAGCAACTACGGAAGACTTGGTTGAATTTGTCCAAGCGCCAGATTTTCCAACAGGCGGATTGGTGTACAACAAAAAAGATATCCTAGCTGCGTACTCTACAGGCCGTGGAGGTGTTGTGTGTCGAGGCGAAGCTGAAATCGCTGAAACAAAAGTTGGTCAATCTCAAATTATCATTACGTCTATTCCATATCGAGTAAACAAGGCAAACCTTATTACGTCGATTGCCGATCTGTTCCGAGATAAAAAACTGCAAGGACTAAAAGATCTGCGTGATGAATCAACAACAGATATTCGAATTGTGATTGATCTTAAAAGCACAGCTCATCCACAAAAAGTTTTAAATACACTCTACAAAAACACACAACTCGAGCAAAATTTTAACTTCAATATGGTTGCCCTTGTCGACGGTGTTCCTCAAACACTTTCTCTGAAAGATTTCTTGTCAGAATTTATTTCTCACCGACAAGTTGTTGTGGTGCGACGAACAAAGTTTGACTTGGCGAAAGCTGAGGCACGAGCTCACATACTTGAAGGTTTGAAAATTGCCCTTGATCATATTGAGCAAGTGATCAAAACTATTCGTGCATCAAAAGATAAAGAAGAGGCAAAGGTGAATTTGATGAAGAAATTTAAATTCTCTGATCTTCAGGCGATTGCTATTCTTGATATGCGACTTCAAAAGTTGGCTGGACTTGAACGAAAAGAAATCGAAGATGAGTTAAAAGAAAAATTAGCCCTTATTAAATACTTAAAAGATTTACTCGCCAGTCCAAAGAAAATCCTTGCTCTTATTTCAGATGAATTAAAAGAAATCAGAGAAAAGTATGGTGATGTTCGACGAACAAGGGTGATCAAGGGCGGAGTAAAATCTATTTCAGAAGAAGATTTGATTCCTGAAAAAGATTCTGTTCTTGTGTATACACTTGGCGGATACGTAAAACGAACTGACCCAACGGAATACCGTTCTCAGAAACGAGGTGGTGTTGGTGTAGTTGATCTTGAGACAAAAGAAGAAGATGTGGTAACGCATCTTTTAAATACCTCTACTCACTCAGATCTTCTTTTCTTTACCAACCTTGGAAAAGCATATCAAATAAAGATGTTTGAAATTCCAGAAGGTCGTCGAGCAACAAAAGGAAAGTCTATTATGAACTTCCTCTCACTTTCTGCTGAAGAAAAAGTAACTTCTATTGTGCCGATGGATAAAGACAAAAAAGCAAACAGCGAATTTCTATTGTTGGTTACTCGCCAAGGTGTTGCCAAGAAAGTTTCTGCTGAAAGCTTTAAAGAAGTTCGAAGAAGTGGCCTTATTGCCATTAAACTTTCTGACGGAGATGAGCTCTACTCAGCAAACTTCCTAGGTAAAACAGACGAAGTGATCGTTGCAACAAAGAAAGGACAGTCAATTCGATTCAAGAGCTCAGACGTTCGTGAAATGGGACGCTCTGCCGGCGGTGTGCGCGGTATGAAGCTTGGTAAGGCGGATATGATTGTGGGTGTCGGTATTATTACCAAAGATGTAAAAGACGCCACACTTCTTGTCATGTCTGAAAATGGTTTCGGTAAACGTACAGAAATAGAAGAATATAAAACACAAAAACGTGGCGGTAGTGGTATTAAGACAGCAAAAGTGACTTCAAAAACAGGTGACCTTGTGGTGGCAAGTCTCATTACTCCAGAGCTTTCAGAAATTATTGCTATTTCAAAGAAAGGCCAAGTGATCAAGACTGATATTGAATCAATTTCTGTTCTTGGACGACAGACGCAAGGGGTGAAGATTATGAAGCCTCGAGCGGGGGACAGTCTGGCATCTCTTACTTGTTTATAGAAAGTAAAAACAAAACACCGGTATCGCCGGTGTTTTGTTTTTACACTGATATAAGTATCACTTCTTGTATTTTTATCTTATACTATGTCTATCATGATGCAGTTTTCAGATCCACAAAAAAATAGTAAATTACTTTCTCTTCGAGAAGGTTCAGTTGTTGCTGATTTTGGTTCAGGTTCGGGCCACTATGTATTTGCCCTCGCAAAAGCTGTTGGTGAATCGGGTAAAGTATACGCGGTTGATGTGCAGAAAGACTTGCTCGCTAAAACCCAAAAAGAGGCTAAAGAGAAGCATGTTGAAAATATTGAAATTATTTGGGGTAATGTTGAAAAGCTCGGTGGTTCAAAACTTAAAGCCGAAAGTCTTGATGCAGTGATTGTGTCAAATGTTTTATTTCAAGTAGAGCACAAAAATACGTTTGTGGAAGAATGTTTTCGTGTGCTTAAATCTGGAGGAAGAATCTTGGTGATCGACTGGTCTGAATCGTTTGGCGGTCTTGGACCACATAAAGATAATGTTGTTTCAGAAGAAATAGCAGAAACATTATTTACTCAAAAAGGTTTTCTTACTCAGAACACGCATATGGTTGGTAACCACCACTACGGGCTACTGTTTATAAAACCATAATACACAGAAAAGTTTTTTGTTTTCTTTGTTTTGCCTTAAAATATAAGAGATGAAAAATTTCCAAATCATTCTACTTGTTGTGTTTGGTCTTCTCGGAGGACTTGCAGCAGCCTTTTTTTCTGGGGCTATTGAATTACCAACACGTGCGTCGCAAAGCCCTACCGGCGGTGCCGCTGGTGCTGTGGTTGTATGGGGAACGATACCAAAAAGTCAGCTTCGCGACACGCTTGATTTTTTTAATAAACAAAGTGGTGGAGGACTCACACTGAACTATATTGAGAAAAATCCTGCAACCTATGAAAAAGACCTGCTCGACTCATTTGCATTTGGCGGTACACCAGACGTGTTCTTGCTTTCAAATAGTTTAATTAATCTATACGCCGACAAAGTGGTCACCATACCATACCAAGGTTTTACCGAACGAATGTTTGCAGATACGTATATTCAAGCTGCAGAAGTATTTAAAACAGAGGTTGGTATGCTCGGCTTTCCATTCCTTTCTGACCCCCTTGTGATGTTTTATAACAAAGACCATTTTGATACAGCAGGTGTTACCTTGCCTCCAAAACTTTGGAAAGATTTTTCTACACTTGTCCCACAGCTTACTCAAAAAAACGAACTTCTTGAAATCAAAAGAAGTGGCGTTGCGCTTGGAGAATCAAAAAATATCAAAAACTTTAAAGAAATATTACTCGCCATGAATATTCAGCTTGGTAATAATGTTGTTGTTCGTGATTATGCGAAAGCAGTTTACACACCGGTCTTTGCGAGCAAGTCACTGATTTCTGCAAAACCAGCTGAAGAAACACTTAAATTTTTCCTTGAGTTTTCAAACCCTTTAAAATCAGTGTACTCATGGAACAAGAGTCTACCATTCTCGCTGACTGCATTTGTGGGTGGTGATGTTTCTATCTACTTTGGTTTTGCAAGCGAAATCCCGCTTGTTCAGCGCATGAATCCAAACCTTAATTTTGATATTGCAGAATTACCACAAGTAGAAGGGGCGGGAACAAAACTTACCTATTCAAATGTCTACGCTCTCGCGATACCAAAAACAACAAAAAATTTCCAAGGAGCGTTCTATGTAGCAAGTCAGCTTGCAAACGGCCAACTTGCGAATCCTGTTGCGTTGGTGTCAGGCATGTCTCCAATCAGAAGAGACTTGTTACTTCCAACAGCTTCAGTTACTAAGTTTTCTGATGTATTCTATAAGGCAGCAATCGCATCGCGCTCATGGATAGATCCTGACTATGCAGAAACAAATAGAGTATTCAGCGACATGATTGAAAATGTTTTGTCAGGACTTAAAAATTACTCAGCATCTGTAACCGATACAAATACAGAATTAAAAACATTACTTGCTAAATAATGAATGGTTTTTGGTTAAAAAAATATATACTGACGCTCGCCCTGGTTGTTGTGCCGGTTGTTGTTGGTGCGCAGACATTTAGTTACGAGATTAGTAATATTATCTGGGGTACACCAATTCCAACAACCAGTAACCCAAATATCACGACAGATACATCAATCACTGTGCGTGGTCAGATGGCGCACACCAACAACCCTGCTGCACCATATCGTTTTCAACTCGAATATGGTTTCCCAGGAGATGTAACCGAAGTGGGTCAGCTTGGTGCGGGAGCGAGTGTGGCTGGATATGGCCCACTCTTAACCTCGACAGAATATCTCGATGCTCAAAACAACTTTCAAATGATTGTGACAAATTTGTGGCCATCGCAATATTACTATTTTGATATTCTTGAATGGGATATGACAAGTACGGCAGGTGAACCACTCCATGACTATTACATCGCTCGTACAAAAAAGCCAGAAAATGTAACGATTAATTTTTCAACATTTCAAAACGGATCTTCAACACTTTCAGGAGTTGTCAGCCTTACTTCAAATTACACTCCGGGCGTGATGGCGGGCATGCCTATTGGCGTCTATGTTCTTTCAACTCCTTCAACAGGGGATGTGATAGACCAAAGTACGGTGCTAGCGACGTTTCCAATGACAGTGGGTCCAAGTGGCTCGTTTTCTGTGCCGGTAACATACCTTCAGTTAAATCAGCAATACTATCTACAGCTTAGGAATGAGAATTCGGATTTACCACTGACCGACAGTATTCCATTTATGTTCAACGACCAAAACACTCCACCAGTTGTTGACGACGGTGGTGACGGGGGAACGGGCCCACAATTTCCAGATTCAGGCGAAGAGTTTAACGATGGTCTTACAACATGTGACGGCATTGTTGTTGAATGTACATTTGAAAAACTACTCTTGCTTGTAAATAAAGTGCTGAGATTCCTCATCTTTATTATTGGGGTGCCGATTGTTACACTCAGTTTTGCGTATGCGGGATTCCTCATGGTTACGAGTGGGGGAAATTCTGGGAAGAAAGAAGAAGCAAAGAAAATTATTACAAGCGCAACGATTGGTCTTGTGGTACTGCTTGCTGCGTGGCTCATTGTCCGTACGGTGCTTCTTGTCTTTGGATATTCTGGCCCACTACTTGGTATTTTAGGTGCTTAAATTATTATGAAAAAAAATATACTACGTATACTCTATACATTCGTTATTGTTACAGGAAGCTTTTTTGTGTTTGACGTGAATACTGCAGATGCAGCTTGTGTTGTAACCTCTGCAAATTTCCGGGTTGTTAATGCAACGGGAACTCCAACACAAATTTCACCAGATACTTGGTACAACGATACAAATCCACCTTATGTGTACATAGATTTCCAGACCACTGGTTGTGTTACCGGGGATGCAATATTTCAATTAAGCATTACTGAGCTTGATGATGCTAATGGCTTAAACAATGGTAACGATGATGATATTTCTGGTTTCGATAACAGACCGGTAAGTGTAAATCCAAGTGCTCCAAATTTCTCATACGTGCTGCGTGCTGGTGACGCACAATGTGAAAGCCTTACAACACACCCTTTCGAATGTCAGTACTATATTCGAATCAATGATAGTGTTGTAGGAAATATAAACTCCTTCAATCTTACATCAAACCTAAAATATAACTGCAGTAGTGGTTGTAACAATAGAAACTGGCAATATGTCACTGAAATTGCTTATCAATCAACCTATCCAGCAGATCTTGCGCTACAAAATTCAAACAATAATAACAATAACAACCAGGGTTCGGCTGGTCCAGGCATTGCAGGTCAAGAAATCGACATTAACATTCAAAACCCAATTGGTAGTAACGATATGACAATTATTGATTTTATTACAACCGTTATTAATTTTGCTCTTAAAATCGGCATCCCAATTATTGCAATCGCTATTATTTACTCAGGACTTTTGTTTGTAACAGCACGAGGTGACAGCGGACAACTCGAAACAGCGCGCAATGCTTTTACCTATGCCGTTATTGGCGGAGCAATATTGCTTGGTTGTTGGATTTTTGCTGAACTTATTAAAGAAACCATTGAAAGTATTGTTATGATTAATCAGTATTTTGGATAAGTATGAAAAATTTTTTACAACTCACTCTCGTTGCTGCGCTCTTTCTTGTGCATGCTATTCCTGCGTATGCAGCTCCTAGTATTGCGTGGTCTACAGAACTAGTGAATACAAACGGCAGTATTACGGGAACACTTACTGTGAGCGGAGTCACACCAAGTAGTCCACCACTAGCAGTCATACTATTTTCTGATTCTGATGCTGAGTTTAATCCGTATATTTCACACGCCTTTTTAGGTGCAGCAACAAATGGCAATCTTCCAATCACTATTCCAAGTGATGGTTCGCTGACACACTTTTTAGCAGTTATTGTTGATACGGCATCGTACCAAGGCGGGTTCTCTCCTTTTACTTCAGCAGGTCAATTCCAAGTGTATTCCGTTGGGCAAGTGGCAACAGTTGGAGGCGGAAACAATCCACCAACAGATGACGGAAACAATCCACCTGGAGGCGGTAACAACCCGCCTACCAACGATGACGAAACTCAAACTGGCGAAGCGATTGGTTGGCCGCAACAAGTGATCGATAACCCTCTCCAAGTAAGTGACCTCAACAACTTTATCATTGGGCTTTTGAACGCTCTTCTTAAAATTGGTATTCCTGTGATAACCCTCTTTCTTGTGTATTCTGGTCTTCGATTTGTCATGGCTCGTGGTAATGAAAAAGAGCTTGCCAGTGCTAAAGATAACTTACTATGGGTTATAATAGGTATTGCAATACTTTTTGGTGCATGGACGATTGTCAAAGTGTTGAAAGGTACATTTGATGAAATAGATTTGGCGTATGTGAACACTTTTATTAATGTTATAAGTTAATGATATGAATATAAAAAAGTTTCTTTTTAATTTTCTAGTGATAGTAAGTATGGTAATGCCACTTATTACCTTTGCGTCTCCACCATCAAACGTAACAGTAAACTACAATACAGGAACCTCAACCAATGGTTGTCCTCCAAATATTGAAAGCATTGCCGATGTCTTTGATTTAGCAATTTGTATCTTGAGAAGATCAGTGTGGCCACTCCTCATTTCTGTTTCTGTAATCGTCTTTATCACCGGAGTTATAAAATATATTGGCAGTGGTGACGATAGTGGCGCCCGTGAAGAGGGAAGAAACTTTATTCTCTACGGACTTGTTGGTCTATTTGTGATCGTGTCTGTCTGGGGTCTTGTGGGTGTTCTTCAAGGAACATTTGGTCTCGGAAATACGCCGTTTATTCCACAGCTCCAAGAAGCATAAAATTGACAGAGTGCTATACTATATACAGCCCTAAAGCTTATTTAGGTCGCACATATTATTAATAACTATTTTTTTATCTTGTGTTTATGAGTAAATTAATAAAAGGTTTTGGAGTACTCAGTTTAATGGTTGCTCCATTTATGGCTTTCGCTACAAACCCAGACGGGGTAGCAGTTGGAGGTCCAACAATATTTAATCTTCTTGGTACTATTACCTCGATCATGAATATTGTGATCCCAATCTTGATTACTGCTGCAGTGATCTACGTGATTGCTGGAGTTATCAAGTATGTAACAGCAAGTGATAGTGATGGTCAGAAAGAAGGACGAACTATGATTATCTCAGGTATCGTTGGTCTATTCGTGATCGTATCTATCTGGGGACTTGTTGCGGTTCTTAACTCTACATTTGGTATTAACCAAGGAGGTTCAAACATTCTTTCAACAGATTGTGCTGAAGGTACTATCATCGGTTACGAAACTAACGGTGACCCAATCTTCTGTAGTAACTAGTTTTCTATGTGGCCATTCGTTCTTACTGCTTACGCGTCTGTTGACGATACGATACGAAAGGTTAATAAAGTACTTATTAACCCTCTTATCACCCTTATGTTTGCCATTGCGGCCATCTACTTTGTCTACGGAGTGTTTGAGTTCATTCGAGATTCAAGCAGCTCCGACGGCAGAGAGAAAGGTAAACAGCATATCATGTGGGGATTAATAGGTATGGCTATTATGGGATCTGTATTCTTTATAATGCAGCTCATACTAGGAACCTTGGGTATAGAAGATCAAATCGACATACAGACAGGAACAGTAGACCTTCCGGAACTAGAATAATACATAACAAAACAGCCGGCATGCCGGCTGTTTTGTTATGTATAAAAAAGAAAAGCCCGGCGCATTCGCGCCGGGCTCATAGTGTGTTCTTGTACTTGGTCAATAAGACCGTTGTACAAGTTTGCCGTTGAGTTGGTTGCACGTTTTTCCACGTGTATCAACATGAGCGACAATAGTTGTTTGCTTAACTCGGGAATTTCTTCCTAAGAAAAGCGCGTACTTCTCGACACTGCACTTGGTGAGAGTCTCACCGTGATAGCGCACAGGTTCGTGTGAAGTACTAGGTACAAGTTCACCTTGGTCGTTTTTCATCAAGACGACGACATAGAGTTCGACGTTCTGAGGAGTACCAAACCGAAGTGGTTCTCCGCTGCCAGGTGTCTGGTAGTAGGGAAGCTTCGACAAGTCACCGTTCTTAGGGAGTTTTGACACAACGATGTTTGTACCATCGTAGGTCATTGTTCCTGGGTTGAGGTGACTGCTGTCTTGAAATTCATCCCATAGCCATATACCGAAGAAGATTGCTCCACCGAGCCCAACAATTACTCCAAGTGTACCAAGGGGTGACGTAAGCCACGCCCTTGATTTTTCCTGGATCTTGTTGAACCAGCTTTGCTTAGCAGGTTTTTTGTCGGAAGGTTTTGAAACCCTTTTCTTTCCTGGAGCAAAGATGACCATACTTAGTATTAGCAGGAGTATTCCTGCTGCAACCCAAATCCATGCAGTTAGTCCCATGTCTTAGTCTTTTTTCTTTGGGTTAACGTCGTAGGTTTGCTTATATCCATCTCCGCCGTCAGAGTAAGCGCCAAGCCCTGTCATTTTGGTAAGGGCATATGCACGTACTAGTGCAGCGTTACCATTGCTTGCGTTGATAAAGTTCTCAAAGCGAGCTTTTTCTGCGTCTACATCCACCATCTTCACGAGTCGGTCACCTTCTGCTTCGGCCCTTTTTTTCTTTAGGGTTGCCTCAGCTTCAATTTCTGCAAGTCTGACCGATTCGAGAGTGTCGCGAGTCTTCTTATCTGCACCCTCAACGTCAACGAAGTGGAAACCAACCACTTTTATTCCATAGTGTTTGATCTCTTCATTGACTGTTTTCTTAAGCTCTTCCATGTATTTCGTGCCGTCCGCAAGACTCTCGAATTGTTTGTCTTCTGCAGCGGCTTTTGTCATGGATAGGAGTGCAGACTCCAGATTATCCATGATGTTGGCTGTCACATACTTTGCCTTGTAAGGGTTCACAATGCGGAACCTCACAAGGAACTTGAGAATTACCCGCAGGTTTCCTGAAATTTCCACCTCAGGCGTAATGTACGCATGATTATGGAAAAGGGGAATGTTGGTAAACTCAGTCACCTCACAAGGAATCACTGCGGTCTTATCCGAGTTAAAATCTTTGCACTCAAGTTTCAGGGTTGCGAGCGTGCGAAATGGTGGTAGTCCTATCCATTTCATTCCAAGAAATGGGCGAGTGTAGACGAACTTGTAATCACCCGTTCCTTTTAGATCTTCAGAGTTTGTAATTTCCCACCTTCCAACTTGGTCATACCGGCGTGATTCCAACATCATCCCAATTGGGGTGTTATTCACAACGATAATAGCCACGGATTCTCCAGGTTGAGCATTCCAAGCAATTTCTTTCTTTGAGAGAAAGAAAGCAATGAGGATGAGAAGTCCTATACATACTAGGACTCCTAGCATTGTGAGCAGTGTCATATCTTATCTTGGTTTGGTTGTTTCAATGAACAGACATCGTTCGTCACCAAAAGGTGAGTACTACTAGTCTTCATATATATTATAGCACAAATTATATGCTTTTGTCAAGCTATACTACGTTGTAAATAAAGGGTTTTTAGTCCAAAAAAGAAAAATAACCCTCGCAAGGGTTATTTGTTTTTAGGGGTGCCCGGAGTGGGGGTCGAACCCACATCCCTTGCGAG
>CAZBAG010000004.1:0-26194 GCA_964490365.1 uncultured Candidatus Saccharibacteria bacterium
ACTTTTACAGAAATAACTCGGCCTTGGTTTCCGTGACCAACACGCATTGATGTATCTTTTACATCTCGAGCTTTTTCAGCAAAGATTGATCGGAGAAGTCTCTCTTCTGGAGTCAATTCAGTTTCACCTTTTGGTGTAATTTTACCAACAAGAATATCGTTTTCTCGCACCTCAGCTCCAACACGAATAATTCCTTCTTCATCAAGATTTTGTAATTTTAATTCCCCAACGTTTGGAATATCTCGTGTCGTCAACTCTGGTCCAAGTTTTGTGTCGCGAACAACGCACACAAATTCTTCAACGTAAATACTTGAGAAAATACTATTTTTTACAAGACGCTCAGAAAGAATAATCGCGTCTTCGTAGTTTCGTCCGTTCCATGACATGAATGCAACACGAACGTTTTGTCCAAGAGCCACTTGTCCGTGTACTGTTGATGGCGCATCTGCAAGCACTTCGTCTTTTTTCACCTTGTCTCCAACACTTACTGTTGGACGTTGTCGCATAAGCGAGAATTTATTTGTTCGAATTTGTTGAATAAGTTCATACGTCTTATCTTTTCCTGCACTGTTTTTAACCGTCACTTTCTTTGAGTCAACATATGATACCGTTCCTGCTTCTTCAGCAAGCACAAGTTTTCCTGAGTCTCGTGCGATCAAATCTTCCATACCTGTCGCAACATATGCAGCGTGAGGAACAATACAAGGCACCGCTTGTTTTTGCATGTTTGAACCCATGAGCGCTCGGTTAGCGTCATTGTGCTCAAGGAACGGAATCATTGATGTACCAATAGAAAAGGCTTGGTTTGTCGCAACATCAATAAAGTCAATTTCGTTTTTAGGAACCAAACTTGGCACAGTCTTTGATCGTGCCTCAACCATATCTCCGATAAAACCACCCTTATCATCTCGAGCAACACCTGCGTGAGCAATATTATATTTCTCTTCATCAAGAGCGTTCATGTACACGATCTCTCCTGTTACCTTTCCATTTTTTACTTTTACGTAAGGAGTTTCAATCACACCAAATTCATTGATTTTTGCGTAACTAGAAAGGTGAAGCACAAGTCCAATGTTTGGACCTTCTGGTGTGTGGATTGGACATACACGTCCGTAGTGCGATGTGTGCACGTCACGGACTTCAAGACCTGCTCGTTCTCGTGTTAGACCACCAGGACCAAGTGCTGAGAGTGTTCGAAGGTGTTCGAGCTCTGAAAGCACATTTTCTTGATCCATGAACTGTGAAAGCTGGTTTGTCGTAAAGAATTCTTTAATACGAGCTTGGAGTGGGCGTTGGTTAATGATAGTTACCGGTGTGGCCGTGTCACCATCAATAGTAGACATTCGATCTTGAATGTTTCGCTTAATTTGAGTCATCCCTACTCGGAATTTTTGTTGGAGGAGTTCACCAACATAACGAACTCGTCGTCGTCCAAGGTGATCAATATCGTCTGCTTTTGATCCAGGAGTTGTGTTAAGATCAAAAACATTTTTTGTGATTGTGATAATGTCATCAGCGTTAAGCGTGAGCCGAGAAAGTTCTGCTTTCTCCATAGACTTATCAAAACGACTGTTAAATCGGTGACGTCCTACCGCTGAAAAGTCATATCGATCTGCCGTAAAAATTGCATCGATAAACTCCTTCGCGTTATCAGCTGTTGCCATGTCTCCGTCTCGGAGTCGTTTATAAATATCAACATATGCTTCTTCTGGGGTTTTTGCGCTGTCTTTGTCGATAATTTGGTTAATGAATTTTTCGTGCACTTCATTACCTTTAAATGCCTTTCGAATCTTGTCATCAGTATCAAGGCCAAGTACACGCATCAGCGTTGTTACGGCAAATTTTCGTTTTTTGTCGATTCGAGCATAGACAAGATTGTCTTTGTCAGTTTCAAACTCAATCCAGACACCTCTGTTTGGAATAATTTTTGCACCAAATTTCTTTCGCCCTTTTACATCGAGCTCTGTGAAAAATACCCCAGAACTTCGAGTAAGTTGTGGAACGATAACACGCTCAACACCGTTAATAATGAATGTTCCTTGCTTTGTCATCAAAGGAAAATCAGAGAAGAACACTTCTTGTTCTTTCACTGATCCATTCAATCTATTCAAAAGTTTTACGCGAACCTTCAGCGAAGCTTCATACGTAAGTTTATTTTCTTTTACATAGAGAGGGCTGTGTTTTGGTTCTCCTAACGTAAAAGACTCAAAAGAAAGTTCAAATTTCTTTTCTGAATAATCTTTAATAGGAGAAAACTCTTTGAGTGTCTCCTTTACCCCATCCTTCATCAACCATTTGTACGACTCAATTTGAGTCTCCAAAAGATCTGGCATTGGAACCAACGGCTCCTTGTACTTAGAGAAATATTTTTTCTCTAACGGTTTGTTTTTCGTTTTTGGCATACTATCTTGTACCTCGCTACAAAATTTTTAAAACCAGAGCCCTGTTTTTTACACACCATAACTCAATCATTCCTCGTAAAAAACAAAAAAGACGACAAGGCCACACCTCGTCTTCTTTAAAAGACTAAAAATTTGTATTATATTTTTTTAGCAAAGCAAACCTTGTATTAAACTCCTAATAAAAGCGATGCTGACGCATCCTTGTATTAGCTCCTCGGCTCGCACATACAAAAAGTTAGAAAGCTTTTGTATGTACTCGCTTTACGTCGCTAATAATACAACTGCTTTAGTCGTGACTCAATCAACGCAATTTGTGAGGTAAGTATAGCTTTTTTAGGAAGTTTGTCAAATAGAAAGACCCTGGAATCCAGGGTCTTTTGAATTATTTTCATTCACTTCTGTAACCAGAAAGAGGAAGAAAGAACATGGCTACGAAGAGGAGCCAGACATAGAGTCCCCAATCGTCATCAAACCAAGTTACGGAGTAACCCTTATACCCGCAAAAAATTCGTGCTCCCATGATCAACAAGGCTCCTATCAACCCCAGGATAAGGAGAATCACGAGGGTGTAATCCTTCCTAACCTGTGGAGTACTACTGTTTGCCATGATTTATTTTGTTTTTTTGAAAATATAACAAAAAATATCAAAAGTCAATAGTCCTCTATTTTACAAGATTTTTATTTCGGTTCTACATGTATTGTATTCAGCTCCTGATCTACCCTATCTTTTGCCTTTTGGACCAGTTCTTTAGCTTTTGAAAAAAGCTTCCAGAAAAAAAGTTGGAGAACGGAAAAAGGTATGAGTAGGAACCAAAAAACAAACTTAAAGAACCCATATGGACCACTCAACAGTTCTGTCCATCCGAGTATAAAGAAAAGTGCAAGTGCACCAATACCCACAAGTGTAAAAATCACAAGTGGAACCTTTATCACATCCAAAAGCATCTCTTGCCCCAAACCTGTTGGACTCGCAATTCCCTTTTTAATATCTTTATATGTTTTAAATGCTGCAAAAATCATATATGTTTGAATTTATATTATATCATACGGCCACATTGACTTCAGATGCTTAAAATTGTATTTTAAAGCAGAAACAAAACGTACATCACCATGGAAAAGCCCATTGATTCTCGCCTAACGTTTCTTGTACTTATCACACTTGCTATGATAAGCATTCTATTGGGTGCATATTTCGGTGCCTATACTGAAAACAAACATGGCAAGTTCTTGTTCAGTGCCTTTGCCATTGTTTTTGTTCTTGCGTGTGTTATCTCTGAATACGAAAGATGGCATCAGATTGTTGCATTCCTGAATGAACTTGATGAAGACAAGGAACCACTTGATGCACCATACGCCATTTTTCTTCTAAAGACATATCAAGAACAAAGTCCTTGGATAAAGCGCATCATGAAGAAAATAGAAAAAGACTTAGAAGATAAACATTTTCGGGATAGTTTTTACTCTCAACTGAAAAAAGAGGGGGGATTCATTTCCCAGAAAGCTGATCTCCTTATTCTGTGTGAAGTCAAGGACGCTTTACAAAATGGTCGCACATAGCGTGCGACCATTTTTCTATATATTTTTACCTGAACCCTTTTTGTATTCTTCTATTTTTTTGTGGTCACCAGAAATCATGACTTTTGGTACTTTATATTTTTTCTTCTTATATTCATAAACTTCTGGTCGTGTGTACATTTCAGAACTTGAAACGCGATTCTCTTCCAACGATTCTATTTTCCCAAGCACTCCTTCTATTTGTCGTGAGACTGTGTCGATCACGATCATCGCTGGTATTTCACCACCGGTCAAGACATAGTCTCCGACAGACATATCTTCTGCTTTGGTGATCTTTTTTACTCGTGCATCAATTCCCTCGTATCGTCCGCAAATTAGAATAACATCGGTATATTTTTTAGCAGCATGTTTTGCAAAAGTAGTATCAAGCTTTTTACCACCAGGAGAAAAAATAATCGTTTTAGGTTTTTTAAGATTTTTTGAAGCTTTTTCCCATGCGCGGATAATCGGATCAGCAATCATTACCATCCCTGGCCCACCACCATATGGCTTATCATCTATCTTTGAAGAAATATTTCCATCTGGCCACACCTTACGAAGTTTGCCGCGAACAAAATCTCGTGGGTTATAGAATTTTACTTTTATTTTCTTTTCTTTTATTGCTCGCGCCAAAATAGACTCAGAGAGATATGAGTCAAACATGTTCGGGAAAATGGTTATGATATGAAAAGTCATAGAATATAGAGTATCTTTTCTGGAAAAAATTGCAAATGAAAAGCCCCGCCGGATATCGGCAGGGCTTTCTCAGGGTTAGTGCACCACAAAATGTACTTAAAGAGCTGTTTGTACCATCTCATCAAGTTTCTTCTTGTGATCCATCTTTAGTTTCAACACAGATATGCTTGCTTCTTTCATGTGAAAATGAAATGGAAGAAGGGCTCGTTGAAGTTCTTCTGGGGTTCGGACCAATAGACTATCGTCTTTGCCGTATCCTCGGAATACCCTCATGACATAGCTCTCACCCTCCAGTGCAACCTGGTAAGAATTTGGGTTGATATCTATGCCAGCGTAAGGAGTAAAATCGAATACTTCAAACCGCACCTCTTTCCCCAACGAGTCATGGTAGGAGAAAATATTGTTGGCGTACAGATCAAGACTGAATTCCTTATTTTCCTTCAGGAACTCCTGGTACCTTGTCTGAAGCTCAACGAACACAAGTCTCATTGAATCCACGGGAACTGTGAGTACTGCAGTACTCACAGAATCATTCTGCACCCGGCTTTTGGACTGACGCTTACCACTACGAGAACCGCATGAGGTAAGAATAACAACCGAAACAAGTAAGAGGAAAATGGGGTTCGTTTTCATAGAACATTTGGTTTTGTGGTTCTTTAAAATTATATCATATTATAATATTTTGTCAAACAAAAAGCCCCGACCTAAGTCGGAGCTTTCAGATGCAGTAGTTGTTCACTCCTTCGCTTTTTCGCATATAGGGTACATGTATTTTCTCCCCTCTACACAACCCAAGCAAGGATGAACCCAGATGGTGATCGTATCGTTTGGATGAACCACCTTCAGAGTGTTGTAACAATTGCTTGGCCTCACACGAATGAGTTTCTTGTCATGTCCACTTGCTCCAATGGAATCACACTCGAAGACCGTTGAGGCTAGTGGGCCATTGTAGACAACTTCGAGCACTCTCACACTAATCGTGGTATCACCGTTAAAGGTATCGAATACCGCCTCGACGGGGACACTTACCGTGTCGTCTTGTTTGGCTTCTTTCTCCATAGGAGATGTCACAGTGGTACTACACGACACCGTGAACAAAACCAACGAGACCAAAAGAGTCAGGTTGATGTGTTTGGTTTTCATGGTTAAAGAGCGTATTTGTTCAATTTTAATAGTATCATAAATAACATATTCTGTCAATGTACCAATTGTCACGCATTAAAAACCACCCTTTCGGGTGGTTTTCTTGCCGTGTCATAGCATTCCATTATATATACCTATTGCCTAGGTTTATTTACTCTGACTATATTCTCGAGCGAGGAGCATGTGAAAGTTCACTTTCACAATGTCCAAGCGATGAGAATAAATGAGACGAGCGAAGCGAGTGCTCTTAGATTCCTTTAAGGTCATTCATTGCTGCGTCTACGTCAGCTGACATTGAACGCATTGGTGATTTTTCAGAACCTTCTGGTTCATCAATCTTAAGGTTTACTCGTGAGTTATTTTTCATACCGATAACTCGAAGAAGTGTTCGGATTGCTTTTGCAGTATTTCCTTGGCGACCAATAATCTTTCCCATGTCGTCTCGAGAAACTGATAGTGTAAGCAGTACGCCCATCTCATCTACCTTTCGATCAATCTTTACTTCGTTTTCATTGTCGACAAGTGACTTTACAACATAACTTAGAAATTCTGTGTCTCTTTCCATAATTAGGATTAAAATATAATTTTAATTTGCAGAGTTCTGACTAAGAATTACTGCTTCAAATATTCTAACCTGTCAAACAAAAAACTACAACCGAAGTTGTAGTTTTTTGTGAATAGTTTGAAATTACTTTTTTAATTCTTTTCGTTTCTTTGTTGATGTCTTCTTTGGAAGTACATTTTTCTTTTCTGCAGTTACTACTTTTTTATCTACAAGAAAATTGTGAACTGTTCCTGAAGCTTGTGCACCTTTACTGATCCAGTATTTGATTCGATCATCTTTGAGAGCAATAGTACCTTCTTTTGGATTATATGATCCGAGTACTTCTATAAACTTTCCACTCTGAGCAGAGTTTGTGTGCTCGCCAACAACAACCCGGAAATACGGCTCGTTTTTTCTTCCTGTTCTTTGTAGTCTTATCTTTAACATGAACCGTATATTAGCAGACAAGTAAGAATACGTCAAATAGATGAAGGTCCTGCCCTGGCAGGACCTTCTAGTGGGTTTAACTGATGCGACTCATCGACAATTTGCAAAAGATGGCCGATCTGTTGGGTTTCCCTTGATGGAATCTCCGCGGAGTGGAGCGTCTCCCACGTGCACGTGAGCCACCACCAGATCGACTACATTTGCTTGCCCGTTTTCCCATGAGGTGTTCAATTTATGACCAGTATATCACTCTATATAAAGAGTGTTAATTGTGGTAAACTGAAAAAATAATGAAACAACAAACTAAGAAAGAACATAGGCAGAGAAAAGAAGTTGTCGGAACTATTAGAATCAACCAAAAAGGTATTGGATTTTTACGAAACAACACGAAAGAAGGAATAGAAGTACCAGGTGCATTTCTTGGTCTTGCCTTAAGTGGTGACACGGTCAAAGTTACTATCACCTCAAAGAGAAAAGGTGGACCTGAAATTGGTGAGGTCATAGGAATTGAAAAACGCGCTAAACGAGGTTTCGCCGGCAAACTTATTCAAGAAGGTGGTGAATTCTTTTTAGAAGCAAGCGATCCACGCATGCAGTTTAATATTCTCATTCCTGAAAAAGGAAGAAACGGCGCTGCCCCTGGAGACAAAGTCTTTGTGGAAATAACCACTTGGACATCTCGAAAAAAACCACCCCTAGGACACGTACTTCGTGTACTTGGTAAGCACGGTGAACACAACGCTGAAATGGAAGGCATTATCCTTGAAAAAGGTTTTGAGTCGTCATTCCCTAAAGAAGTAGAACGTGAAGCGCAAAAAATTAAAGAGAGTGATTTCACGAGTGAAGTGTCTCGAAGAAGAGATATGCGTGGCACCACAACCTTTACCATCGACCCAGTAGACGCGAAAGATTTTGACGATGCCCTTTCATTTAAAAAATTAGAGGGTGGAACATATGAAGTCGGTGTGCACATTGCAGACGTTTCCTTTTTTGTTCGCCCAGGCACACAACTTGATAAAGAAGCGTTGGAACGAGCGACATCAGTGTATCTTGTCGACCGAACGATACCGATGCTTCCTGAGATTCTTTCAAACGATTTGTGCAGCTTAAATCCTAACGAAGATAAGCTGGCGTTCTCTGCTGTCTTTGAACTCGATGAAAAAGGATCTGTGCTCAAAGAATGGTTTGGACGCACCGTTATCCATTCTGACAAACGATTTAGTTATGAAGAGGCTCAAGAGGTTTTGAACAAAGGTGAAGGAATATTGTTCGAGGAGCTTTCTATTTTGAACACGATGGCAAAAGAACTCACCAAAGAAAGAATTAAGGATGGGGCGCTTCTGATGGAACAAGACGAAGTGAAATTTAAGCTCGATGAAGACGGTGTACCTATCGACGTCTATACAAAACACCGACAAGATACAAACAAAATGATCGAAGAATTTATGCTCCTTGCAAACAGACGAGTTGCAACATGGGGGTCATTTGACGCAGATAAAAAAGAACGTCTCTTCATCTACCGAATCCACGAAGACCCAGACAAAGATAAAATAAAAGATGTTGTTGCATACTTAAAACTACTTGGATATGATATTCCAATTCAAAAAGGTTATGTTGATCCAAAAGAATTTAACAAACTCTTTGCAAAACTCGAAGGCAAAAGTGAAAAAGAAACCGTGCAAAGTGTTGTGATTCGTTCAATGCAAAAAGCAATATATTCAACTAAAAACATCAACGGGCATTATGGACTCGCCTTTCGTTACTACACCCACTTCACCTCACCAATACGTCGATACCCGGATATTCTTGCGCACCGCATGCTCGACATCTATCTATCAGGAAAAACTATTCCAAAAGAAAAACGAGGAATGTACGAAGATATGGCGATCCATTCTTCAGAACGTGAGCGTGATGCACAAGAAGCAGAACGAACAAGTATCAAGTATAAACAAGTTGAATATATGTCAGCTCGCATTGGTCACTTGTTTACAGGAATCGTTACTGGCGTAACTGAATGGGGTATTTATGTAGCTGAGGAAAAGTCCCGTGCAGAAGGTATGATAAAATTAAGAGACCTTACGAGTGACTACTATACTTACGATGAAAAAAATATGCTGGTTTCAAGCAAAACAAGTAAACACATCATAAGGATTGGAGACAAGCTTAAGATAAAAGTTAAAAAAGCCGATCCAGAAGAAGGGGTGATCGATTATGAACTCGTAGCATAATACACAACAAAGAATGACAAGAAAGGTTGTTAAAAATATACTCTGGAGTATTATCCCTATTGGATTGGGTCTTCTTTTTACGTCTCTTATCTGGAACACTGCGGAAAGAATTAGCACAAGTAAGCAAAGTAGCGAAGAAGAATCGACCATCATCGCAAAACTTAAAAATTTTTCACTCAAAAAACGAGCGCCGGAAGACACTGTTGCTTCTGTTTTTAAGTTCGACAACATCACCTATCCACCACAACCAAGCTACGAAATATATCCTAAAGCAAAAGAATTAAATATCGGTGCGGTGTCTTATGTTATCGGCGACGTAAACACAGGAGAAATTATCTTAGAAAAAAATGCAGAATCAATATTCCCTATTGCCTCGGTGACAAAGCTGATGACAGCACTCGTGTCTCTTGAAACACAGGATGGGCAAGAAAAAACAAAAGTTTCAAACAGGGCTGCACATATTGAAAGTTCTCGGGGTGATTTACGCACAGGAGAAACGGTGCTTGTTTCTGATCTTCTCTATCCTCTTCTATTGGTTTCAAGTAACAATGCTGCCGAAGTGCTTGCTGAGCACAAAGGGCGTCCTTCATTTATGAAATCAATGAATGACTTTGCTGCAGAGATTGGCATGGAGAAAACAAATTTTGAAGATCCAAGTGGTCTTTCTCCGAAAAATACATCTACGGCAAAAGATCTCTTTAAAATGAGCACCTATCTTGAAAATAATCACCGAGTTGTTTTTGATATCACCACACTTCTTGAATATACCGCGCTTGGCAAAGTGTGGAAGAACATCAACCGATTTTCAAACAACGATAATTTTATTGGAGGAAAAACCGGCTACACGAGCATGGCAAAGCGAACAGGTGTTGGTATCTTTTCTGTTTCGTTCCCTGGATATGAAGATCGTCACATTGGTATTATTCTTCTCCGCACCGACGACAGAACAAAAGATATTTACACTATTCTCAATTACCTACGAGAAAATGTTGTGTACGGGTACCCAGAAGAACTCCGAACTCAAATTGGAGGTGTATCTGCAATCCCAAGCCCGCTTGCAGCCGCAACGGTGCCAACAGAAAATAGTGAACCTACTAGCGGTGATGTAGCAGGTGTATCATCAAGCAATGAAGATATTGTTGTTGATCAAAAAAATATTATTTTGATCGACCCTTGTCCACGACCAGACGAGACATTTGACGATCTCACTCTTTTCAATGCAACCAGCGAAAATCCTGTTACCAAAAACTATATTCCACATAACCTCGTGCCAATCAAAAAACGAGTTGATACAAAAGGAAAAGAAATCTGTCTCGCAAACACTGCAGCCGATGCATTATCAGAAATGTACGAAGCTTCAAAAGAAGCAGGCCTTGAACTCGTTACCACATCTGCGTTTCGTAGCGAAGAGACACAAAAATGGCTCTATGATGAATGGCACAGAAATAACTTGGCTGTCCCTGGAGAAGAAGCAGTGGCAAAACCAGGGTATTCAGAACATCAACTTGGAACAACCATAGACTTTACCTCCCCTGCTGTTGGCTACGATTCTGGACACCGAAGTTTTCATCTTACTGACGAATATAGTTGGCTTGATAAAAATGCATTCAAGTATGGTTTTATTATGAGTTATCCTCCCGGCAAAGATACAGGCTATATTTTTGAACCGTGGCACTGGCGATACGTTGGTATTGAAAATGCATACCATATAAAACTTGCCAATATTACCGTGCAAGAATTTCTAGAGCCAACACAAGATGAAGAAAAACTAAGCAGAAAAGAACTTCGCCAAGAAGTTACTCTTTCCTTTCTGGGTGACATTATGATGGATCGTGGTGTTAAAACGTCGGTGTATAAAAACTACGCGGGAGATTTCAATCCACTGTTTAAAAATCTTGGATTGCTCAAAGAAGATGACATTACCTTTGCAAACCTAGAAGGCCCTGCATCTGATGTTGGCAACAATGTAGGAAGCAGGTTTTCATTCCGCATGGAAGAGAAAACCCTCGATGCACTTGTAGGAGCTTCGTTTGATATTCTTTCTTTCGCTAACAACCACGTTGGAGATTGGAATGTTGCCGCTTTCAATGATACGCTCGCAAACCTAGAAGCAAAAAATATTCCATATACTGGTGCCGGGAAAAATACCACAGATGCCAGCACGGTGCGTATCATTGAAAAAAATGGACTTAAGATTGGATTCCTTGGTTTTACTGATGTGGGACCAAACTGGATGCAGGCCGGCGGCGAAAAATCAGGAATACTTCTCGCTTCGGACCCAAACAGAATTTCATATATTCAAACAGCAAAACAAAATGTAGACATACTTGTTGTGTCATATCATTGGGGCGATGAATATAAACCTTTTAACGAACGTCAAAAAACACTCGCTGAAACTTCAATTGACGCTGGTGCAACACTTGTTGTTGGACATCACCCGCATGTGACTCAAGATACTGTTCAATATAAAAATGGATTGATTATATACTCTCTTGGTAATGCAATATTTGATCAATACTTCTCAGAAGAAACAATGCGGGGTGGACTTGTCCAAGTTGTGGTGAACAAAGAAGGTCTGAAAGATTTCAAAGAATATACGTTTACGCTTGATGAAACGTATGCACCAGGTGTTCCTGTAGAAAAAGGTATATAAAAAAGAGAAAGAGCCCTGGCGTTGCCGAGGGCTCTCTTGCGGTTGAGGTTGACGACCTCGCACGCGCTCCGATTAGCTCAGAGTCTGCTTATACTTAAACTTCACCACAACGTTACTCTTCCACCACGACCGGGCTTCAGAAGCTCAGTTGAGACAAGGTGTTGTTCGAGTGGGTTGTACTTCCCCAAGCAGAGAGACCGTATTGTCCATGAGCATTCATCTACAGTTATCTAGAGGTCAGTCTAGATCATGACTTTCTCAAGCCATGAGAAAAATCATCTGTCGCAATCAGCTGGATGGAAACCTCCATCAAGACAGCTAACCGTAACATGTCTAACGCCGCGTGCGTCAGAAAACGGGACCAGTATGCCCTCATGCTTAGCAAAAACTCAGATGACGCACCACCACTGTTGGGGTTTTCCATTAGAATCTGTTCCAGTTATTGTCAGGCCGCGTGCCCAACTCCAACCTTCCAAGATCTTTTGGTTTAAGTATAGTTCAATTTAAGCCTCTAAGGTCTTTTATCAAAAAAATTTAATAAAAGAGTCTCAGGTGTCTAGCTGAAATCGAGTATCTCAAGGTGCTTGCCGGTCTTTTGGTCATTTACCAGATCCGACTTTAATCTTGATTAAACTATAGCATATTCATTAAATTTGTCAAGTATTTTTAATTCAGGAACTTTAAATAACTAAAAAGCCTTGTAAAACAAGGCTTTTTAGACTTCCATAAAAATTTTCTTTTATTTTGCGTATCCTTCTGCTTCGGCAAACTTTATCGACAGAAGTTTTGACGCTCCATCAGCACCAATCGTCACACCGTAGATAAGGTCAGCTCGAGACATCGTTTCTCTGTTATGTGTTACCACGATAAGCTCAGAATACTTTGAAAGCCTTAGAAGCATGTCTCCATAACGTTTTGAGTTTGCTTCATCGAGTGCAGCATCGGTCTCATCAAGCACGAGAAACGGTGGTGGATTCACTTGGCTCATTGCAAAGAGAAGTGCAATAGACGTCAGGGATCGTTCACCGCCAGAGAGCATGGTCAGTTCTTTCACTTTCTTTTGAGGAAGCGAAACATTGATATCAATTCCCTGCTCGAAACTCTTTTCCTCTTCAATGGTTTCGGTTTCATCCATGTTGTCATCTAACTTTTTTGGTTTTTCGACAACAATAGAAAGAAACGCGCCGCCACCGCCAAACATAAGCTTAAAGAATTCTTCGAATCGCTCGTTAATTTTTTGTAAACCTGTTTTAAATTCTATTTCAAGTGTTCTCTTGAGTTCTTCGATAAGTGTTTGTAGATTCGCAAGACTTGATTCAAGGTCAGAAAGCTCTTTCACAAGAAAATTATCTCGCTCTGAAACTTCTTCATACTCACGAAGCACATCAGCGCCACCTGCCGTGCCAATATCTTCGAGCTTTATTTTGAGTCGTTCAATTTGTCTTCGTAAATCTTCTTGTTCTTCATCTCGGAATGAAATATCTTGCTTTGATTGGTCAATACGAAGCATTGCATGTCCAACAAGCGTTACAGCCTCTTTCATATTTTCTTCAAACAATGTTTTACGTCGAAGATAGAGAGCTGATTTACTTTCAATAAGATCAAGCGAAGAAGAAAGTTTACTTTGTTCATTTTCAAGACTAAACTTTTCTTCTTGTTCTTTATACCTTGCTTCTTTTTCTTCTGAAATTTCTACGCGGATAGCCTCAATGTTCGCTTGAGATGTTTCAATATTTACATGAAGGCCATCTAGCTCTTTTTGAATACTTGCTCTGTTACCCAGAAGATTATCGAGCTCGTCGCGTGATACTTCTCCAGTCAGCTTATATTTTTGACGAAATGTACTTAAAGTATCTTTAATATCTTTCAAACTGTTGGTAATTTCAAATATACCTTCAAAGGTTAACGCTTTATCGATTCCCTCATGAATAGAATCAATGAACGTATTGAATTCATTATTTTTAATAGAGATCAACGCTTCTCCTTTTGAAAGTTTTGATTCTTCAAGCTCAATTAACCCGTCCAACTTTCCAAGCGTTCGTGAAAGATTTTCTTTTGCGGATCTTTGTTCAAAAATAGCTTTCTGCAAAGCTTCAATCTCTTTGTTTTTTGCAATCTCAAATGAGTTATCATTCACAATATGTATTTGTGACAAGCGATTTTTCACTGCATCAAGCGAAGAAGAGATTCGAAGTTTTTCACTTTTGACAAAAGCATCTTCATGAACAAGATATGAACTTTCTCGTTCAAAATAAAGTATATAGAGAGTTGTCAGTTCACCTCGAAGCTCTTCGCCTTTTTGAATTTTCTCTACTTGCTTCTTTAAATATTTAATATGAGGAGCAAGTTCACGGCGAATACTTTCTGTGTGGGTAATGTTCTCGCGTGTTTTGGCAAGCTTTTTCTCACTTTCTTTCAGACGAAATTGATAGATTTTAAGTCCAAGTGCATCCTCAATCATTCCCCTGCGTTCTTTTATACTCGCTGTCAGCACCCTATCTGCGTGACCTTGAGAAATAATATGATGCCCAGAAGAACCAATATTTACAGAGGCAAGAAGCTCAACAATATCTTTGAGACGAACTTCTGAGTTGTTAATACGATACACATTATTACCGTCTGCAAATACTTCACGTGTAAGTGTTACTTCGTCAAAATCAACATTGATATTTGATTCAGAACTAGCAAGTTTAAAGATTCGTGCGCGATTATCAAAGGTAATCGTTACGAGCGCTCGATTTTGCTTCACCACACCACCAGAACCCTTAAAGATGAGATCCTTTCCTGATTTTCCACGGAGTGACTTCATTGACTGCTCGCCCATCACAAAGCGAAAAGCTTCCACGACGTTTGATTTACCAGAACCGTTTGGGCCAACAACACATGTAAGAGGATGGGTAAAATCAAGTCGGCCTTTTTTGCCGAATGATTTAAAACCGTTGAGTTCTAGAGATTTGAGCTTCATCCCGTTAGAGATAGCAAATTAAAGATTTGCGTAAAATTATTGTTAAATAATACATGATTTACTTTCTCACACTATAATCACGCTAGATGAATAAGCCGAATTTCCATCTCTAACGGGATTCATGTATGAAGATATTTTAACATAAAATGAAAAAACCACCTGTGAGCAACAAGGCGGTTTTGTGGCAGCTGTTACGCAACCTCTGGGTGTTATCTTCTAAAGGCTCACCCCATTATGTTAATCTCCGTCTGGAGAATTGAATGTGCAGTATCTAATTTGGGTGGGAGCTATTGCGCTTCGCCCCCACCCGCATTAATATTTATTTTACTTTCTCGGCCGTACCGTGTTTTTTAAAATCATCGTCAGTTGGTCTCAAAAGCGCGAAGACCTCAGATCGCTGGCAAAAGTCCCAGAGCTACCGATTAAGCTTGGTCCAGTGGAAGGAAACCAGTTAAGATACTTATACTTCGTCCTTCTTTTAATCCAAAGTATAGCGTACTAATCAATTCGAATACAGTATAGCATATACATAAAATTTGTCAAGTATTTTTAATTTCATGAATTTTAAATAGCTAAAAAGCCTTGTTTTAAAAGGCTTTTTTGTTGCTATATCCATTTCTTTTTTACCAAGGCATTCCTTGCGGCATCTTGCTCGGCTTCTTGTTTTGACTTCCCTTTTCCTGACGCTACTTTCTCTTCTCCAAAATAAATCGCAATCGTAAAGTTTTTGTCGTGGTCAGGTCCAACTTCAGACACCACTTCATACGAAGGAGTAAAGCCTACAACTTCTTGTGCTTTTTCTTGTACTAAACTTTTTGAATCAATATAAGTTTTTTCTCGAACAATTCTTTCAATGCCACCAAACAAACAGTCTGCAATAAATTTCTTCGCGTGCTCATATCCAGAATCTAGATAGATTGCGCCGACAATTGCTTCAAAGGTATTTGCAAGAATATAACTTCGCGCTTTTCCTGTATCTTTTGCTTCTCCTTTTGAAAGCAGTAAATAGTCATTCACGCCTAAATTTCTCGCTGCATCAGAAATACTGTTGGTGTTTACCAGTGCAGCACGAATTGACGTAAGATCACCCTCTGGCTTGTTTGGAAATTTAGCGTAGAGCTCTTCAGTGGTTACAAGCTCGAGCACTGCGTCACCTAAAAACTCGAGGCGTTCGTTGTGACCGAACACGACTCCTTGGTTTTCGTTAATATACGAACGATGAATAAACGCTTGCTTTAACAAGTCTTTGTTATTAAATGATATTCCTATCTTATCTTCAAATGTAGAGAAATCTTTCATATGTAGAAAACTACATACCTTGTGTAAACAAAGCTTTCGATGTGCTTATACCAAGCATGTAGTACTTATTTTGTAATATGCTCAACTGACTGAGCAAGGAGCGGTAAAATATCATCGTAGGTTTTGATATCTTCAAGCTCTGCCAAAGTAAACCATTTTCCACCATCGAGACCACCATTGGTGTTGACCTGTAGGTCTTGAAACGGTGATTTCACAAGATAATAGCTTACTTGCTTACGAATTTTACCTTTTTCTGGGTGAGATGCAACATATTCATTTTCTCCAAGCAATTTCACAATTTCTACATCGAGACCAGTTTTTTCTTTGATTTCTCGTACAGCACCATCCTCAGAAGTTTCCCCAGATTCAACTCCGCCTTTGGCAAGCGTCCAGTACCCGAACACATCGTGCACAAGTCCAAAATAAAATGTTCCATCTTTCTCGGTGAAAATAACACCACCTGCTTTTTTTTCAATCGGCATTTTTTCAATGTCGACTTCTTCCTTTTTCTTTTTACTTACTTGGTCTTTGCCTGGTTCGCCCATTTCTTTGTAGACAGCACCCAACACTCCGTTCACGAATTTACCAGATTTTTCTCCGCCGAATGTTTTTGCAAGTTCAATAGCTTCGTTAATAGCTACTTTTGGTGGGACTTCGTCTTTGTCAGAAAACAAAAGCTCTGCCAAACCAATACGAAGTACGTTTCTATCAACCATCGAAATCTTTTCGAGTGGCCACTCAGGAGCAGCACGAGTTATTATTTCATCAATAGAGTCTTGTTTATCGAGAACAATCTTTAGCAACGTTTCCATGAACTCATCTACAACAAGTCCTGGACCGAACTCTGTTGTGTTGTGAGCGAGATTTTGTGATAGGTCGGCAGAAGTGCGACCATTAAAGTCCCATTCGAACAAAGTTTGTAAAACTATAGAACGTGCAAGGTGTCTGTTTGCCATTGATATCTCAATTAACTATTACAAGAAATATTGTACCACACAAAAAGAAAAAGCAAGCACTATTAAAACAAGTGAGGGTGAAATGAGAACTTGTTCTTATTTCACCCGAACGCCGTTTTAATACAAGGGTTATTACCGCTTTTACTTGCTCGCTTTTTCTTTCTTTGTTTTTTTAGCTACATTCAAAACTTGTCGGCCTTTATACATACCTGTCTCGAGAGAAACTCGGTGTCTCATGTGAGCAACTCCTGTTTCTTTATCAACTACAATACTTGCAGATGGAGCACGGTGGTGTGACCTTCGGTTTTTTGTATGAGCTCTTGTATGTCGCATTCTTACTACCATAGGCTCCCATTATACTGAAGGCTAACAAAAAAGCAAGCTCCCACATCTACTTTTTTAACCCTAGAAAGTAGGGGGTTTTCACAAGGGCTTCACCCGCCATTAAAAAGTAGGTGTGGGGGCAAGTCTTATCGTCTTTTGAATCAGAAAGCCCTGTGATAGAATTAAACCCATGGAAATAAACGATATATCTAAAAAAAGACATACCCTTGCCCACCTTTTGGCTCAGGCTGTTTTAGAACATTATCCAGCGGCCCTGCCAACTCTTGGTCCAGCTATCGATAACGGATTTTACTACGATTTTGATTTTGGTGGAGAAAAAATAGGCGACGAAGACATCAAAAAAATACAAAAATCGATGAGAAAGAACATTAACAAATGGACTCATTTTACGCATCGAGAAGTGTCTCCTGAAGAAGCCAGGGGTGTTTTCAAACACAATCCGTACAAACTTGAGCTGATTGAAGAAATTATTTCAAAAGGAGAAACAATTACCCTCTACACATGTGGTGGTTTTGAAGATCTTTGTCGTGGTGGACACTCAGAAAATCCCGCACAAGAAATTTCTGGAGACTCTTTTAAACTTTCCCATGTGGCTGGAGCATATTGGCGAGGTGATGAAAAGAACAAAATGCTCACTCGTATATATGGACTCGCATTTGAAAATGAAACCGAACTCAAGGCCTATGAAGCGCAGTTAGAAGAAGCAAAGAAAAGAGACCATCGAAAACTTGGTGCTGAACTTGATCTCTTTACGTTTTCTGACCTTGTTGGACCAGGTCTTCCTTTGTTTACCCCAAAAGGAACAATTGTTCGCGACTCTATCGTTGAAAAAATAGCCGGGATACAGAAAAAATTTAACTATCAAAAAGTTTCTATTCCTCATATCACAAAAGCTGATCTGTATAAGATATCAGGACACTACGACAAATACGGTGACGATTTGTTTAAAGTAAAAGGCCGTGGTGATACTGAATTTTGTATCAAGCCAATGAACTGCCCACACCACACACAAATCTTCGCTTCAAAACAACGAAGCTATAAAGATCTACCTCTTCGCTATGTTGAAACAACAACGGTGTATCGTGACGAGCAAGCTGGAGAACTTATGGGACTTTCTCGTGTACGTGCCATCTCACAAGACGACGGACACATTTTCTGTCGACCAGATCAAGTAGAAGAAGAAATTAAAAATATTATTTATATCATTAAAGAATTTTATACTTCTCTTGATATGCTCCAAGATGGCAAATACTGGGTTTCTCTTTCTGTTCGTGATCCAAAAAACCTAGATAAGTATATTGGAGATGAAACTATTTGGAATACGGCAGAGACAACACTCGAGGAAATTTGTAAGCAAGAAAAGCTAAACTACAAACGAGTAGAAGGTGAAGCAGCTTTTTACGGACCGAAAATAGATTTCCAATTTAAAGATGCTATTGGACGAGAATGGCAGCTTGGTACAGCTCAGCTCGACTTCAACATGCCAAACCGCTTTGGTCTTGAATATACTGACAAAGATGGAACAAAGAAAACACCCGTCATGATCCATCGAGCAATTGCTGGTTCTCTTGAACGATTCTTATCGGTAGCTATTGAACACTTTGCGGGTGCGTTCCCTGTTTGGATGTCACCAGTGCAGGTTGCTGTGGTGCCCGTGAACGCTGATGCCCATAGCACGTTTGCACAAGAAATTTTCAACACATTAACTGAATCTGGAATTCGAGCGGAACTTGTCGATGAAAATGAATCTCTTGGTAAGCGCGTGCGATATATTAAAACTCAAAAAATACCATTCACTCTTGTGATTGGTGACAAGGAAAAAGAATCTGGAAAGCTCACTGTAGAAGGACGAAATGATGAGAAACATGAAAACTTAACCGTGGAAGAGATTATCAACCTTATTAAAAAATAAGGACAAGAAAAATCCATACATCGTATGGTTTTTTCTTTATCATTTGTATATTTTCCGAATATGGTAAAATGTTTGTATGGACAAAAATCTCGAAAATAAATTAGACGAAATGATGCAAACCATAAAGGTTGGCTTTGATGAAGTTCATGGAAAGATTGATAATATAGAATCAAAAGTGGCGACCAAAGAAGGTCTGTTAGAATTAAAAGAAGAATTACTAACAGAAATTCAGAAAACAAAACTTAATTCTCTGGACACCTTCGCAAACAAAGAAAAAGTAAATGATCATGAAATAAGAATTACAAAATTGGAAGAGAAATTAGTGTAGTATGACAAACAATAATCTGCATAATTTAATGTCTCAACTTACGACAGAGCAAAAAAGTCTTTGGAGGATTGAGAACCATTACATAGAAGAAGCTGGCACTGCAGAAGAACGATCGTTTTGGGAAGAACTAAAAGAAAACAAAAAAACTCAGATTAAGGAACTCAAAAATCTAATAAAGAATAATCTATAGCAAACAAAAAATCCCTTACGGGATTTTTTGTTTCATTAAATATCAATCTCAGCTACTTTTGCGTTTGTTTGAATGAATGATTTTCGTGGCGGCACTTCAGAACCCATGAGCATGTCGAATGTTTTGTCTGCCTCAAGAGCATCATCAATCGTTACCTGAAGCAAGATTCTATTGTCAGCATCCATAGTTGTTTCTTTCAGCTCGTCAGGGTTCATTTCTCCAAGTCCTTTATATCGTTGCACAGAGAACTTTGGCTTTTTACTCTTTGTGTCTTCATTCCCCGCTTCTAGTTCATCTGTTTCGCCTTCTTGCTCAAGCTCTTCTTCAGAAACTCCTTCGTTCTTCAAGAATGCTTTCTTTTCATCATCTGAATACAGATATGTTTTTTCTTTTCCTTTTGTCACCTTGTAGAGTGGTGGCTGTGCAATATATAAATATCCTGCTTCAATCACTGGTTTAAAGTATCGATAGAAAAGAGTTAAGAGAAGTGTACGAATGTGTGCACCATCCACGTCGGCATCGGTTGCAATAATAATTTTATGATATCGAATATCAGCAATATTGAATGTATCACCGATAGATGTACCAATGGCAATTACTAACGATTTTACTTCGTTTGATGCAAGCATTTTATCAAGCCGTGCTCGTTCTACGTTCAAGATTTTACCTTTGAGTGGTAACACCGCTTGGGTTCGTCGGTCGCGTCCCATTTTTGTTGAACCACCCGCAGAATCTCCCTCTACAATGAAAAGTTCAGATTCTGAAGCATCTTTTGATTGACAGTCTGCAAGCTTTCCAGGAAGTGTCATACCTTCGAGCGCTCCTTTTCGAAGCACAGAATCTTTAGCAGCTTTAGCAGCCTTTCGTGCTTTCAAAGCAAGAACGGCTTTGTTTACAATAGAACGTGCCTCATCTGGATTTTCTTCAAGGAAGTTTGAGAACGCGTCAGAAAAAACTGATTCAACCGCACCTCGTGCTTCCGGACTTCCAAGTTTATCTTTTGTTTGTCCTTCAAACTGAATCTCTGGCATCTTCACAGAAACAACAGCAGTAAGACCCTCGAGCACATCGTCTCCTGTAAAGCCCCCTTCCTTTTCATTCAAAATATTATTTTTCTTGTTGTAATTATTTACGAGACGAGTAAGCGCGGTTTTAAACCCAGTCACATGCATACCACCTCCTGGTGTATAGATATTGTTCGCAAAAGGAACAATACGAGAAGAAATATCGTCTACGTATTGCATTGCAATTTCAACGGTGATATCTTCAACTTCTTTTTCTACATAAAATATTTTTCTGTGTACTGGTTTTAAATCTTCATTATAGTGAGCAACCATAGACACGATACCTCCTTCGAAGTAGAACGTCATTGATGGAATTTCAAGACCAATGTCTTTCACGTAGTACGCGTCATCTTCTGCAATCTTTCCAGAATATTCACGCGCATCGTTAATCGTAATGCGTAGGTTTTTTACAAGATATGCTTGTTCTCGATAGTGGTTTACAATCCTCTTCCAATCAAATTTTACTTCTTTAAAAATTTCAATGTCTGGCTGAAACGTCACAATCGTTCCGTTTTGCTTCGATGTTCCGATTTTCTTTACCTTCCCTTGAGGTTTACCGATTTTGTATTCTTGAATATGAATTCCACCGTCTCGATGTACGAGCACTTTTGTGTTTTTAGAAAGTGCGTTTACCACCGAAGCACCCACACCGTGAAGACCTCCGGAAACTTTGTATCCTTTGTCTTTACCTCCGAATTTACCTCCAGCGTGAAGAACGGTCATGATTGTTTCAAGAGCAGACACTTTTGTTTGTTTATGAATATCAACCGGAATACCTCGGCCGTTGTCAGCAACACGAACACGATCTTCAGGCAAAAGAGTAATCTCAATATGGTCGCAATGTCCGGCCATTGCTTCGTCGCGAGAGTTATCGAAAATTTCTTTAATCAGGTGATGAAGTCCATCTGGTCCAGTTGAACCAATGTACATTCCTGGTCGTTTTCGTACAGGCTCCAGACCCTCGAGAACTGAAATATCATCTGCACTATAGTTACTGGTGTCTTTTGCCATAATATGTTGATTTTATTGGTTATTTAACCTCTTGAGTATAGCAAATTTAGACGTAAAAAACAATGAATTTTTAAGGAATATTGTGGGAAAAAGAAGATAAAAAATATTTGACAAAATATTAAATATAAAGTATAATATAATTAAACAAACCAAGCACATGACAGCTCTTCGCATTACCCTTTTGACCCTCTTCACTCTTGTGTTTATGTCTATAACCGCACAGGATGAGATCAAGATCTGGAAGAATCAGAAATGGAATCTTCATGAAGAAAAGAAAGACGAGATCATCAGACTGGATCCAACTTTAGGTGAGGTGGTGCTCAACGACACGGTTATTTGGAAGAAACCGAACAACGCTGATACCTCATTTGCACTTGTGATCGTGAGCCCTCTTGAACGTAAATTCACCAGGAACAACTACGACTACAATGAATTCCTGAAAAACATGTACAAGGCTGGATATACCACACCACCAATGTCGGTGGTCGCCCAGCTCTACATTGAAGGTATTGAGAGCGGTAAACTATTGCACCTACCTATGACACCCGTGGGTGGTCGGGTGTATGCTCTTGGGCCAAACAAGGGGGCATCTACGCCGCAGAAGCAGGCATGTGATCTGTTCCTGAAACAGAAGTCACGGTGTGGATATCGCGACCTATGGATCTTCGCCAAGAAGGCAAAATAAGGAGCTTCGCGAGAAGCGAAACGGCTCGCCCCTATGGGGCGAGCCGTTCTTTTTTATATCTTTATAATCTTATTAATATATCCCTTGTTTGCTGTAAACGATTCTGATTGATACACCTCTTCGTATGTATTTTCTCCAGTTTTCTTACGGAGTTTTATGAAGTATGTTCCCTTTGGTACCAATAAGTAGTATCTTCCTGTTTTGCCGATCACCGTGTGCGCAACCTCCCTACCAAGCTCTGATGAAAAGATAGAAATAACAGCAAACGACAGTGGATAGCCCGTTTCTTTTTCAGTAACAAAACCGAAAGCCCTTGGTTTGATTCCAAAAAATGCAAGAACCAATATCAACGCATAGAGACCGAGAATAACAAAATTAAAAGTTTTTGGTTCAAGAATAGTGAGCGCAATAGAAGAAACAAGGCCGGCAAAAAATAGTACTTTACTAATACGAGCCAAGAAAAGTTCTGTTTGTGAATAAAACTTCATCAGCTTTTTATTTTTTGCTTTTTCAAATTCATTCCAATTGAAGTTAATCGCATCCATTGGAATATTTTTATTAATGATTTCATCTTCACTCTGCACCGACAACAAGTCTCCAAAATATAAGTTGTTGTAGAGATCGTCTTCTGTTTTTCCGGCAAGCTTCGCCGAAGGAAACACGTAGTTTGCCTTGTTTGCAAATAAAGTATACTGCCCTGGCGACACCTGGAAACCATAACGACCGTCAAGGTCAGTGATTGAAGTGGCAACTTCATTTCCTGAAGCGTCTTTTAACATCACATACACAGGGTCTAAGGGTTGTTTTGTCACCGAGTCATACACAGTTCCCCATGGACGCTTTTTCCTTCTAAATCCAAGTAGTGTTGGAATAAGATTCCACAGACGAAGTGGTATTGAAACAATCCCTGCAATATTACCCGGAGAAATAAATGGCGTTATAAGAGGAAGCGCCAAACCTGTGATAGCTATCGCTATTGGCACTTCTGGTGTGCGTTCTATGAAGCCAATAATACTTGTGATTGGTGGTAGACCTTCACCCTCTTCTTCTGGTGGAGGAGGTGTATATGTACAAGACCCATCGTCTGTTGTGGCCTCTTCATTATAGTTTGTCGCCGTAACATCCATGCAACCCAAGGTCACAGGAATTAGGTAATCACACGGCAGACTGTTTACCGTAGCTAGTGGATTATAGTTAAGAGCACCAGGATCCATACATCCATTTACGTCGTCTGGATCATCACTTGGTGGATCGATAGGTGGTGGTAAATACGTACATGAACCATTACTATAGACTGCCAACGGATTATAGTTTGTTGCTGTGGCATCCATACAACCAAACACTCCGTACAAACAAGTACCGTTGTCTACTGTTGCTTGTGAGTTATAGTTACCCGCAGAGATATCGGTGCAACCAACAATAGCCCCAGGAGCATACTGACATGAACCATTGTCCTGTGTTGCACTTGGATTATAGTTGTCGGCATCTGAATCAGTACAGCCGGGTACAGGATTCGGATTACTTCCTCCGCCGCCACTACTGCCACCGTTTGGGTCTTGAAAATTAATAGTTCCAGCTGAATTAGTTGCACCGGCAACCTGATCCGCATCTGACTCTAGGGTAAATGCGTCATCTAAAAACGTGATGGTAAGATTTGAAACATCATTTGCGTTTGCATGAGTAGTTGCAGAACCAGTAAATGTGAGTGTTGCTGTAAGTCCATCACTACTCACCGTCATAACGGGTGTGAGCCCAGCTGGCGCATTGGTAAGGGTGTAGTGAGTATTTAACGTAAGCGTTCCACTTGCATTTACAAATGTATCATCCGTAATAGTAATAGTACGAGAGCCAGTTAGAGTACCATTATTTGAAGTAGACTCAACAAAATTTCCAGAATAGTCAAGTAAAACAAAAGCATAGGTTGAATAAAAATTATCCATAACACCCGTATCAGGCAGAACATATGATTGGCTTGAAGCAAACGACAACCTCTTTGTATTTTTAGATATATAAATGTTACCTGAAACACTTACTCCAGCTATTTGAGCAACGACCCCTGTCTCTAAATCAAATACGCGAGCACCGTAAGATAGATATCGATTATCAGAAGAAATGGTTGGGTTCTGATTAAAGACACCGTAGAGATACATACCAGTCAAGCTTAAATTATTTGATATTTTCGTAACCTCTCCTGTTTGGGTCTCACGTCTAAATATATCAACTTCACCATTCAAATCTCCAACAACAAGATTTGAGGCAAGTGATTCAAAATATACATATTGTCCATCATCTGACAAAATTGCAGTACCGGAATCGGCATTACCGACATCTCCACCTGAGCCAACTGAGATCAGTGACACGGTGTCGGTTTGAGCATCATACATGAACACATCAGAGAAACCATTCATATCTTCTGGAACCACTCCATTTACATCCGTAACAAAAAATACATATCTACCATCTTGAGAAATACTCACCACTGAGCCACTTACTGAATCTCCTGAAGAATCAACGGCTACCCGTATTGTAGTACCAGTTTGAGTGTCATAACGGTATGCCCCGTAAATACTACCGCCCGGCAATGACACTGATGGATGAGAATCATAGACAACATAGCGACCATTTCCAGATATTCGGACATTACCAAATGGAGAACCAGCATTAAGTGGGTCACCCAGAGAGTCAACTGAAACAACTGTGGTTGTGCCCCCTTGAGTATCACGCAGATAGTAATTAAAACCAGATGTTCCGGGGACTAAGTTTGATGAAGTTGAGTAAAAAGCAATATAGCGACCATCATTGGAAATAGATCCCCCTATTGAGGCACCATTTCCCACCTCTTCCGACGAACTTACTGAAACAATATCTGTTTGTTGTGTTTGAATATTATACAAAAAGATGTCATTAGCATTATTAAAGTCGTTTAAAACAATGTTTGATGCGTCTGAAACAAAAGTAATGTACTGACCGTTGCCAGACATTTGAGTATAGTAAATATCATCATTAACCTGAAATGTAGTGGTTTGTGGATCATTACTTATACTGATTGTATTAAGTTCTAAGTCTTGAGTATCATAGAAAAAAATATCAGATGAGCTGTTGATGTCATTTAGAACAAAATTTGAAGCACTCGAAGAAAATACAACATATCGCCCATCTGAAGAAATACTATTTGCATATGATGAGATTGATGAGCCTCCATTGGCTGTATATGGATTAATTAATGTAGTATCCCCTGTTTGCGTGTCGTGGAGAAAGACGTCTGTCTGAGCGTTATCGTCTTCACTCGTAAAATTTGTGGCATCAGATGTAAAAAATATGTACCTACCGCTAGAGGATATACTTGAAGTACTAGAGCTACTATCACCCTCAACTCCAAGCGAATCAACTGACACTCGTGTTGTAGTGCCTGTTTGCGTGTCGTGAAGAAAGACGTCTGAAAATCCGTTAGTGTCTCCTGTGATGAGGTTGGTGGCTTCCGAATAGAAGGTAATGTAACGACCGTTTGCTGAGATACTTACCCCATCTGAAAAGCCGTCGGACTCAACCCCAAGCGAATCAACTGATACTCTCGTTGTTGCACCTGTTTGTGTGTCATGGAGAAAGACGTCATTCACAGAGTTTGTATCGCCCGCTACAAGGTTCGTCGCAGATGAACCAAACACTACATAGCGACCATCCGCAGAAATACTTGGCGAAGAAGATTCATTGTCAGCTTCAACCCCAAGCGAATCAACTGATACTCTCGTTGTTGCACCTGTTTGTGTGTCAT
>CAZBAG010000004.1:26294-57260 GCA_964490365.1 uncultured Candidatus Saccharibacteria bacterium
GGAGAAAAATATCAGAGAAGCCGTTGGTGTCACCAGCAACCAAGTCATCTGCACCGGAACTAAAAACAATATATCTACCGTCATGAGACATATTTACATATTGAACTCCACCAACCCCTAAAACCCCCGACGAATCAACAGAAACAATTTCTATTGTGTCGTTTTGTCTATCGTAGAGAAAAACATCGGCTGTAGCACCGTTTGTATCCCCAGCAACCAGATCTGTTGCAGACGATATAAATGCAATATATCGACCATCTAATGACATAACCGGGCCATACGATGCATTGTCCGCTGTGTAATTACTGAGACTTGGATCTGCTCGCTGGAAATCAAAAATCGCAGCATCAACATAGTTAAAAAAAGAAAGAAGTATAATGAAAAAACTTCCAAGTAAAATAGTACTTATTTTTTTAATACTTTGAGAAATGTTCATACGTGATTAATACCTAATTTTACCATAAAAAAGAGCCCTTTTCCGTGTGGAAAAGGGCTCTAGTAAAGGGTTATCAGTGTGGTACAAAAACCTTTACTGATTTTCGCTCGCCACTTGGTGAAGTGAGAGTAACGATAGCAACTTGGTTTGATACAACACTGACTGTCTCTCCGCCACGAAGTGTGGTAAGAGATATATGTTCACGTCCGAGAATGTCGGTGACCAAGAGCGAACTTCCTGACCATGCATCTGGCACCATTAGGACACCAGAGATTACCGGAACACTCAACTCAGAAAGCGAGGTTGAAATATCGCCACGAAGTCTCACTTCAAATGGCAAATCCATCATTGCGCTTTCCTCACTGGTATTTACGAAGAAGTTGTAGACTTCATCCGTAACCATTCCTCCTCCTGTGTACGGATCTATTGGGTTTTCACACCAAAAGCCAACACAGTTAGGGAACGTATAGAAGACGGGTGCTCGATCAATACTATGGTAGTTATCGAGCTCCATCACAGCTACAATCACCCCAGGATCAAAGACTTGATTAACTGGAAATGTAGTAGCAACATCTTCAAACGTTTTTTCACCCGCAAGCAACGGAAACATCAGAGAGTTATTCCAGTGACTTGCAAAAGCAACTGTCGGCAACCCTTCGAAGGACGCAGGGTCTTCAACAAACCTTGATAAGCCTGGGAAATTGACTTCGGACGTCCAAAGCACTTCTCCGAAAGCTTCGTTGGCATAGAGTGTAAGTGTCCCACTGTGATCATACAGACTGTAACACTCGATCACCGCAAAGCTAATACTCTCGACAAACGATGTTGTTTCGAGTATAAAGCTTTGACCGAGGAAGCGACCAGATTGATCGATAGTGTCGATCGGTGGAATCTGCATCGTTTCCAGATACTCAGTATTGCCGAACGTATTCGAATGTTCTTGTGCGTAGGTCGTGAACGTATGAAGCACCATGCAAAAGCACAGTGCAAACATGGAAATGAGCTTTTTCATGGTTGAGTTTTTCTGATTCAATTATACCATATTTATATAAAAAAGCAAGTTTTTAATGAGTGAACTGTCTAAAAACCCTTACAATATTTGACAGAACAAACTTTATGTTATATATTTCGAGAAACCTGTAACCAGATGCTGGGCCGACTACTCACCCTATTCGTACTCTTCATCATCATGCTTTCCTATCCTGAATAAGGATAGCGAAAGGTCCGCACGTATCACGTGCGGACCTTTTCATTTTCACTATCGTACTTCCCAACCCTTTTGAATAATCTTTTGATGTAACTTACCCATAAGAGGAGCAACTTCATCGTCAGTAAGTGTTTTTTCATAGGATTGAAACACAAGCCTGTATGCATATGAAGTCTTGTAATCTTTTTGATAGACATCGACAAGTCGTGGTTCTCGGGCGAGTAACTCTGTATCTTGTAGAAGTATTTCAATCTCTTTTTTATCTATCTCATTTGGAACCAATATTGCAATATCACGAATAATAGATGGGAAATGCGACCATTGCTTGAAGTGATTATTGTGGCCAGCAACTTTTGAAATCTGATATTCTGAAATATCGAGATTATGATCTTGTACAAACTGTGAGAGGGTCATTTCTTGAACACCCTTTTTATCAGCAAGCGCTATATGAAGCACTTCATTGTCATAAATAAAAACATTTCCTATTTCAAATATTTTTATATCATCAATACCTAGCACGCCTGCATTACGCTTGTTCAATTCGTGTGATTCTCTGACTCCATCAGTAAGATTTTTTCGTAAGTGTGACTTTCCTTTTGGACCTCGAGCAACTTCTACGTCTCCTTTCTTTCCGAATACATACGTCATAACTTCAGAATATCCATCTGCCAAAAGTTTTTGTCTCACTGCAAACACCTGCGCAAAAGTTGCATGCACGCTCGGCTTCACGGAAAAATCTGGTATCACCGGAACAACTTTTTCGTATCCTATAACTCGGCCAATTTCTTCAACAAGATCTTGCATGATTGTGAGATCAAGCCTGGAGAGTGGAACAAAGATTTGGAAGATACCATTTGTTTCGCTGTATGAAAAACCAAGAGAAAGCACTGCAGTGGTTATCGTTGCAACATCGAACGAAGTCCCTAGTATAGTATTTAGGTCTTTTTGAGTAATAACAATTTTTCTTTTTTCTTCAAACTGTTCACGCATTGGATAGATATCTACCACCTCTTCAAATACAGCTTCTGGAGCCATCTCAACAAAGAGCGCTGAGAGTTCTACCATGGCTGGCGGAACATACACAGGAGAAAGATCATTTTCAAATCTTTTTGTTGCGTCAGTAAAAATACCCAAACGCCTTGCTGTTTTTCGAACAGAGATCGGATCAAAGTTGGCAACTTCAATCACCACATCTTTGGTGTTTTCATCAACTTCAGCTTTGGTGCCACCTTTTACTCCCGCTATAGCAAGCACTCCTTCTTCGTCAGCAACCACCATATCAGATTCAATGAGATCTCTTTCTTCACCACCAAGTATCGTTATTTTTTCTCCAGCTTTTGCATGTCTTATCGTAATATCACCTTTTATTTTTGCCAAATCAAAAGCATGTGTCGGCTGACCGCAATCGTACATAGTAATGTTTGTTGCATCAACAACATTATTAATACTTCTTTGACCAATTGAAGCCAAGTGTGTTTCCACCCATTCAGGTGATGTGCCGACAGTAATGCCGCGGACAATTCGCGCTGAATATCTTCGACATTTTTCTGTTTCAATATTGATTTTCAGAGTGGTTCCTTGTGATTCTGGAATTTTATATTTAGGTGTTGGATCATTAAATGTAACATTCAAAAGCCCTGACAGCTCACGAGCCACACCTTGATGAGAAAGTAAGTCATGCGCTCTATTTGGCAAAATATTTAAATCAAAAATAGTGTCATCGTTCCATGTTTCAACACCATCAACTTCACAAAGATGATACGTAAAAATATCTGCCAGTTTTTCTGGAGCTGGAATTTCTGGTATATACCATTTCAGCCAGTTGTAGGATATTTTCATGTTATTTATAGGGCTTTGATTATTTTATTATCATTTTCTACAAAAATAACTTCTGGAAGCTGGAAGAAAAAAGATTTATGACCACCAGAAACAATTACTTTTTTACCTAGACCCATTGCAATACCTGCTTCATATCGAGCACTTTCTTGATTTTTATCCCACAGATAGACCAAGACATCGGAGTTTCTTATTGCATCTCTTTCAATAATTGCTTTTTCCGCATTCTGAAGAAGTTTTTTCTCAATATTAATAGTCCAATCAAAACTAATACTATGGCCATTTTCTTTTAATAAGCCCATAATAGTTTGGGCTCTTTTAACATTATTTGAAGCGACATAAACTTTAGACATGTTTAAAATTGGTTAATCCGAAGATCTCCTTGATAAAAGTATCGAACATCAGGGATTTGCCATTTCACCATGGCAACACGATCGAGTCCTCCACCAAACGCAAAACCTTTGACCTTTTCTGGATCAAGACCAGCATTTTTCAAAACGTCTGGATGAATCATTCCCCCGCCCATCATCTCAAGCCATTTACCTTTAAACTTTGTATGGATTTCAACTGAAGGTTCTGTGAATGGGAAAAAACTTGGCCGAAATTCCACGAGCACTTCTTCACCCAACACTTGTTTATAAAATTCAAGAAGAACGGCTTTCAAATTAGCCAAACTTACTTTTGGGCCAACCATACATCCATCAATTTGAAAGAATTGCATTTCGTGAGTAGCATCCGTCGCCTCATTTCGAAATACTTTTCCAATAGAAATAAATGCACCTTCTGTTTTTCCAGATTGTGCGAGAGCTTCAAGAGACCTGGCAGAAGAATTCGTAGCGTGTGTTCGTAATACAAAACCAGGTTTTCCTTTTATATAAAATGTATCTTGCATGTCACGAGCAGGGTGATCTTTTGGTACATTGAGCACGTCGAAATTATGCCATTCGTCTTCAAGTTCAGGACCAGCGGCAAGTTCAAAGCCCATTCTTCCAAAAACCTGAATTGCTTCAGCTGCCAACATATTGAGCGGGTGTTCTCTACCTTTTTCCATACGGCTAACTATAGCAATAAAAACAGCATTTTAAAAGCTTCGTTTTATTTGACACTACCCACAGTTTCGTTGGATTTTATAAACATTTAACGTTACTATTGAATTATGGAAAAAATTAATCATAGGAAAATTTTACTCTTTGGGGCACTTTTTATTTCTATTATTTGCATCACGATTATTTCAATAAGTCCTGTCCTTGCAAATATACGAAACCAACAAGCAGCTGTGATTAAAGCACCGGCAATTCAAACAACCATAAAAGATATTTCTGGTCAAAGAATTATTGGCGTAACGATCCGTGAAGATTTTTCTAAAGAAACACTCACTGAAAAAACTACACAAGAGATATTCATTGATGGAAAAGGTTATCCGTTTACCTTAGACAACGTCGCCACAGAAATTGTTGGTGGTATGTATGATATTTCTGGAACTCTTGATACCAAGACAAATACGGTAACTATTAAAAAGGCGAAGTATTTAGGCGAAGTATTTGACGGAGTGCAAGAAGCACTTACCACAAAAACGTCTGATCCTCTGAATCCAAAAAAACTAAAGCCTAAAAAGGTTGCCGTCTTCTTATTTAACTACCAAAACAGTGCGAGTAAAGAAATATCAAACGATGGAGTAAACGAAATGATGTTTGGTCAGGGTAAATTTGCACGATATTTTAAAGAAGCTTCATACAACAGACAATCTATCACGGGAGATGTATTTGGCTGGAACCTTATTCCAACTAATGCGCCAGGTGGATGCCAGGCAACACTTGCAGATTTAGGCCAGGCTGTTACAAACCACGGAGTCAATTTAAACAATTACACAAATATTGTGCTCATTAGCATGTGTCCGGGATATGTACGATTTGGATCATCAAACACAAGCCCAACACCGCATGTGATAAACGGCACAACCTACAACAAGGTGATAACATGGGCAAATATTGGAACTTCGAACTGGGACTTTGTAAGTGACCAGATGAACGAAAGTATGGATGGTTCTCACATGATGAATAACCTTGAACATTTACTCGTTCATGAATTTGGACATGCCTTGGGACTACTCCACGCACATGGAATTGCCTGTGAAGGAACACTTCCTACAAATAACTGCCAAGGTATTGGTCTTGGTAACTACTTCGATACCATGGCATATGAGACAATTGGTCTTCATTTCAGTGCTTGGGCAAAAGCAAAACTTGGTTGGTTTAGTGGTACGGAACTGAAAACGATCACCCAGTCAGGTGTATATACTGTCTATGACTTAGAGTCACCACCACCAACAGGAGGACTGGTCTCACAAACAAAAGCATACAAAATAAAACCAAGTGTGAACTCTTCAAAAACACCTCTTTGGATTGAATTCCGAAAAGCGTCTGGATTTGATGCGGGAATTGCCACACCAGCCTTTGGGGGGTTACAAGGAGGCGGAGAAGTTCCTCCACACAATATATCTGAAAACCAGCAAGGAATTTTTATCTACAAAGAAGGTTTTGAAAACAGTCTTGGTGGACAACTCAATCCAAAATCTCCTTATCTTATGTATTTAAGAAACGCACCAAACCTTGGAACAAGTACGAATCTCTATCAGGTTTCTTTAAATCCTAACCAAACATATATTGAGCCTCGCTATGGACTAACTATTAGGACACTTGCAACAACCAGTACCGCCACAAGGCGATTTCAAGTTGATATGAATCCAAATTTTGCATGCCAAGAACTTGCCCCAGATACAAGTACTTATCTAGTAGGATCTCAGCCGGCAATGCCTGGATCTTCAAAAATCATAAATGTATGGACAAAGAATATGGACTATCTATCATGTCCGTCTTCAAACTTACTTATAACAGTCAACACAGAAAACCTTCAAATAAACGGCAGTACATCATCGATCAATACATTTTTATCCAACATGCTTCCTGATGATGAACGACAATTCGGGCTTAGTGTATGGATACCAGCAACAACACCGGTTGGTACATATAACGTAACAGTCACTATTACTGATCAAACATCTGGATTATCAAATACTGAAATAGTACCGATTACTGTTGGATAACAAAAAACCCGCACAGCGTTGCGGGGTTTTTGTTTATGAGATTTTTCTCAAATAGTTTTTCCTGTACTGATTTCCATGTTCTTGCTTCTTATCTCTTCGTATTAAGAAACTGTTCATCGTAGCTGGAAGCGCATCAGAGATGCGGCATAATGTTGAACAGTACCCTTTATATTTCTTGAGGCATTCGTCGCATGATAGATGCAGAACATGACAATTAGTATTTTTACAGTGTCTGTGTTCGTCACTTTTATGTTTATTGCACAAGTGGCAAAACGATATTACTTCATCACCTATTTTTTCACCAAGTCGTTCATCGAACACAAAGTTTTTTCCTAAGAATTTGTTGGGTAGCCCTTTCTCTTTCACTTGATGAGCGTAGTCAATCACACCACCTTTCACATGTTTTACGTTTTTAAAACCTTTATGCTTCATCCATGCCGAAGCCTTTTCGCATCGTATTCCTCCAGTGCAGTAAAGTAAAATTTCTTCGTCTTTTTCATCCTGAAACATTTCTTCAACTTTTTTTAATTGTTCACGAAAGGTGTCAACCGGCATAATATTTGCATTTTGAAAGTGACCAATTTCAGCCTCATAAAAATTGCGCATGTCGATAACCGTCGCACCTTTGTCGATCATGTCATTTACTTCTTCTGCGTTTGCGTATTCACCAGTATTAGCTGGGTTAAAAGTTGGGTCGTCGAGTCCGTCAGCAACAATTTTAGGACGAACTTTTACAATCAGTTTTAAAAAAGAAGACTGCCCTTTTTCTTCAACAGCAACCTTGTACGGCACCCCAAAAAACTCTGGAATATTTTGAATGAAAGCATTAAATGTATCCCAATTCATTTCGGGAACATTCATCTGAGCATTGATTCCCTCTTTCGCAACATAGACTCTTCCCAAACATCCAAGCTTTTCAAAATTCTCAAAGAGAAAATCACGCATCGTTTTTGGGTCAGCAATGGTTACATATTTATAGAAAGAAAGCGTTTTTCTTCGAAAATCCTCCTTGGTAATATTCGCTAAAAGCTCTTCTTTTGATTTGGTATTTACGAGTTTTTTCATCCCGTTAGAAGCAGGTCACGGTCACCCGATTTTCTGCTGTAATTTACATAGTAATTAAATTTTTATATTACAACTTTATTATATTTTACCTATTAGTGACCGTGGCTTCTAACGGGATGAATATCATTACTCATGATATTAAAACGTTTTTGGGTTTTTAGGAAGGGTTGACAAATTCATTAAAAAATCATATTATTATTGTGAACAAAAACCATGATCATGGAACTTACCTGGGAAGTTATTGAAAAAACTCATCATTCAAGTCTCTGTAGAACAAAGGTTCGTGGTGGATGGTTAGTACGACAACGAGAAGGAAGTGCTGATCATCAACCTATCGTCGGGATAACGTTCGTTCCCGACCCTAACCACGAGTGGAAGATCTAGTTTCTTCTGCAAAAAGAACTCAGCCCCTGTCACAACAGGGGCTTTTTCTTTTATTTTTTATATACCTCTGCAAGCTTGCAATATTCACACACTTCCCCTGATTTCCATGGTTTAAAATTACACTCACGGTTCACCCAATCTCCATTTGAAAGAAGTTGATCGAAGTCGTTGATATCATGAACAAGTCTTTTCACTTCTTCCCTGCCTATTGTAGTTATATACATCGCATCTTTTTGTCCTTCGCCTTCGAGAAATTCAAGTCGTGATTCTAACACGCGTGTTTCACCTTGGCTTTTTCCACCAACAAGATACGAGTACATCGCAAGCTGTCGACGATAATTCGACATACGACCTTCTTCGGTATCTTTTTCTATTTCCCCTTTTTTCTTAACACTGCCCGTTTTAAAGTCCGTCACTCGAACAACCCCATCTTCTATAGTTTCAACTAAGTCTATCTTTCCTGTTATCTGAAGATGCTCAAAATCTGGATCGTGATACGAAAGAGACTTTTCACTTTCGTATACTTCTGAAATATTTGGCAATCTTTTTTCTATCCACTCCATAACCACCGCGGTAGCCTCTTTTTTCATTCGAACAATTTCTGTATCAGTAAAACCGCGAAGCTTTTCAGCTTTTTCTTCGATAGTTTTTTGAACTGACGCGATAGTTGGCTGTATCTTTTTCTTTAAAACTTTTTCAAGAGTTCCATGTACCAAGTTTCCAAATTCTAAACTCATCGCTTGTGGCTCAGGAAGTTTGAGGAAATTTCTAAAATACCATTTCCAAGGACATTCAAAGAAGTTGTTAAGATGAGTCACTGCAATTTTTTGTTTGTAGTATTCATCTTTTACCAGGCTGGCTAGCTTGGTTTTAGTTACTGGGTCTTCGGGTTTTTTACCGCTTTTCACAAACACATCAATGCCATGCGACATGATAAATTGTTCATTATCACCAAAAGATTCTCGTTCAAAAAGCTCTGCTGGTAAATCAGAGAGGATGTGACTCATCTCTAATGCACCACCAGTGTATCCGGTGACAGAATACGAAAGTGTACAGTGTTTTTTCGCACGCGTGATCGCAACATACAATTCACGCTTGACTACCTCTTCGTCTTTTTTGTGCTCCATTTGTTTAATTTTTTCTGGAAGTGTAAATGATACATTCTTTTTACCTAAAAGATTTTTTTCATCAAGATGACAAATATACACCGACTCAAACTCTAGACCTTTTGAGCTGTGGAGTGTCATCACGCGTACCCCTTCCTCGGATTCAAAAACAGCCAGAGGAATATCAGTATCGTATTCTTTGAGTCGATCAATAAACAAAAGAAAATCTTGTAGTGTCAATTTTGGATTTTTTTCAGTTTCAGAAATTACTAAATGAAGTAACGTTCTAATGATTTCAATACGTCTTGTGAGCTGTTTATGATCTTTCGCTGTTTTTATTAAGATGACACCACCAACCGTTTGGATAAGAGTTTGGATATCTTTTTTGTCTGCAATATCTAGAAAGGACTCCAAGTTTTGAGTAAACTCTGCTATTGTTTCATCTTCCTCGCCAGAAGCCAGAGGTATTAGCCTGCTGAGGGTAAGCTTCTTGGGTTCATGTTTTGCCAAAAATCTGTGTGCAGAAAGGGCTGGTATACCGGAAAGGGGTGAAAGTAAAAGTGGCGCAACAGCATGAGAAACTTCTGCAGAAACCAATACTTCGAAGATTTTCAAAAAATCTATTGCTTCAGGGTCGCTAAAAAGCTTCGCTGATCCATTTGAAGCAACCGGCAACCCGAGATCTTCGAGCACCTTAATAGTGCTTCGAACTTCTCTGTTTTTAGGAACTAAAATAGCACATTCGTTTGGATCCATTCCCGCTTCTATCTTTTCTCGTATTTCAAGTCCTGCTCGTAAAATTTCATCTCTTGGATATTCTGCTTCAATAATTCGCAACGGATGTGATTCAGTGTTTTGAGAAAGAAGTTTTGCCTCCGACAGAGAACTTTTGAGGAGTGTATCGGCAACATCGAGTATTTTTTGTGTTGAACGATAGTTTTCAGTGAGCGTGATAAGTTTTAAACCCTTAAACACTTCTTTAAATCCTTCAAAATATGAAAGAGATGCGCCACCAAAACCGTAAATAAGTTGCCGGTCGTCACCTACGACAAAAATATTTGGAGACTCGACATCGCCCCATACACGAGCAAGAAAATCATTTTGGACACCGGAAGAATCTTGGTGCTCATCGACGAGCACATAGAGATATTTTTCTCTTATTGCATCGCGAACATCTTCGGAGATTTCTACAAGTCTGACCAACTCCTCTAAAACGTCATCGTAGTCAAGCAGATTTTTCTCTTTTTTTGCGAGCTCATAGAGTGAATAAAACTTCACAACTTCTTGTGTTCTCTCGAGACCTTCAATCTTTCTCAATGCTTCTTGTTTAAGTTTTCCTTTACTTTCACCCCGTGTTGAAATACTTGATTCATCATTTTTAATAGCCTCTATTTCTTTTGTGATTTCAAAGAGAAAATCATCGGGTGTTAAGCGCTCTCGTTTTAAAAGAGATACAAGTGATTTAATATCACGAAAATAGAGAGATTTGTTTGTGCGAGTGGTTAAATATTCCCATTCATTGGTTGATAAAATAAAATCAGACAATGATATAGCACCGAGGTCATCCATAAGGGATGGCTTTTCGGTATATCCTAAAATTTCAAAGTTTTGCTCGACAAATTTCATTGCAAAACTATGGAACGTAGAGACTTCAACTTTTGAAGATGCTCCACCGATATACCTTCGAAGCCTCTCTCTCATTGCATGCACACCAGAGTTCGTAAAGGTAAGGCACAAAATACTATCAGATTCTGTATCTGTTTTTTTAAGAATATTTGCAATGCGAAGTGACAGGATTTGAGTCTTTCCTGTACCTGGACCAGCCACAACCATCACAGGACCATCGATCGTATCAACAGCCTCTTTTTGCTCTTTATTTAAGCGATTATAGCCTTCTAGAAAGGCGTGTTCATCTCTTTGCATAGAATGAGTATATCATGGTGTAGAAATCAGATATACTATAAGAAAAAGCACACATGAACGGGGTAAAATCAAGCTTCACTCTTGCCCATTTTCCAGATAAGAAAAGAGGGAGAAAAATACAATTCCAATTCTACCTTTTTCTCGACGATCGTATTGGTCTTTCTATAACCATTGGCAAAAAAGAATACCGCATGGTTACATTTCACGACATGCAAGACTTGCAAAATCGCGGCGCTGGATTTGGACTAACAAGCGAAGACATGTTATTTACCTCTCGGATTTTACAATAGTCTGAGGGGTTTTATTTTTTGATACCTAACATGTTGAGTATGAAAACATACGTTCGTGCAACGCCTTCAAGCGAAGAAAACCTACCTGATTTACCGCCGTGACCAGTCCCAAGATCCATATGCAAAAGTATTGGATTATTATCTGTCTTATATTCTTTCATTTTCGCAATATATTTAAGAGGCTCCCAATAGTGAACCTGAGTGTCATTAAAACCAGAGTCAATAAATATTGTTGGATAATTTTGTTTTTTAATATTATCGTATGGTGAATATGAGAGCATGTAGTTATAATATTTTTTTTCATTTGGATTTCCCCATTCAACGTACTCACCTACAGTCAGAGGGATGGAAGAATCCATCATGGTATTAATTACATCAACAAAAGGCACTGCAAAAACCATTGCATGAAAAAGGTCTGGTCTCATATTTGCAACGGCCCCCATGAGAAGACCACCAGCTGAACCACCGCGAGCAACAAGCTTATCAGAATTTGTATATTTCTTTTTGATAAGAAATTCTGCACAGGATATAAAATCAAGAAAAGTATTTTTCTTTTTTAGAAACTTACCTTCAAGGTACCATTTTCTACCCATTTCTTGCCCTCCTCGAATATGGGCAATTGCATATACAAAACCCCTGTCTACGAGAGAAAAAATATTCTCATTAAAATTTTGATAAAGAGTATGGCCATATGACCCATAACCATAGAGAATACATGGATTATTCCCATTCTTAATAAGATTATTTTTATAAATAACTGAAATTGGAATTTTAACCCCGTCATGAGATGTTGCCCATAAACGTTCAATCCTATAAGTATTTTTATCATACCGACCACGAGGATTATTAGTTTTCAAAACACTAAGTTTCCCTGTTGCAAGATCACACTCATATTCTATTTCGGGATCTTTCATACTTTCAAAAGAAAGGCGAAAACTTTTTGAATGATATTCGGGATTAAATAAAAGATCGCCACCATACAGAGAACTTGAAAATTTCACTGAACGAGTCTTTTTTGTTGCAGTGTTAAAAATCTTAAAGTATGGAATTCCGGCAATAATTTCTTTATATACAACATAGCCGAAAAATAATATGAACGATTCATATCGAACATTATTACGAGGGGCAACAAAAGAAACCCATTTTTTACGCGAAATATTGTCATCTTTAACAGTAAATATTTCAGAATCTATTGCTTTTTCGTTTGTCAAAATATACCAATATCCGTTGCCATGATTTATGTTATAGATTATGCCTGGTTTTCCTGGTGTAAATATCTTAAAATTCAACGTTGATTTATCTGCAGATGCATAGTAATAAAATTCATGATCAAGAGAACTAATATTGATAAGAAAATATTGTTTCGAACGTGTTTTTGAAAGATGTACATAATATATCTCATTCTTTTCTTCAAAAAGAATTGTGTCTTTTTTAGTATCTTCACCAATCACATGACTCACGAGACGAAATGGACGAAGAGTTGTTTTATCTGACTCAACATACAAAATTGTTTTGGAATCATTGGACCATTCAAAAGAAGTAACGATTCTAGAAATAGAATCTTTTATATTTTTTCCAGTATGTAAATCTTTTATCTTAATTTGGTATCTTTTATCAGCATTAGTATCTTCAGTATAGGCTAAATATCGATTATCCGGACTAATATTAACAGATCCAATTTGGTAATATTTTTTACCTTTAGCAAGCTCATTCTGATCAAATATTTTTTCTGCTCTCGCCTTTAGATGGCCCTTTTTACGAAAAAGAATCGGGTATTCCTTACCCTTTTCAAATTTTTTCACATACCAATATTCATTATAAAAATATGGCACTGACTCATCTTTATCTTTTTTTCGTGCTTTTAACTCTTTAAAGATTTTTTCTTGGAAGTTCTTTACATCCCCAAACCAGTTTTTAGTTTGCTTGTTTTCATGGTTAATATACTCTAAAACATCAAGATCTTTTTGATCTCTCATCCAGAAGTAATTATCAACTCTCTCTTTTCCAAATTCTTGAAATTTTTTTTCTATTTTTTTAGGAATCATAATTAATCTTTCTTAAAATCAAGAGAACATGAGTTAATACAATATCGTTGTCCTGTTGTATCTTTTGGTCCGTCATTAAATACATGCCCCAAGTGAGCGCCACAATTTTTACACTGCACTTCAGTACGGTGCATACCATGAGAAGCATCTTCTACAAGCAAGACATGTTCTAAATTTTCTGGCCTGTCAAAACTTGGCCAACCGGTACCAGAATCAAACTTTGCATCAGAAGAAAACAGTATGTGTCCACAAACTTTGCAGGTATACATTCCTTTTTCTTTGTTGTTTAGGAACTCTCCCGTAAAAGGCATCTCTGTCCCTTTTTCTTGAGTTACTTTGTATTCAAGCTCGGAAAGCTGTTTCTTTTTTTCTTCAATATCCATAACTAACTTTTTAACAATTCTGTGACCTTTTTCCAATCAACAACATTCCAAAATGCTTGAATATAGTCAGCGCGCTTGTTTTGGTGCTTTAAGTAGTACGCATGCTCCCATACATCAAGACCTAAAATAGGTAGGCCTTTTTGTGGTGCATTATCCATAAGTGGATTATCTTGCAACTTTGTTTTGATTATTGTAAGTGCACCATCTTGGACAATAAGCCAAACCCAACCAGAACCAAACACACCGAGCGCAGCTTCTTCAAATTTCTTCTTGAATTCCTCAAAACTACCAAAGTTTTTTTCCAACAATCCAAGTAGCTCTCCTGTTGGATTTTGAGTTTTTGGAGAAATAATTTCCCAGAAAAAAGAGTGATTCCAGTGTCCGCCGGCATTATTACGAACAGTGGCATCAAGCTTTGAAACATTTGCCAAAATTTCTTCAAGAGATTTATTTTCCCATTCAGTTCCTTTAATGGCGCTATTGAGTTTGTCGATATATGTTTGGTGATGTTTAGTATGGTGTATTTCCATAGTCTTTGCATCAACATATGGCTCTAGGCCGTCATAGTCATATTTTAATTCTGGTAATTCGAACATGGAGCCATTATAGCAAAAATCCCAAACCTCTGCAGGTTCGGGATTTTTAACTTATTTCTTTAGTGAATCTCTAATCTCCTTTAACACATCAAGTTCTGTCGGTCCTGTCGGCGCAGGAGCTTCTACTTTTTTCATTTTGTTCATGCCCTTAACTACAAAGAAGAGTGCAAGCGCAACAAGAAGAAATGCGATCATTGCATTTATAAAAGAGCCAATTGCTAAAACCGATGCCCCTGCTTCTCGAGCGGCTGTTACCGAAGTAAAAGTTAGTTCTGTTGGATTTTTTAGAACAAGGAATAGATTACTGAAATCTGGGAGACTTAACAGGCCTGAAACAACCGGCATAATCACGTCGTCAACAAGAGACTTCACCACTGTTCCAAATGCAGTACCAATCACAATACCAACCGCAAGATCAATCATATTCCCCTTCATTGCAAATTCTTTGAATTCCTTTAACATATCAATATATTTAAGCTTGTAATAAGCTTATTATACCAAACTTGGAGACGTCGCATAGCGGTCTAGTGCACCATCTTGGAAAGGTGGCAAGGTGAATAGCCTTCGAGAGTTCAAATCTCTCCGTCTCCGCAGATTGAAATTTCCGATTTGCTGCGGAGTTTGTTGGACAAGGTTCGAAACTATTTCGAGCAAAATCCAAATGATTAGCTGCAAGAACTATTAATCAATGCTCTCGTAATGGGCCCAACGTAACCATCAGCTTTTGTTCCTAAATATATTTGCATTCTTTTAATTGCCCCATCGGATATTGGCCCTAGAATCCCATCTTCTACCCCCGAATTAAATCCTAGCCTATTTAAGTGGTATTGCAAAATCTTTGCATCAGTAACAACACTTCCAGTATATTTTTCATATATTCCATTCTTTGCTCCAGTACGAAGATCTTGAGTTAAGCGATATTCTACTGGACATTCCTTATTTTCTGAATTGACAGATAATACATCGGATTTTACACCTGTGCTTCGATATTCTAAATATCTTTTTGAAGCTCTTGAACCTGATGATATAGGGATAGATTGAACCTGCTCAACTGAGAAATTTATTTCATAATCACTACTGTTTACATTGAAGCTATCCGTACACCTCACATAATAGGTATAACTTGTATTGTTGGTAAGTCCGGAAATGGTTTGACTATGAGCCGTGGTGCCTGTTGTCGAGAAGGTACCAGACATAGAAGCGTAGGCAACTCCAGACGTTGTATCATATTTACACGTTGCATTTTCATTGGTGGTTACTTGCAAAGCGACACTTGTCGTTCCAGCCGGTTGCGCGGTGGTTGGTGCACCGGCGGAGAGAATGGGCGCTGTAACATCTCCTTGATCTACTGAAAAAGATATTGTGTAGTCGCTTGTGGTTGCATTACTTGAACTATCTATACATCTGACATAGTAGGAGTAACTTGTGTTATCTGTTAGGCCAGATATTGTTTGGCTGTGAGCGGTGCTGCCAGTGGTCGAAAACGTGCTTGCTATTGAAGCATACGCAACACCCGCAGTTGTGCCATATCGACAGGTTGCATTTTCGTCAGTAGCAACCTCCAGACTTACACTTGTTGTTCCAGCTGACTGTGCAGTAGTTGGTGAACCTAATGAAAGTACTGGTGGAATTATATCTCCTTGGTCAACAGAAAAAGATATGCTGTAATCACTACTATTTGTATTTAAATCATCCGTACACCTCACATAATAGGTATAACTTGTATTGTTGGTAAGTCCGGAAATGGTTTGACTATGAGCCGTGGTGCCTGTTGTCGAGAAGGTACCAGACATAGAAGCGTAGGCAACTCCAGACGTTGTATCATATTTACACGTTGCATTTTCATTGGTGGTTACTTGCAAAGCGACACTTGTCGTTCCAGCCGGTTGCGCGGTGGTTGGTGCACCGGCGGAGATGGTTGGGGTAGTGTTGTCTACAGTAATAGCTTCATCGAACACCACAGACCAATTATACAGATAATTACCCATTGAAACTGGAACAAGCGAATCTTGATAGAGTGCTTCAGTTGTATCAGAGTCTCTGAGATTGCCGCGAGGTGCTCCCGCTACACTTCTACCGGCACCAGATCCAAGGGTACTTGTATATGCATATCTTAGCTTAGGACTCGCACCTGTTGGAGTACCACTTAGGGTTATACGTACTGTATCTGGAGCGATAATACTCATACCAGCTTCGTTGGTGATCGAAGCAGAAGATGTGCTATCGCTGTAGACAAAACCATAATTTGTTTTTGCTAAGACAATACTGGTATCAAAGACAAGCGGAGGAACCGGAACATTAAATCTGGCAATAATGATATTGCCCGACATTCTTATTTCTCTAGGAGAGACAGGAAGCCACGATTCACCATCAACCAAAACTTTTTTCATCACCTTTGCGTAGTATTCACCTAGTCTGCGATAAGAGTAGTTGGTCAAATGAACGCCGTCGGCATAGTCAAGTATATATTTTGGTAACACAAGAAATATTTTTGTTGGATTATCTCGTGCTGCTACCCACTGACCGAGAGCAACTGTTGGGGCAGCTTTATTATACAGAGACCATGAAGTTGCTTGATCTGTAAAAAAGGGCAGGATTCCAGTTTGCCCTGTTATTGCCCAAATGTCAGTTTGTAAATCATTTTGCCACTCAACAAGGTACCCTGCATATGTAGCTGCAGAGACATTGTTTATCTGGTCTGTCTCACCGTGAACAGCTGTAATAGCCTGAACTCTATGTTGCCGACCAGAGGCTTCAACTAAAGTTTTTCCGCTCGTAACATGAGTCATTCCTAAGTTATATTGGGTTGTACTCTTTTTTAATCCGCTGTATGCAGTAGCATCTTTACCGTGTAAAGTAACTAGATAATTATTCACTACACCCTCCTCAGCAGAAAATTTTGTTAGGGAGTTCGCCATTGCACTCGACATAGTTTCAACCGATGGACTACGAGCATTATTGATCGCCTCTACAAGAACGTTCAGAGCCGTATTTGCTAGGTTTATACTTTTATTATTATATGGTTGAGTGATCGTAATCTTAGGAAGTCCCGCAGTACCCACCGAAAGACTTTGTCCTGTAGAAACAATATGATTGAAATATGTAGCAACTGGTGTCGCACTCAAAACACTACTCGGTGACCCTGTTCCTGTTGTGTTCGTAGCGCTTACACGAAAATCATATGGGGTGCCATCTGTTAAACCGCTAATAGAATACGAGGCTAGTGTTGAAGTACCGTCAGCAAATGTTAACCATGTTCCGCTGGAAGATGCTTTGTATTCTAGTACATAGTCGGTAATTACTGAGTCTCCCGCATACGATGGTGGTGACCAAATAAGAAGCGCCTGTCCATGTCCGCCAATAGCAGATGTAAGGGTTGGAGCATCTGGAACAATAGCCGCGGAGACTGATTTAGCCAAAAATACCAAAGAAAAAAGGCAAAAAAGTTTTAGGGTTTTTTCTATCACTTCCTCATAGTATCATTAAATAAGGACTATGCAAAACCTGAATTTGAAGCCAAAATTATAGATATTCGCGCCATAATCAATCATTTTTTATAAAAAAGTGGTAAAATGGAGATATGGAGGGTAACCCAAAAAATTACAACGAAGACCCGTTTATGAGAGGCTGGGAAAGTAGGGTTAACTACTGGATCGCAAAAATTCGTACATCTGGTATTCCTGATGAGTACGCGCAAGAATTAGAGATACCAATAACTGAAATATTTCTCAAAAAATATGTACAAGACTTAGGAAGAAATGAAAAAGAAATTCATATGTTTATCGAAGATTTAGGAAATCAACTAGACAAAATTCCTGCCAAGTTTCAAACGGAAAAAGATACTATCGAAAACATGATAGAAGAAGATACATCTTCACTGTTAACGTCTCAAAGAAACTAAATTTAGCAGATCGACATGTTTAATACTCGGATGAAAATGCATCAAAGAGCGTTTATTCCACTTCCCCACAATATAGATTTTCTTTTTGAGAGAAGTGGCAATACCGAGCTCGACAAACATATCAGTCCCGGCTCGATCACTGATGAGAACAAAGGTATCGCACTTTTTAATTTCGCTCTCTATCTTTTTTGCCATTAATCTACACTCTTTTTCTCTATGTTCGTAAGGCTTCAAAGATGGCGTGTATACCCACGAAGAAACAAGTATGTGTTTATGCTCTTTCAGAATTTCAGAAAATGCCAGAATCTTTTCTTTTTACTTCATTCGGGCAGCAATGTAAAATTTCATAGATACTATTTGTCAGATGAGCGGAGACGCTTCACACGTTCTTCAACGGGCGGATGTGTTGACCATAGGTTTTGAAACCATGTTGTCTTTTGCTCTTTCCCAAAAGGGTTTGCTATAAACAAGTGTGCTGTTGCATGATTTGCTTTTTGCATTTTTCCGCTCGATGCTGAGATCTTTTCAAGCGCAGATGCCAAACCTTCTGGATACCGAGTAAGAAGTGCACCCGATGCGTCAGCGAGAAATTCTCGTTTACGTGAGATAGAAAGCTGGATGAGTGTGGCGATGATTGGTGAAAGTATCATGAGGAGCACTCCCACAACCATAAGAACAAGTTGAACTTGTCCGCCACCGCTTCGATTATCATCTCTATGACCTCCGAAGATCTGGGCTCGTAAAAACATGTCTGAGAGAAGGGTGATAAAACCAACCAACACAACAACGAGCGTCGAGATCAGTATATCTCTATTGCCAATATGAGACAGCTCATGAGCGATGACACCTTCAAGTTCTGTGCGATCGAGTCGCTCTAGGATCCCCGTAGTAACCGCAACTACGGCATGTTCTTTGTTCCTCCCTGTAGCAAAAGCATTCAGGACAGAGTCGTGTATGATGTAGAGTTTTGGCATCGGAAGTCCAGCGGTAATAGAAAGATTTTCAACAATATTCCACAAATCTCTATGTTCTTCTCGTTTTACTTCTTTTGCACCCGTCATCCCAAGGACTATTTTGTGTGAAAACCAATACGAAAAGAAAACCTGAAAGAAAGCAAACCCCACCGCAATATAGAGAATATCTTGTGATCCAAAGTAGATACTCAAAAACCAACCAAGGCCGATAACGACAATCAAAAATAGACTTATTAAAAGCCATGTCTTTCTGATATTTGAACTTTCATGAGTATAGAGTGTTTGCATATAGAGTCATTTTACCAAAAATGGACAAAGAAAAATAGCCCGAGATTTTGGGCTATTTTTCTTTCTATATTCGATTATTTTGCTGAATTTGCAATTTTTTCAAACACAGCAATCACTGAAGGTGATGTATAGTTTGTTCTAAAAATGTAACCATTTTTCTCAACTGACTGTGCAGCATTTGTTTGCAAATCTGCATTGTCACAGCCAACATTATATACAAGCGCAATTGAAACTGGCTTTCCATTTGAAATAGTAGAAATTGAAGTCACATCACAGTCACCAATTCGTGGTCGTGACACATAGTAGTCAGCAGGAATATCAAGTGTGAGTTTGTCTTCAGAAACTTCTTTTGGCATCCATTCAGAATCAGCAGGCATTGGTACGTATACGTTTGCACTTGATTCTGGTCCAACAAGAGGGTCAACGTCGGTGAGCACGTCATCGTTAACCAGTACTTCATCCTTTGGTTTTTTTGTGGCAAAAAATACCACGGTAAGAATCACGAGTGCAAGTAATACAAGAAGTCCTCCTTTATTTTGTTTAACAGTATCCATATATAGTAATTTATTTTTTAAAATTTAACTTTTACATTCTCTCGCTCTTCTGGTTTACCTTCGAGATCAAAGAATGATTGTTCTTTAAACCCAAACATTGTTCCGATAATATTACTTGGGAATGTTTTAAGCTTAATAGAGAGATGCTTTACGTTATTGTTATAAAATCTTCGAGCAGCTTGAATTTTATTTTCTGTATCAGCAAGTTCACGCTGAAGTTCAAGAAAATTAGTGTCAGCCTTTAGTTGCGGGTAATTTTCCGCAACAGCAAACAAAGATTTTAGCGTGCCTGAAAGAACATTTTCTGACTCTGCAACAGCTGCAAGATTTCCGGAAGATTCTGCAGAAATTGCAGATGCTCGTGCTTTTGTCACCGACTCAAACACCCCTGATTCATGAGCCGCGTATCCCTTTACTGTTTCAATCAGATTAGGAATAAGGTCATATCGTCTCTTGAGTTGCACATCGATATCTGCCCAAGCCTCTTTTGTATGAGCAACCAACCTAACAAAAGAGTTATACGAAAAGATAACCCAAAGAACCAAAACTCCTAAAATAACAAATAAAATTGTCATAATGTTATATTTCCGCTTATTGCAGAATAATTATAGATAACAGTTTGAGTATAGCAGAAAAAGTCGGTTATTACCAGTATAAAAAGCCTTACAAATTAAGGCTTTTTATGAAAAATCAGAGACTAATTTTCTGTTTTCTCAGCGTAGACCGTCTCGTTCTTTTTGTCTTTAAACTCTCTCTTTACTGCAAAGTAATAAACAATTGCTCCGATAACTCCGAAAATGAGAAGGATGAGGATCCAAACTGCTTTACTCTTGATTGGCTTTGAGATGGCATGCACCATCATAACGATCCAGAATACACAAGATGCTAGCGCAAGAATGAGAATGAAAAATATAAAACCAAGACCAACTGCAATAATTCCCCCGAGACCACGCGCATCATCATAATGTATTTCTATATTTTTTCCGTCAAACCCCTTTTCTATCTCTTGGAATTCATCCGAGAGCTTATCCATATCTTTGAACTCAACGGTGATTGATGGATGAGAGTCTTTATTTTCTACTTCAGTAGAAGCACTTCCCTTACCTGTTTGTGCGAATGCCGCCTGAGCACTAAGTAGTATCACAAGAACAAGAGCACTTTGTACTATTTTTTTCATAATGGTTACTTATAAATTAATTAATCCTCTTGTACTTTTTGATATTCTTCAGCGACAACAAGAAGTGGACTCGCGAGGAAGATTGATGAATAGGTACCAAAAAACATACCAATCGCCATGGTCATTGAAAATACTTTTGTTGACTCTGGCCCAAAGAGAAAGAGTGCAACGAGCACGATCACCGATGCAAGTGAAGTGTTGATAGAACGAGTAAATGTTTCATCTAAACTTTTTCCAACGATTTCTTTAAAATCATTTGATGATTTACGCTCTAGGTTTTCTCGAACTCTATCAAACACAACAATAGTATCGTTGATCGATAGACCGAGTATAGTGAGTACCGACACTACAAACAACGTATCCACTTCAGCGCCCATAACCTTTCCCATAACAGCAAACGCACCCGTTGCAATAGCGACATCGTGAAGCAAGGTAATAATTGCAATAAAACCATATTTCCAAGAAGAGACCGGTTTTGAAACCTTTCGAAAGGCATATGCAATAAACAAAATAGTAGAGATTGAAACAATAATAATCGCTATTGCTGATTTACTTTTGAGCTCCTTTCCAACTGACGGACCAATCGACGTAAATGATTTTTCCACCACTTGGTAATCACCCACTGAAAGTGTTTCTATCATTGTTGCTCTTTCTGCTTCAGTCAGACTTCGTGTTTTGACAAACACTCCATTTTCTTCGGTTGGTTGTACGAGAAATTCACCAAAGGCAAGAGGTTCGAGAGCCGCTCGTATGTCAGAGACTTCTGGTCTCGCTCCTGTATAAGAAACTTCAGTGAGTGACCCGCCCGTAAATTCAATACCAAGCTTCAAACCATTAGTAAAAATAAGTAGTAGTGCGCCAAGAACAAACAGTCCTGAGAGTGCAATAAATATTTTTCTTTGTTGTATAATCCACATATTATTTTTTAAATCCATTACTGAATAAAAATCTGAGAACTTTTGTGTTCTTTGATGGTAACGCAAGTAGAAGCACTTTACTTACAAAAATCGCTGAAACCATACTCACCAACACACCAATTCCGAACGTAAGAGCAAACCCTTGAATAAGAGATGTTCCGAACCAGAAAAGTATTACCGCAGAAATCATACTTGAGAAGTTTGAATCACGAATTGATGACCATGCTCGATCAAACCCTCGCTCTAATGCATCGGTAATAGTTTTGCCTGATCTCATTTCTTCTTTCATTCTTTCAAAGATAAGAATATTGGCATCTACTGCCATTCCAAGCGAAAGAATAAAGCCAGCGATACCAGCAGCAGTTAGGGTTACTGGTACGAGTTTAAAGATGGCAAGCATGAGCGCCGAATAGATAATAAGTGCAATGATTGCTACAAGTCCTGGCAACCGGTACCAGAAAAGTATGAGGATAGACAGTACTGCAAAACCAACAATTGCCGCAAAGACACCTGCAGATATTGCTTCGGCACCAAGTGACGGTCCGACGCTTTGTGTAGAGATAAGTTCGATCGGTACTGGAAGTGCTCCTGAATTCAAACGACCGACAAGCTGTTTAGCTTCTTCTGGATTAAAGTTTCCTGAAATCACCGCTTCACCACCCGTAATAGCTTCTCGCACCACAGGAGTAGATATTGGTGCACCATCAAGGTAAATCGCTACAATTTTATTGACGTTTTCTCCGGTAATTTTTTCAAATAGCTCTGAGCCTTCTTTGTTGAAGTTAAGCACCACCATTGGTTCTCCACCAAAGGCGCTACCGCCACTCATTCCTGCTTGAGAAAATTCAAGCGACGCACGCTCGAGGTAACGACCAGTAAGAGGTGTTTCTATGAAGTAAGGATCTTCGATTGATGAAAGCAGAACTTCCCCTGAAGCGATTTTATCTTGGACTGCCTCAAAATCTGCAATGAGTTTATCTTGTTCTGGGCCTGCTGGTCGTTCTGTTTTAAATTCAAGTAGAGGTGTCTGTCCGATCATGGCAACAGCTTTATCAATATCTGTTACACCAGGAAGCTCTATTACGATACGATCTTCACCGTCGTTAATAAAGTTTGCTTCTTGTACAAGTACCGTTGTTTCAGAGACCCCGAAGAGATTTATTCTTCGCTCAATAACATCACGAAGAGAATCCATAGCATCTTTTATTTCAGATGCGTCAATATTTGAAACATCAGCTCGATACACCAAACTTGTTCCTCCTGAAAGATCGAGACCTAATTTAAAATCATATTTGTTAGGAGTGGTCGCCCCCAAACCGCCAGTTGTACTATAAATAAAATAACCGATCGCGGCACCGGCGATCAATACTAATAACCCCCATATTCTTTTCATAATCATGGGATATATTGTACACGCATACGCCGACCTGTTCAATCTTCACTTTTTTAGGACTTGTTTCTTAATATACCAAGGTAGCCGTAGCTTATAAGAACCAGTAGTGATCCAACGAGAAAGCCCGCCAAAATATCATGCACATAGTGCACGCCGGAAATGGCGCGAGCAAGACCTATGAGTAGTGCGGCGATAATGTAGATGAACCCAAGCTTTTTGTGCTCAAAGAAGGTTGCCAAAGCAAGAGCCGAGAACACGGTTGCATGACCAGAAGGAAACGAGTCATTACTACCAAAGCTAAAGAGTGGGGTTATTTCAGAGAGCGCCATGAATGGACGCGGATGTGCAAAGATAAATTTTAAAATTTCTGACAATGCCCACGATGAAAGAATCACAAGAGAAAGTCGAACAAATGTAACGATGCTTCTTTTGATAATAAGAAAATACACTATCGTAACACCAAATAAGATAAATGGTAATATTTGCGCCAGGAAATACACTATCGTATCAAGATATGCGTACTGATGTAAAAAAGAGTTTAAAAAAATTGAACTTTGCCCCGTGAACACAGATTAAGTATACAATAAATTTCTAAATAGTATTGCAATGGTGATTGGACCAACACCACCAGGGACCGTAGAGAACAAAGAAGCTTTTGTCTTGCAGTTCTTGGCAATATCACCAACGAGAACACCTTGTGGTGCACTTGCCCCAACATCAATCAACACAACACCCTTCTTAACCATATCTTTTGTAATGATATTAGGAGCACCTACACCCGAAATAATAATGTCTGCACGTTCATAGATATTTTTTTTATTTCTCGTCACATCAGTAACAATGGTAGACTTAAGCGAAGAAAGAGTGAGCCAGTCAGCAACAGGTTTGCCGACCAGTATACCATTGCCGACCACTGTGATTTTTTTACCCATCAAATCAACGCCGTAGAAATCTAGCACTTCAGAAATTGCCCCAGGAACTGGAGGAAAGAATGTAAGATCCCCTTTTGTAAATTTTTTGTATTGTTTATCCCCCAGTACATCAATATCTTTATCAGGAGGAACACTATTCAATATTTTCTTTTTATCAAGATGAATCGGAAGTGGTAATTGAACAATTACACCGTCAAAATCTTTTGAAATATCTTTAATTTCTTGCACGAGCTGTTTGGTGGTTATAATTGCCTCATAGCGAAAAACACGTACACGAACACCGATGCGCTCTCCAAACTTCTTTTTAAGTCCTATAAAATTATCAATCACTGGATCATTACCAACATAAAAAATAGCCAGACTTTTCTGAAGACCTTGTATGTGAATAGTGTCTTTAAGATGCACTTCAATACTCCCTGCTATTTTTTTACCGTCAACAATCATAGTATTAGATTCCTAAAAATTCATGTTTTAAATCGTCACGATGAAACACACGCTTGTCTCGATTCATACTTGAAAGAATACCGAGTGCAATAAAACTCGTAAGAAGGTGTGATCCGCCATAACTCATAAACGGTAAGTTGATTCCTGTGACGGGCATCATACCGATATTCATCCCCACATTAATAATCACGTGTGACATAATCATCACCGACACACCGACACCAAAAAGCATTTCGAAGTTTGTGGCGCCGTATATCGATTGTCGCAAAATCCTCCAAATAATTAAAAGATAGAGCACAAGAGTAGTGAGAGAGCCAATAAAACCCCACTCTTCTGAGAAAGCAGCAAAAATAAAGTCTGTTTCATATTCGGGAAGAAACTTAAGCCGTGATTGTGTTCCATAGCCAGCACCCTTACCAAGGAGCTGCCCTGAACCAACAGCAATCGTTGATTGATATGCATTATATCCGGTATTTTGAATATCGGAGAGTGGATTCAAGAATGTTTGGAGTCGTGCTTTTTGGTAGTCCTGAAAAACAAATGTCCAAAGAAATAAGAATGCAACAAGTCCCATTCCAAAAACAGCCAGCAAATGTTTTTTAGATATTCCGGACACAATTGCCATACCAAGCCAAATCATAAAAATAATCATCGCTGAACCAAAGTCAGGCTGCAAAAAAACAAGGAGAAACGGAACACCTGCATACAACGCTGAAATAAAGATAAGTTTTAGGTTTTTAATTTCAACGTGTCGACGAGAAAAATATTTTGCCAACACAATAACAAGAAGCAACTTCATAAAGTCCACTGGTTGAAATGAAAAAGCTCCAAAGTCAAACCAGCTCGTAGCGCCCTTATTTGTTGCACCAAATAGAAAGAGGAGCAACAAAATACCAATAAGCAAAAGATACAGCACGCTAATTACTTTTGTTTTTTTAAGGAACTTAAAGTCAAAAAATGAGATAACAAAAAACACAACAAGACTGATAACAATCCATGTTACTTGCTGATAGAAAAAGGGTGTCTCTCCAACAAATGACTTCATAGTAATAAGCCCTGCACCAAGAAGTGGAGCGACTAACAGCAACAACACCCAATCAATATGTTGGAAACCTATACGATTCATGTCTAGAGTGGCTTAAATGCCTAGTTCAAATATATTGACTTGAGGGAATATGTCAACTCTTTGTGGATTTTTTGGTAACGACTCAGGCCATGTAAACACAACAGGATATCGACTACTTTTTGGTAAATATTCTATAAATGTCTTACTGACATTGATAACGTTTTCTTCTTCATCGTAAAGAATAATGAAAGTATCAATATTTCTGATATTAAGCAGCGTTTTGTTCACAACATCTGCAGTAACTTTTGGTGATTCAAATGGATCAGAGAGCACTTTATTTTCTACAGAAACAGACAGGGCATTTCGCTGTTCCCTATTCACCTTAATCCAGACAGGAGGGCTCGTAAATGTAAAATCAACTCGTGAAGGAACCCGATTACCTGCTTCAATACCACCTTCGAAGACTGCTGTTCTGTCATTTGAGGTTATAAATGTTACCCCTTCGCGACGAGCAAGGAAAATATTGTTTTCATCATAGACTCTAAATTCATAATTAATACGAGCGATACCTGATTCACGATTCTGGTTTTCAACGTATGCCATCAGGTTATACGTTCCATCGGTTACTGGAAATGCGCGAGACCAAAGAGTGACAAGTCTATAATTTTCAGCACTACATACCAAAAGACATGAGCCACCACAATCAACCCCTGACTCATTACCGTTTTGTTTACGGTCAAAACACGTTGGCTGCTTGTTAACATATGGCCAAATCATCATAAAACCAATTCCAAGGACAGTAACAAGAACTACGACAAGATAGATGAGTTTTCTCTTTGAAGACCACGCAAGTGACATATCAGCATTATATCATTATATTGAAAAAACATTTCCAATATACCCATTATGAACTTTAAAGGTTGACGAAGTATATGTATGCTCATATCTATCTTCTCCTGTTTTTTTGTAAATCTTCACAAAATATTCACCACGAGGAACAAGTGCGTAGTATCGTCCAGTTGTGCCAATAATAGAATGATTAATCTCTTTTTGAAGGGTACTTGAGAATATTTTGACAAGACCAAACGACAAGGGCTCTCCTGTTTCGGAATCAACCACGTGTCCTGGTTTTTGAGGTCCAACACCAAGGACTTTTAAGAAAGCAAGAATATAGTAAACAGCAAGTATTAAAAAGTTAATGAGGGTTGGAGACATGATTGCCAAGACACATGACAAAACGCCGCCAGCAACAAAAACAACACGAGCGGTACTTGAAAGGAAAAGATCTGTTTTTGAGAAAAACTTTAGTAATTTTTTATTTCTCGACTTTTCAAATTCATTCCAGTTAAACCGAATAGGGTCCATAGGAATATTTTTAATAAGCAAATCATCTGCGTTTTGAATCTCGACAGTTTCTTTAAAGTAAAGATTTTCATACAACTCATCTTTTGTTTTTCCAAAGAGTTTCTTTGAAGGAAATTCATAATCTGATTTCGTAACGTGTATAGTATATCTCCCTGGAGCAACAATAAAACCGAAGCGACCATCAATATCAGAGATCGTGCTTGCAACTTCTTTACCTGACTCATCGACAAGACTAACATACACAGGATCAAGAGGCTGTTTTGTCACCGAGTCATACACGGTTCCCCATGGACGTTTTCTTCTTTTAATACCCAAAACTGTTGGGATAATGCTCCACACTCGAAGAGGAATTGAGAAAAATGCGCCCGGTTGTGTAAGAATAAAAATAGCCAAGGGAGTAGCAACTCCAGCAAGAACGCCATATTGTAAGTGTTCTTCTGGAATGTCTTGAAGTAGTACAGCAAGAAAATCTGAGGCTTTTTTCACAATATCACGCACTAGTAAGAGAATATCATTTGGTGTAGTACCAATTTCAGGATATTCAAACGCAGGGGTTGGATCTTCTGGAGTAATTGGTTCATCAATAGGGTCTTCGGGAATAACTTCTTCATAACGACAAGAACCGTCATCGGTATCTGCAAGAGCGTTGTGGTTAAGAGCTAACGCATCGGTACAACCATAGGTCGGTTCGATGGGATACTGACAAGAATTATCAGAAGTATTCGCCGAAGGGTTGTAATTTAGCGCAGATGCATCGAGACACCCCAATACAGGCACCGCTGGATATACACACGAACCATTACTTCGCGTAGCCAGTGCATTAAAATTGGTTGCGGTAGCATCCATACAGCCAAAGACATCTTGGGGTGGATACACGCAAGAACCATTGTCTCTTGTGGCATTGGGGTTAAAATTTGTTGCAGTGCTATGAGTACAACCATCAACAAGTGGCGGATTTCGGGGATTGCTTCCACTTGAAGATCCTCCACCTCCTCCAGAAGACGGTTCGTCGTCGTCAGTCACCAGCACCTCCACAGGGTTTGGTGTAAGAACTGAATAGTTTGGATCACTTGTATCAACAGTATGAGAAATTTCTCGTGAACGATCGCCGTCATCATTATTGTTATCAACCGCACTTACTGTAACAGTTTGAGGTATATACCAATTCAATGTAGTAAATACAATTGATGATGAAGAAACGTCAATATCACTATCACTTGGGTCAAGCTCAATAGTCACAGAAGAGCTTGGCGCCTCTCCTAAAACAATGTCGTACGTGTCAGTACCGTTCGGTTCAGCCACCGTTGTATCTCCCGATGTTTCGGTAATAATAATTTCTACATCACCCGTATATTCATAAGCGCCAATGTCACAGGTACTTCCATATGGTCTTGGAAAACCACGGGCATCCGTGTCTGGACAGCCGAGTGTTCCAGGAAGTGCCGTGTCAATAGCATTACTTCCAGAAGACACCGGAAACGTTTTCCATAAACCACCTCGTTCTTCAAGGGTATTGGAAACATTTGATGCAGGACTAGCTATTCCATCTTCAGAACAAGCATTGACTCCAGATGCATCATTTAAGTTATTGAAGAAAGAAACATTTTGCATATTTCCATCACAGCTATCATTCAAAAATATATTGTTTTCAAAAAAGATATAGTCTCCAATAAAAGGTGTTTCATCTTCTGGTGCGCCGCCATCGCCAATACAAAATACCCCATCATGAATACAATTCAATAACACGGAACTACCATCTTCACCTGCAAAGCTACCCTCTTCTGTGTTGTGGTAAAAGTTTATTTCATTAGGAGCTCCTCCAACTGCGTCTTGATAGGATGCAATAATACCTCCCGAATCAATGGCAACACTCGATAAAAAGCTTGAATTATAAACATCAAGTTCTGTACCATTTACTAAATAAAAGACACCACCACTACCCGACACATTATTTTCGAAGGTTGAATTACCAACTTCTATAGCCACATCCCCTGTTGCATAGAAGACGGCCCCTCTTCCTGTGGTTGGTCTATTAAAGTAAAAATAACTGTCGTTTACCGAGACCGAAGATACTCCATCAAGATAAAATACTCCTCCATATAGTCCACCAGGAGATGTTTTATTGTCAGTAAAATATGATTCTGAGACAGTGATCGTTGCAACATCCGCAGCATGTATTGCTCCACCATTTCCCTCTGACTCATTTGACTCGAATGTTGATTGTGAAATAGTAAAAGAACCTAAGCTTCCAATGCCATTCTCAAAGTAGATGGCACCCCCGTCTTGAGTAGATGTATTACCAAGAAACAATGAATCATTAATACTTAGGTCAATGGCTGATAGACCATATTCAATAAATAATGCTCCTCCATGTACTGCACTATTTTCTTCAAAAGTAACATTGTTTAATACTAAAGAATGAAGAGACACACTATGGAGCGCTCCACCTCGACCAGTAGTGGAGACAATGTTACCCCCACGCACAGTTAAATCATTTATTTCAACATCAATACCTCCACTGAATGAAAAGATTCGGAACTCGTCAGCTCCGGTATCCCTTTCTAGGGTGTGCCCATTGCCATTAATAACCACGGTGCCTGAATCTGGAATACCATAAGGGTCACCACTTCCGTCAGTACCAAAAGGAGTATCGAGAGTAATATCAGTTTCTATGGAAATCACGTCGTCACCCGAGCCACTCGTACAGTCAATCGAACCTGATCCATCGTCAGCGCCTGCATTAAACATCGCCTCGACAATAGAGCAAAGTCCATTGTCTACATCGTCGCCAGTTGGATCATTAACTGTAATCACATTTGCAGTAACTTTTTGAGAAGCAAAAAATATAAAAGCAAAAAGTGCAAATATAGCAAAAAAGGAAACAAATATTTGATTTTGTTTCAAACGCATGGCTTTATTTTACCATAGTATGTATGCAACACATGAAAAATAAAGAGGAAAAACAAAAAACACCCAAAGATGGGTGTTTTTTGTTTAAGATCTTTGTGTTGGCGACTAGCTACTTTCCCCAAAGAGTATCATCGCCACTACAGTGCTTAACTTCTGTGTTCGGAATGAGAACAGGTGTACCCACTGCGTCGAATCACCAACACAAAAACCTTAAAAACTTATTTTATTTGAAATCATCGAATGACGTGATGGGGTCAGGACTCCTTGGAGTCCTGACGAATTGGCGGAAGGTCACTTTTCTGTGAGTGGATTCTGGTCGTTAGAGTTAAGTCTCCGAGTTTGGTCAGAGAAGCCATCTTCAGAACTCTTTGGTCAACCGTGGGTCCGCGAGCCATGGAGTAGCTTGTTTCCACGCGGTTTTTCCATAAACCTTTCCTCAGCGCTCACATGAAGCGACCTTCCATGAAATATTGGGATATATTAAACCCCATCACATCATTCGATATAAGAGCAGTATAAAACATACTCTCATATTTCAACGTCACTCGGATAGTGTGAAAATAAATTTTCACATATTCCTCGTTTGTTGAAATAAAATATAGCAGGTGCAGTTGTGAAAAATCTAAACAATATGTGACTTCCAAAGTTCCTATTAGGAATCGAAACATTAG
>CAZBAG010000005.1:0-35925 GCA_964490365.1 uncultured Candidatus Saccharibacteria bacterium
TTGGCGGAGACGGAGAGATTCGAACTCTCGGGACCGATTAAAGTCCACCTCCTTAGCAAGGAGGCACATTAGACCACTCTGACACGTCTCCGTAGGAACACCATACCACACAATTGATTTTTAAAAAATAACCACAGATACGCTACATCATTAAAGAATTCCTTTGCTATAATACAAACAATGATCAGTACTGACACCTTCTATAAAGATTTGCCTGTCATAAAAAAAGATCTCGAAGAAGCTCTTACAAATGAAGAGTATTTTAAAAGTGTGCCAAACAATTGGTCTATCGTTGTTACTGATATTGAAAATTCAACTGAAGAATTTGGGAAAGGAAAATATCAAGAAATGAATATTATTTCCGCAAGCTCTATTATTGTGGCCCTAAACATTGCCGAGAAATACAAAATAGAAATACCTTTTATCTACGGCGGAGATGGTGCTTCTATTATCGTACCAAAAAAAATATTACCTGAGGTGCTCGAGTCTTTGGCAACACTTCGAAATAATGCACTCTACAATTTTAAACTTTCACTACGTGTTGGATCTATTTCGGTTGAAAGCTTAAAGGAATACGGACACCGATTAAAAGTAGCAAAAATTAAAATAGTCGAAGATTATACGCAGGCTATTTTTATGGGCGCAGGACTGAGCCAAGCTGAAAAAATTATTAAGTCAGACAAACGTTTTCTTACAAAAAAAGAAGGAGAGGAAAAGAAGCTTAACCTCAGTGGACTACAGTGTCGATGGAATGAAATCGAGCCGCCCGCACACAAAAAAGAGATTCTAGTGCTGATTGTAAATCCTATCAAAAAATTAAAACAAGCTATTATCTACCAACACATACTCCGTGATATAGAAAGCGTGTACGGATCGTTTAAGAAGCGACATCCTATTTCGGGAAAAGAAGTTGGACACAGTTCTGACTTTAAAACTCTTTCAAGAGCTTCATATCTTAAATATGGAAAGCTCAATATTTTCTATACAAGTATTCAAATGGTTAAGTCTTTTTTGAGTAAACTATATATTCGTTCACATATTAAACTTCCAATACAAATCCATGAAGACTATATTCACGGCGACATTGCAACAGCCACCGACACACTAAAAATTGATGGATCACTCAAAACGATTATCGCTGGTACTAAAAAACAACGAGATGAACTTCTCCGAAAACTCGAGCGACGAGAGCAAAATCGAGAAATATTATTTGGACATTTCGGAACTGACTCAACCACCATCACCTGCTACGTACACAAGAGAGACAAAGAGTATATCAACTTCATCGATGGTACCGATGGCGGTTATGTAAAAGCCGCGCAAGAGTTAAAACACAAACTCCGTTACGGACTTCCGTACTAAGCAATAGTTAAAGAGGAAGTTCAACACGAAATTCACTTCCCTTACCCTCTCCTGCTGAAAGGGCCACAATAGTACCGTTATGTGTTTCAACAATTTTCTTGGCGAGATACAAACCAAGACCGGAACCAGATTTCGATGCTTTTCCTGCAGCACCACGTAAAAATTTATCAAACAATTCTCCCAGCTCTTCTTTTGAAATACCTGGACCAGTATCGTGCACACTGACAACAACCTTTTTGTTTGTACGACCAAGACGCACAATCACCGAGCCTTGCTTTGTGTATTTAAGAGCATTGTCGATAAGATTCACAAATACCTGACGAAGTTTGGTACCGTCTGCATAGATTAGACAAGGAGTATTTTCAAATTCAAAAGAAAGCGAAAGTCCTTTTTTCTCAGCCACAACTTTAAATTCTTCAACAATTCGACCAATAAAATCAAGAAGTTCTAATTCTTCTTTTTTAATCACCATACCCCCCTGCTCTATTTTTGAGATATCAAGAAGATCATTGACCGTTCCAATAAGATCGTCTGTTGTGTGTTGTAAGTGCAAAACAGTTTCAGCGTCATACTTTGTTTTGAGTGAATCAAGCCCCCACTTAATTGACGTGAGTGGACTGCGCAACTGATGCGTAGCAAATGAAAGGAATTCGTTCTTTTTAGAGTCCAGCATGGTAAGACTTTTATTAAGGAGATCGAGCTCATCCGCATGCTTAGTCTCCCTTTTATTAATTGAAGCAATTGATCTCCCTAAAAAGATAAGGGCGAGTAATGTTCCAACAATAACAATTTTTTGAGAATCAGGATCAGGAATAAGTAAAATACTTCCTACAAGAGCAACAGAAGAATATATCAAAACTTCTGACCGATAAAACTTAAAAGAAAATAATTCATACTCGACCGCAGTAAGTGCGAACAAAATAACGCACGTTAGCATACTCACTGGAATAAAAATATTAAGCGTATACGTGCCCACGATTTCACTGATAATATTTATAAAGAGAAACCCGACAAAAAGAGTTACCACTCCATACAGAACCCTATTACGATATTGGCTTTCTTTGTTGTTTGTTTTTTCTAGAGTACGCTGTCCAACAAAAATAACGCCAACAAGCATCACAAATTGAAGTGCATAGAAAAATACCCACAATGAACCAGGTACACCTTCGCAATTTACAAAATCATACGAAGAAATATTGTAAGGACTATGTATCAGAAAAATAGTAGCAATAGGAAGAACCAGACTCAGAAATTTAAATAAATGTAAAAAACGAGATGCTTTTACCAGATAAGCTGAAAGGAAAATGAGCCCGGTAAAGAAAAAGCTTTCAAAAACCATTGAGATTTTCCAACTATTTAAAATGGTGAAGTGGTACACCGCTGTCCATTGCACTATTTCATTACCCAGCCAAAGTGAAAAAAATAACGCTACGGCAAATAACGAAACGGAAATTTTCGAAAACTTGTCACGATACATTGCCACAGTAGAAAAAACAAGTGTTACCAATATGGTTGGAATGTAGGCATAGAAAAGAAGTTTGGGGGCAATGGAGAAATCAAACATGCCTAAAAACTGAGGAACAGCATCGCTGCACATTTCTATAAGATTAAGGCTTTCCATGGTATTTATTATAAACTATAATAAAGGCTATACGTATGAAAATTCTGTTTATATCTAAAAATTTAATTGGTGGAGATTTGGCTCGTCGACTATATGATGAGGGACACGAAGTAAAACTATTTATTGAGGATAGTAGATCAAAGAAGAATTTAGATGGTCTCATTCCGAAGGTGGATGATTGGGCAATTGAACTTGATTGGGTTGGCGAAGACGGACTTATTGTTTTTGATGATATCGGATACGGAGAAATACAAGACTACCTTAGAAAACAAGGTTTCAATGTATTTGGTGGAAGTGCACAAGCAGAACAACTTGAACTAAACCGAGAGTACGGGCAAGAAATGTTCAAAAAATATGGATTATCGACCACACAATTGTACGATTTCTCTTCCCCAAAAGAGGCATGTGAGTTTGTGCAAAAAAATAAAGGGCGATGGGTAATAAAGCAAAATGACCACATCTCAAAAGATATTACATATATTGGAAATACTGACTCTGGCGATGATGTTATCTCTGTTTTACAAAATTATGTAAAAGACCCAATTATTAGCCAGCATCCTGTTACTCTTCATGAATTCATTAGTGGAATAGAAATAGGAGTTGGAAGATATTTTAATGGCAACACATGGGTTGGGCCAGTAGAAATTAATCTTGAACACAAGCGATTTTTTCCCGGTGATCTTGGGCCACTCACAAGTGAAATGGGCACATTAGCGTGGTACACAGAAGATACCAGTGTTTTATTTAAAAAAATAATTGCACCATTTGAAGATTTTTTAAGGGAGGCAAATTTTCGTGGAGATTTTGAAATAAATTGTATCGCCAATGAAAAAGGAATTTTTGCAATAGAGGCAACAACACGTTTTGGAACGCCAATTATACATTTACAAGAGGAGCTTCACATCTCTTCATGGGCAGATTTTCTTTTGGCGATAGCAAAGGGTGAGAAATATGATCTTGAATTTAGAAGGGGCTACGGTGTTGTAATCTTACTTGCAGTTCCACCCTTTCCTTACACAAAAGGAGTGTCAAGAACAGAACATGCGTACGATAACATAGCTATTTACCTAGACAGACTAACTGATGAAGAGAAAAGACATTTTCACTTTGAGGATGTGACTTATGACAATAAAGAGAAGGTCTATCGAATCTCTGGTCAAGATGGTTATGTTGGATATATTACCGGCGTTGGAGAAACAGTACAAGAGGCTCAGAACAAAGTATATTCTATCGCAGAGAAGGTGATTATACCGAAAGTTATGTATCGAAACGATATCGGATCAAAATTTATAAAAGAAGATCAAGCAAAGCTACTATCTTGGGGATACCTAGAATAAAATAAAAGGTAGACCAGCAATCGTACATAATATACCAATAACCTGAACAACCCTTTCCCTAAAAGAAAGGGTTGTTTGCTTATGGGCTTTGAAAAAAAATGCGAATACAAAACCAAACAAAACTACGATTATCGATTGAAAAGAACCGAGAAGTGAGACGAGCGCAACTGGTGCAAGTAGTGATGCATAATTTGAAATCATGGTTCCGCTGATAAACAAAAATTCATTTACGGCATTAATACTGTAAAATTTTAAACCTTTATTTTTAAAGATATTTAAAAAAGAGCTCCTATATGGCTTGATGAAAATAAAAAATAGAAGACCCAAAATACTTAAGCCAACGTATTGCCAAAATGATGAAATCCAAAAAGATTGAACATCTGCTCCCAGCTTAAAAAGGATAGTCATAAGACCATAGGTGAAAGAGGCAAACAACATCAATAGAACAACCTTCTTTTTAAGAATAAGACCTAGTTCTGTTTTTTTAACTGATAAAATAGTAAGCCCGAGAATAACTATAAAAAATCCTATAAGTTGGGTTTGAGTAATGACTTCACCCAAAAGAAAAAACCCAAGTACCAGATTAAACAGTGGGATTGCATTAAACCAAGCTGCAACTGATGCAACATCATCTTCCATGACCGCATATAGATACGCGAGTACCGAGAGACCTTCTAAAAAACCAACAAAAATAAGTATGGCTCTTGTCTCCCAAGTTACACTAAAAATATTCGGATTTAAGAAAAGAGTGATTGGTAAAATTAAAATACCAACAAGACAAGATAAAATAATGAGAGAACCAACCCCATGGTTTTTTTCAAGCAATCCACCTTTGATAAAGTGACCAACTAAAAAAACATCGATGTGATTACCTATCGCCCAGACAACCGGAGCTAGAAGCGCTAACACGAACCATTCCATTTCTTAATAATAGCAAAGGGTTTAATCTTGGCAATTATAATATTTGCTAGGTCATTTTAAATAGAGTAAAATACAGCACATGAGTAAAAAAATTCTAATCATTGAAGATGACACCTTTTTACAAGGCTTAGCATCAAACAAATTAACCACTGCTGGATTTGAAGTAACAACAGCATCAGATGGTGACGAGGCGATAACAGAGTTGGGTAAAGAAAAATTTAACTGCATTCTTCTTGACCTGATGCTTCCAGACATCTCTGGCTTTGATATTCTCAAAAATATTCGAGAGCGATCAAAAACAGTTCCTGTTATTGTATTTTCAAACCTTTCAGAAGATAGTGATATCAAACATGCGACAGACCTTGGAGCTACCGACTACTTAATCAAATCAAATTTTACTCTCGAGGAACTCGTAGAAAAAATCGAAAAGACGCTTTCATAAAAAGAAAGCCCTCATTTAGAGGGCTCTGTCTTTTCTTTGATCAACTCAAGAACTCTGGATCATGCATATCTTTCTTAAGTTCCTTTGGGATTTCCTCGAGACCTTCGTATACTTTGACCTTCTCAATAGTCCCATCTGTACCAGTCCAGTTCTCGCCTCTATCAAACGTAAGCCATTCTGCTACCCCATTTGGAATATTTGGACCAAGAAAAATAGTGTGTGTTTCTCCGTCTGAACGGAAAGTAAGTTTCGTAATTTCAAACATGATTTCCTTTATTTTTGGTTCTGAACACAGCTTAATCCAATGAAATAGCCATGTCAACGACCCACTACAAAAATGATATAATACCCCTATGACCCTATCTGACACCCTCGAATCTCAATTCCGCCTCACAACAACCCAAAAACAAGCTCTGAAAAAACTTGGACTTGAAAAGGTTCGAGATCTTCTCTTCTATTTCCCTACTCGCTATAGCGACATCAGTCAGATAAAACTTATTCGTGACTTGGTTCCGGGAGATATTGCTACCGTATACGGAGAAGTCTCTGGACTCAAAACAAAAAAAGCATTCCGGACCAAAATACCTATGGCAGAAGGTGCAATTGATGACGGCACAGGTAAATTAAAAATCACCTGGTTTAACCAAGCTTACATCGCAAAAATGCTCCACAACGGCCAGAAGGTTTCTTTGACGGGGAAAATATCTGACAGCAAGTATGGACTCACCATGCAAAATCCTGAGTACGAAAAAGCAAAAGCTCTGCCTATTGATGTTCACAACACTCTTTTTGAAAAAGACGAAGATGGTAATGAAAAAGAATTTCACTATCCTATCTACAAAGAAACAAAAGGGATCACCTCAAAATGGATATATCATGCCGTACATAAAATAGTCGCGAGCGGTGTTGCAAAAGACATGCATGATTATATTCCAGAAGAAATTCTTACAAAATACAATCTTCCAAAACTTTCTACTGCACTCGTATGGATACACATGCCTAAGAACCAAAAAAACAGCGAAGCGGCGCGAAAGCGTTTTGCTTTTGAAGAAGTTTTTTTCATTCAACTCGACAGGCAAAAAGAAAAAAATGAAAACCAAAGTAAAAAATCATTCAAGATTAAGCATGAACAAAAAGATATAGGAGACTTTACGAGTCGATTCCCTTTTGAAATGACTGCTGGGCAAACAAATGCCTTGTCTGATATTTGGAAAGATTTTGGTGGATCTCACCCAATGTCGCGACTGATCGAAGGAGATGTTGGGTCTGGAAAAACTGCTGTTGCAGCCACGGCAGCATATGCCGTAATTCAAAACAGACCAGACCAAAAAGATTTTGGAAACTTACAAGTTGCCTACATGGCACCAACTGAAATTTTAGCCAACCAACATTTCGAGAGTTTTATCAAATACTTCACGCACACTGGTATTCAGATTGGACTACTAACTGGTTCTTCGTGTAAAAAATTCCCCTCAAAAGTTGATCCCTCAGGCTGGACGACCGTCTCAAAACCTCAACTTTTAAAGTGGGTGGCAAACGGCGAAATACCAATACTCATCGGAACACATTCGCTTATTTATAAGTCAGTAGTATTTAAACATCTAGCATTGGGGATTGTGGATGAGCAACATCGTTTTGGAACCAAACAACGAGCAAAGCTCGCGAACAAAGAAGGCTTCGCGCCGCACTTTCTTTCTATGACAGCAACGCCAATACCTCGCACCCTAGCACTCACTATTTATGGCGATCTTGATTTAACACTACTTGATCAAATGCCAGAAGGACGAAAGCCTATTATCACAGAAATTGTTACACCCGAGAAACGCGAAAAGACATACGACTTTATCAAAGAAAAAATGGCAGAAGGTAGGCAACTGTATGTTATCTGTCCAAGAATTGACGAGCCAGATGAAGATAAAGAATTTGCACTGCAAACAAAATCAGTTAAAGCAGAGGCTGTCAGACTAAAGCGAGATATTTTTAAAGATGCACGTATCGATATTCTTCATAGCAAAATGACGAAAGAAGCAAAAGAAAAAGTAATGGAAACATTTGCTGAAGGCAACATAGATATTTTAGTTGCCACATCTGTGGTCGAAGTCGGAGTGAATGTGCCAAACGCAACCATGATTATTATCGAAGGTGCAGAACGATTCGGCCTCGCCCAGCTCCACCAGCTCCGCGGACGCGTTATCCGAAGCAATCATCAGGCACACTGTTTTGTTCTTTCAGAAACAAAAAGCGCAAAAAGTATTGAACGTCTCACAGCTCTTAAAACTGCAAAAAATGGATTTGAACTTTCTGAACTTGATTTAAAACTTCGAGGATCAGGTGAGCTTTCTGGAATGAAGCAATGGGGTGTTTCAGACCTTGGCATGGAAGCTATTAAAAATCTTAAAATGGTAGAAGCCGCTCGAAAAGAAGCTATTGAGATAGTGGCAAAAAATAAACTTCAAAAACTAGAAGAAACAAGAGATGAGCTTGAGCGCAGAAATCTAAAGATTCATTTTGAATAAATTTGTCCGCCCTCTTGGATTCGAACCAAGGACCCCAGAGGTATAAGCTCTGTGCTCTAACCAACTGAGCTAAGGGCGGTTTATGTAATTACAACGTAGTTTATACCAAAAAAACCTTTTTATCAAACAAACTTTATATATATAAAAAGACCACCTGGTGAGAGGTGGTCTGAGGAGCTACTCATCTTGTGAAACAGGGACGACTTTTTCTTCGGCTTCAGGTTTTTTATATCCAACATAGGTCTCTACATACCCATCGAGAACCTTTTCGGGTGGCAACGGGTATGGCCCAAAAGTATGACCAGTTGGATCAGAGTACATACCCTTTTGATGGTTAATGTGCCATGATTGCCCTTTGAACTCTTCTTTTGATGGAGGAGCAGTTGCTGGTTTATTGCTCATCTGGTAAAGGTACTTGGTTACCGAAAGATTATACACAAAAAATAATAAAACAAAAACTCACAGCCACAGCTGTGAGTTTTTGTTTTATGCATCAGTTTTTGTTGGTTCAGTGTCTTTCTTTGGAAGTTCTTTAAGTGGGATTCCGTGCTTTTTCAAAAATTCATTATATTCATCTTGTTCAAGAGTTTCTTTTTCGATCAAAATACTTGCCATGTCGTCCAAAACTCCCCGTTTCTCAGTCAGAACTTTTTCAGCAGTCTTGAGGCCTTCGTCAATAAGTTTTTTCACTTCTTGGTCAATCAGATCTGACATTTTCTCTGAGTACTCGTTTCCAAATCCACGTCCATACATAACTTCAGAATCGCGCCCTTCAAGAGCAACTGGACCAATGGCGTCGGACATTCCCCACTTCGTAACCATTGACCTCGCAAGTCGCGAAACAACTTGTAAATCATTTGAGGGACCAGTCGTAATGTCTCCGAAGACAAGTTTTTCTGCAACATATCCTCCAAGCGTTCCAGCAATATCTTCTTTAAATTCTTGTCGATTATTTAAGTAACGCTCTTCAAGAGGAAGATTCATCGTGTATCCTCCGGCACGCCCCCTTGAAACAATCGTAACTTTGTGAACAGGATCTGCTTTTGGAAGCACCGACATAACGAGCGCATGTCCTGCTTCATGATACGCAACTATTTTTTTCTCTTCAGCATTCATCAAGTGACTTGTTCGCTCTGGACCAATCATTACTTTATCAATTGAAAGTAATACGTCGCTTAAAGAAACTTTTTTACGATCTTCTCTCGCTGCTCGTATCGCTGCCTCGTTCATAAGAGAGTATAAATCAGCACCTGAAAATCCTGGTGTTCGCTCGGCAACCAACTTCAGGTTAACATCAGCTTCAAGTGGTTTTTTACGAGCATGAATTTTAAGAATCTCTTCACGATCAGCGCGGTCAGGCAAGTCAACCATTACTCGGCGATCAAATCGGCCTGGACGAAGCAGCGCGTTATCGAGTACATCAGATCTGTTTGTTGCAGCAATCACGATCACCTTTTGATTTTGATCAAAACCATCCATTTCAGTCAAAATTTGATTGAGCGTTTGCTCTCGTTCGTCGTTACCACCACCAACTCCGCTTCCTCGTTTTCGTCCCACAGCATCAATCTCATCAATAAACACAATAGACGGTGCTGCTTTTTTTGCCATACCGAACAAATCTCTCACGCGACTTGCTCCAACACCCACAAACATTTCAACAAAGTCAGATCCTGAGAGATGGAAGAACGGAACACCTGCTTCTCCCGCAACGGCGCGAGCAAGAAGCGTCTTACCTGTTCCTGGTGCACCTTCAAGAAGAACACCTTTTGGAATATCCGCACCAATATCAATAAACTTTTTTGGATTCTTAAGAAAGTCTACAATTTCTTCTAGTTCTTTTTTTGCTTCTTTCACACCAGCAACATCTTTAAACGTAACTTTATTTTTGTCATTTGGATCAGTAATTTTTGCTTTTGATTGCCCAAACGAAAATGCTTGCATACCCTGTCCTTTTGCTTGGCGCATTAAGAACCAGAAAAAGATAACAATGAAAAGTACTGGGATAAGTACAGGAATAATATTCAGAAGCCAGAAACCAAATCCTGATTCACTTTTTATTTCAATATCAGTTTTTCCAAGTGTTGTTGTCTCAACACCATAGTTTGCAAGCGTTTCAGTAAGCGACGCTTCTCGTTCTTTTTTTGAAACATACTCTGTTTTTGATTCATCGTTTAACACGATAGAGAGCTTGTCTCCTTCAACAAGAATAGATGACACTTCCCCTTGATTAATTAACGTTGAAAGAAACGACAAAGAAATCTCTTCGGGCTTTGCTGACTTTTTCTCAACAAGTAGTGAGTAGAGTGCGGTGAACGCCAAAAAAACAAAAAATGCTGTCCATAGTTTGTTTAAAAAGCCACCTGACTTTGTTTGTTTACTTTTTTTATTATTTTTAGACATTTGCTCTATGTGCCTGTTTTCGGCTTAATGGTCGTGCTATTATACAATATAACCGACCGAATATACATACCTTATGACTTTACTTCAAAAGAACAAAAAGGCAAGCTTTAACTATGAAATTCTAGAAAAATACACTGGAGGTCTTTCGCTCTATGGATTTGAGGTAAAAACAATTAAGCAACAAACTGGGGGCTCTATTTCCGAGGCATATGTAAAAATCCAAGGAAACGAGGTTTTTCTCGTTGGAGCTCATATTCCACCCTATCAACTAAACAACACACCCGAAGACTACAACCCGTATCGAGAACGGAAGATTTTATTAAAGAAAAATGAAATAGAAGAACTTCAAAAAAAGGTTAAAGAAGCTAACTTGACAATAGTACCCATTTCGTTGTATAATAAGGGTAGGTATGTCAAAATTGATATCGCGCTCGCTCGCGGTAAGAAAACGATCGACAAACGTCAAAGTATTAAGAAGCGAGATATTGAAAGAGATTTAGGGAGAAGGCTGAAAAACTAGCCCCCTACTTTAAAGATGAGTCCTTCGCTCATACTCGATACACTTGTGTCGCGCGTGAGGGGATGATTGGTCTTGATATTTGAAAACTTTTACTATGTGCATGTCGAGCTTGGTAACTTGCCAACTGCCAAAAACCTTAGATGCAAAATCTAAAGGACTAGTAAAATCTCCATTTCAAGTGCGAGGTTTTGCTCTAGCATAATTATTTGCTAGTGCGCGTTTGTTTTACTTCCGATACAACAGTACGCGTATCATATCATCGGGATAAGCTTTTAGAATTCTCGACTAGAGGACGAAAATAAAGAGATCGACACAAAGCTGTTTTGCTTATTTAAAAGGCTTTGTGTTTAAATCAAAAAATAATCTACACATGTAGACGCATAGTAAAAACTCATTTACACGGGGGTTCGATTCCCCCCATCTCCACATATAAAAAATTCACTCTTCGTAGGGTGAATTTTTTACTATATAATAGAAGTATTATTATAATTTCCTGTTCACAAGCAGGATACAAATATATACATATGAGTTTTTTAGCAATTCTTTTATGTGCGATTGCAGCAATGATTCTTGGAACTCTCTGGCATAGCAAAGCACTCTTTGGGGATAGATTTATGCGAGCGATTGGTGGTGATCCAAATATGCCACCAGAAAAAATGAAAGAGATTCAAAAGAAAATGTGGCAAATCTTTCTGACACAATTTCTTCTTTCACTCTTTCAAGTATGGATACTATCAAAATACTTAAGTAGTGGAGCTTTTGCTATGTCCCCTCTTGCAAATGCTTTTTGGATTTGGGCAGGATTTATTATGCCAACAATTGCAGGAAGTGCGATGTGGAGCGCACGACCAAGAAAAATGGCGTGGCAAATATTCTTAATCTCTGCAGGATATCAATTAGTTTTATTTTTGGTATTCGGCATCATACTCAAAGTTTGGATGTAATAATAATGAAGACCTCGCTTGTGCGAGGTCTTTTGTTTCATACTTGTATTACTAAGACTTGTTGCTTCGAACAAACTTCCAAAAACGTCTCACAGCAATAAGGAAAAACAGCATAGCTATCGCTATTGCTATATATTTAACCCGCGGGTTTGAGACTTGATCATAAAACAATTGCTCAAGGTTAACAGAAGCAAGAAACACCATTGTTTGGTACGTTTTTGGTTTGTAAGTAAAGAACTGTTCAAGAAACACAATTATGAAAAATAGAGTTTAATTTGTCAATTCTTACTCCTTATCAAGTTTGACAAAAGTTATTTTTTGTGATAAAAAAATTGTAAGCTGCACCTCACAAACATTCAAACCACATACCATGAAAGCGCTCAATGTTCAAAAAGCTTCGATTGAAGAAGTTGTCGACGCCTTCAAAACAAGGCGGACAATGAAAGGAATCGCTGCCCTTGCAACACATCCAAGACCACATGCGGACGAGCTGGCATCTATCGCCGTACTCAGGAAATATGGAAGCAAGATTTTTCCTGACGTTGCAAAAGCTGATCTGAATATTACAACAGCAAAATGGCTCGATAGTGAATTCGGAGGAAACGAAGATGGACTTCAGTGGGCTCGTGCCCTACAGAAAGGACTACTCCTCATCGGCACAGGAAATGGTCCATTTGATGAGCATGGCATGGAGAGCATTCCCTCTTCGCTCTACCTCGTTGCAGAGTTTTTGGGAGTAGATCAACGCCCAGAACTTACAGACCTCCTCACCTACATCAACTATGAAGACAGTCACGGTGAACCGAGTAATACTATCTTGAACAAAGACAGCCAAACACCGGAACTCAACCATACTGTAAAACAATTCAACTTGGCAAGCATGGTTAAGAAAGTCTGGAGAACATGCAAACAAGATGAAGTTGAGATCGGCTACAAGTATTTTGTTTGGCTACTCGAACGAGTGATCGATGATTTGACTGAAGCACAGAGAGCATACGAGGAAATTCTTCCACATGTTACCTATGTTCCAATCCCATCGATTGTAAGTCGAAAGAGAGGCATTGGAACACTTGCTGTGCTTGAAAGCAACAGCGCACATGCCCTTATGGCAATCCTGGAGAAGAATGATCAGCCGAACCTCGTGGCAATCCTACAAATAGAAGAATCTGGTCAGTTCCAAATTCACACCGTAGGCACAAGGGTGAACCTCCGCGAAGTTGTCAAAGTGATCAGGACTGAGATCGTTTTCTTCAAGAACAAAAACCTTGAAAAAGACCAACAGATCTGGCTTGATTGGAGGACATGCTCAAACCAAGGAACCCTTCTTGAGGCTCCTGAGATCAATTTCTACCAAGCAAGTCGAGTACAGCGGATCTTCAATGGCGGACTCACACAGCCCGATACAGACCCTATTCTTGGGGTTTACTTCGAAAAAGAAGATCTCGTAGCAATGATTCTTCTGGGACTCGATGAAGATCGGTTTGCAACAGAACACCGAGCTTCTTGCGAAGCTGGGGAATGTGTCGCTGTTTCGGAAAAACAATACTGCCCGCTCTATCATATGGGACTGAGCCGGTGTAGAACGGTTCGACGCAAGATGCACGTTGCTGAAGAAACAAACTAATCACAAGAACCAGCCCCGCATACGCGGGGCTTTTTCTTTATCGACTTCTTTCAAAAATTCTTGTTCGTTTAATAGAAAATGTAACAGCTGGAAATGATAGAGCGTGCACCAATGACCTTACATAGGTACCTGAAGAACATGACATGCGAACTTTTGCAGATAGAAAAAAGTCATCTTCCCTTTTTAACAAAAGCTCTTTCCATGCACCAATAACAGCTTCTTGTCGAAAATCACCTTTGACCAAGGCAACTCTTCTAACGATTTCATGATACAGTTCACTGCCAGAAATTTCTTTACAGCCCAAGAGTTCAGTTAGATAGATTTCGATTTGACGGGTCGGTAGATCAAACACCTCTCCGTTTTTTGTTTTTTGAAAAAGTGGAACACCGTCAATAGTCTTTGATGAAAACGGCGGATATTCTTGCGTTCGTGAGCCAACGTACGCAAGAAGCTCTTGGTTGAGTCCTTTTTTGACCAATTCAATATCAATACTCTGTTCTTTTGGCATGCCAAGTAAGTCGTACGAGTCAGTGGTAAATCCAAATACCATTTCAAATTCGTATTCTTTGTCCATGCCAATATACTCATCTTTTCTTTTACAAGCCTCGCCAACAAGCACTAAAAGCTCCCCTTCTGCCATAGGGTCAAGCCTGCCGGCGTAGGTCATGGGAAGATTCATATATTCTGGATGCTCTAAACGAACCCTTTCTAGGGCTTCAAGAGGTGTTTCTCCGAGGTTTTTGTATATTCTGATGACAGACTCCATAATATTGACTTATGTCGAATAATAAGCTAAAATTACCAGACATTATAACGTTTTACAATAGATTGGACACAAGAATTAACAATCAAATACGAGCGAACGAAGTACGTCTTTTAGACGGAGTTTCTGGTGACAATCTAGGAATCGTTAAAACTCGAGATGCGATAACAATGGCTCAGGAACGGGGCCTTGATTTGATTGAAGTTTCTGACAAAACGAACCCACCTATTGCAAAAATAATGGATTATGGTAAATTTCAGTACGAACAAAAGAAGCGCGCAAAGGAGATAAAATCTAAGGCCCACACCACAGAAACTAAGTCATTACAGATTAAAGTTGCTACGGGAGAAGGAGACCTAGAAATGAAGGCCAAACGAGCTTCTGAGTGGCTTAAAGAAGGTCATAGAATTAAGATCGAGCTCTATCTTGTAGGAAGAACAAAGTTTACTGATAACAAGTTCAAACAAGAAAGACTTGAGCGAGTACTTAAATTTATCACCGAAGGATATAAGGTTTCAGAACCATTAAAACAAAGTCCTCGTGGTGTAATGATCACCATTGAACGAGATAATAGTAAGAAGGTTAAAGCTGAAAACAGTTTGCCTATAGAAAACCATGAAAACAAATAAATCACTAGCAAAAAGAATAAAGATCACAAAAAGCGGCAAGCTGAAAGCTCGAAAGCCTGGTTTTAACCATTTCAACTCACGACAATCTCGAACACACCAACTTGAAGGACGAGTTCCTCTCGACATGATCATGACAGCAAAAGATAAAGCAAGATTCTTCCCTCACAATAACCTCCGAGTACGAAAGCCAAAGACATCAACAAAAGCACAATAATTTACTTACATAACTAACATACTATGACACGAGTTAAACGAGGTGTAATCAAAAATAAACGACGAAAAAATACGCTGGCTCAAGTAAAGGGCTACCGATTTGGACGAAGTAAGAAAGAGGCAATGGCTACTGAAGCTATTGCACACGCTGGAATGCACGCATTCGATCACCGAAGAAACAAGAAAGCTGATCGACGACGACTTTGGCAAACACGAATCAACGCTGCAGTACGATCTCTTGGCATGACTTACTCACGATTTATCGAAGGTCTCAAGAAAAAGAATATTGAAGTAGACCGAAAGATTCTTGCAGATATTGCAATGACAAACCCAGAAAGTTTCAATAGAATTGTAGATCAAGTTAAATAAACAAAAACCGCCTTTCGGCGGTTTTTGTTTATCGACTATTTAATATTTCCAATAGTTTTTCTACAAGTTTTTTGGGATCTTTTTCGAACACTATCGGTTTATCTGTTCTTGTTTTCTTGCCAACAATCGCCTTAATGATTTCATCAGTATCCCAAGAGCCTTCAAGCACTCCCACTGGTTTTCCTTCTTCATACGCCATCGTAAATTCATGTATCGTTCCTACACGTCCGCAACCGATAATAACAGCGTCAGATGACTTTGTCATAAGTAAATCACTTCCCGTGTACCCAAAGCCCGTATAGACGATAATATCGTGTACATGGTCGGGCAACCGATACATGTCGACGTGCTCTTTTTTACTACCCGCAGGAGAAAACATGAGTGTTTGACCGCCAGTCTCTTTCGCACCAGTTGCAGCCCACAGTGGAAAGCCTGAGCCAGCGCCGGTGATAAGCACTGCTCCCTTTTTTGCAATATGCTGACCAATTTCCTTTGCTTTATCAAGCGCATCAAGTCCGCATGCATTTGTTTCGACAGCACCGGCAATACAAATTTTAAATTTCTCTTGTTTGTTCATGTGCTAAGTATACTAAAAATCTAAAACAACTTCTTGGAATTTTTCTGGCACCAGTGCATGTATACCAAGATTATCTTTTAGTCGTTGCGCAAAAAACATCGCTACACTTGGTTCACCCATAGCAAGAAACACTTTTTTTACACCTTTAATATGAGAAACAAAATCAAAAAGATTATCCGAATCTTTGTGTCCTGAGTACCCTTTAATCACGACAATCTTTGCTTTTACAGAAACAGGTTCATCAAAAATAAGAATTTCTTTAGCACCATCTACAAGAAGTCTGCCAGGTGTTCCTGGTGTTTGAAATCCAGTAATTAAAAGTGTGGCGTTTGGATCGCCTAGATAGTTTTTTTCGTGGTGCATAATACGACCACCCGCTGACATACCTGATCCCGCCATAATAATTTTTGGATTTGATGAAGCAAGAATCGCCTTAGAGTCTTTTGTCTTTTCTGTTTCTTCTAATCCTTTAAATTTAAAAATGTCGTCGCCCGATGTAATATCGTTACGTACAGATTTTTTGAATAAATTTTTGTGTTTGTAAAATACGTCAGTAACTTTAAGCGCGAGTGGAGAGTCTACAAAAACAGGCATGTGTGGCACTTCCCCTGATTCGACCATTTCATTGAGTTCATAGAGAAATTCTTGTGTACGCTCTAATGAAAAGATCGGTACCACAAGCACACCCTTTCTTTGATGGTTATCAAGTATGACTTTTTTTAGGTTGTTTCTTCTATTCTCTCGATCTTCATGGTTTCTATTACCATACACACTTTCCATAATAATATAGTCTGTAGAGTCGATATATTCTGTATCTAAAAGGAGTGGTGACGGAGAATTACCTAAGTCGCCGGTAAAGACAATCTTTTTACCGTTATAGGTAATTTCAAACATTGCCGAGCCAAGAATATGTCCCGCATCTTTCAGATACAGACCCATACCCTTTCCAAGATCATGGTGAGTGTGATATTCAACCGTGTCCCACAACGCGAACGTATGATGAAGAATTGTTTCAGAATAAATTTTATCAAGATGAAATTGCTTACCACTTTCTGAACTTGAAAGAATATTTGCGGTATCTTCGAGCATGACTTTCGACAAATCTTTGGTCGCAGAATTGCTCAAAATCTTCCCTTTAAAACCATCAAAGATAAGCTTTGGAATTCTTCCAATATGGTCTGTATGAGCGTGCGTAACAAGCAAATAATCTATTTCACTTGGGTTATATGGAAAGGCTTCCCAATTTTCAGTCTCCGCCATTTTAGAGCCTTGCTCAAGTCCGCAATCAACGAGGATCTTTATATCGTCATTATACAAAAGAAAATTAGCCCCCGTTACACTTCCTGCACCACCACAAAATTTAAGCTTTAATTGAGAAGACATGGTTATATAGTAAAAGGTTCTTTGCTTCGTTCTCGTTTATATTTTCTCAAAAGATAGACAAAGCCAAGCATTCCGCCGAGTGCTCCAAACGCCAAATCGCTAAATGAATCTGGGAGATCAGCAAGCACGGTGACATCGAAGAACCCCTGAACTGCAAACTCCATGATTTCCCATAAAAGCGCGATTACAACAACAAGTAACAATATGACGCGAAACACTTTTCCAGTATTTCCTTCTTCAATCCACAACACGCACTTTTTATAAATAAACCAAAATGAAAAAAGTGATGCGGTAAAACCACCAAGGAAATGCATGAGCATGTCAAACTCTTTAATACTTGAGTACCAAAAGAAAAAGTTTGCCAAACTATTCATTATAAAGACAAAAAAGAGCCACAAAGAAAATGACTTGAAGAATTTATGTCGCATATGTATCATACTGCTCTCTATTTTACTAAATAAAAATGAAAAAACCCATCCCAACAAGTGGAATGGATGCTTTTTACGGCTATTAAGATGTATTATCCTAGCTTTTTAGCCTAGGTGGGTGCGAAGTGAAGTATTCCACGGAATATTTCAACATACTGCTCCCCTATAATACTTGTCTAGATAATAATCTTAAATAACCGTACTTTGATTGTATCCCCGAAGGAAATAAAAAACAATATTTACAAGAATAAAAAATTTCACTTTTTTAATATCCACATTGACAATAAAAAATATAAAAACAAAAGCGGGCGCCAAAGGCGCCCGCTTTTGTTTTCTATCGATTAATATCAGAATATACGAAGAGTTCATCAATTTTTTTGTAGGTAAAGAGTTCAGATGGATTAAAGAAGCGAGCGACTTCGTTTTCACCATTTTCTACTGAGTCAGAAGCGTGCACAACGTTTGATTGGATACTCATTGCAAGGTCGCCTCGTATGGTTCCTCCTGGAGCTTCAAATGCTTTTGTTGGACCAACGATAATTCTGATTGCATCAACTGCCCCAATACCAGAAAGTGCCATCACCACCACAGGAGCTGACTTCATGAAGTCTTTAATGCCTGTAAAAAATGGCTTATCTTTAATGTGCTCATAATGAGCTTCAAGGAGAGCATCTTCAAGGGAAATCATTTTCATACCAACGATTTTCAATCCCTTCTTTTCGAATCGGCCAATAATCTCACCAACAAGATTTCGTTGAATTGCATCTGGTTTAACAATAATAAGGGCTTTTTCTGCTTTTGAATCCATAATGTTCGTTAGATTTAACTTATTAATAAGGTGATATTAGCAGAAAACTATCATTTTGGGAATCTTGAAATTGTATTGACATATTTATATAATCTACACATATGAAAAAGACGTTATATTTTATTTTGGTTTTAGGACTAATAACAGGAAGTATATTAATTACAAAAAATCTTACTGCCAGAAAGTATATTACTTCCGATATTTCTATGCCACCTAGTAATAATATTTACCCTGAGATGGTTACAAAAACAACAGAAGAAAAAGAAATTGGTTTGATTGATGTATGTAAAAATATTGATGGGGATCAAATAACCATACCCGAAGAAATGGAAGTAAATGATAATGGAGACTGTACAGCAAAAATAAAAGTTGTTAAAGAAACTATTATTATAAGAGAACCAGCAAAACAAGATGATTCTCCTGCTCAAACAAACCCTCCCACTGAAACACCAGAACAGTCAACCTATTACCCTGCCAGAAATTTTAAAAGTGATGGAACATTAGATGTTTCAAAATACACACAGGTTACAGTTAACGAATATTACACGAACCCAAAAGCTTACTTAAATAAACCTATAAAAATTACGGGTGCTGTTGTTGCTGACTTTAATCAATCGTCAAATAATCAAACTAATTACATTAGTATAATAGACGGTAATGATTTTTCAGAAAATCCAAATAGAATAATGGTAGAAATAGAAAGTGATTCTAACTACACCCAAATAGCCCAAAATATTAAAAGATGGGATCACGTCTTAATATTTAGTTTTGGAGCAAGTGATGCAGAATTCACAATAGTTGGAAATGGTGAACCCTACACAGATTATGAAAAAATGGTTGTTTCTGATGCGGTGTATAAGTGTACCGATAACTGTATATACACTTATAGTGTTGGATCAAAATTAGTTTTTTCTAAAAAATCTAACTAAAATTTCTCAAATTTTTGCATAATTTCCCCTTCTACTTCGTCGCGTGGTCGTCCAAATTTCATATACGAAAGTTCTTTGATTGGCTGAACAATAGTGCTGTTTCCAGAAGGCCAATCGTCTGTTTTGATACTAAATGGTTTTGTTGGTTGCCCATTCATAATCATCGCCATATAAGCATTTCTATTATCAAGCTTAATCACATCAGCCACGGTGAAGATCGGATCGATTCTTTTTTGAAGAGCTTCGGCATCTTCAGCACTAATACGGAACATTGCCATTGAACCGACGTTTCCAAGCACTGCACTTTTAATATTGTCTGGCAACTGGGCCAAATATTGGTGCGCAACGTTAAGAGACAACTTATACTTTCGCGCTTCAGACAAAATAGAAGTGATTGAGGGTGTCACCACATTTTGGAACTCATCAATATACAAATAGAATGGCGAGAATTGCGTACCAACAGAATCTGCTCGAGAGAGTGCCGCCATTTGCAGTTTACCAACAAGAATAAGACCAATGAGGCTTGAGTTGATCTCACCCAGTCTTCCCTTTGAAAGGTTAACCAACAAAATCTTTTTATTGTCCATAATATCTCGGAAATTAAAGGCGGATTTTTCTTGCGTCACGATTGGACGCATAATTTCGTTTGAAATAAATGTGTCGAATTTTGAGGTGATATACGGTACGAAGTTTTCCAAACCTTGCTCGCCCTGTGTTGCCTCGGCATTTTTCCAAAACTGCTTCACCAACGGATTCGTTGTTTTTGAAAGCTTCATATCTCGGAATTTTTTGTCTGAAAGCACGCGACTAATTTCAAGAAGTGTGGAACCAGATTCTGGATCATCCATCACGAGCGTTGCACTATTTTTAAAATATTGTTCAAACATCGGACCACCAGCTGTTTTCATATCAAACAATTGGTTAAAAATACCGAGAAGCTCATTGATCACAAATGTCTTTTGCTCTGGTCTATCGATATCGTATTCAAGCATGTTGAGCCCCATAGGACGCGGAGTATACGCAGGATCAAAATAAATAACATCATCCATTCGTTCTTTCGGAACATTTGCTAGGATTGTTTCAATGTCATTACCATGAGGGTCGATATAGCAGACACCATTTCCGGCTTGTATGTCTTGAATGATCATGTTCATCATGATACCAGTCTTACCTGTTCCTGTCTGACCGATAATATACAAGTGGCGAAGTCTGTCTTCTGGCTGCATAAAGACTGGGGTTGATTTACCTCGGTAAACATTTGTACCAAGACGCGTTCCCACAGAAACCATATTTGTTGGTGCTGGAGCTTCGCCTGCTTTTGATTCTTTAAGCTCTGGAGTTGTTGACTCACTAATCGGAAAGTGAAAAATTGTTGAAAGCTCTTCAAGATTAAGCGACATTGATTCCCGCTCACTCGGGACTCTAAAAGAAAAGTTATGAAGAAATGCAGGCATATCAAGTGTCTTTACACGTTCAAATCTAAAACTATTTGATTTTGCCTTATTGAATTGCTCAAATGAAGATTCAATATCAGAAACAATATCTTCTGCTCTGGCTTTTGACGCAGCCGAAGCAACAATACGGATACTCGTACTCACAATTGTACTCTTCAGTTTTGTGGTAATAGCCTCAAGAACATCGGTATCGACGTCTTTTGATTCTTCAGACTTTTCAAGCTTTTTAGGATTAAAAATACCGACGGCAAAATTTTTCAGCTCTTTTTTAACAGCGCTGTATTCATCGAGAACATCTTTGAGCTTTTCACCCTTCTTAACTTTATCAAGCACACCAGAAAACTTCTTAATCAGACTCTCACCCATTGGAGTAACCACGATCTGTATCGCCGCACCCTCTGAATCAAGACTAAGTTTTGAAAATGCATTCAAGACTGCATTCATGGGGTCGTGACCAAGCTCATCGTAGGTAGCAATTGGAAACACATCTTCTTCGGCTAATGTTCCGTAGGATGCAACCGTTTCACCCTGCTGGTTAAAGACATTGTAGTCATCGGTTGATTCGTTAATTTTTGCACTGTGATAGAACGCAAGAACTTGTTTTTCTAACAGCTCTCTTTTTTCTCTTGGCACAGCTACGTAAATGACAAGGTCGTTTGAATCGGACGCATTTGCAATTTCAAGAGTATAATACTGTTTATCTTTATTTTGTTCACCACGCGAAATAGACTGCATGCCGAGCAAAAACTGCTTCATGCCCGTAATAAAATCTATGAACGTTCTTTTTTCTTCACGGACATTTCCTGGAAGCGTTACTTCAAAAAGTGCCAGATTAAGCGATTTAAATTCTGGTGATGATTCTTTTAAGCCTGGAATATTTCCACTTGCATGGAGAAACTGTACTAAAAAGCGGTGCACGTCGTCCTCGATATGAGGGTTGTTCATCCGAGCAACGAGATCGAGCGTATTTTTAATACCGTGCTCGAGCAAATATCCATACAATTCTGACATTTTATCGTCATGCTCTTCTGGTTTAAGCTTCAGAACGACTTGTTCGGCGTGGTGTTCATCGGTAACATATTTTTTTTGGAGCACATCTTCTGTATCAAGTGCATCATAAGCGGAAATGGCTTCCCGCGAAACGTCTTCTCTTGATTTTAGACTTCCTGACTCGTGAAGTTCTTGTTCACGTTCTGCAATATGTTTACGCAAAAAATCTATTTCTTCTTGTGGAGAATTAAATTTAGGTGTTTCTTTAAAATATGTACCTTCCATCCAGATAGTGACAGGTTGCGGTCTTTACATAATCCGCTTGCTGTAATTTATAAAAGTAAAATTCGACCGTATAATAACATCTCCAAAAGCGACCGCGGTCACTATCTGGATTCCATCCCCTTATTGTAACAAAATTATTTTGTTTTAAGAAAAAGAAAAGCACCCGATTGCCATACAACAATCGGGTGCAACACCGTCATCCCCTCTTAAGGTTTGATGCAAGGATCAACTCGTATCGTCCATTGAGAGTGCCCGCAAAACATACAGGCACCCAGATCTTAGTTGATTGAAAATCGACCTTATCTACTGGAACTGCAGTTACCCTACCAAGTCGAGCGTACAGTATATCATCTTTCAGAAACACCCTTTCGTTCACACTGAACTCACCGAACTTGAAAGCCATGTCTTGGACTTGTATTCTAAGACCATATTCCTTAACAGTTGCCATCTTTTGGATTGTTGGTTTCTGTATATATTATATCAGATTTTGTTATTTTGTCAATACTTCACATCCATCCTCAGTCACCAAAACAGTATGCTCGAAGTGAGCTGAAAGCTTACCGTCAGCAGTGATATACGTATACTCGTCCTCTGTCACATACACTTCGTCGGTTCCAAGATTAAGCATTGGTTCAATAGCAATAACCATGCCTGGGACAAGCTCATCTCCTGTACCAGCTTTTCCATAGTTTGGGACATACGGGTCTTCATGAACAGAATATCCCACACCATGTCCTGCTAAAATTTTTACAATCCCATAGCCATGTGGCTTCACAAATTGTTCAATAGCGTTTCCAATGTCTCCTGTTCTGTTGCCTGGCTTTACTTGCTTGATGGCAATATTCAAAGCTTCACGGGTAATATTCATGAGTTTTTCTGCCTCAGGCGACACACGTCCCACCGGCACCGTAATGGCTCCGTCGGTAATCATTCCTTTATGCACAAGCCCTAGATCAAGCGAAACAATATCTCCTTCTTCTAAGACAAAGTCAGATGGAATACCGTGAACAATTTCATCGTTTACCGAAACACAGAGCGACGCAGGATATGGATACGAAACACCTTCTGGTGTGTAATCTAAAAATGCTGGCGTGTCACCACCTTCAATAATCAATTGATGTGCGTACTCATCGAGTTCTTTGGTGGTAACACCAGGAACAGCTTTGTCAGCAACTTTTTTCAAGATAAGAGCATGACGCTTGCCACCAACTCGTAACTTCTCAATATCTTCTTGTGTCTTAATGCGTATCATGGGTTAGTTGGCACCAAATACTTTGGCGATAATATCATTGTGCACTGCTTCAATTGACCGCTCACCGTTTATTTCAATAAAATTGTAGTCAGGGTGTTCGTGAAAAAATGACATGGCTGGAACAACATTCCAATCAAACCATTCAAGCTTACGAAGCATATCAGCTTCTGTGTCATCATCTGCCCTTCCTCGAGATCTTAACTTATCAAGTGACCATTCTTTACTTGTTGCAATATAAATAACATTTGGCTTTTGTAGTCCATAAAACTTTATTGCAGAATCCAAAACAGGAGCTTCATCTGGACGGCGGCAAAGTCCATCAAGGATAAGATTTTCCTTGCCAGTAAACTTTTCAACCATTTCCCCTGTCCAAAGCCATATCGGCATAAAGACCGGCATCAGGCCACCATCGCCAAGAACCTTTTGTGTAAGCGAAGCAGTGTGGTTGTGCTCTTGTGCAATAAAATTACGAAACTTTTGGCCGGTTTCAATATAGAGATTTTTATACTGGCTGTGTTTTTCTAAATACTCAAGAAGCAAGTGGGCTTGTGTCCCCTTACCAGAACCAGATCTTCCAAAGAATATAAAGGTTTGTTGACTATTCATATGCTATTTTTATAAGCTTAGAATAACAAATTTAGTATGTAAAAGCTAATAAAAAAGAACTTCGCAGAAAGTACGAAGTTCTTTTTTATTTCTTTTTACGACTAGTATTGTCGCATTGAGATTTGTCCATCAATCTTTTTAAGGATATCAAGCACAACAGACACCACAATAAGAAGTGCTGTTCCCCCAATAGCAAGTGTTTGAATGCCAGAGAGCTGTTGCATGATGAACGGCAACACAGCAACAAGACCTAAGAAGAGTGCTCCGATAAACGTTATACGAGTAACGATTTTACTAATATACTCCGTTGTCGAAGTTCCTGGTCTAATACCTGGAATAAACGCACCATTTTTCTGTAGGTTTGTCGCTACTGATTCTGGTTCGAACGTAATCGCTGTGTAGAAGTATGTGAATACAAACACGAGGACAAAGTATGCGATTGAATACCAAAGCGTTGCCTGAGAAAACCACGCAAACCAATTACCTACTTTTGCAATAACTGCAATACTTGAGTTGACCATAAAGCCTGAAAGCATTTGTGGTAACGAAAGAATTGAAAGTGCAAAAATGATTGGCATCACTCCAGCTTGGTTAATTCGAAGTGGTAAATATGAAGATGATTGACCAAGAGATCCACCTGATCTTGCTTGTCGTGCGTACGTCATTGGAATTAATCGTTCAGCTTCTGTTACCAACACCACTCCGGCGATGATAAGTACGATAGCCGCCAAGAATGCAAGATACATTGGAATCTGTGCTGCTGTATACGTGAATGCAAGCTGATTAATTTGTCCTGGGATTGCAGCAACGATACCGGCAAAGATAATGATTGAAATTCCATTACCAATTCCCTTTTCGTTAATCAATTCACCAAGCCACACCAAGAACATTGACCCAGCAGTAATCACAATAAGTGCAACTGCTTTATCGAATGATGTCATCGCTTCGAGCACACCTTGACTATCGAGCAACTTCAAAAGCGCAAAACCTTGAATAAGTGAAAGTGGCACAGTAAGTATTCTCGAGTATTGAGAAAACTTTGCCCGACCAACTTCTCCTTCATCGTGGTACAAAGACTTGAGTCGTGGTGACATCATCGTGAGCAATTGCATAACAATTGATCCTGTAATATACGGACCAACTCCGAGCATCACAATAGAAAGCGCTGAGAGCCCTCCTCCAGAGAAGATGTTCAAAATGCCAAGAAACTGACTACTTTGTAGAAAACCTTGTAATCGAAAGGCGTCAACTCCTGGTATTGGTATTACTGAGAGGAGTCTAAAAATAACCAGAATAAACAATACGAATAAAATTCTTTTTCTTATAGATTTATCTTTGAATGCTACCCCTATTTTTCTCCAAAAGCTCATAATATTTTTTATTTAGATTTGATAGTACCTCCGGCCTTTACAATTTTATCTTGTGCAGTTTGTGAAGCGTAGCATCCGAGAACAGTAAGTTTTTTTGAAAGCTCACCTGTTCCAAGAATCTTTACTTCTGGATTCTTCCCTTTTACAAGAGAAAGAACGCCTTTTCGAACCAAGTCTTTTGGTGACACTGTTGCTCCGTTTTCAAAGTTTGCATCAAGTACTGAAAGGTTGATTGATACTGGTTTTACGACAGAACTGTTAAATGTCTTTCCTCGGTTTTTTCCGTGACCTCGAAGTTTTGGAAACTTCTTAATAATATCACGCATTTGAGGTCGCATACCGTGTGAACCGTGTTGACCTTGCCCTTTGTGACCTCGGCCAGATGTTTTACCACGCTTGCCACCTCGGCCAACGTCTTTTTTCTTCGGATTTTTTGTTTTTCTTGTAAGATTATGTAATTGCATAGTAGTGTAATTATTTATGCGCCTTTAATTTTGCAAAGGCTTTAATAGCAGCTCTAGCATTATTCAACTGATTCTTACTTCGTGAAAGGATTTTTCCTGACACATTTTTCATACCAGCAAGATTTAAGATATCTCGAACCGCTCCACCGGCTACAAGACCCTTTCCTTTGTTTGGCATAAGGAAGATTTCAGAAGCTTTGTATTTTGCTTGCACGTCATGAGCAATCGACATTTCTTTTGTTGTTGCAATCTTCATCATGTTTTTCTTAGCACTTGCAACTGCTTTTGTAATAGCAAGAGTGGTATCGTTTGATTTACCAAGTCCAATACCAACTGATCCTTTTTTGTCTCCAATAAGCATTGCCACTGAGAATGAGAATCGTCGACCTCCAGCCATCACACGAGTTACTCGTCTAATACTAAGGATTTTTTGATCAAATTCTGGCTTTGGTCGTTCAGCGAATTTTCGATTCGGCTTTCTATCACCAGCTTGTCCTTGTCCTGGCTTGCGACCAAAACTTCTACCACCTCTAAATGGAGGCTTAGTAGCCGCAGCACCGTTTGATGCTACTGCTCCTTGATTTGTTGTTTGTGTTGTTTCTGTTGTCATAATAGTTAGAATGTTAGTCCAGCTTCTCGAGCACTATCAGCTAGAAGTTTAATTCGACCTGTGTAATTAAAACCATTTCTATCGAAAACAATTTCTTTCACCTTCATGTTAAGAGCACTTTCAGCAATTGTCTTGCCGACAGAAGCAGCTCTTTCTTTCTTTGTTCCTTTTGTATCTTTCACATCAGATGCGGCAACAAGTGTCTTTCCTGATACATCATCAATAAGTTGTGCGTAGATATTTTTGTTTGATTTGTAGACAGAAAGTCGAGGTCTAGAAGAGGTGCCAGATACTTTTGCTCGTATCTTTCTTTTTATTCTAGCTCTTTTTTCTGTTTTAGGATTTTTTGATTTCATAATACTAAAATAAATTATTAAGCAGACTTCTTACCTTGCTTTCTTCTAATAAATTCACCGTCATATCGAATACCCTTTCCTTTGTATGGTTCAGGTTTCTTATAGTCTCGGATTTTTGCAGCGAAAAGACCTACGAGCTCTTTGTCGATACCAGCAATCGTCATGGTACTTTTATCTGTTGTTACCGTAAGACCTTCTGGAATAGCCACAAGAACATCGTGAGAAAATCCGAGTGCCATTTTTACATTTTTACCAGCAACTTCCCATTTGTATCCAACTCCTTCAACAGCAAGTTTCTTTTCGAAACCTTCGTTCACACCTTTGATCATGTTTTTTACATGAGAAGCGTATGTTCCCCACAATGCTTTCGCAAAGTTTGAATCCTTCTGCGCCGCAAACGTTACTTGATTATCTTTAATTTCAACAGACACTGTATCTGTTTTGAATTCTTTTTTGAGTTCACCCTTCTTTCCTTTTATTGTAAGAATACCGTTAGCGAGAGAAAGTTCTGTGCCATTTGGTATTTCTACGATTTGTTTTCCTACTCTAGACATATAATTTTTGATTTAATCCTATTGTTTGATCCCGACGCTTCGGTCGGGACTCCGACTGTACGTCGGGGTTACCAAATTTTAAATAATACTTCTCCGCCGACCAACTCTTTTCGAGCTTCATCTCCTGTAAGCACACCTTTTGGTGTTGAAACAACAAGCAACCCTGCACCACTTTTCACCGGCCTTATTTCTTTTGCTTTAATATAAATTCTTCGTGAAGGTTTTGAAATTCTTTCCACGTTTGTAACTCGTGGGAATTTTCCTTCATATGAAATAGCTATTTCAAGAACAGGCTTGTCCTTCTTGTCTGTTTTCTTTGCAATAGTGCCTACATAGTTTTGCTTTGAAAGACACTCTGCAATTGCATGTCGCAAATTTGAATAAGGAACAACAACACTTGCCTTTGAAGCTTGTCCTGCGTTCTTTATTGTAATTAACATTTCTCCGATTTTATCCATAAATAGTTTTGATTACCAAGAAGATTTTCTAACACCTGGAATTTCTCCTTCATTTGCTAATTCTCGGAATTTAATTCGAGACAGTCCAAAATCTCGAAGGAATCCTTTTCCTCGACCTGTTGCCACACATCTGTTTTTAAGTCTCGATGATGAAGAGTTTTTTGGAAGTTTTTGCAAACCTTCAACGTCACCAGCGGCCTTAAGTTCTGCTCGTTTTTTAGCAAATTTTGCGTGTAGTTTTACACGTTTTGCTTGGCGAGCTAAGACTGATCTTTTTGCCATAGTTTAGCGCTCTAAACCAAAAGCTTGTACTTTTGGCTGTTTAGTTATAAAAGACTCTGCAATATCTCGTGTTGTTGCTTATATTTTCTTAGAAAACATAAGGAGAAACACGGATTAAACAGGATCCATCGGCTTTTCACCGATGTCTGTATATTACTAAAATTCACTGAAAAGTCAACCTTGGGTTATAGGTTTAGTAGGATATTAATGACTTTTTTAAGATCCTTATGTTCAAGCCAAAGCTGTGTTATTTTCTCACGAAGTTCTCCATGTTGAGGGTAGCCATTATCTTGTACGCCTTCCGGCAACAAATCTTTACATTCAATATTTAGTAAAACAGTAAGTGCTTCTTTTATATCGTTGTATCTTTGTTTCCCTATTTTTTCTTCTTCTGTAACACCAAAAGCATACCAAGTATAAAAATGCCAAAGCTCATGCATAGCAGTTAATTTCCCTGTTGAGGCTGGACGAGACATAGATATAAAAAAGCCATTGTTCGCTAAGTCATACGGACATCGGTTATTGATCGTTAAATACACAGTAACATCTTCATGGAGAAAAACTCCAAATATTTCTTCGGCTCTTTTTTGATATGTATCTTTGATTAAATTCCAATCTTTTTCATACCCGACGATAAGTTTTTCGGTGCTTATATTTTTTGTAGAAATATACTCGTCGATAAATATAGAAGCTTCTTCTTGGGATGGATTACCTCCGTATTTTTCTATTAATTCATCATACGCCTTAGTGGTCAGTCCAGAATTAACAGATTTTTTTCCATAGGTTAAAAGACACCATATATCTTTTTCTTTATCGTATGTGAAATTAAGTTTCATATTTAGATTATAACAAAAAACCACCTTGCGGTGGCTATTTGTTATTTCTTCTTCTTTCTTGGTTCTGATACCTTTTTAAATGGCATACCAATGTGGTCAAAGAGAGCTTTTGCTTCTTTTTTTGACTTTGCTGTTGTAACAATTGTTATCGCAAGTCCGAACACATCCTTGAGTTCTTCGTCTCCTGTTTCTGGGAAAATAGTATGTTCTCGAATCCCAAGTGTAAGGTTTCCGATATCGTCAATGATTCGTGCATCAACACCTCGAAAGTCTTTTGTTCGTGGTAAAGCAATATTAGTAAGCTTATCTATAAAAGAGTACATTTTTTCTCCTCGAAGAGTTGTCGACATACCGATCACTTCACCTTCTCGAACCTTGAACTGTGCAATAGATTTTTTTGCTTGTCGCATTGCAGGCTTTTGACCTGTAATTTTTGCGATTCGATCTGCGATAAAGGTATTCTTGTTTTTATCATTTCGCATCTTTGATCCTGTACCAACAGAAACAACCACCTTTTGAATTTTCGGAGCAGCCATCACATTTGTGTAGCCAAACTCCCCTTTCAAGGCGCTAAACGATTCTTTGATTTTATCTTTTACTGTTTTCATACTATTTTACTAAGTGGTAACAAGAAATTATTTCTTTGCTTTCGCAGCCTTTTTAGGAGTATCAACAAGTTTTACATTTGAAATATGGATTGGCGCTGACACTTCAACAATCTGTCCTGGTTGCTTTGAGTTTTTTGCTTTTGTGTGTCGCTTCTTTACTGCTACACCTTCTACAATAACTTTTGATTCACTACTCAAAACACGGAGAACTTTTCCCTTTTTTCCTTTATCACTTCCTGTGATAACTAGTACGTTGTCGTTTTTCTTAATCATACAATTATAGTACTTCAGGTGCTAATGAAACAATTTTTTGATATCCAAGTTCTCCAATTTCTCGTGGAATTGGACCAAAGATTCTACCTGCTTTTGGTTCTTTCTTTCCTTTGTCGATAATCACAACAGCGTTATCATCAAAACTAATGTATGAACCGTCCTTTCGTCGGAAAGGTTTTCGTTGTCGCACAACAACAGCATGGTGAACGTCTTTTTTCTTAATCATTTTTCGAGGTTCTGCTGTTTTAATAGCGATCACTACTAAATCACCGATTTCTGCATATCGTCTTTTTGAACCACCGAGAACTTTAAAGACACGAGCGTCTTTACCTCCTCCGTTGTCTGTTACTTTTACGTTTGAGCCGTCTTGAATCATAAGCCTATTATTATTTCTTTATGATAAATCTCTTTGTTTTAGAGATTGGTCGCACTTCTTGTATTTCGACCTTATCACCAATTACTGCTCCATTTGCCTCATCGTGTACTTGGTATTTTTTATCTTTCTTGAAGAACTTTTGGTACTTTGGATGCTTCACGAATCTTGCAACAGAAACAACCGCAGTCTTGTCGTTCTTTGTTCCCACGACAACACCCCTTAGGATCTTTGGATTTTTAGTTTTTGTATCTGTTGTTTTCATACGTGTTAATTATTTGTGTAATGCTCGTTGTTTGATTTCAGTTAAAATTTTTGAAATGTCTTTCTTCAGATTTGATTGCTTTTTCGTATCTTTGTTTCCGCCGTGAGAAAAAGTAAACTTAATCTTTTGAAGCTCTGCTCGCTTAGACTGTAGATCTTTTGCAAGCTCAGTGTCTTTCATTTTACTAAAATCTTTGCTCATATTATTTGTGATCTCTAGAAACTATTCTTGTTTTAATCGGCAATTTTGTTCCAGCCTTTCGAAGCGCCTCTCGTGAAATCGCTTCTGAAACTCCGTCTACTTCAAAGATCATTCTTCCTGGCCGTACTTCAAAGCAGTATCCTTTGAGGTCTCCTTTACCTTTACCCATACCTACTTCTGCTGCTTTTGCAGTAACTGGTCTGTCTGGGAAAATTCGAATCCAAATCTTTCCAACTTTTGTTAATTCTCGAACAAGCGCTTTTCGGGCTGATTCAATTTGGTTTGAAGTAACTCGTGATGGAGACTCAGCCTTTAGTCCATATGAACCAAACGCAAGTGTGATTCCTCGTGTATCAGGTCGTAAAAGTCGCGCAGGGTTCTTTCTGCCTCGTTGCCACTTTCTGAATTTTACTTTCTTTGGGAATAACATGGTAATTTAATTATTTTTTATCCTTATCAAAAATTTCCCCTTTGTAAATCCAAACCTTGATACCGATAACACCGTATGACATATTAGCTCTCTCGCGAGCAAAGTCAACATCGGCACGGAATGTTTGAAGTGGGATACTTCCCTTCTTTACTGACTCTGTTCGGGCCATATCAGCACCGTTAAGTCGCCCACCAATAAGGAAACGAGCTCCTTTTACTTCTCGAACAGCCATTACTTTTTCAAGTGTTTGTTTAAGAACTCGTCGGAACGGTAGTCGTTTTTCAAGACCTTCAACAATAGAAAGTGCTACAATCTTTGCATCAGCATCTGGATTAGATACTTCAACAATATCTACTTTAAGATCTTCTGGGATAACAATAGCATTCTTTTTCATCATCTTAAGAAGGTCATCTTTAAGCTTTTTCGCACCTTCACCTTGTCGGCCAATAATAACACCAGGTCGTGATGTTTTGATGATTACACGAACTCCGTTTCGGCTTCGTTCAATTTCAATAACAGAAACAAACGAACTCTTAAGCTTCTTCATGAGATATTCTTTAATGAAGATGTCCGCTCTCAAAAAGTCTGAGTATTTTTTGTCAGTCGCAAACCATCGAGATTTCCAATCTCGGAGGACTACCATTCTATGTGCGTATGGGTGAACTTTCTTTGACATAAACTATTTATTATTTATCCGCCTTTGGCGCTACTTTTTTAACAGTCTTTTTTGCGACCTTTTTTGCAACAGCTTTTTTAGCTGGAGCTTTTGCAGTTTCTTTTTCTGGAGCTACTACTTGTGCTTTCTTCTTTGATTTCATCAGTGAAGCGTCGGCTAGTGTAACCACAATGTTACTTGTTCGTTTGTTGATTCGATATGCAGAACCTCGAGCTCGCGGTCGGTATCGTTTTAGGGTAACTCCTTGGTTAATCTCAATGTTTTGAACAAAAAGTTCTTGTGTTGCATCAAAATTCTCTTTCGCATTTGCAACAGCAGATGCAATAAGTTTTTCAATCACTTCAGTTGATCGTTTTGGCATGAATTTAAGCTTCAGAAGAGCTTCTGCAACTTTTTTACCTTTAACAGAGTCAGCCACAAGGCGAACTTTTCGAGGAGATTGTCTGTAATTTTTTAATACTGCTTTCATATAAATATACTGAGAGATTATTATTTCTTAGCTGTTGTAGTGGCTGTTTTAGCTGCTTGTGCCGCTGCAATTTCAGACTCTTTCTTCTTTTGCTCAAGCTCTTTCATAAGCTTACCTCCGTGTCGGTGGAAAGTTCGTGTTGGAGAGAATTCACCAAGTCGGTGACCTACCATGTCTTCTGCCACAAGCACTTCAATGTGTTTTCGACCATTGTGTACACCGAAAATAAACCCAACCATCTCTGGAGCAATCTGAGAAGATCGTGCCCACGTTTTAATAACCCCAGTTTCTTGAGGTTTTTTCCCAGCTATCTTCTTGAGTAGCTTTGCATCTACATATGGACCTTTTTTAAGTGATCTTGTCATATTTCAAAATCGAATACATGGCTAGGTCGTGTATCCTAGAGAATCTAGGGGTTCACCGCCATCTCTATATTTAATTTAATTAGGTAAAAAAATTCCAGCCAAAACTGGATTTGCTTATACTAGCAGATGAGCCTTTGGATGTCAAACATTACGGGGCTTAATAAAAAACCCCGCCGAAGCGGGGCTACTTTTCCAGGGTAACGAAAACAAAATTGAAGCGCTTATTCATCAGGCGATCATAAGTTTGACGCCGAAGATCTTCTCTTCTGTCTAGACCTCGCTGGAGTGCTTTTTGCCAAGTGTTAGGAACCATCTTTAGCTCCTTATACATCGCCGGGCTGATTCGACCAAGTCGAATGAAGCTGAATTGACTCTCTTTGGAAATTCCAAGATCATCAAAATGAACAAAGCCGAACTCGAGGAGCGAGCAAAAAGCCTGCAACGAGGACAGCTTAAAGCGCGATTGCTTGGAAATAAGATGGCGGATAAGCTCTCTCTTAACAAATGAAAGAAGGAGTCTTTCTTTCTTGCTTTTAAGAACCCTTGGACGATTTGTCACAACTCGTGATGCCATTTCTGAGCAAGTATTCGGATCATACCCTTTTGTGATGATATACTCGTAGATATTGCCAAGAATGAACCTCAATAATTTCCAAGCCTCAACCAATTGACGTCGCTTTGATTTCCTAAGATTTTTCATGTGATCAAAGGTTCTAGTTATTTATCTAGATACTACATAAAGAAAATACAAAAAGCTAGTCCGTACGGACTGGCTTTTTGTATTTGATTATTTAGATCCTTGTTGGTTTCTCTTTGTTTTTCGTCGAGTAACCATAAACTTGTTAGAGTATTTCTTTGCTTTTCGAGTTTTAACTCCGTATGCAAGCTTACCATGACGAGTTTTTGGACCTCTTCGAAGACCAATACCTTGTCGTCCTTCACCTCCACCGTGTGGGTGGTCTACTGGGTTCATGGCAGTACCACGAACAGTTGGTCTGATACCGAGCCATCGGTTTCGTCCAGCCTTTCCTCGCTTTACAAGCTTGAATTCAGCGTTTGAAACTTCACCGATTGTTGCAAAACACGTAGAAGGCACTTTTCTAATTTCACCTGATGGCATTTTTAGAGAAGTTTTTCCTTCGTCGTGAGCAACTACTTGCACGAATGCTCCAGCACCACGCGCAATTTTAGCTCCTCCGTGGAACTTGAGCTCAACATTGTGAACAAAGTTACCTACTGGAATGTTCACAAGAGACATTCTGTTTCCAGCTCTCACTTCCGCTTCGTTTGAAACGATAAATGTGTCGCCAACATTAAGTCCCTTCACCGCTAAAATGTATCTCTTTTCTCCATCTTTATATGAAGCAAGAGAGATAAATGCGTTTCGGTTTGGATCATATTCAACAGACTTAATAGTCGCGAGGATATCGAATTTATTGTATTTAAAGTCGATATCTCGATATCGTCTCTTGTGTCCTCCTCCTTGGTGAGGAACGGTTACGATACCACGATTATTTCGTCCTCCTTTCTTTTTAAGACCTCGCAAGAGTTTTTTCTCTGGACGTCCACCTGATAGAACTTTTCGATAATTTGTTGTCACCAAGTTTCTTTTACCTGCTGACGTTGGTTTATGTATTTTCATAATATTACACAATCTATAATGAGTGATTCTTTCGTATTCTCAGATTGCACTTGTTAATTGTTAAACAAACTCTATTTTGTCTCCCTTCTTGAGAAACACATAGGCTTTCTTTCCACCACCTTTTTGTCCTAGAACATTTCTTCGAACAACTCGTTTAGTTGGAATAGCACTAATGTTTACCTTTACCGGTGTTACGTTATAGAGTGCTTGTATCGCTTTTACAACTTCTATTTTTGAAGCTCTTGGCGCGATATCAAATGTGTATACATTTTTGTCAGATGCGTATGCCGCCTTTTCTGTAATTCGTGGATTTGTAATAACAGATCCAGAATCAAACATTGACACACTTTCTCCTGTTTTAGAAGTTTTCGCTTTTGGAGTTTTGGTTTCTTTAACGACAACTTCTTTTGAATTGTCCGTTTTTGGTTTTTCTTTTTTGTTAAATAGTCCCATATTACTTGAGCTTAGCTTCTAATGTTTTAATACTTTCAGACGGGTTAACAATAACCAAGTATCGGTGATTAAGAACATCTAAGATATTTAGATTTCTCATCTCGTTTACCGCTACGTAAGGAATATTGTTAAAACTCTTAATCACAACATCATCTTTAGAGTCTGTTGCAATGTGAGCAACTACCTTTTTAGATCCAAGTAGTCGTTCAAATCCTTCAACTTTTCCAAGCGCACGTACTGTTGCTGATGCTTCTTTTGTTTTGATTTCAGAAGGAGTGATACTGTCTACAAAAAGAATTCTTCCTGCTTTAAACTTTTCAGAAAGAGCAGTAAACAATGCTTTCGCATTCATTTTCTTGTTGATCTTCTTCTTATAGTTTCGAAGGTTTTTTGGACCGTGAGCAACACCTCCACCAACCCAAATCGGTGATTTTCTATCTCCGTGTCGTGCTCGTCCTGTTCCCTTTTGCTTCCAAGGTTTCTTACCTGTACCAGACACTTCACCACGATCTTTCGTGTGCGCAGTGTTAGCTCTCTGGTTTGACATCATACTTACCACTACTTGGTGAACCAAGTCTGCATTTTTAGGAAGTCCGAAAATACTTTCTGGCAGAGAAATATTTCCTGAAACTTCACCCTTTTTGTTATATACTTTTGCTTCCATAGATTATCCTTTAATAGTGATAACTGTCCCTCGTCGACCAGGCAAGGCACCTTTAATAAGTAGTTGATTGTTTGCTGTATCCACTGCTAAAACCTTTAGGTTTTTTACAGTAACAAGGTCAGAACCCATTCGTCCCGCCATGCGGATACCTTTCGCTACACGTCCTCCAGCTCGTCCTCCTGATCCACCGATAGAACCGGCTT
>CAZBAG010000006.1:0-12136 GCA_964490365.1 uncultured Candidatus Saccharibacteria bacterium
GAACGCAACCCTCATCGTGTGTTACAAGTGTCACGCGAGACTGCCTAGCCCAAAGTTCAGGAACGAAAGTTCGTGGATTGTGGGCTGGGAGGAAGGAGAGGATGACGCCAGGTCAGCATGTCCCTTGATGTCTTGGGCTACACACATAATACAATGGGTAGGACAACGGGTCGCGACGGAGTAATCCTGAGCCAATCCTTTAAACCTATCCTTAGTTCGGATTGAGGTCTGAAACCCGACCTCATGAAGTTGGAATTGCTAGTAATCGCGGATCAGCTAAGCCGCGGTGAATACGTTCTCGAGTCTTGTACTCACCGCCCGTCAAGTCAAGGGAGCCGGGGGTACCCGAAGTCTGTGCATTCGCATGGCCTAAGGTAAATTCGGTGACAGGGACTAAGTCGTAACAAGGCACGGGTAGCGGAAGCTGCTCGTGGAATAATTCAATTTGAGTGCTTTTACTTTAAGTAAAAGTAGAGTCGGTTATGAGCCTAGCTCATAGAGCCTTGGTTAGAGGAATAATAATCTAACTCCATGCTCTTGTGGATAAAAGAGATAAAAACCTAGATGCTTCGCTTGCGAAGCATCGGGTAGAACGGAACAGAATACAGTATAGTATCTTTCCAAAATTCATTTGCATAATTATCTAGTTGTGGAGTAAAAAGAAAAGCCCGATTCTCGGGCTTTTCTTTTTATCTGTTAGTTTTCCTATTTACAAATAATCATACATGGTATAATACAAAGCGTAAGAAATTATCACAATATTTCTCATTAATAGTATTAACTTAATAATGTCCGCTCATGCGGAAGATCATATGGAAAACGTACAAAAAAAAGATAAGGTGATGAAAACGTCTCTCGTTATTCTTGTAGCTGTCGTAGTTATTTTTGCCGGGGCTCTGATTTTTGCTGGTAAAAATGCTTCAGTAACTCCAAACCAAGTTATGAGTGTGGACAATGGTTCATCACGGTCAGAACTCAAGAATGTTATTGCGAACATCGGTGGGTCACACCTTACTGCTGCAGTAGCAAGTAGTGATAGAGACAGAAAACAAGGACTCAGTAATGTAACATCAATTAATCCAAACGAAGGTCAAATGTTTACTTTTGACACAGAAAGCTTCCATACATTCCATATGAAAGGCATGAAGTTTGCTCTCGACTTTATTTTCGTAAATGATCAAGGAACTGTTGTTGATATTGTGAAAAATGTAAGCCCTGACTATGATGGTGTTATTACACCAACGTACCCAGCGTCTGTTGTGTTTGAAGTAAACGCAGGTTGGGCTGATCAAAACAATGTAAAAGTAGGAGATACCGTGATTTCAACAGAAATGAAATAGTTCGAGTATCTATCTAATGAAAAACACCTCAAAACAGGCTTGTTTTGAGGTGTTTTTCTTTTACTAAGACACTCTGCTTTCTTCTCGCAAAAAGTTTTCAACAGGTAAGCAAGTTTCATCCTGCTATTTTTACGACAATTACGTCTTGGTTCTAGTATTTTTCAAATTTTCTTTCTAAAAATCCTTTCTTTTTGGGCTGTGCAGGGAATGCATCTTTACATACGACTTTTTCTATTTTATTAAGCCTAAAACGTAGTCTTTGTTGGGTAATTTAGAAAATATTTTTGTATAATATTTAGACAATTTTATAAGTATATTTGTTCACATAAGTTCTTTAAGATATGTCACCAAAACACATCAAAAAAAGAAACGGCGATATCGTTGATTTTGATATTAAGCGCATTGAAAATGCGATCCATAAAGCCTACTATGCAGTGGGTTTTCCTATTTCTAAATCTCAACTCGCTGATCTTGGTGCGACGGTAAAGATAAAGCTCGAAGGAGTGCTCGGTGCAGATATTGTACCGACTGTTGAACAGATCCAAGATCTTGTTGAAGAAGCTGTTGCTCAAAAGGGTGACTTTGAAGTTGCAAAAGCATACATTTTGTATCGCCAAGAACGTATCAAAGAACGAAAGCGAGACATTTTCAAAAAGAGAACATATCTTAAGCCTTACGAATATCCAGAACTCTATGAATATGTAAGCGCAATACGACACTCATATTGGATTCACACTGAGTTTAACTTTGTCGGTGATGTACAAGACTTTAAAGTAAATGTTGATGAAAAAGAGCGTAATGTAATTAAGAATGCCATGCTAGCTATTGCGCAGATTGAAGTTGCGGTAAAGAGTTTCTGGGGTGATATCTATAAAAAAATTCCTAAGCCAGAAGTTGGTGCTGTGGGTGCAACGTTTGCAGAAAGTGAAGTGCGCCACACCGATGCGTATGCTCACTTGCTTGAGATCCTTGGACTCAATGACTCGTTTAAAAGTATTGATCAAATTCCAGCACTGACACGCCGAGTGCACTACTTAGACAAAGCTCTTGCCAATGCACGAAGTGAGGACGATCGAGACTACAGTCAATCAGTGCTCTTGTTTTCACTCTTCATTGAACATGTTTCTCTATTCTCACAATTCCTGATTATGATGTCATTCAACAAGCATAAAAACTTGTTTAAGGGTATCTCAAATGCGGTTGAAGCAACTTCAAAAGAAGAACAAATTCACGGACTATTCGGTATTGATCTGATTCGTGTTATCAAAGAGGAACATCCAGAGTGGTTTGATACAGAATTTGAAGAACAAGTAATCAGAGTGTGTGAAGAGGCGTTTGAATCAGAAACACAAGTGGTTAATTGGATCTTTGAAAAAGGGGAGATTGATTTCATGCCAAAGTCTGTTGTTCTCGAATTTATCAAACAACGATTTAATAACTCCCTGCATAGTATTGGTATCCGAAAAATATTTGATACTGACGAAATGCTTCTCCAACAATCTGAATGGTTTTACGATGAAGTGATTGCAACGAAACACGGAGATTTCTTTAACAAAAAATCAATTAATTACAACAAGAAAAGTAAGAGTATCACCAGTGACGATCTCTTCTAAAAAAACATTAGCATTGTAACATTAAGATAAAATATGTATTGGTTAAACGAAAACAGTAGAAAATTTCTAGCAAAGGGCTATCTTGTGGGTGATACAACTCCTGAAAATCGTATCAAGGAGATTGCGCAAATTGCAGAAAAATATCTTAATAAACCAGGCTTTGCTGATAAATTTTACGACTATATGTCGAGAGGTTTTTACTCACTTGCTTCTCCTATTTGGTCTAACTACGGACTGGGCCGAGGTCTGCCAATAAGTTGTTTTGGTAGTTATGTTGCTGATGACATGTCACGTATTCTCTATACTCATGCTGAAGTTGGTATGATGACGAAGTATGGCGGCGGCACCTCTGCTTATTTTGGAGCTTTGCGTCCGCGTGGTTCTGTAATCAAGGATAATGGACACTCTTCTGGATCGGTACACTTCATGGAGCTTTTTGATGGGGTTATTAATATCATAAGTCAGGGTTCGACACGACGTGGTCACTGTGCACCATATCTTCCGATTGAGCACGGAGACATTGAAGAATTTTTAAATGTTGGTAAAGAAGGTCATGCTATTCAAGAATCAACTTATGCAGTAACCGTGGGCGATGAGTGGCTCAAGGCTATGGTTGATGGCGACCAAGAAAAGAGAAAAATTTGGGCAAAAGTAATTCAACGTAGAACTGAAATTGGTTATCCATATATTTTGTTCAGCGATACCGTGAACAACAATACGGTTGATGTCTACAAAGATAAGGATATGAGAATTCATGGAAGTAATCTTTGTTCTGAAATTGCTCTTCCGTCGAGTGATGACATTTCATTCGTGTGCTGTCTATCTTCTATGAACCTACGACATTACAATGAATGGAAAGATACAGATGCCGTTGAAACACTTACCATGTTCCTCGACACGGTGATTTCTGATTTCGTTGCGAGACTAGAATCATTCCGCGACAGTAGCGATCTTCAAATGCAATCTGCGTTTTACTTTATGCAACGTGCACATAAGTTCGCAAAAGAACATCGAGCGCTCGGTCTTGGAGTACTTGGCTGGCACACGTTTTTGCAAGAAAGCAATGTAGCTTTTGATAGTCAAGAAGCAAAAGACCTTAACGAAGACATTTTTAAATTGATCAAAGACAAAGCGTACAAGGCTTCAGAAGATATGGCGAAAGAATATGGAGAGCCTGAAATCTTGAAAGGATACGGACGAAGAAATACGACGCTTCTTGCTATTGCACCAACAACATCTTCAGCATTTATCTTGGGACAAGTTTCTCAAAGTATTGAACCATTAATGTCGAATGCCTTTGTGAAAGATGTAGACAAAATGAAGGTTACGATTAAAAACCCAACACTCGAAAGTCTGCTCAATGAAAAAGGGTTTAATAATTCTGAAACATGGGCAAGTATTCGTGACAACGATGGTTCTGTTCAACACTTAGATTTCCTAACTCCTCACGAAAAGAATGTATTTCGAACATTTAGTGAAATTGATCAGAAAGCGATTATTGACCAAGCAGCTGACCGACAAAAATATATCGACCAAGCTCAATCACTTAATATCATGATCGACCCTACTATTTCTACAAAAGAACTGAACTCTCTCTACTTGTATGCATGGGAAAAGGGAATTAAAACCCTGTACTATCAACACAGTATGAATGCCGCTCAACAATTTGGTAGAAAGAAACTTCAAGAAATGGATTCAAAGAAACCACCAGTGGCTGTCGCAGCAGAAGAAAGTGCACTGAACGTGTGCGTGAGCTGCGAAGCTTAATGATAAAGAAAAATGTCTCGCCGAAACGAGACATTTTTCATATATGTATTTGTATCTGTAAGCCGGATTCTGTAATCGATAGTTATTTATCTGGGATGTTTGTTACCAAACACCTCAAGCGACACTTCCCGACGTTACGTCGGGACACGGCCTTGCACCCAGGTAAGAATTTTGCCGTTTCACCTTCATGTTGCCATGAAATTATTCCACTAAGGAATCCCTCATCTTTCGACTTGGGCGTCACTGCTCGCATCTCTTGGCTTGCGCCAGACGGGCGTTACCCGCTACCTTGCTCCCACAAAGTGGGGGGTGTCCGGACTTTCCTCACCCCGACGTAACCGTCGGGGTGCAACCATCCGATACAAACATGACTTATTGTACTGGGGTACTTGACTTTGTCAATGGAGTATGATAGACTCAGTTTGTGAGTAGCTAATACTTAGCTTCAACAACAAAACAAACATAAGAACCCGCCCCTGCGGGTTTTTGTGTTTTTGGGTGTGAATTACGTATTGTGGCTTTGCCTAAGTATGAGATAATATTTTCATGAGTAACTTTAAAAAAGTGTTAAAAGTAGGGATTGCTCTTCTTGTGGTAATCCTCCTTTCTAGTTTTGGTGTTATTTTAAAAGATGAAAACCATAAAGCTCAGGTTATATCCGGTACACAGATAAATGTGTTCAGTGTCTTTAATCACAATGATGTGGTGTTAGAAGCGCAAACAATTTTAAAAGACCTTGGCCTCTATAATGGAAAAATCTCTGGTGTGTTTGGGTTTAAAACTCGAGATGCGCTTTTTGCATACCAGCGTAGTGTAGGTCTTTCACAAACAGGCATTCTTGATATTCCAACTCAACAAAGTCTCTTTGCTCCGCCACCTCCTCCTCACATTGAATACATGCTTGTTGACCACACAAAAAGAGGAGATATGTTTTTAGGTGAATGGGTTCAGTATATGACTGGAGAGAAAACAGACATGATTCAATTACAAGGAATGCTTGTTCCAAGCAGTGAGAAAATTGTATACGGAGATCATATTGAGATGCCTACCCATAGACTCGTAACTGAATCAGAGGAATATCATGTACAAAATATTTCAGATAACTCTCTAGAAGTTTTCTCAGATATGAATGTCATGGTTGTTGGATACAGTATCAAGAATCCAGATGGTTATGGCCTGCCAGTTATGGTTGTAAATTATCTTCTTGAAGATGTAGATCTTGAACAATATCAACCTATAGGGTACACAGAAGATGGAAATTTTTCTGCTAAAAATTGGGTGCGAAAAGCATATGATGTAGCTGGTGAATATATTGAAGAATGGGGCATGGTGACTATCTATAGGCCAATGCAATACAATGGCAATAGCTATCCAACTCGTGTTATTTTACGAACAGAACGTGCAAAATATGCGATTGAAAATATTTCTTCTGAAGATTTAGAAAGATTAAAAGGAGAAAATGTTTATCTTCGAGGTTTCTTGCTTCCAGGAACAAATGAACAAGGTTATCCAACGATTGTTATTAATTATTTACCGTAAATTTAGTATACTAAACTTGTCGTATCTCTAAAGACGACTAGCGGCGGCACTCACATATTTGTTTTGTTGGAGCTTTGCACCCGCTAGTCATCTTTGGAGGTACTGTTTCTATATGTTCAACAATCATTTTTTTAAAACACTTTTTATTTTCTTACTGATCATTGCATCGGGCGTACTTTTGATTCTTGCTGTTGATTACACTGATAAAGCAGAAGCTCGAGAAATAATAAGTCAAAATTAAATCCCACGAACGTGCTCTTGACAAATTACTAAAAATAGTATATTGTTTAGAAAAAAGATAATACGTCATGAAGCACCTGCTAACCCTTTTTCTGGCACTGGTGCTTGGCACCAGCTCTTTCTCACAATTCATCTTCGTTTCTCCGCTTGTGTACGATTCTTTTCCTGCCCCTCAAGGGTATGAATTGCTGATCGCAGAAGCAACGTTCCAGTCGAACACCGTCTACTACGCAACGCTCTACTTCAAGTGGTCTACCGACAGGGAAGAACTTGAAAATGGTGGAGGACACCTCATCTACGACGAGCCTCGGTACATTACCCCTGGTGTTATTTCTCGAACAGAGCAATACAGACTTTACTGGTGGGAGTACCAAGAGCTTGCGCCGATCGGAACACCAATCTACTTCAAGATCCACATTGATGTGTACGATGAAGAGAATGGTACTGGCCCTATTGAGGTGTACGACACTTCAGTACGTACGTGGCGATTCCAAACGATCTTCACCTCAGTTGGTGAAGAGAGTTTTTCGGAAGCCTCGCTTTATCCGAACCCAACAAATACAGAGTTTGTGGTGCCTACAAAGGTAACCGAGCTCGGCGTCCGAATGGTATCAATCGATGGTAAGAGCTTCTCACTACCGATTACTAGTGGAAAGGTTGCTGTTGGTTCTCTTGCACCAGGACTTTACACCGTGTTTGATGCTGACCAAAAGTTTATTGGTCGCATTACGGTTTCTGGTTGAGGGTGAAGCCTTCACGAAGATGAAAGGCTCGCGTCGTACGACGCGGGCCTTTTCTATTGACTTTTTAGTGTGTTCCCGTAGAATCTCTTTTGTAGGGCTCAAGACAGTAAGTTGCCTGTAAAGGTGTCAATCTTACCGAGGTCGAACTATTGGGGATTTTCCCGTATTTTGAGCCGGCACGTATACGTGACCGTTTTTATTTTGAAAAGCTACACATTACTAGTTCATTGAATATACTATTCATGGCAAAAACAAGAGATCAAAAGAAAGATATGGTTTCAGTACTTGAAACTATTTCAGGAAATAGTAAGTCAGTTGTTTTTGTGAACTTTACAAAACTTTTAGTAAAAGATGAAACAAGTCTTAGAGAAAAGCTACGACAAAATGACATTTCTTACAAAGTGGTAAAGAAAACTCTTTTGAAAAAAGGATTCGGTAAATCATCTATTACGGGTGATATGCCAGAACTTCCAGGTATGATGGCGATTGCGTACGGAAATGACTTAATCGCTCCGGCTCGCGAAGTATACGATTTTCAAAAAAGTCACAAAGAGAACATTGCCATTGTTGGAGGAGTTTTTGAAGGAAAGTACATGACGAAAGAAGAAATGATGTCGATTGCGACTATTCCTTCTACGGAGGTTCTGTACGGACAATTCGTTAATCTTATTAACACTCCGATTCAACAGTTTGTTACAGCACTTTCAAAAATTGCTGAACAAAAAACAGCGTAGATATTACTACACTTATCCATTTAATTTAGAAATAATATGTCAGACGTAGAAACAACAAACGCAGGTGGAGTAGAAGTACCTGCAAAATTCAAATCAATCGTTGAAGCAATTGACACAATGTCTGTGCTTGATCTTCACGAATTGGTAAAACTTCTTGAACAAAAATTCGGCGTGTCTGCTGCTGCAGTAGCAGTGATGGGCGCTGGAGCAGGTGCGGCTGGTGATGCGGCAGAAGAGAAGACAGAATTCACTGTTTTCCTTGCATCTGTTGGTGAAGCAAAAATTCCAGTTATGAAAGTAGTTAAAGAAGCTCTTGGTCTTGGACTTAAAGAAGCAAAAGACCTTGTTGAAGCAGCTCCATGTCCAGTAAAAGAAGGCATGAAGAAAGAAGATGCTGAAGCTTTGAAGAAAGCTATCGAAGAAGCAGGTGGAAAGGCTGAACTTAAATAACATTTGGTTTCCAATTACGTTCAATCTTAAAATAAAAGGAATCGAAACATTCGCAAAACCCACCGAGAGGTGGGTTTTTGTTTTGCTATCACAAAACAAAAATCTAAAGTTGTCTATTTTGATTCGCTCTTATGGTTTCTTGTATAATGGGACGTATAACATTGCAGGACGAATGCATTATCAAAATAATCTTTTAACACAGAATGGATATTTTAGGAAAACTTTTTAGTAGTGTGCCGCTGGTGAAAGTGATGCGACTGTTTCTTATGAATCCAGAAAGTGGTTTTGAAACAAAAGAAGTTGCACTCCGTACTCAAACAAAAGATAGTTCCGCACGAACAGAACTTAATCTTCTAAAGTCTGCAGGAATGCTCAAGAAAAAAAGTTTTGTTAAAGATATCCAGATTAAAACAAAAAAGGGAAGCACGTCGATCCGAAAAAGAGTTGAAGGTTGGTTTCTTGATTCTGAGTTTAAATACTTAGAACCTCTGCATAATTTAATTATTGGCAGTGACAGCATGAGTCGGGAAGATCTTGTAAGACGATTAAAACCTGCTGGTAAGATCAAGCTCCTTGTTATTGCAGGGGTATTTATTAAAAACCCTGACAGCCGAGCTGACATGATGATTGTTGGTGACAACCTGAAGATAAAGACACTTGGTAATATTATTAAAAATCTTGAGTCTGAGATTGGAAAAGAGCTCCAATATGCCGTGTTTACAACGGATGAGTTTAAATATAGGGCAAATATGTACGACAAGCTTGTCTGTGATATCTTTGAATTCTCACATGAAGAGCTCATAAAAACCCAAGAATTATCCACAGAGGCTCTAAAAAAACGCTAGAAAACCCTTGGTATAATATATATGTACTTTAAAAGGTCGAATTTTTAAAGTTATACATTAATTTTTATATTTACGACACAACGTCGAAATAAAAATATAGCTATATGTTTATTCAAACATGGGGAGATCTATTTAGTTCATCTCTACAAGGTCTGTGGATGGGTTTTATTAACTTCGTACCAAATCTTATTCTTGCAATAATAATCTTTATTATTGGTTGGGCGATTGGTTCAGTAGTAAGTAAAGCACTTGCACAAGTAGTAAATGCTTTAAAAGTAAATAAGCTCTTTGAGAGTGTTGGGTTCAAAGATGCTCTTGCACGAGGAGGATTCCGACTTGATTTCGGAGTATTTCTTGGAGAAGTTGCGAAATGGTTTATCGTAGTGGTATTCCTCATGACTTCACTTGAGCTTCTAGGACTTAATCAAGTAAATAATTTCCTTGGAAATGTTGTACTTGGTTACTTGCCACAAGTATTTATTGCAGCCCTTATCCTTGTTATTGCAACAGTACTTTCTGACGCTATTCGAAGAGTGGTGGAAGGTTCAGCAAAAGCAATGGGTGTTAGGTCAGCACGAATGGCTGGTTCAGTAGCAAAATGGGCTATTTGGATTTTTGCAATCATCATTGTTCTTTCAGAACTTGGTATTGCTCCAGCATTCATGCAAATCCTCTTCACTGGTATCGTAGCAATGCTTGCGATAGCAGGAGGTCTTGCATTTGGTCTTGGAGGAAAAGAAGCAGCAGCGAAAGCTATTGAGCGAGCGAAAAACGCTCTTTCGGAACAAGACTAGTTTGTAACAAAGGAAGTCAATATTGAATCAAAAATCGCCGTTCGGCGATTTTTGATTTTTATGTGTGTGGAGTATAATACTTCCTGCATGCGAATAGCAGAAGATGTAAAATTAGATTATGCTGATGTACTTCTTCGTCCTAAACGAAGTACACTTTCTTCTCGAAAAGAAGTAGAACTTGAACGAGAGTTTACCTTCTATCATTCTCCTAAAACATGGCGTGGACTTCCGATTATGACCGCAAATATGGCAACATGCGGAACGTTTGAAATGGCTCGTGTCTTGTCTCCATATAAAATTATCACAACCTTTCACAAATATTATTCTGTAGAAGAGTATGAAAAATTTTTTAAAGATTTTTCAAATCCTGACTATGTTGCGTATACACTCGGTATTCGAGATGAAGACATGCAAGCTTTGAAAGTTATGAAAGAGAAAAATTTGCTCAAGAATTTTTCTTTTATCTGTATTGATGTTCCAAATGGATACCTCCAAAGATTTCTTGAAGCTGTGTCTGAGATTCGATCTATTTGCCCTGACCATATTATTATTGCGGGAAATGTGGTGACAAATGAAATGACAGAGGAAATTATTTTGGCAGGAGCCGATATTGTAAAAGTCGGTATTGGTCCCGGTTCTGCATGTACCACTCGTAAGATGACCGGCGTCGGCTATCCACAACTTTCAGCAGTGATTGAATGTGCTGATGCTGCGCACGGTGTTGCAAATGAGCAAGGTGTTGGAAGAATTATTGCAGACGGTGGACAACAATATCCATCGTGTGTTGCGAAAGCATTTTGTGCTGGTGCAGATTTCAATATGTTTGGTTCAATGTTTTCAGGATTTGAAGAAAGTGGTGGTGACACGATTGAGCACGAAGGAAAAAAATTTAAAGAATATTTTGGCTCATCTTCAAACCGAGCAATGATTGAATTTTATGGAAAGAAAGATGGTCACCGCGCAAGCGAAGGTCGTCATACCCTGATTCCTTTTAAGGGAAGTGTTCACAACTTTATTCAAGACTTACTCGGCTCACTTCGAAGCACAGGAACCTATATTGGCGCGAGGCAACTCAAGGAATTTTCTAAACGTGCAACGTTTGTGAAAGTAAATCGACAGCTCACAACTTATTTGGAGCAGTACGATACAGGGAAATAATATGGAGGCGTTAAAACAGGGGTCGATTTTTAAAATCGACCCCTGTTTTTCAATTAGAAAATGGCTCTAAATATAGGCTTTTTATTACTACTTAGAGAGTCTGCCTTAAAACAATAAAAAGGTCTATAAAACACTTGACTTTATTTTCGCTCTGACTATACTTATACCCACGTATGAATATGAAGGAAAACCATGTTTTAAGAGGGGCAAAGTAATACCTTTAATTTGGTCTTACGACGTCCCGCTAGAAGCGGGTTTTTTCTTTAAAAAATACGTATGTTATTTGAAAACTAAATATAGCAGGTAAATATTCAATCACTACTAGCGATTGAATATTATTGAAGTTACATTACAGAATTATTTGTAATGTAAAAAAATGTAGAAAATTAAAACATAATGTGGTTTTCAAATTTCCTATTAGGAAATTAAGGGCACATGGTGGATACCTTGGCTTTAAAAGGCGATGAAGGACGTGGCACGACTGCGATAATCTTCGGGGAGCTGTCTAGCAAGCTTTGATCCGGAGGTCTCCGAATGGGGAAACCTTATCTTGGTAATGCAAGATAAACTTAGCTATACGTTAAGTTGCAGACCTAGGGAACTGAAACATCTAAGTACCTAGAGGAACAGAAAACAAACTTGCGAACGCAAGAATATTTCCTGAGTAGCGGCGAGCGAAAAGGAAGGAGCCCAAACCAGAGTGCGTTACATTCGTAATAGTGCTTTGGGGTTGTAGGATAGAGACTTTCCGTAAGGAAGAGGAGTCAAAAAATTTGTTATTAGATGAAGTTTCTGGAAAGAAACACAATACAGGGTGATAGTCCCGTAATCGAAAATAATAAGTCTCCTTTGTCACTACTCCTGAGTAGTTCGAGACATGAATAGCTCGGATGAATCTGCCAGTACTAACTGG